>NZ_CP130565.1:1160159-1802819 GCF_030534335.1 Marivirga harenae | reverse complement strand
AAACCTTCCTTGAAGGTAAGCCTTTTCGAGGTCCATCGTATCTCTAAAATCACTGTAATCATACAGAGAATATAAGTCAGACCCTCCATTTTCATTTTTATTAACAAACCAGATTTGATCTTTTCTAAATTTATTTAAATCTAAAAGGTTAGTATTATGAGTAGAAAATATTAACTGAGCTTTAGAACCGGTATTAAATATATCGATTATGTAATCCACAATCTTTGGATGCAAGCTATCTTCTATCTCATCTACTAATAGTATTTTATTATTCTTGACAATATCTATTATAGTAAGCATCATTAAAAATAGCTTTTGAGTTCCTAAAGATTCTTCATTAAAATCAAATGGAATATTTTTAGAGTACTTATGGTAAGTTTTTAACTCAAGTCTTTCTTGTTCATTATCTTCAAAAAATGCTTCCTCGGTATCTAAATTAGCTCTTAAGCTTTTTCCTACTTCTTTTTTATAATTCACTTTAAAATCGACAATGTCACTATCAGCAAATTGCAAAGCGGTCAACAATTTCTCTTTGTAGGATTTTATTAGTTCTCCTATATTACTTTTTCCATAGTTAGCATGATGAAGAATGAAATTAGAATGAAAGAAATTAAAAATTTCTTTTGGGATTTCTCTATCCATTTGACTAGCTCTTGAAATATAAAGAGTTTTATTTGATGTATTTTCTACAACATCATATGGTCTTTTTATAACAGATGTGCCAAATGAGTACTTGCCCCTCTTATTTTCCCCAGCACTTTCATCTCTTTCAAATACCTTTGCTTTTCTACCGTTTGGATAATAGTATAAGCTTTCCTTTATGATTTCGGTTCTAGTTAAGGTAAATGAATATTTGTATTCTATTTCATTAACTACAAATCTTATGAAATAGGAAGAAGGCTTATTTGAAAAGCCATCAAATTTAAAAGGTAAAAAATTAAATATAGTGTTTTCATTATGTTTATGAGATTCATATACCATAGCATTGCAAAACCTAATAGCTTTGATAATATTGGTTTTACCTGATGCATTGGAGCCATATAAAGCAACCGTTTTGAGAACCTCAATGTCTTCGTAATTGAATATATTGTCGGTAAGTGATTTAGCTTTTGCTGATTTAATCGTTCCTGCTCTTAAATCTAAAATAACCTCATCGCTTATTGAGAAAAAATTACTTATCCTTATTTCCAATACCATTTTAAATCGATTATCTGTAAGTATTTTACAAATATAAGGTTTTAAATGATAAATGTATCGATTGTACTTGCTTTTAATTGGACTGTGATGTTACACACAACATTATAGCGTTTTATTCATCGTTCTCTAAAAGTAAATAAAAAAAGGTAAAATCCCCATTTCTGTAAATGTGATTTAAGAGCAGTAAGAATGATGAATAAAACGTTGTTGGACTGAGCCGATGGGACTATGGGCATAGTATGTTGGCTTTAGCTGCTGAAGCCTCATCTTGCCAATTGATAGCAGAACTTTTGCCTGTTTGGTGCTGATTTGTAGGGCCTGTTTTCATACAAAGCTTTGTTAATTAGACGTAGCTTTCCTGTTGAAGCTTTTTTCGCTTCTTGCTAAAGCTACAATCTTTCAAAGAACTGTCGGTCAGTTTAATACTAGCCAGGTGTTTTTTGTTTTGGTAATGGAACTGCCTTCATGCCTTTTGTCTTGCATTTAGGACATTCTACAGGGTCCTTCCCTGTTAATTGCCGATAAACTTCCATGCCATTGAGCCCTTCTAGCACAGGGAAGTAGGTGATTTTATTAATGATAAGGTTACAGTCTTCCCTGGCCTGTTTAAGGTTGGACAAGGACATAAAACCAAAATACCTGATTTTGCAAAATCCCTCAGGCAGGACATGCTGCATGAACCTTCTGATAAATTCGCCCGCTTCTAGGCTCATCACTTTTCTCAAGCCACCACATCGGTAGTCTTTATAATTAAAACTTACCTTTCCATTTTGATGGCTCATGATCCGTTGGTTACTTATGGCCACCCTGTGGGTATAATTGCCCAAGTAATTAATCAGATTTTCAGGGCATTTAAAAGGCTTTTCGCTGTAGACCACCCATTTGGTCTTATAGCATTGCTGTTTTAGTTGTTCAAAGTGAGTGCCTGCAGGTATTTTGAACCGATCCTTCGTGAAGGATGCTTCCAGCAGCTTGAGTAAAATACCTCTAAACACAGCGCTTAACACCTTCACAGGTAAGAAATAGTTGGGGCTAGAAGGAATCCATTCTCTTCCGTCTTCGGTCAATCCTCCTGCAGGCACTATCATATGGATATGCGGGTGGTAATCCAGGTTTTGTCCCCAGGTATGTAATATGGATACCGCACCCGCCATGGCCCCCAGATACTTTGGGTTTTTGGCGCACTGCATCAAGGATTGACCCGCTGCTTTAAAAAGCACACCATAGGCCAGTTTTTGATTAATATAAAACAGCTTGTTCAAGCAGTGAGGCACGGTAAAGACCAAATGAAAATATTTGGTGGCAGGCAGGTTTGAAGCCAGTTTATCGACCCATTTGGCCTTTCTTATGAACTGGCATTTGGGGCAGTGCCTGTTTCTGCACGAGTTGTAGGCTTGCTGATTGTACCCACAATTATCACAGCTGTTAATATGCCCTCCCATGGAGGCACTCCGACATTGGGTGATGGCCTGGTAGGCTTTCTTTTGTACGAGGCAGAGTTTTGTGGTATTCAAATAATCCGCTGCGTGCTCAATGAAGATATCAGCCAATTCTGTTTTCTGTCTTTTGTTTTCCATCTTCCCATTTTTAAACTTTCATGTTATCTAGCGGGGAGCAAACACTGCCGGGGTCTGGCTTGGTGAGATGTAGATAGACGGTAGTGGTCTTAAGGGAGGTGTGTCCCATAAACTGCTGTATCAGCCGTAAGTTCACGCCTTGCTCCAACAGGTGCGTGGCAAAAGTGTGGCGCAGGGTATGAAAGGATACCGCCTTTTTAATACCGGCAAGCTTGAGCTTGTTCTTGACAATTTTAGCCAGAGTGGTTTCAGCCAAAGGACGTCCTTTGCTGTTTTGGGGTTCAAATAAGTACTTCTTAGGCCGCTCATTTTGATAATAAAGGCGTAACCTCCAGCGTTTTTCGGGAAAGCAACGTATAGCGGTCTTTCTTGCCCTTGCCCTGCATGACCCGCACCTGCATTCTTTTAGAGTCGATATGATCGGGTAGTAGGTTCAACAGCTCATTTCTCCTCAAGCCTGCTGAATAGGCCAACATAATGATAGCCTTATGTTTTAAGTTGCCGTTGACATTGATCAGCCTTTCCATTTCCTCAATGGAGAGGACGATCGGAAGCCTTTTAGATCTTCTAGGGCGTCTAATCTTAAAATCTTCCCACTCCCTTCCCAAAACATCGGTCTGCACTATTTTAAATGCACTGATGTACTGGTTCACAGTAGAGGCTGAGAGGCCTTTTTCTATCACTACCTTGTGAAGATAATCTTTAAACTGTGAAAGGGTGAGGGTCTCGAGCGGTAAACTGCTCACTTTAGCCAGGTGCGACATCAGTGAACAATACGTATTTACTGTACGAAAACTGTAATTCCGGAATTCCAGCTCTCTTTTCAGATGCTCTAAAGCATTGCTTTTTGTTTGAGTTTTCATAATGGTAACTTGTTTGTTTACCATTACAATTTAATCATACCTCATTTTACCGTTTCCAGGAAGAAACGGTTTAGTTCAACAAGTGAATATAGTCACCCCCTGGTGACTATATATCTATTATGTCTTTAAACTTACTAATAATCTAATTGGAAACAAAAAGGGTTTTTAACAAGCCTTAAAGAACATACAACTAAGAACTGTATATTTAAACGTTTAATAAACGTATAAATCTACAGTTATGAAATCAGCAATAATCACTTGCTTTCCAACTCCTTAATTGCCAGCCAAGCCATTAAGCCCATACCCGTCTCCAATGCCAAAGGATCAATATCAAAAGTAGGGGTATGTACTGAGGAGTTAATACCTTTTGCTTCATTCCTAACTCCCAAGCGATAAAAACATGCATCTGTAGCTTGCGAGAAGTAAGCAAAGTCTTCGGCTGCTAACCATAAGTCTAAATCCTCCACATTTTCTTCTCCTAAAAACTCAATAGCATTGGCCTTTGCTCTTTCGGTCAGCTCTGGCTCATTTACTAAAAATGGATATCCTTTTCTGATCTCTAATTCGCATTTGGCACCCATACTTTCAGCCATTCCCTCAGCCATTTTTCTTAGCTTTTGATGAGCAGCAGTTCTCCATTCCTCATCCATGGTACGGAACGTCCCTTCTAAATACACTTCACTAGGGATTACATTGGTAGCACCTTCGGCCATAATCTTTCCGAAAGACAAAACAGTTGGAACTTTAGGGCTAGAATGGCGACTCACTATTTGTTGCAATGCTACTAATATGTGTGCAGTAATTATGACAGGATCAACATTCAATTCAGGCATTGCGCCATGTCCTCCTTTTCCAATAATTCTCATATATAATTCATCGGTGCTCGCCATATACATTCCGCTTCGGAAACCTACTTTGCCAGCATCAATCAAAGGCATTACATGCTGCCCTATTATATTATTGACATCGGGATTTTTTAGGACCCCTTCTTCAATCATTTTGGAAGCACCACCAGGTACTTTCTCTTCTCCGGGTTGGAAAATCACCTTGATCGTACCTTCAAAATGCTCTTTAAGATGATTGAGGATTTTCACTGTCCCGAGCATAGAGGAAGTATGCACATCGTGCCCGCAAGCATGCATTACGCCTACATTCTGACTTCTATAAGGCACTTCATTCTTTTCTGTAATAGGAAGAGCATCAATATCAGCTCGTAGGGCTGTTACTTTCTTATCTGGATTTTTCCCTTTGATTAAAACCACTGTTCCAGTATCCGCAACTCCGGTCTGGTGCTCGATTCCCCAGTCATTTAGCGTTTTACTGATGAATTTAGCAGTTTCAAACTCTTCAAATGATAATTCAGGATTACGGTGCAAATGCTCTCGAATCCCCTTTATCTCTTCAAACTGTGACTTGGCCAGTGATTGAATCTCTGATTTTAAATCCATTTTAAGTTTTGATTTTAAGTCTAAGGCTAGAGATTTTTTAAAGTACTTCTAGGTTCCGATCGGTGTGCCACCGACCTAGGCTAGCATTGACAAAAATTATTTTCTAACCACAATAGAAACAACCTGCCCCGACATTATCGGGGAAGAAGACAAAAGGATTTTCGCTAAAGCGAAAAAATTTGTCACTGACACCTCCATTACCAAAGGCAATAGAAGAAATTTCCTTCCACTAGCGTCTACCTAGTAGAAAAATGACTACCGCCTCTGGCGACCTTTCTGTTCTATGGCAACAAAGCTAAACCTGTCAGGTTTAAAAAATCTAATTAATATAAATCCGCTGCGGAACCGAAATAGCATCAGGAAATTTTGGCTTCAACTTCAGCAAAGTTCTCTGCACCTCTAATCTTTCTGTAAATCTGCCTACTCTAACTTTATAGATCGGCTGTTTATATTCTACATCGGTCCTGATTTCAGGCAATACAACCCTTGCGGTATCCCGTGCTTCATAAGCCTCTGCGCTACTACTACCACTATAAATCTGTATGGCATAGCCATTTACGTAGCGAATTTCCTTATTATTTTCAGCTAAGGTATCAAGCTTTTTGTCCAAAAGGGCCGTGACGTCCGCATTAGCTTCGAAATTCTCACTGGTACTTCTGAAACTACTCTTTTCACTTTCCATCTCAAAGGCAGTATCCACTGTTGGACGATACTGGCTTAAGTCTTCACTATAAGATTTACTAGCTGTTGAAGTGGGTTGAGAGGTAATACAACCCACTATAAAAAAACCTAGTAATAAAAACGCTATGCCGAATCCAAATTTATTCATCTAATAAAACACATTTATTACTTTTAACATCTTCTTCCACTGTTTTGAATTTCACGTCTTTTTTCACGCTTCCATCCTGATATTGAACAGTTACTCGGTCATTTCTTCCCACAACTTTTTCAGATTTTGCCGGCATCTGCTTTTCGACCGGTGGTCTGTTTTTATTTTGACCTCCGCTTAATACAGAACCTGACTCCTCTTTACTTTCTTTATAATTCTGCTGCTGCTTTCTTTGCGCTGCAGCCTGCACTTGAGAGCTGTCCTGCACTGGCAAATCCAATTTCATCATAAATGAGCTGGTATCTTCATTTAATTTACCAATAAACCTCTTGAACAATTCAAAGCCCTCAAATTTATAAATCAATAAAGGATCTTTTTGCTCATAAACAGCATTCTGCACAGACTGCTTTAAATCATCCATTTCCCTCAAGTGCTCTTTCCAATTCTCATCAATGATGGCTAAAGTGGAAATTTTTTCCATAGAAAGTATGAGTTCCTGCCCTTCTGTATCTAAATTTCTTTGTAAATCAGTAACGACCCCAATTTGCTTTTTCCCATCGGTAAAAGGAACCATAATTTCTTTGACGGTAGCCCCTTTTGTTTTCGAAATGTCTTTTAAAATTGGAAAAGCCTTCTCTTTTATTTTATCATTCTTTGCTTTATAGGCAGTATAAACATGATTATACAGTTTCTCCGTAAGTTCGTTTGGCTTCAATGATTCATAATCCTCTTTGCTAATTTCAAAATCAATTCCGAAAGTACTTAAGATACTCAATCTGAAATCATCAAAAGCATCCATAGCTTTTGAATTGTTAACTATATCTTCGCAAGTATCATACAACATATTCATAATATCCAACTGCAATCTTTCGCCATAAAGTGCATTTTTCCTTCTCTTGTAGATCACTTCACGCTGAGAATTCATGACATCATCGTACTCCAATAATCGCTTACGAGTACCAAAGTTATTTTCCTCCACTTTCTTCTGTGCTCTTTCTATCGATTTAGAAATCATAGAATGCTGAATAACTTCTCCTTCTTCCAATCCCATTCTATCCATGAGTTTAGCGATCCTATCAGATCCAAACATCCTCATTAAGTTATCTTCCAAAGAAACAAAGAATTGCGAAGAACCCGGGTCACCTTGACGGCCCGCACGACCTCTCAACTGTCTATCTACTCTTCTTGATTCATGTCTTTCCGTACCGATTATAGCCAATCCTCCTGCTTCCTTCGATTCTTTTGCCAATTTAATATCCGTACCACGACCCGCCATATTGGTAGCGATAGTCACAGTACCTGGCTTACCCGCTTCCGCCACTACATCTGCCTCTCTAGCATGTTGCTTGGCGTTCAATACTTGATGTTTTATTTTACGCATGTTCAACATACGACTCAAAATCTCTGAAATTTCAACGGAGGTAGTACCTACAAGTACAGGTCTTCCTTCCTTACTCATTTCTTCAATTTCTGCTGCAACTGCATTGAATTTTTCACGGACCGTTTTATAAACCTTATCTTGGCGATCATCTCTAACAATATCTTTATTAGTTGGGATAACCACCACATCTAGTTTGTAGATATCCCAGAATTCACCAGCTTCCGTTTCTGCAGTACCGGTCATACCCGCTAACTTATGGTACATTCTGAAGTAATTCTGTAAAGTAATGGTAGCATAAGTCTGCGTAGCATCCTCAACCTTGACATTTTCTTTGGCTTCTATCGCTTGATGAAGACCATCAGAATATCTTCTTCCCTCCATCACACGACCGGTTTGCTCATCCACAATTTTTACTTTTCCATCTACCAGAATGTATTCAGTGTCTTTCTCGAAAAGTGTGTATGCTTTTAATAACTGATTCACCGAGTGAATACGTTCAGCTTTTACTGCATAGTCTTTAATCAACTCATCCTTTTTCTCCAATATTTCTTCATCAGCTAAAGACTCATCTTTTTCTAATTCAGAAATCTCTACGCCTATATCCGGTAGAATGAAGAAACTGGCATCTTCATCATCCCTAGTGATCAGATCAATACCTTTTTCAGTAAGGTCTATATTATTGTTTTTCTCTTCAATGGTGAACAATAAAGGCTCATCTGCCTCTGGCATTAATTTGGAATTATCTGCCAAATAAATATTCTCTGTTTTTTGCAAGATCTGACGCATACCCTGCTCACTCAGGAATTTTATTAATGGTTTGTGTTTTGGTAAGCCTCGGTATGCTCTGAACAGCGCTAGTCCACCTTCATCTTCTTTTCCTTCTTTGATTAGCTTCTTTGCTTCTAGTAAGAAGTCAGCTGTTAGTTTTCTTTGTTCTTGCACTAACTTTTCAATTCTTGGTTTTAAAGAATCGAATTCGTGTACATCGCCTTTTGGCACGGGACCAGAAATAATCAATGGGGTCCTTGCTTCATCAATTAGAACAGAATCGACCTCATCAATCATAGCAAAATGATGCTTGCCCTGAACCAATTCCTTAGTTTCGCGCGTCATATTGTCACGCAAGTAATCAAAACCAAATTCATTATTGGTTCCATAAACTATATCGGACTGATAAGCCTTTCTTCTTTCTTCAGAATTCGGCTTAAATTTATCAATGCAATCACAAGAGATTCCGTGGAATTGGAAAATAGGTGCCATCCATTCTGAATCCCGTTTTGCTAAGTAATCATTTACTGTTACAATATGCACTCCCCTTTTAGCTAGCGCATTTAAGAAAGCTGGCAAGGTAGCGACCAAAGTTTTACCTTCACCCGTAGCCATTTCGGCAATTTTACCTTTATGCAAAACGATCCCGCCAATTAATTGCACATCGTAATGCATCATATTCCAGGTCGTATCGTTTCCAGCCGCTTTCCAAGTATTATTCCAAATGGCTTTATCACCACTTAGATTAACATGTTCGGCTTTGCCGGACATTTCTTTATCGAACATATTGGCCGTTACTTCCAACTGCTCGTTTTCCATAAATCTACGAGCTGTATCTTTAACGATCGCAAAAGTCTCAGGTAACACTTCCAAGAGTATTTCCTCTAACTTTTCGTTTCTTTTCTCCTCTAAAGCATCAATTTCATTAAACAAGTCTTCCTTTGTGTGTAAATCCATATCAGGATTTTCGTCCACCTTAGCATGGAGAGCAGCTATTTCGTCATCAATATCCTTCAGGTATTGATTGATTCTCTCTAAAACATCGGTGGTTTTAGCCCTTAGTTCATCGTGCGATAAACTTTTTAATTTGGCAAATTCCTCATTGATTTGCTCCACAATTGGGAGTACTTCTTTTATATCTCTGTCAGATTTCGTTCCGAAAACTTTTGTCAGTCCTTTGGCTATAAAGTCAAGCATACTTTTTTGCTGTAATAATTTAAAATATGTGCTAATTTACACGCTTTTTTATGATTTATTTTAATTTTTAAAGCTCGATTTGCCCTTTAAAAACATTCTTTGCCGGCCCGGTCAGCCAGATATTTTTTGCATTCCCGTCTATCAACTCAAAATCAACACTCAATTGCCCTCCTAAGGTTTCAATTTTGACTGGAGAAATTCCACCATGCAAAACATGTGCAATTGCACAAGCCGTAACACCTGTGCCGCACGACAAGGTTTCATTTTCTACTCCCCTTTCATACGTTCTTACTGAAATTTGATCCTTAGACAGTTTCTCAACAAAGTTTACGTTGATGCCTTCTTTGGCAAATTCCTCACTATAACGAATGGAAGCACCTTCTTCTTTTACATTTTTGTCTTTTATGTTACTGGCAAAAATAACATAATGCGGTGAACCCGTATTTATCGTAAAATGCTCAGGAAAAGTATTGATTTTAGTTTGTGGGACATCCTTCATGCTTAAACGAACAATATCCCCATCAATAGAGGCTTCGTGTACCCCATCTGTAGATAAAAAGGTGGTTTGATTGCCAATAATCCCCAAGAATTGAGCAAATTTGACCGCACACCTACTTCCATTCCCACACATGCTTTGCGAGCCATCTGGGTTAAAAAATATCATTTCAAAATCATAATCATCATGATTTTCAATTAATATCAGACCATCGGAACCCACACCAAATTTACGATCACACAGTTTTTGAGCCATCGTTTTGTCTTTACTATTTACCTTTTGAAAGCGGTTATCCACCATCACAAAATCATTACCTGTTCCCTGATATTTATAAAATTCAATCCTTGCCATGTGCTCCTTTAAGCGAAAATAACACCAAAGAATTTCTTATGCCAGAATGGCACTTTTAAATTAATTTCTCAAATATTTTATACCGCTTTTTAACTCTAAAAAAATAAGTCCTATTTCTTTTGAATAAGAAAACTTCACAATGGTATTTGGCTCCAAAAACCCAGTTCTTGCAGTAATTTCAAAAACTGCAACTTCCTCTTTAAATAGTTGTCCATTTAACTCATAGTCAGTCATGATTTGAAACTCGAATGGAAGTTCTTTTTCTTCATAGTCATTCCAAGACAACGACTCTCCACTATTGGAATATATGTATAAACTGTTGGGTTTGTATGTCACCGCATCAAAGCGAAAAGATAAACTAGGCATGTTAAAGGAAACCCAAGGATTAGTATCAGAAAAGCCTGCATCGGCATTAATACTAAAATCACCTAATACGGTGCTTCTAAATTGTTGATAATGCATTTCCCTCATAGTCCTATGAGTTGGGATCAATAAAAAAGAACCACTCGATTCGCTGTAATAATTATCTTCTTCTGTTAGAACCCAATTAGTACTTATACCATTTTGATCTTTCATTGTAAAGCTATGATTTCGCTTTTCCTGTACAATCCAAGCCTCCGTTTCAGCTTGTAGATCTATTTCTTCATAAATTATAGCTCCATTACATGAAATCAGTGCTAATAAAAAAAGCAATAAAAATGATCTACTGGATTTCGTAAGTGTCTCCATTTTCCTGAATAATTTTTAGGATTCCTGAAGAATAATTATAGTAGAGACTATCAATCTCACTTTCATATTCCTCACTATAACTATTACTTTTTAATTTAAGCACATCGTAAAAATACTGATTATTGATTTTCACAGAATCAACCATCTCCATATCCTCATTTAATGAGAAGTACTCCCGACCAATTGCGATCCCGTAATTAAAAGTATTTTCCTCCCTAGCATAAATATTAGATTCAATATCATAAAAAGGATAATCAGCAACTATAAACATTTGTTCTCTTTCGTAGGTATAATAATCGCAGCAATGATCGCAACCGTCTGTTTCAACAGTGGAATTCCTATACACCTCAAATTGGATTTCTGTTCCTGAATTATGCACAAGTGTAAATTTATCTTCATTGTCGTACGGAATAAAATCACTCATATTCTCAGGAAAGGTGAAGGCATCAGTGAGAGTACTTTCATCACATTTGGGGTTACAAAAGCCCATTGCGGCAATAAGAAAACTGACAATTATGTATTTCATATTCAAAAATTTAAGCGCAAAATTTCCACAGAATAGACCCTGATTAAAGAAGATAGGTTGGATAGAACGCTGCGAATTTAACCCACCATCAAATGCGCCTTCGGATATTTATGAGTAGTGGTTGTAGCCCTGTTGCTGAGTGCTAATGCAAAGGTCAAGGTACCTACCCTACCTATAAACATCGATAGAATAATGATAATTCTTCCACCAAGTGATAAATCAGCTGTGATTCCTGTGCTTAATCCCACAGTACCAAAAGCTGAAACCTGCTCAAAAATTAACCGCTCTAAACTAATATCTCCATCCGTAATAGTCAAAGCGAAAATAGCAACCAAATTCATGGTAGCCGCAAAGAAAAAAACTGACAACGCTTTGTATAACAACTCCTTAGGTATAAATTTTTTATCAATTTCAATTTTAGCCCTATTATTCAAAGTAGCTATTACTGATTTTATCAATAAATAAAAAGTTGAGGTTTTGATCCCTCCACCAACTGAACCAGAAGAAGCACCAACGAACATTAAGAAAGATATAAGAACCAAGGCCGGGATTTTCAACGCACTAAAGTCCACGGTATTAAAGCCTGCAGTCCTGGCTGTTGCAGATTGAAAAAAGCTTGTAATCATGGCTTCCATAAAATTCATATCTGCCAAAGTGTTATTCCTTTCTATAAAATAAAAGGCTATCATTCCAGTAAAAAGTAACACCATAGAGGTATATACGGCTATTTTGGTGCTCAATTTCCATTCTTTCCATGGACTTTTAAATCTTTCTCTAAGATTTGTTACAGAAAATAGATCTTGTAGAGATGAGAAACCAATACCCCCTAAAATCAAAGTAATGGCTATTATGATATGTAATATATAACTAGTGGCTACGCCTTGTTCAAATAGTCCATTAGTAAACAAGCTAAAACCTGCATTACAAAATGCACTTACAGAATGAAAGGCTGAAAAGAATACTTTCTGCCCCACTGTGTTAAAATGAACATCATGACCCCATGAGAAGAAGATCAATATAAAGGCAATGAACTCCACTAAAAAAGTTATGAAAAAGATTTTGCTCAATAAACCCTTAGCAGAAAATAAAGAATCACTCTCGAGGAAATCTTGGAGCATTAATTGCTGCTTGATCCCTACTCCAGTCTTTAGTAAAGACGCTAAAAAGGAAGCAAAGGTAATAATGCCCAAGCCTCCAAACTGCATTAAAATCATAATGACAAATTGCCCTTTCAAAGAAAAATAGGTAGCAGTATCTACTACAATTAAACCCGTTACACAACTTGCACTAACAGCAGTGAATAAAGCGTCCATAAAAGACATGGTTTCATGCTTTACTGACATTTCAGGAAACATTAAAACGCCAGTTCCAAAAAAGATTAAGATGATAAAACTAATGATAAAGGTTCTAGCAGGCTTGGTTTTTAATTGAGACAAAATCACGCTCGCCTTTACGCCTTCGTAGGAAATTAATACTATAAAATAAAAGGCTAATAGCGTTTGATAGGCATCCGCATAACTATTGAATTCAAAGAAATCCTGTAAAAAATGTACAATCCTATTGTCAAAAGCATAATAACTAATAGAGTTTATCAAAATTATGATGACCAGTAAAAATTCTAATTTGTGGGACTGCAAAAACTCCAATCTTCTAAACGAATACAGCCATCGAATGATGAAACTCAAAAAATAAAACAACAAGATGATATCTAAGGCTAAAAATACTTGTTTCAATTCATCACTACTGACATCATACCCAAATTCGTACAGTAAAATTACACAAGCAGCAATCCATAAAAATACTTTAACAGAGCGAACCGTAGTTAGTACAGGTTTTTTGCTCTTATAAATTGCATTATTTAGCAATTCAATAATTGTATTTTTAATTCTACTTATATTCATTTAGTTATTTATACCTCTGATCTCAACCTACCATTAAATGTGCTTTCGGATATTTATAATTTTGAGAAATCTGTCTACTACTCAGAGCAAATGCGAAAGTAAGCGTTCCAACTCTTCCTACAAACATGGAAAGGATTATGACCACTCTGCCCGCTGTTGACAATTCGGACGTAATCCCCGTGCTCAACCCAACCGTTCCAAAGGCGGAAACCTGCTCAAAAATAATCTGAACAAAAGAAAAATTGCTTTCCGTTAATGTCAATACAAATACGCCAATCAAATTAATGGATGCAGCAAAGAAAAAGATCGATAAAGCTTTAAAAAGTAACTCTTTCGGAATAAATCTTTTATCGATTTCTATTTTTAACCGCCCCCTAATAGTTGCAAATACAGAAACGAGAATCAAATAAAAGGTAGAGGTTTTAATTCCTCCTCCTACTGAGCCTGAAGATGCACCAATAAACATCAAAAATGCCAGTAAAATTAGAGTTGGCGTACGTAATGCGCCAATATCCACTGTGTTGAAGCCCGCAGTTCTGGTTACGGATTGAAAAAAGCTAGAAATTGTAGCTTCCATAAAGTTTTTATCAGAAAGAATGTAATCTCTTTCCAGTAAATAAAATACCAGCATCCCAAATACTATCAGGAATGCGGTCGTGTAAACGGCTACTTTGGTGCTTAATGTCCAATCTTTCCATGGGTTTTGATAGCGGTCCCTTAATCTTTTAAGACTAAAGATATCTTGAATCGTAGAAAATCCAATTGTCCCGAAAATCATGGAAATAGCTACAACAATATGAAGAATATAACTAGTAGCGACTCCATGCTCAGCTAAACCATTTGTAAAAAGACTAAAACCAGCATTACAAAAAGCGCTGACCGCATGAAAAGCTGTAAAGAATAATTTTTGAGCTTGTGAAGTAAAGACCACTTCATCTCCCCAAGTAAAATAAATCAAAACAAAAGTGATTAATTCTAGCAAGAGCGTGATAAAAATAATTTTTCTTAGTAAGCCTTTAGCTGAAAACAGCGATTCGCTTATTAAATAATCCTGTAAAAATAACTGCTGCTTTATCCCTACTCCACTTTTCATTATATTAGCAAAAAATGACGCAAAAGAAATAATCCCAAGCGCTCCAATCTGTACTAAAATCATAATCACGATTTGACCCTTGATGGTAAAAAAAGTGGCTGTGTCCACAACTATTAATCCTGTAACACAGCACGCACTCACTGAAGTAAATAATGCATCCATAAACTTCATGGAGCCCTCTTGATTGGTCATGGCAGGAAGCATCAACATTCCAGTTCCAAACAGAATAAGTATCATGAAGCTAACAATGAAAGAATTGGCTGGACTTGCTTTCAGTCGTGAAAATATATCCGATGCATTGATTAGCTCATAAATAATGAGAATAATAAAAAAGAAGGTGATTAAGGCTAAATAAGCATCTTCATAACTTTTAAACTCGAAGCTCTCAATGAAAAAACCAATTATTTTATTGTCAAGAAAATGATTACTAATTGTATTGATAATAATAATCAATACTAAAAAGGTTTCTAATTTATTATTTTTAAGGAATTCTGTCCGCCTAAATTCATACAGCAAGCGAATGAGAAAAGTGCTAAAATATATAATTAGAACAACGTCCAAGCCCAAAAATACTTGCTCCAATTCACCCTTTTCTGTTTCAAAACCAAACACATATAGCAACAGAATAGTGGCTGTCAACCAAATAAAAGCTTTTAGGGAAATAAGTGTATTCAACACCTGGCTTCTACTGCTATAGAGCATATTATTAAGCCATTCTGCAAAAGCATTTTTGAGTTTTGATAATTTCATTCTGTAAGAAACGCTTGGCCTTTGAGTTTACTGCCGAAATTTATAACTGTAAATTATGCTTTATTGCTTCTACTTCCAACTTTTTGGCATCAATTGGGACTACTCCTAATTCTTCGCATACAATTCCTCCTCCTAAGTTGGACAAAGTCGCTACAAAATCAGCTTTTAAGTTTAGTGCCATGCAAAGGGCTGCAATGCTAATAACAGTATCTCCTGCTCCCGAAACATCTGAAATACTTCTTTTGTAGGCAGGAATTAAATAATCTTCCTGCTCCGATTGAATGTAAACCCCTTTTTCTGATAAGGTGGTCATCACCATCTTTGAAGACAATCGTTCCCGAAGGAGTTGAGTTTGAGTTTTTAAGTTCTGTTGATCTGTGTGATCAAAATTCACATTCATGCCTTCTTTTAATTCCTTCAAATTTGGTTTAAATAAATCTACCCCTTTATAAGCAAAGAAATTGTTCTTTTTAGGATCAACAACAATAGGCTTTCCTGCGAGTTTTGCCTGTGTGACTGTATGTTTAATTATATTGGGTGTAATGGTGCCTTTATCGTAATCTTCAAAAATAATGACATCCACTTCCGGGATTAAATCAGATATTTTCTGTTGCAAAAGACTTTCTTCGGACTCGTTTAAAGGATGCAGGCTCTCGGAATCAACCCTCAACAAATGTTGCGAACCAGAAAGCACCCGTTCTTTAATTGTTGTAATTCGGTCTTGGCTTTTAATGATTCCTTTATCGGTAATCTTCCTTTTCTCTAATAATCCTTCAAAAATAATCGCTTCTTCATCATTTCCTAAAACCGCACATAAAATTGGTTCCGCACCTAATGACTGCAGATTAAGGGCTACATTGGCAGCTCCACCCATTCTCTTCTCACGATGCTTCACATTAACAACCGGAACAGGCGCTTCAGGAGAAATCCTTGAAACACTACCCCAGATATAAGCATCAATCATCACGTCACCAATGACTAAAACTTTCAGTTTTTGAAATGCTCTAAAAAGCTCAGGAATGTTTTGAACAGCCATTTATAAAAATTATGTAGTAGATTATTTCACCCTTACCAAGATTATTTGATAATGAAACCAGTCAGCTTTGTCCTGTACTATATCATCAATACGATCCAATATTGATCTCTTTTACAATTTTAAACATGACAGGTTTTGATAAAATAGATTTAATTATTTGAGTTCTGCCAATACTTTTTTCAAACGCTGCATGGCTTCTTTCAATTCATCATCAGAAGCCGCATAAGAAATCCTAATACAATTAGGCGCACCAAATGCGGTTCCAGTCACTACAGAAACATTGGCCTTTTTCAATATATAGATGGCTAAATCATCCGCATTGGTCACTTTTGTTTCACCGTCCGACTTCCCAAAGAAACTGCTAATGTCAGGGAAAATATAAAAGGCTCCTGTTGGAACATTTGTCACCACACCGGGCATCTCTTTCAATAAGTCGAGCATCATATCCCTACGCTTATGATAGGTCTTGGTCATCTCGAAAGTTGGTTTTAAATCTTCCGTAATGGCTGCTAATGCAGCTCTTTGAGCTATAGAAGAATTTCCAGAGGTAATCTGCCCTTGGATTTTTGTTGCTGCTTTTGCGATTGTCAAAGGAGCCGATATGTACCCCACTCTCCAACCTGTCATGGCAAATCCTTTAGAAAAACCATTGATCGTAATAGTTCTCTCCGCCATGCCTGGCAAAGAAGCCATGCTTATATGCCCTTCATTTCCAAAGTTAATATGTTCATAAATTTCATCGGACATGACCACTATGTCATCATATTGCCTGAGCACCATCGCCAATTTTTCTAATTCTTCTTTAGAAAACACACTCCCTGTAGGATTACAAGGAGATGAATATAGGACAGCTTTTGTTTTGTCCGTTATAGCACCTTTTAATTGCTCTGCAGTAGGTTTGAAATCATTTTCCAATGTGCCAGTTACGTAAACCGGAACTGCTCCGGCTAATTTCACCAATTCTGCATAACTGACCCAGAATGGAGCGAAAACTATAACTTCATCCCCAGGATTTAACATGGATAACATTAAGTTAGCTATAGACTGCTTTGCACCATTTGAAACTACAATTTGATCAGCTGAACTTGGAATTCCATTTTCCTTCTCCAGTTTTTTAGCAATGGCCTCACGTAAATCTTGGTATCCGGAAACCGGTGGGTAAGCAAAATACTTTTCACTATCAATTGCCCTTTTAGCTGCTTCCTGAATATGTTTAGGCGTTTTAAAGTCTGGCTCTCCCAAACTTAAACTGATGATGTCAATCCCTTGAGATTTCAACTCCCTAGCCTTAGCCGCCATAGCCAAAGTAGCAGATTCAGACATATTCATGATGCGTTCACTTACCGGATAGTTCATTTGTATACTATTTTAATATTTTTTCTACTATTGGAATAAAAATGTATTTCCCAATTCAGCGATAAAATTAAGTAATTAGCTAATGATGTGCTAATAAATAAATGGACAATAGATAAAAGTTTTAAGATACTTTCCTGTTGGACATAAAAAAACCCGCAAGCTTTTTGAAAAACTTGCGGGCTTATGTTCTAATTGAATTAGACTTATGAAGCATCTCCTTCTTCTAAAGTAACCGTTCTTTCAACCGGATTGAAAGGACTAGGAATTAGTTTTCCATCTGCGTCTAATAACTCTAATTTGATTTTCATTTCTCCCATTTCAGCACCCTCTATAAAATACGGTTGCCAATTATCAAGCATAAATTCTTCACCGTTGATGGTGGCTCTTACTTTATTTCCTTCCTCAGAAAGCTCGGTATTTAATAGGTAAAAATCCAGCAATACTTTTTTAGCATCCTTACCAGAATAGGTTCCTTTCGGACGACTATAAAACATGTGCGGATCTGATAAATCGGCTATTTCCTGACCACTAGGTTCTTTTCCTACAGTAAACTGACGAATATTTGCCGCACCATAGCTCTTTACACTTTCATGATAAGAACGAGACAAGAATGATAAGGCTACATAATGACCTTCCTCTAAGTCTTTCGTGAATTCGGCTTCATAATGAGCTGAGTAAGGCTGATTATTTAAAATCAAATGGATATGTTGACCTTTTGGCGAATTAGCACAATTCTTAACATCTGCATCAATTGTTTGAGTTGCTAGTTCATAATTTTTCACATTATACGAGAACTTAACCGGGCCTGCCTCAATATTGGTTTCGTTTTCCATTGGGCTTAACATCTCTAACATAGAATCATCAAACTGCGGTGATTCAACGGGTGTCAAACTGATAGAAGAAACTGATTCTTGTACTTTTTCTTCAGTCGATTTATCTTCGTTTTCGGATTTTTCTTCTTTATTTCCTGTGTTACAAGCAAAAATTGCCGCCATAGCAAATAAAATACTAAATCTTATAGTGGCTTTTTTCATGGTTTTATGTTTTTTGATTTAATTTACTTTACTAAAGTGTACTAAGGTAGTGTGAATATGTTACACTATCAACACGATTAAACCCGATACTGTTATGAGCAAAAAATTATATGACGAAATTCCTTCTTTAAACCTAGAGGATTTCACCAAAGGAACTGATGAAACAAAAAAGCAATTCGTTAAAGAATTAGGAGAAGCTTATAATACTATTGGCTTTGTAGCTATTAAAGGCCATTATTTAAGTGATGACCTTAGCCAAAAACTGTATAAAGCAGTTGAAGATTTCTTTAGCTTACCCACTGAACAGAAAAAAGCATACGAAAAAGAGGAGTTAGCTGGGCAAAGAGGCTATACTAGCAAAGGGAAAGAGCAAGCTAAAGGACATAAAGTACCTGATTTAAAGGAATTTTATCAGGTAGGTCAATTTGTACCTGATAATCATGAGTTGAAAAAAGAATATCCTGATAATTTATGGCCCTCAGAAGTTCCTGAATTAGCAAGCTTAGCTAAAGAGGCGTATCAAAACCTAGAAAAGACTGGATTCGAAATGCTAAGAGCCATAGCGCTTTACTTAGGTTTGAATGAAAACTATTTTGATTCTGAAGTGACTTATGGGAATAGCATTTTACGTGCTATACATTATCCTCCTATCGAAAATCCCGAAGATTTACCTGCAGATGCAGTTAGAGCCGCTCAACATGGAGATATTAATTTAATTACTCTTCTGATGGGCGCCAGTGCAGATGGATTGCAAGTGTTAAGAAGAGATGGCGAATGGATTCCAATTACGGCTTTGCCCAATCAATTGGTGGTAAATGTGGGCGATATGTTGGCGAGATTGACCAACGATAAACTGAAATCCACTATCCACAGGGTAGTGAATCCACCTAAAGACCAGATGAAAAAATCAAGATACAGTATTCCATTTTTTATGCATCCCAAATCATCTATGGATCTCAGCTGTTTGGATAGCTGTGTAGACAAGGAGAATCCAAAACAGTATGATGATATGACAGCAGGAGCATTTTTAGCTGAAAGACTAGCAGAAATTGGCTTGTTGAAAAAATAGTGAGTGGTTAGGAATATCAGATACCTGATCTATTTGAAGGATATTTTTATCCTGTCTCTCACCACATTTGGAGGTGCTACTGCTCATTTTGCGTTCTTTTTAGACCACCTGGTTTATAAAAGAGGGTACCTGACAGAAAAAGAACTGATAGAAATGAATGCCTTGTGCCAAATGTTGCCAGGGCCTTCATCCACTCAAATTTTGACGGGTTTGGCGACAAAAATAGGTGGTGCACCTTTTGCTTTTTTAACTTTATTTGTCTGGGTAATTCCTGGAGTTGCACTGATGACAGCTTTTGGAATTATCATGTCCAATATAGATGAAAATCAGTTATCCACTCACTTCTTGACTTTCGTCCAGCCCATTGCAGTGGGCTTTGTAGCAGCTGCAGCCTATCGGATTGTCAAAAAAGTGATTCACTCCAAAACGAGTGTTATTTTGCTTGTGATATCAGCAGCAATATCCGTTTGGATTAATTCTCCTTATTTATTTCCAGTCTTGATTTTAGTGGGTGGTTTTATTACGGCCTTCAAATACAAGTCACAGCCGATAGAAGAGAAAGAAAAAATTAAGATCAGATGGACGGCACTTATTATTTGGATTAGTGTATTGGTACTAATCGCAGTAATTGGACTTTTTACGCAATCATTGCCCATCAGGCTTTTGGAAAACTTCTATAGGAACGGAAGTTTGATTTTTGGAGGTGGACAGGTATTAATTCCTTTTCTTTATACTGAATTTGTAGATTTTAAGGATTATCTCTCTTCATCAGAATTTTTGAGCGGATTTGCCATAGCGCAAGCCATTCCCGGTCCAACTTTCTCATTTGCCAGTTATATAGGCGCACTTTCCATGCGAGAATATGGCGTTTGGGGTGAGATACTTGGTGGCTTTTTAGCAGCTGTAGGAATATTCGTTCCTGGCACTTTAATGATGATTTTCCTCATTAGGTTCTGGGATCAACTGAAAAAATTTAGAATTATTAAAGCCTCTTTGGAAGGGATTACTGCGGTCAGCTCAGGAATGGTGGTAGCCGCCATATTCCTACTATTTGAGCCTGTGCAAAATACGATGCTCAATTTCAGTTTGATAATTGGAACAGTAGCCATCTTGCTTTTTACGAAGATTCCAGCTCCTTATGTAGTTTTGATTGGGTTGTTAGCTGGGTTTTTGTTGGGCTAAATGATCGGAATTTCTTGTTTCCATTTAGAAATCAAGCTAATGAAAAGACCTATATTGATGTATCTCATCATTAAATTCATAGAGGCTAATGTTAAATTATGTAAAGCATGCGCAAAAAAAGCACACCTAAAACTGCACCGCCTCCAAATAGTGCCTGACTTTGGGGAGGCAGTGCATTTTTCTATCCATTTCAGGGGCCAATTTTACCTAAAAAGGGGTTTGAGATTTTTATGGAAACAGATGTACGGTGATTAAAATAGTTTAAAGCAAATATTTCAACTCAGCTACATCGTCCTCTATGAACAATTCTACCTCAACCCCATGCACCAAAGCCACATTCTCCATTCCGTGCCCAAATGGAAAATTGAAGCCAATAGGAAAATCATAATCCTCACAATGAGCCAAAATGATTTCCTCAACAGATTGTCCATAAATAGATTTATCTTCTGTAAGATTAGTAAATTGCCCTACTACCAATCCCGCTAAGTCTTTCAATTTACCAGCTCTTTTTAATTGCAATAACATACGGTCAATATTATATAGTGGCTCGGCTACTTCTTCTATAAAAAGAATTTTACCATCATAATCTAATTCCGTTTGGGTTCCAATTTGATGAACCAACAAGGATAAGTTCCCTCCTATTAATTGCCCTTCTGCTGTTCCTCCTTTATTAAAAGTGCTAGTAGCTTTTATGGTGCTAATATTACCAGATAAAGATTCAATCAATTTGCTCTTATAGTCTCCTGAAAGTTTTGGTAATCCTTGAAGAACACTAGTATGTAAAGAGCAAAACCCATTTTGAAATGCGGCATGTAAAAGTGCGGTTATATCACTAAAACCTATAACCCATTTAGGATTTCTTTTAAACTGAGTCCAATCCAAAGCATCAATTATGTGAGTAATTCCGAAGCCACCTCGAGCACAATAAATGGCTTTTGCTTCTTTGTGGTCTAAGGCGAATTGTAAATCTGAAATCCTTTGCTGGTGAGTTGCGCCAAATTTAAAATGAGCATTAAAGGTATTGGGAGAAACTTCTACTTTATAACCCACGTCTTTAAGGATTGCGATTCCATCTATCACTAAATCCTTATCAACCACCCCTGACGGACTTAACACTAAGATCAAATCGCCTTTTTTCAGAAATGGTGGTAGATTGTTCATATTAAATTATAGTTTAGGACAAAAAAAAGCCCTGAATTTCTTCAGGGCCAATATCATTATATTTCAATTGAAATTGAAATAGTATTTTCAAGAATTTATCAATTGTCAGTTGCGGAAGCATCTGGAGCTTCAACGCCTAATTTATTTAATACCATTTTAGAGATATCACCTGATTCTTCATCAGATATATATAACAAAGCCTCAGCTCTTAGTACATGAGTATACCCATTCTCTTCTGCTACTTTATCAATAGCATTTTGAATTTTCTCATATAACGGCTGATAAAGCTCTTGCTGCTTACGTGCAATTGATTGCTCCGCATCTTGCTGGAATTTTTGCAATGATTGTTGTAAACCTTGCAATTCCTGCTCTTTTTCAGCTCTAACCTGTTCAGTCATGGTAGGTGCATTTTGCTGATATTCTGCAACTTGAGCTTGAAAATCCTGGTACTTTTGCTGAATAGAATTTGAAAATTGTTTTTCGTAAGCCTCTACTTGAGATTGTACTTCTTTTGATTCAGGCATTAAGCTTAAAACATAATCAGCATTTGTAAATCCTATTTTTGTCTCTTGGGCACTTGCTGTATAAAATAAGCCCAAAGCTAAAATTAATATTAATCCCTTTTTCATCTGTCTATTTTTACTTTTATTAATTTTTGTTTAAATCGTTTTCGTCTAACAATCCTAATTCTTCTAGAACTAAATCTGTATAATCATGAATAGGATCAGTATATATCATGATAAGCTCACCCGCTTTATCGAATACTATTTGTAATCTTTCCTTTTTGGCAACTATTTCTACGGCATCAAAAACCTTATCCTGTACAGGTTTAATTAATTCCTTCTTCTTTAAAAAAAGTAAACCATTAAATCCGAACACTTTATTTTGGTACTCTTCAACCTCTTTCTCCTTCTCTTCAATACCAGCCAATCGCTCTTCCTTTAATTCCTTCGTTAGCAATACCTCCTCTGCTTTCAATTCTGCATATCTGGATTCTATCTCCTTACGCATCTGTTTGATTTCATTTTGCCATGCGGAAGTAAGTGCATCAATTTCTTGTTTTGCCTCATTATACTCTGGCATCTTACTCAAAATGAACTTAGAATCTACATAGCCAAATTTCTGTGCGCTCGCCATTTGCGAACTCAGGCTTAAAATTACAATTGTTATTAGGACTTTAACAAATCTCATACCAATTTATCTTTGTTGATTACCAATTGTAAAGTGTATTTGCCCTCCGCTTGCTCTATTTGTTCCAGGAGCGTTGTCAAACCCATAACCCCAATCGATACCGATAGTACCAAAGGCAGGCATAAAAATCCTTGCACCAACACCAGCAGAACGTTTTAGATCGTAAGGATTGTATTGACTAAAGTCGGTCCAAGTGTTTCCTGCCTCTCCAAAGCCCAATACAAAAATAGTGGCTGATGGGTTAAGAGAAATAGGATATCTCAACTCCATAACAAATTTGTTGTAGATCGTTCCTCCACTGATTTGTCGGCTAGTTGCGGCCCCATTTTCAAAACTTCTCACAAACTCAGTAGGTCGAAGCGAATTATCCTCGTATCCTCTCAGGGCAATGATATCACTTCCTAAAATGAAACCTTGCCCTGCTAAGCCGGAACCTCCCAATATAAATCTTTCAAATGGTCCAACTCCCACTTTATCTCCATAACTAGAAATGATACCAAAATTAGCTCTTGTATTGATAACTAAATCACCAACAATCTGATTAAAGAAGGAAGCATCAAACATCCATTTATTAAACTCTAGGAAATTAATACTTTCTTCGAATGAAAGCTCGTCATAATTTTTATTATTCAATAAACTATAGGGCGGAGTAAGTGAAACTGCCAAGCTTACATTCGATCCTTTTCTAGGGTAAATTGGATTGTCAACACTATTTCGAGCAATGGTGGTTTTCACACTTATATTATTAGCTTCGCAGGTGGTACAACCCAATTGAAACCCTAATCTATTTGAATTATTCAATGTGTATCTTGAATACTCTAATGAATTAGCTAAAGTAAAATAGTTATCAGGCCATTTTAGTCTTCTAGACAAACTCGCAAATCCTCTGAAAATTCTGAATGAGCCAGAAATCCCTGATCTAGGATCGCGGAAATTGACAAAATCTCCTTGATATGAGTAACTTCCTCCAATCGTCAGTGCGTTTGGTTTTTTGCCACCTAACCATGGCTCAGTGAAGGAGAAATTATAACTCTGAAATTGTCTACCATTAGCTTGGAACTGTAAAGATAGGATTTGTCCATCTCCAACTGGCAATGGATCCCAATTACCAAAATCTAAAAAGTTGCTGAGGGAGAAATTATTAAAGGTTACTCCTAAGCTTCCTACGAAACCTATAAAACCACCCCAACCACCTGATAATTGGATTTGGTCATTTGACACTTCTTCCAAATCCCAGTTGATATCAACCGTCCCATCATTAGGGTTAGGTATAGGAGTTGGATTAACTGTTTCTGGGTTGAAATATCCTAATTGCGATAATTCCCTTTGTGTTCTAATTAGTTTCTCTCTACTGAACTTCTCACCAGGGATGGTCCTAAGTTCTCTTAATACAACATGATCATTGGTCCTTGTGTTTCCATTGATGGTTACTTTATTGATTGTGGCTTGGGCGCCTTCATAAACCCTCAACTCTAAATCAATAGAATCTTGCTCAACATTCACCTCTACTGGTGTGACATTAAAGAACAAGTAACCATTATCCATATAAATTGAGCTGATATCATTACCCGTAGGATCATAGTTCAATTTTCTGTTGATTTTTTCAAGATTATAGATATCACCTTTATTAATATTAAGAACAGCACTTAATACTTTATCGCTATACTTAAAATTTCCAGTCCAATTAATATCCCTGAAGTAATACTTTTTACCTTCATCTATTCCTATTTCAATGGCTATATTATTGCCGTCCTTAAAGATGCTATCATATGAAATTTCTGCATCTCTATAGCCTTTACTATTATAAAAGTCGATTAATGTATTTTTATCCTCTTCGTAATCTGCTTTAACTAGTTTAGAGGATTTGAAGAAATTCACATTTACATGTTCTCCAAAATAATCTAGCGCTTGACTGATGCCAACAGAATCTTGTTGAGTCATAAATTGGAACCAATCTTTTGGCTTGGAATGTAAAGCTCTGCTGACAAGATCTTCGAATAAGGTAAAACGTAATTTTTCGTTTGTATTTTTGAGTCGTCCTTTCAGTCGTCTGTCACCGAAAGCCTCATTCCCCACAAAATAGATATCCTTGACTTTAACTTTATTCTTTTTATCTACTTTGAAGATCAACTCTACCCCATTGCCAACCAAATTATCTGGCTTTTGCCGGGAAGTAACCTCAACATTCAAAAATCCTTTCCCTTTATAAAATTTTACGATATTAAGTTCTGCGTTTTTAACTGATGCATCTGTCAAAATTCTACCTTTAACTAAACTCAACTCATCAGAAACTTCTGACACCTTGGCTTTTTTTATACCCTCAAAAGTGAATCTAGTCAATCGAGGAAGCTCCTCTAGATCGAGAACTAATTTAATCTTGCCTTCATCAACCACTTCGTAGCGTACAGTAATATCAGCAAAAAGCCCTTGTCTCCACAACTTCTTAATGGCAAAAGAGATATCATCCCCTGGAATATCAATTCGGTCACCCTTTGAAATTCCGGTTATAGCAATCACCGCCCCCTCATCTAAATACTCCAAACCAGTGGCTACCACTTCTACTACCTCATATTTACGAGGCTTACTGTAGTCCATTGCTGGGTTAACTTGCGCTAGTAATGTATTTGCGCTTATAAGAATACCAATTAATAATAATAATTGTCGTTTCATTCACTTAATACTTTTCCAAATCTTCTCTCTCGAGATTGGTAATTTAATAATGCTTCGTGCAAATGTTCCTTTCTAAAATCAGGCCAAAGAACCTCTGTAATATAAATTTCTGAATATGCCAGTTGCCAGAGCATAAAATTACTTATTCTAAACTCTCCGCTGGTCCTAATCAATAGTTCGGGATCCGGAATACCTGCTGTTGACAAATAACTCTCGAATTTTAAGTCTGTCAAATCCTCATTCTTGAACCCTTTATGCTCACTTTCATAAATTGCTTTTCTACAAGCTTGAGTAATATCCCATTTCCCGCTATAATTCAATGCTAAGATTAAATTTAAGCCCTTATTATTTGCCGTTTCCTCCTTGGCAGTTTGCAATTCTTTATAACACTTACCAGGCAATTTTTCGATATCTCCAATGGAAGTTAATCTAACATCATTTTCCATCAGGGTTTTCATCTCTGATTTAATCGTAGCTACTAGTAATTGCATTAAAGCATCTACTTCAATTTTGGGTCTACCCCAGTTTTCAGTTGAAAAGGCATACAAACTTAAATGAGAAATACCCAATTCGGCACATCCCTCAACAGTGTCACGGACAGACTTTATGGCATTTTTATGACCAAAAACTCTGGCGGCTCCTTGCTTCTTAGCCCATCTCCCATTGCCGTCCATTATAACGGCTACATGTTTTGGTAAATTGTTTTTATCCAAATTTTTTTCCATCTGCAATCAACTGCTCGAAATAATGGCGCAAGGTACAAAAATCATTGTTATTAATAAACTTGTAAGAAAATTCTACTCTTTATTTTTGTAAGGGTACGGGGCAATCTACAGCCCAGAAAGTATAACTAATAGAAAGGCCTGTATAATAATACCAATCATTGTCATTCCAATCTCCAAATTGAAAATCAGAATTTCTCTTATCTGTTATTTCTTGAACAGATATGTTATCTAAGTAATCATAGAATAATTTTCTGGCAGAAAATTCGAAATTCAATGTCCATAATGGCCCTAAGCTATATTTAAGACCACCCCCAAAAGGCAACATCAATTGAATGTCGCTATAATCCGCATTTTTTTCTACTCTATTGATGAGGAAAAAACCGGCACCAGCCGTTATGTATGGTGTGAATTTCACCAGTGCTCTATTATTTCTGAAATCTAGAAATTCGTAAGTAGCTTGTCCTGAAATTTCGGTGATAAAATCTCGAAATGAAGCATTACGGACTGCAGCTTGTGGATCAATGGGGGTTTCACTTCCTTTAATTCTTCCCGCAACAAAATTTAATTTACCTGCCCAACCTTCCTGGAAATTCCTCGCATAAAATAAATTAACTCCTATAGATTGGTTTTGTACAGAGTAAGTACGAATTAAGTCTCCAGTGTAATTAAAGCTAGCTATCCCTCCTCCAAATTCTTTGGATTGTGACATTGCATCTTTTGCAATAAGACAAAAAATGAATATAAAAACGCTATAGCAAGTTGCTTTTCTGAAAGAAGACTTCAACATAAATTATCTAAACTTTGCTCCTCTAACGAGCCCACCGCCTAAAATGTATGTGATAGAAATATTAGTTGAAATATAAATGTCATTATCACTTTGATTACCCCTATTATTCCTTCTCACATCATCATTACCAATACCTCCCGCCTTTCCATATCCTGCAGCCCTCCTCCAAGTGAAATCGGGATTCAAGGCCGTATTGTAAGTATTAACTCTTTGGGAATAAAGCACTGGTAATATATTTTCATTAAAGGTAGTGGCATCAAATTGGTTTGATAAATCTGACATTGCCATTGCTAAAGCTACATCCGGATTTTCTCTTGGATCACCAAAGGCTGACAAATCTATATACTCTCCACTAACATCATCTAAATAGTCAGTGAAAGTATGTCGATAACCGACTTCTAAAGATATATCTAAATTATTCGTTAATTTATATCTGGCGCCAATTCCTACAGGAATCACAAGTTGCAATCTGCTATAAGGAGTAGGAAGTTCTTTCCCGTACAAGTCTTGGTATTGACTTCTTGTTTCTGCATCTAAGAATTGACCTTCCGTTCCTAAATCTCGGAGATTAACCCATTCTCCAGCTTGCTCTAAAGGAAAATATCGAGGTGTTTGGCCTCCTTGAAAATCTTCTGGATTTGGTGCCAAGAATGCATCGGTGGTCATAAAATCTGGAACAAGTCCCTTGGGGTTATGATATACCAGTCCTGCGCCAAAAAATGCATAAATATTTAATGGGGGTCTAGAGGAGAACCTTCCACCATGTTTAAATAAGTCAATTTGAGCCGTAGCTGAAAGCTCAAATATATCATTTCTGAAACCCAAGTTTCTTAAATATCTATTTGCATTTTCGTTGGTAAAATTATCTACGCCAATAGTTTCAGTGTCTGAGGCCTGTAATCTACCCCACATGAAATTTGCTTTCCAGCTATATCTATCTCCAAACTTTTGCTTTACAAAAAGATTAATACCCGGTCTTGTAAAAGAAACATCGGTACTTAAGACCGTTGGCCTAGGCGCTATATCACCAAAATAATTCAAGGCATTAATACCACCTCCAATGGAAAAATATGAGATTTCAGGATTGAAAAGTCTTTTAGAACCTGAAAATGAGCCTATCTTTTTGCCACCTCTTCTTCTTTTATTTTTTCCTCCAAAAATTTGAGCATCAACAGTTTCCGGCAATATTATAGCCGCTGACATGATGATAGAAAATACCAATAATAATCTTTTCATATTAATTCGGTTCTGTACTTAAAGAGCAAAAATAAGACAAATAATTTAAATTAGTGGTACTCAATTCCTTAAATCTAGTCCCCAATTTAACTTTTGCCTTAGAGTATCAAAATAATTCATTTGGTCAAACGTAATCAATTTAGCTTTAAAATCCCCTTTTCTAACTGACATTTTGATCGAAGAATCGACAGAATGGGATTTTGAATCGAGGGATACAAGAAATTTGTTGCTGCGCCCTTCAATTTTGAATGAAATTACACTTTGGTCTGAAACAATTAAAGGCCTGACATTCAAGTTATGAGCACTGACAGGAGTAATTACAAAATTATTAGAATGAGGTAAAATGATGGGGCCTCCACAGCTTAAAGAATAACCGGTTGACCCAGTTGGTGTAGCAACAATCAATCCATCTGCCCAATAAGAATTCAAATATTCACCGTCAACGTACGTATGGACGGTGATCATAGATGAGGAATCTGTCTTTAATATTGCAAATTCATTAAGTGCAAATGGAGTGGCGCCAAACACTTTTGAGTCCGTCTCTAAGCGTATTAATGCTCTGCTATCAATTTTATAATTCTTACTCAATAAGTCAGAAAGGGCTTTTTCTATTTTACTTTTGGGAGTTGTGGCCAAAAATCCTAACCTCCCCGTATTAATTCCCAATATTGGAGTTTCAATAGAACCAACATAGCTGACAGCCTCCAACAATGTGCCATCTCCTCC
Organism: Marivirga harenae; assembly: GCF_030534335.1. Taxonomy (GTDB): domain Bacteria; phylum Bacteroidota; class Bacteroidia; order Cytophagales; family Cyclobacteriaceae; genus Marivirga; species Marivirga harenae. Next base: position 1,773,540 of record NZ_CP130565.1, on the reverse strand, counting down.
TAAGCTGATCAGATAATCCACATTGTCCGATTCAAACAAATGCTTAAAAATTCTGAAATTTGAATATTCTGGAAATGCTTTTCTAAATTTATCAGCAAATAATTGGGAAACTATTAATTCAACATTAGCAGAGATTAAAAAGTCAACCACTTTTTTGATGTATGGCTTTACCTCTTCATTAAATACCTTTCCATGTATTGCAATTTTTACCGAATCAGGCATCTAAATATCTCATTAACATATCTAATCTTTCTTTTTCATTAGATATTGATTTTACTTCTTGATACTTGGCAACTACTTTGTAGCCGAATCGCTCTAAAGTAGCAATTACGTGAGTCAAATCAATTTTATTGATCTTCAATGTCAATCTAAATTTTGTGGGTTCATTTTTATCAATATTTAGGCTAGACCCCATTACCTGGGCTTCATTTGACTCTATTAACCTACTTATTTCACTCAATGAATAATCAGACTGATTAAGTGAAAGCACAATTACACCTCCTTCACTTTGGATTGAAGCCGATTGAGAAAATATGGAAAGAGCATCAGATAACACGACAACACCTAGATACTCATTGTCAGCATTCAAAATCACAACGCATTCGAAATCAAAATCCGTTGCTTTTTTTACTGCTTCATATGTATGCTGATATTCAAAAACGAAACAATTTTCCCCTTTCAATAAAAAGTCTCCGGCCTTAGCGTCCACGGTATTATGATCCATGATCATTTCTTCGGTTAAGAATCCCAAGAATTTTTTATCCTTTATCACGGGTAGCGCATGAAGCCTAAGTTCCTCCATCCAAATTAATGCTTTTGTAGCATCATCTGTAATTTTCAGAGGTGGGATCATATCGTTTATCAAATCTATTGTCATGCTGTTGCTTCAATTTCAGTACTTTTTAACCATTCATCTAGATAATTGTTAAAAATCTCTGGATGCTCCATCATTGGAGCATGGCAGCACTTATCTACAAATTTTAAAGTAGTATTTGGTATTAACTTATCAAATTCATGAGCTACCATCGGTGGCGTTATTGTATCATTCAAGCCCCACACCAATAATGTCGGTGCCGTAATTTTCTTAATATCTTCGCGCATATTATGCCTCTGCGCTGATTTGGCAATAGCTACAATTCGCATACACTTTGGGATACTTTTTGTGGTTTCAAAAACTTCGTCCACCAATTCTTTTGTAGCAGTTTTCGGATCATAAAAAGTATATGCCACCCTTTCTTGAATGTAATCGTAGCTTCCCCTTTTTGGAAAAGAGCCACCCATTGTATTTTCAAAAAGACCAGAACTACCAGTCAAAACTAATCTTTTTATTTGATCTGGATGTCTGAGGGTATAAATCAGAGCTACATGACCTCCTAAAGAATTCCCAATTAAGGTCATTTGGTCCAAGCTCTGTTGCTCTACAAAGCCTTCGACAAAATCTGTTAAAGCACCCAGTCCGGCTTGCTTGATAGGCATTTCATAAATGGGCAATAAAGGGATCAACACTCTATATTCTTGGGAAAACTTATTTACCACACCTTCCCAATTACTTAATGCACCAAACAATCCGTGCAATAAAACTAAAGGTTCTCCTGCTCCCTCATCAATATAACTGTACTCTCCTTTTTTATGTATTTTCATAACTTATTTTAATTCACTTTAAATTTGAAAAGCTGCATCCAGCATTTCAAAATCCAAAGATTAAACTTATTTTCATTATAACGATTAAAAAAATATTATGGTTAAATATATCAATTTCCTTCAAACTACGGTAATTTATTCAAAATAGCTTTCTTATTTGTTTTTAAAAGACCCATCCAATTCTCCAAAATTTTCAAACCATTTTGAGTAAGTGCTGCTTCAGGATGATATTGAATGCCATAAATGGGTAAATTTTTATGCTTAAAAATCATGTTTTCATTTTCTGTAGTCACTGCAAGGGGAACAAGCATAGTCTTTTCTAAATTACTAACTACTAATGAATGGTACCTTACCACCTCATATTCACTGATGATATCTTTGAAAAGCTTATCATTTACCAGAATATTAACTTTGGAAATCTTCCCATGCATAGGTTTTATACTTTTTATAACCTGAGCCCCGAAATAGCTGGCAATGGCTTGATGTCCTAAACAGATTCCCAAGATGGGTAATTCATTTTCAAAAAAACGAATATAGTCCATTAGATAGCCCGCCTCAAACGGTTTTCCCGGACCTGGAGATAAAACTAAGGCCTCATAATTGTACGACTTAATCTTTTCGGGTGGAACATCATTTCTAACAATTTCGCATTCCTTTCCTAATTGCTTGAAATAATCAACCAAATTAAAAGTAAAGGAATCAAAATTATCTATAATTAAAATCATTGGCTATTTTACAGAATATGATAAGTGATTTCTCTACAAATTGTCAGTGGGAAGGGAATATCTGAATCGTAAGTCCCTTCTCTAAACATTTGACTAAATGACTCTATTAAATTATGAATTGAGATTTCAACTGGTTAAATACATCCTGAATGAATGGCAAGTATGTTGCTATCAAATCCACCACGAAAGGAGCAATAGAAGCAATTATAGGATATACGTATGTGCCTTCTGCCATTTCCGCTGAAACACTAATATCTATAGATTCACCTAGCCAAAGAATCAAGCTTACACCAAATGCCCACTTTAAAAAACCTATTACAGCACCAGCAAAATTATCCAAGCCCCCCAATAAGGTCATATCAAGGATTTTTTTGACAATTTTCCCTACCAAATTCACAATTAATAAAATTGCGATAAACAACAACACAAAAGATATTATTGGCAAAGCTTGTTCCCAATTTTCAAAATAGGGCTGTAATACGTCCATGCCAAAATCCAGTAGCTTAAATGCGCCTACAATCGCCAAAATTAGCGCTAATAAGGAAACTATTTCCAAAAGCAAGCCTTTTTTAAAGCCTAAGTAGGCACCAAAAAACAAGGGTATCAACAAAATGATATCAAGTGTTTTCATCTAAAGATGTTATTTTTAATGGACAGATAGAATCTTTGATGATTTCAAGAAGTCAATATTTGCTTAACTAATTGAGAAATCATTTTTCCATCGGCCTTTCCCGCTAGTTCCTTGGTAGCAACCCCCATGACTTTTCCCATATCTTGTGGGCCTGAAGCACCTAAATTTTGTATTATTTCTTTCAATTTTTCGGTTAACTCTTCTTCAGACATTTGCTTGGGTAAGTATTTTTCTATTACCTGCAATTCGAGCATTTCAGCATTGGCCAATTCATCCCTACCATTTGCTTTGTAGGTTTCTGCTGATTCTTTTCTTTGTTTGGCGGCTTTCATTAATAGTTTCATTTCAGCATCTTCGGAAAGACTTTCTTCGGCACCCTTTTCCGATTCAGCTAATAAAATCATCGACTTAATAGATCGTAATGCTTGAAGCTCTTCTTTATTTTTAGCTTTCATTGCATTTTTAATATCGGTATCAATTTGTTGTTTTAAGCTCATAGTAAATTTTTAAAATCATTATCTTGCCGACAAAGTTATCATATAAAAATAAAATTATGACACGCTTAAGCGTCAATATCAATAAGATTGCCACTTTGCGCAATGCAAGGGGTGGAAAAAACCCTAATGTAGTGAATGTTGCTAAAGATTGCGAACGTTTTGGAGCCGAAGGTATTACAATTCATCCTCGGCCTGATGAAAGGCATATCACCACCCAAGATGTGTATGATTTGGCACCAATTGTGACAACTGAATTTAATATCGAAGGCTACCCAGATCAAAGGTTTTTGGATTTAGTTAAAAAAAACAAACCTGCTCAGGCTACTTTAGTCCCAGATCCGCCAGGAGTTCTCACCTCAAATGCTGGTTGGGATACGGTACAAAATCATGATTTTCTGAAAGAGATAATTTCTGAATTAAAAGGAATGGGAGTTAGGACTTCTGTTTTTATTGGAACAGAACCAAAACTAATTGAATATGCTGCGAAAGTTGGGACTGACAGAATTGAACTCTACACAGAACCTTATGCAGCAAATTACGCTAAGGATAGAGATGATGCTGTTGCGCCCTTTGTTTTGGCTGCCAAAAGAGCTAAGGAACTAGGCTTAGGGGTCAATGCTGGGCACGATTTGAGCCTAGAAAACTTAAAATTCTTAAAAGAAAAAATTCCTTTTTTGGATGAGGTCAGCATTGGGCATGCCTTAGTTTGTGATGCATTATACTTCGGACTTGAGAACAGCATTCAGCTTTATCTTAGAGAATTGAGAGAGGCTTGATTGAGAAGTAGGAAGTAGGAAGTTTGGCGGAGGGATGATAAATGTTAGAATAATTTGAAAATATTGAAATTGTATTGATACTAAGTTCTAGTATCTAGATTCTAAAAATCTTAAAAAAAATGGAATTAAACTATAAAGAACTAGGTGATGGTAATCAGTCACTGATTATTTTACATGGATTATTTGGTTCATCTGACAACTGGATGACGATCGGTAGAAAATTATCTGAAAAATTCAAGGTGTACCTGGTTGATCAAAGAAATCATGGTGACTCACCACATGATGAGGTTCACAATTACGAAGCAATGGCTTCTGATTTGAAAGGCTTTATTGAATCAAATCATATTGAACATCCACATATTATAGGACATTCAATGGGTGGGAAGACAGCCATGTATTTCGCTGTTCAAAATCCTGATCTATTTGATAAATTGGTTGTTGTCGATATTGCTCCAAAGGCATATCCTGTCCACCATGACTCCATATTAGAGGGACTCTGCAGCTTGAATTTAGACGAACTTGAATCCAGAGGTGATGCGGATAAAAAATTATCTGAATATGTTCCTGAGAAGGGTGTGAGACAATTTTTATTGAAAAACCTTACTAGGAATGAGAAAAAGGAATTCGAGTGGAAAATAAATTTGCCGATTCTAGAAAAGAATATAGAAGTGGTGGGTAAAGGATTGGAAAAAAGATTAACTACTGAAAAAGAAGTACTTTTTATCGGTGGAAAAAACTCTAATTATATTAAATCAGAAGACCATATTGCGATCAATAATTTCTTCCCGAATGCAAAGATAGAAATGGTAGAAGGGGCAGGTCATTGGATTCATGCTGAAAAACCAGAAGAATTTTTATCTTTGATTGAAAATTTTTTACGATAAAAGCATCATAAATTTTAGGCCATGAAGATTAATATATTTGTTTTATTGATGGTGAGTATCCCCTTTTTTGCAAACTCACAAAATTCAACCTACGATCAAGCATTAGCAGATTCATTAGGGGCTGATGATTATGGAATGAAATCTTACAGTTTAGTGATGTTAAAAACCGGAGGTGGAAATATTGACGATAAGGCAGAAGTTGACAGCTTATTCAGAGGTCATTTGGATAATATTAGCAGACTAGCTGAAGCAGGAAAAATAATTGTAGCTGGCCCATTAGGTAAAAATGACAAAAATTACCGAGGGATTTTTATTTTTGATGAGCAAGATAAAGCTAAAGTAGCAGAACTTCTCCAAACTGATCCCGCAATTAAGGCAAACCTATTAGCCTATGATATTTATAACTGGTACGGATCTGCCGCACTTCCAGTATATTTGGAGACCCACTCAAAAATAGAAAAAATCAGACCGTAGCTTTCTTTAATAAGGAATTATGCAAATACAATACGCACTTGAACTTCTTGGAACTTTAGTTTTTGCAATTTCAGGTGCGTTGGCAGTAAAAGACAAATCTGAAGACTGGTTTGGTGCCGGATTTACTGGTTTTGTCACTGCTATTGGTGGCGGAACATTGCGAGATATAATGCTAGGAAGTTACCCACTTTCATGGGTGGGGGACATGAATATTATTTATACCATTTTATTTGGAGTACTACTAACCAGCTTTTTTAATAAGTTTCTTCAAAACCTGCGGAGAACGCTAAGTCTATTTGACTCCATGGGGATTGCCCTTTTCACCGTTGCTGGAGTAGAAAAAGCGCTATCGATGGGGGTAAGATGGGAAATTGCTGCCATAATGGGTATGTTTTCCGCTGTATTCGGTGGGGTTATTCGTGATACATTGGTTAACGAGACTCCTGTGATCTTTAGAAAAGAAATTTATGCCAGTGCATGCTTGCTGGGAGGAATGCTTTATTTACTACTAAATTACTTCCATCTTGACAGAGATTTGAACTTTATTTTCACAGCTTCATTTATTGTAACTATACGCCTCTTAGCAGTCAAATACCATATCAATTTCCCCAAAATATAAGAACGATATCTTAGTCCTGTTGATAGCGACCCGACAATCCTTCTTCCTTACTCTTTCTCTTGTAAACTCATTCCTTGATCCAAATACATTCTAATCTGGTTCTACTCCTCTTTCATAGGTGCAACTATCTTAATTAAAAAATAATTATATTGTTTTATTTTTAAAATAATCCAATAAAAAATTATGCAACTATCAATCCAAAATTTATCAAAAACTTACTCCAATGGAGTTAAGGCTCTTAATGATGTTTCACTCAATATTCCAACCGGTATGTTTGGTTTATTGGGTCCAAATGGAGCCGGAAAATCTACGCTGATGCGAACCATAGCAACATTACAGGATGCTGATTCAGGAAGTATAATGCTCGATGAATTAAATGTGATGGAAAATCCTCAGGCAATCAGAGAACGATTGGGTTATTTACCTCAAGATTTTGGTCTATACCCAAAAATCAGTGCAGAAGTAATGCTGGATCACATCGCGCAAATGAAAGGGGTAGGAAACAGAGCAGAGCGAAAAGAACTAGTGAATAGCCTTTTAGAAAAGGTGAACCTCTATGATCATAGAAAAAAAGCATTAGGCACTTATTCTGGAGGAATGCGCCAACGGTTTGGAATTGCTCAGGCACTTGCTGGAAATCCAAATTTGATTATTGTAGATGAACCAACGGCTGGTTTGGATCCGACCGAAAGAAATCGTTTCTATAATTTGCTTAGTGAAATAGGCGAAAACACAATCATAATTCTATCAACTCACATAGTGGAAGATGTAAGTACGCTTTGTTCCAATATGGCAATCATATGTAACGGAGAAGTTTTAATGCAAGGAAAGCCAACAGATGGTTTACAGCTGTTACAGCATAATATTTTTGCGAAGATCATTAAAAAAGATGAGCTAGAAGCGCATAAGCTTAAATATAAGGTGATCTCCACTAAATTGAAAGAAGGTAATTTAGCCTTAAGAGTAGAAGCTGACAGTAATCCTGGTGATGGATTTGAACAGGTTGAACCCAATCTTGAAGATGTGTATTTCAGTCATATCTCTAAAAAAGTTGATCCTATAACACTATAAATCCACAGCTATGCTTAACATATTCATATTTGAATTAAGGTACAGATTCTCCAGACCTGCTACCTATATGTACTTTGGAATATTGCTACTTGTTTCGCTCTTACTTTTTGCCTCTGGTAGCACCCCGGCAACAGAAAAAGTATTTCATAATGCACCAATCACGATTGCAAATCTCATGCTCGTTGTGTCTCTTTTTGGTATTTTAATAGCTTCAGCAGTAATGGGTGTTCCCATGTACAGGGATATTGAACATAAGACTGGGACATTTCTTTTTAGTTTACCTATTAGCAAAAACGCCTACTTCATGGGTCGCTTTTGGGGTTCATTTGTGACATTGCTATTTATATCATTGGGAGTGGTAATAGGGATTTATTTAGGGACAATAATAGGAGCTGCTACAGGATGGACACCTGCTGAAAGGTATGGACCCAATTTATTTATGAATTATTTCCATCCTTGGATTACTTTAGTGGTGCCAAACTTATGGTTCTTCTCAACTCTTTTTTTCGCGCTGATTATTTTTACAAAAAATATTAAAGCCATTTATTCAGGAGGAATCATTGTATTCATTATTTATCTGCTTACCAATTTCTTATCAAATGATTTGGATAATAAACAATTGGTTCAAATTTTAGATCCAATAGGGCTTAACTCATTTATTATTCAAGTTGAGTATTTGACTCCGTTCGAACAAAACTCTTATCGAGTAGATATATCAGGAAACTTACTAATTAATAGAATACTGTGGATTTCAATTGGTTTCCTTCTGTTTATAGCTTCCTACTTGCGATTCAGTTTTAAATACTTCTTTCAAGCAACAAGCAAGAAGCCAAAAGCAGAAACAGTTGAGAATTTCACTTCGACAACTCTCCTTAAAAAAGTAAGCACTTCATTTTCAAATATATATCAAAGAAGAAGTTTAATTACTCTGTCCAAATTAGAGATTAAAAATGTATTGAAGGATAGCTACTTCAGAGCGATACTTCTAGGGGGTTTGGTATTTCTGGTAATTGATTTTTGGATTGGGTCCACTATCTATAGTGTACCCAACCAGCCCTCAACTTCGTTTTTGATGCAATTTAAAGGCTATGATTATGTGGTTTTTGTATTTATCATATTAGTCTTCTTTGGAGGAGAAACTTTGCACCGAGACAAAAGCTCGGGCTACTCATCAATCAGCGATACCTTTCCAATAAAAGATGGCGTAGTGATTGCTTCCAAATTCTTAGGGATGGCTACTATTTGCCTACTATTAGCCTCTTTACCTATAATTGTAGGCTTGGTAGTACAAACTTTGAAAGGCTACTACAATTATGACATTGGAGTGTATTTGGTTGATAGTTTCTTAATTTCCTTTCCTGATTACCTGCAAATGTTGATGTTAGTTTTTGCCGTGCATTTAATAGTCAACAATAAATTTGCCGGGCATGCAGTAAGTATTGGAATTTGGTTAGTTATGATCGTTCTCAGGGATTTCGCTGATTTCAATTTCAACTTATTCTTTTTCTCTTATAAACCCGGTTATTTGTGGTCAGATTTGAATGGCTTAGGCCATTTTGGTGCACCGCTACTTTGGTTTAATTTATACTGGACTGCTTTCGGTGTTTTTCTTATTCTATTCTTCTCGCTCTTTTATGCAAGAGGTTCAGATATCAATTTCCGAAAGCGATTGCAGCAAGGTAAAGGCCGTTTGAAAAATTCTACAGCCATCCTTTCCTATGTGCTACTATTTACTTCCATTGCTTTGGGCGGCTATATTTTTAAGACGGTGGTGTACACTAATGGATATATAACATCTACTGAAGCTGAAAAGCGACAAGCGGACTACGAAAAACAATTAAAGAAATATGAGTTTATAGCACAACCCAAAATTGTAAGCGTGAAAGTAGATGCGGAAATCTTCCCCAAAAAGCGAGATGCTTTCTCAAAAGTCTTAGTTGAAATGGTGAATAAAACCACTGAACCGATAGACTCCTTGCATCTAAATTTTTCCGGGCCACTTTTTTTCATGCTCTCTATAATAAAGATACGCTGGACTATCGCTTCCCATTATCTTACGATAAACCTAAATTCCAAATTTTTGGAAAGAAGGAAGAAAAACCTTGGTACAAAATCTATGCTTTGCCAAAAACATTGATGCCTGGTGATACATTAGCGCTAGAATTACATTCTGCACTCACTAATCAAGGCTTTGCCAATAGTGGGTATTCAAGAGAAATTGTCTACAATGGAACATTCATTGGTCAAAGCATGCCATCAATAGGCTACAGCAGCGGCTCAGAACTAAGCAGTGATGAAAAGAGGAAGAAATACGATCTTCCTGAAAAGATTGATGATTTACCTCCGCACGATGATCCATATGGAATGCGAACTATGTTATTCAATGACGATGCAGATCTTGTCACTTTTGAAGCTACGGTTGGGACTTCATCGGATCAAATTGCAATTGCTCCTGGTTATTTGCAAAAGGAATGGACCGAAGGAGACAGAAGGTATTTCCATTATGTTCAGGACTCTAAAATCGATTTGTTTTACAATCTTGTATCAGCTGACTATGCTGTTTATAGTGATAAAGCAAAGATTCCAAATGGAAGTGATGTTAATATAGAAATTTTCCATTTAGCTTCACACGACTACAATCTTGATCGCTTTTCAGCTGCTTTTAAAGATGGAATTGAATATTTTTCCACCGTATATGGGCCATATCAATTTCGTCAAATGAGGCTTCTAGAATTCCCAAGGTATGCGAATTTTGCTCAGTCTTTTCCTAATACTGTCCCCTATTCTGAAGGCTTTGGCTGGATAGCTGATTTCAGTGATCCTGATGATTTTGATTATGCCTATTTTGTAACAGCACATGAATTGGCCCACCAATGGTGGGGACACCAAGTAGTACCAAATTCTACACGCGGAGCTAACCTTATCTCAGAATCTTTAGCAGAATATACTGCCTTAATTTTGAGTGAAAGGAAATATGGAAAGGCTAACATGAAATCATTTCTTGAGGACGAACTAGATGGATACTTGAGAGGAAGAGCATTTGAGTCAAAAAAAGAAAACGTTTTTATTGACTGTAATAGATCTTACCAATGGTATAGAAAAGGAAGCTTAATTTTATATGGCTTGCGAGATTTTATTGGTGATAGTTCAATGAATAAAGCTATCAGAGGATTTAGAGATGAATTTGCACATAAAGAAACTCCTCCTTTTGCCGGCAGTCACGATTTATATCGCCATTTTGAATTGGTTACTCCCGATAGCTTGAAATACTACTTGGAAGATACCTGGAAGAAAATCACACTTTACGAAAACCAAGCTATCACCGCTTCTGCAAAGAAACTGAATGATAATTTGTATGAGGTTACTTTAAATATAAGTTCGCAGAAACTTTACGCAGATAGCACCGGTCAAGAGTCTCCGGCTGATTATGATGGTGATTATATGGATATTGGCATTTTTGCAGCTCAAGATAAGGATGAGCAAGGCAGAACCAGAACAAATCCATTATATCTTGAAAAGCATAAGATCCAGCCTGGTGAGCATACCATTACCCTGACTGTAAAGCAAGAGCCTATTACTGCTGGGATTGATCCGCTTAATAAACTGATTGATAGAAGAAAGGATGATAATACTGTAGATGTGGAAATAATAGATTGACGAAATTGTCTGACATTATATAATTCTAAAAGTAAAAAGCTTCATTGAGTTTATCTTCAATGAAGCTTTTTTTATGTTCGTTAAAAAAAAGTTCTTCAATTATAATTAGTAAACCGTATTAGTAGCAAGGCTAGTACAATTTTAAAGTTCAATATCCTCCAATTCCAATTCATTAGTCAAATATTCAATTACTTCATTTTCTTCAACAGAAACACCATCAGAGGCACTTGCAAATAAGTACATGGTCTCCACAACAAACTCTTTTGAAGTTACATTTTCATTAAAATAATCCTTTAAAGCTGTTAAAAATTTAGATTGCCATTTATCTAAGTTTTTTAATAGATGCCGAAATTCGGCTCTGTATATTAACATCAAATTTTCTTCTTTTTCTTCTCCTAAGTCTTCTGAGGCAAATTCGTTTCCTAAAATTTTTGCAAGTCTTTTAACAGTAATCCATTCTTCTTGATCCATTATGCCATCACTCATTACCACACGAAGAGCTGGAAAAAGATTGACGATATATACAAATTGCTCTCTATTTAATTTAATATAGCGGTCTTGAGTATATTCTTTAAATAGTTGGTCGATTTTTGACATTATTTTAATTATTAAGGTTCACGGCTTTAGATAACTGGTGCGTTCGATTTTTTAATAACTTCTGGTGAAGTTAACAATAAAACATATTGCTGGTACCTTTCTAAAATTTCTCTGACATAATTTACCGGCTCCTCACCTCTACAATACCCATATTTCACAACAGGATCCGTATAATATTTTTTCTGCGATTTTAAAAGAAGGTATTTTTCCACATTATCCTCCCATTTCGTTGGGTCTCCTTCATATTTTTTGGTAAGCCTGATCGCATCTTGCATATGGCCTATTCCCACATTATATGCAGCAATTACAAATTTCTGTCTTTCCACGCTGTCTTTTACATGTTTCTTGAAATTGCGTTGAAGCCAATTTATATAATTACCGCCTGCTGATAAACTTTCCCTTGGATCAAATAAGTTAGTTGCACCAAATTCACGAGCGGTCGGTACCATCATCTGCATCAATCCCTTAGCCCCTGCCCAAGATTCTACATTTGGATCAAATTTGCTTTCTTGATATATCAAAGCCGCCAATAATTTCCAATCCCAACCAATATTTTCAGCAGTCTCTTTTATCTCTTCATCAAAAGGGGAAAGCTTTTCTCCCTGTACAGAGGAAAATTCAGAAAAAGATCTGTCAACTGAGCGTTTGAGATTTTTAAAATACTTGTTATAGATAACATAGTAGTCCGTTTCCTTTTGCCTAGCCTCCAACCAATTGTTAATATTACTTTCCAGAGAGTCCGCATTGGACCTTAAAGCCCATGCAATCTGTTGAGAAAAGCTAATTGGTGTTTTTACATCAATTATAGGATAATAAGTAGCATTCAACATGGCTACATCCTCATCTGCCACCGTATAATCTATCTCGCCTTCTGCCACCATCTTGATTAACGTTTCTACTTCCAAACTGCTACTATCTTCAATAATCACTATATCTCCACCTATTTCATCAGAAAGATTTGCCAAACGGGCTGAAAAAGCAGAACTCTTCCGAACATGAACTTCTTTTCCTGTCAACTGGATGGGGTCTCTAATTAACTCATTTTCTATTTCATGAATTTTCATTTCTCTCCAATTCTCTGGCTTTTTTTGAACTAGTACCTGTCTAGCAAAATACAGTGGATTCGTAAAATCAACGTATCGCTTTCTTTCTTTAGTCACTGTTAAATTAAAAGCCACAATATCTGCCTCCCCTCTATTTACTTTTTCAAGAGCCGAAGAAATACTATTATCTTTGATAATTTTAAGTTCCACTCCTAAGTCTTCAGCCAACCAGTTGAGCATTTCATATTCATAACCCATCGGTTGCCCTTTATAAATGAAATAACTAGTCGCACTATTATCAACTACCGCAGTGATGTATCCTCTTTCTTTTATTTTGTTAAAATCAAAATCTACCGGTTCAATGTCGTAAGAAAAATCTTGAGATTGTGAGTCCGTTTTAGTGGAACAAGCTCCTATTAAACTTATAAGTAGTATGGTCAGTACGTAAAAAGACTTGTTGAAAAATTTCATCATATCTTTATTTTAAGGTTGACAATATAGCCATTAAATATATGAGCAGGTAAATAGCCCATACATTTTCGACTGATTGCATATTTTTTAAGATAATCATATCTCCATCTAAAATACTGAAAATAAATTAAATGGTTTAAAAAGCTGATAGTCTAAAAAACAAAAAAGCCATCCAAATTATTGTTGAATGGCTTTAAAACAAGATTTTCAGTACTATTAAAATTCTTCTTCTTTATTTTTCTTTTTGTTAATGGCACCGACTATTGCTGCTGCAATTGCATATAATATTAGCACCCAAAGAAACCCTTTTAATTGGCCCATTACCGTGTAACCATCTTTAATGCCTTGAGCCATACCATCCATCATTTCAGGGGAACCTCCACCGAAGGTCTCCATAGCTTGCATGGTATTAGTCATTTGCGTTTCTACCAAAATAGGCACTATATCAGGATCAATTACATTAAATAACAAAATATTGAATAATACGCCTAAAAAGCCAGCGACAACAAAAACAACAAAAGCATGTAGAAACGCTTCTTTGAATGACATATAACCGCCAAGTTTCGATCGGTAATCTCTACCAGCATAAATTATGATAGCAATCGAAATAACCAATGAAATCAAAGGGACTACAGATTTTACCAATAAAGTAATATCTATTAGGTATATAACTAATGTTATAATAATCGAAATCAATCCTAGTATGATTCCCCACTTTATTGAATGTTGACCTGTATTTGCTTCTTCTTGATTTTCCATGTGTTTAAAATTTAGGTTATAGTTTAATTTAGTTACAATTGTTTTTCTTTCTTGAATCAATGATATAAATAATTTTCCAATTTTCATCTATTTTGATGAACTGAAATGAATTTATGCCGCAATGGCTTAAATTTTCTCCCAAATAAAATTTATAATCCATCCAAGCATTTGCTACTGTGCCATCAGATTGGATACTTAAATTCTCAATTTGCTCATCCCACATTTCGCCTTTGTTGTTTGCTACTGCATCTAACCATCCGGAAGCGCCATTTAATGGACTGACTTTATTTCCCTTACCATCTACGCTTAGGCTCTGCATTTTCACATTTTGGTGCATATATGGAGCCATTTTGGAAGTGTCTGATTCTCGCATTCCATCAAAAATATTATGAATAATCTCAGCTATGGCGATAGAATCTTTCTGATGATTTTGGGCTAAAGCATTACACGAGATGAACAGTGCAAAACAGACTAGAAGTATGTTTTTCATAATTACAATTTATATTAATTGAAATTCAGAAAAAACAAACATGAATACAATGGTAATTACATCAATGGTAAAATCACCCCTCTTAAGAACTAGATCACATCTTCGAAAAAAGACCACACAAAGGCTTTTGGAATAGGACTTACCACATTAAAAGGTTCTTTCTTAACAGGGTGTTCGAAGCTAATTGCTCTTGCATGCAATGCAATAGAACCGTCTTTGGTTGGTTTAGGGAACCCATACTTTACATCTCCAATAATTGGACATCCAATTCTGGCCAATTGCACTCTGATTTGATGTGGACGACCTGTGTGAGGTTTTACTTCAATTAAATTTCTGTCCCCTAAAGCACGAACTAATCTATAGGATAAGGTAGATTTTAGACCTCCTTTTTTATCGCTCAGGTGTGCATGAGTTAGGTTTTTATTGGAATCTTTCTTTAGCCAATGTGTAATTGTATCCTCTGTTTTTGGCGGTCTTTTTTCTGTTATAGCCCAGTAAGTTTTGTCTACCTTCCCATCATGAAACAATTTCGAAACTCTTTCTAATGCTTTGGAAGTCCTGGCTAAAACCAATGTTCCGCTTACTGGCCTATCAATTCGGTGAGGAGTTCCACAAAATACTTTTCCTTGCTTATCATACTTTTTTGCAATGTATTCTTTAGCATGTTCTGAAATTGGAGTATCACCAGTTTGGTCACCTTGCACCAACATCCCTGAAGGTTTATTTACCACCAATAGGTGATTATCTTCATACATTACAATCTGTAAAAAATCTTGATAAGTCATAGGTGAAAACGCTAATTTTTTAAATTTAAAATTCAGACTGAAAATGAAATTCTATTTCAGGGAAATTATCTTGAACCATTTGAAGCCAAGCTTTAGTTTCCGCCATAAACACCATTTTCCCATCTTTGTCTTTGGCAATATGTCGATATTTAGACTTTACAAATTCATCTAATTTCTTCTTATCAGTACTACTGAACCAACAAGCTTTGTATAAATTCATAGGAGCAAATTCACAGGAAGCGCCATATTCATTTTTTAATCGGTGTTGAATTACCTCAAACTGAAGATTACCTACAACACCTACTACTTTTCTCGCTCCCATTTCAAAAGTAAACAATTGTGCCACTCCTTCATCCATCAACTGAGTTAGGCCTTTATCCAATTGTTTAGTTTTCATTGCATCCTTATTGATTACTTCTTTGAAGATTTCAGGAGAGAAGGATGGAATTCCTTTGTAAACCCCTTTCTCGCCTTCTGATAAGGTATCACCAATTTTCAGGTTTCCAGTATCAAACAAACCTACAATATCCCCAGGAAAAGCCTCATCTACGGTTTCTTTATCTTGTGCCATAAAAGCAGTGGCATTGGAGAATCGGAATTTCTTATCGTGTCTAACATTTAAATAGCTACTACCCCTTTGGAATTTCCCGGAACAAATACGAACGAAAGCAATTCTATTTCTGTGTTTAGGATCCATATTGGCGTGAATCTTAAATACAAAGCCAGAGAACTTATCTTCATTAGGTTTAATAATTCTGTCCTCTGTGGCCCTTTCTTTAGGAGCTGGAGAAATATTAATAAAAGTATCCAACATTTCCTTTACCCCAAAACTATTAATGGCAGAGCCGAAAAATACTGGAGCTACTTTTCCCGATAGATATTCTTCTTTATTCAATTCAGGATAAACGCCTTCAATTAATTCTACATCTTCTCTCAGCTGATCTGCCAAAGAATCCCCAACATTTTTATTCAGGTTCTCATCGCTTAGATCTTTTATTTCAATACCTTCTGCAGTCAATTGCTGCTTGCTAGGTTTGAAAATCAATAAATTTTTACTGAACAAATTATAAACGCCTTTGAAGGATTTCCCCATTCCTATCGGCCATGTCAGAGGTCTAACTTGAATGTCTAATTTTTCCTCAATTTCATCGAGCAAGTCATAAGGATCTCTTCCTTCCCTATCTAGTTTATTGATAAAACAAATCACGGGAGTATTTCGCATCCGGCAAACTTCCATGAGCTTCTCTGTTTGCTGCTCAACCCCTTTTACACAATCTATCACCATCACCACGCTATCCACGGCAGTTAAAGTTCTGTACGTATCTTCAGCAAAATCTTGGTGGCCAGGCGTATCTAGTAAGTTGATTTTTATGTCTTTATATTCAAACCCCATTACCGAAGTGGCTACAGAAATACCTCTCTGTTTCTCAATTTCCATCCAATCGGATTTGGTAGCCGTATCTATTTTATTAGACTTTACGGCCCAGCTTTATTTATGGCACCACCAAAAAGTAAAAGTTTTTCAGTTAAAGTTGTTTTCCCAGCATCTGGGTGGGCAATAATACCGAAGGTTCTTCGCTTACTTATCTCTTGTTCTAACTTATTCATATAGATTTCTCAATGAAGATGCAAAATTACAAAGAATGATTGGTAATAAGAATCGAAAAGGCAAATCAAAAGAAAAGAATCAAGAGATAAAGCAATTGCTCATCCCTTGAAATTTTCTAAATTATTAGAATCCAAAATTCAATGAAATTATATAATTTCTTCCTGGTGCCGACATTCCAGAACTATATGGTCTATATCTTTGATCAGTAATATTTTCTAGCCCCGCGTTTATATTAAAATCATCCCAAAGTTGGTAGCTCATTTTAAAATTAAGCGTGTACCAAGCGGGAGAATACGTATTTCCATTATCATCTAAGGCATAAATTTCAGTTTTTGTCCTTTCTTCTACAGCTAAATCCGAATGAGATCGTTCAGCTTGATAATTTGCATATAGCTGTAATACGAAATCATTTGACTTGAAATTCAGTCGTGTGGTTCCAAATGTAGGAGCTGCATGCCTGGATGGACTTATAGAGCCGTCATCCAGTTCTTCTTCACCCTTTTGATAATTTAAATCAGAAGAAAATTGAAAGCCTGCTGGTAATTTCAGTTCAATTCCCACTTGAAGTCCATAAACATTGGCAACCGCTGCATTTTGAATGGCCTGCACCCTACTCTTGACGCCATCAAAAACGATACTATCCCGCCCATTTAACTGAAAATCTCTTCGAACCATGGCATCATTGAGCAAAGTGTAATAAGCCGTAAGGTCCAATTTCAAAAAATCATTAAAGATTTTAGCCACTCCTATATCCCAGTTATAAGCATATTCAGCCTTCAAATTGGGATTGGGTATCGTAACTGCACCAGGTTCTGAATCGAAAACCTTCCCTATATCATCCACATTGGGTGATCGGAAAGCCGTTCCGAAATTGGTATTGATTGCCCAAGATTCTTCTGGGCGATAAACCAAACCCAAACTACCGGTTAAGGCCCCGCTATTGATATTGGCGTCCGTAAATGGAAGGGCATAAAAAGTAGTATCAAAGGTTGCATCCAATACAAATCGATTGTAGCGAATACCTCCTTGTAAGCTGATTCTATCGGATGGTTTATATTCGTAATTGGTATAAACTGCTATGGAACTCCATGTGGATTCAGGATATCTTGCCCCTGAATTATTAATTTCCCCCGTATTAATATTTTCTTCTATACCAATAGAATGCACATCGTTTAAAATATATTCCGCCCCATAAAAAACAGTACTTTTACTTCCGATCTTCTTAATGAAATCTAGATTTGCAGAATAAGCGCCCACTTCCTCGGCTCTGTTTCTTCGGATTTCATCCTGAAAATTTCTATCTATCCTGCTTTCCTCAAATTGTTGTTGTGCCAAGCGAATAGATATCTGATCAAAAAATTTAGACGGTTTGGAATGGGTAATATTCAAATTATTCATCATCCACTTTTGTGGGCCATATCTCCATTCTGCATATTGAGGATTCCCGTCTAAAACCCGATTATGACGATCATAACGCCCATAATCAGAAGTTTCAGAATAATGAAACCCATATTGAAAATCCCAGTTTTCGTTGGGCTGGAACCTGACTTTTTGCATGAAATTCTTTTGGGTATAAGCCGTAGGGTTTTGGATTAAAGGATCTTCTTGTTCTACCAATCTATCCTCACCTTCAATCCGATCTACATAATAAGTTTTCAGATAATCATCAGAGCCAGTTATCCCCTGTTTTAAATGGTCATAATCCCATCTACTGGCACTGGTGACAAAAGCCCATTTATTCCAGCCATATTTAATATCAGCGTGAATGGTTTTCTCATTATTAGCAGAAGAATATCTAGTATTTACTTTTCCTGAAATTAGAATACTATTTGAATCTGATAACTCAGGAGTTAAGGTTTGAAAACTCATGACACCGCCAATGGCATCACTTCCATAAATAACAGAACCAGGGCCAAATAGAACTTCTGTAATTTCTGTGGCAAAAGGATCAAGACTAATAACATTTTGGATGTTCCCTCCACGAAAAATCGCATTGTTCATTCTGACGCCATCAACAGTATAGAGCAAACGGTTAGTTGCAAAGCCCCTGATCATAGGACTTCCTCCTCCTTGTTGGCTTTTCTGAATATAGACTTTTCCTGAAACTCCCAGTAAATCAGCAGCAGTTTGCGGATTTTGCAATGCCACTTCTTTAGGAGAAATAGAAATCACTTTAGAGGGTATATCACCTGAGTTTTGTCTCCAACGGGTAGCTGAAACCACCACTTCGTTCAAATTGAAATTATTTGGGTCTAACTTGATATTAAAGCCTGAAGATTTAATCTCTTCAAAACTTAAAACTACAATTTGATAGCCCAGCCTTTGAAATTGAATTTTGTGCGCTCCTGCTAAAGCAGAAATATCAGCTTGGCCTTTATTATTAGTGTTGATAAACTCGTTCATTTCCTCACTGATGATACTCACCATTTCAATAGGCTCTGCAGTTTGTGCATCCTTAACAGTAATAGTTTGAGAATAGGCCATAGCAATATTGCCTATCAATAAACTGAGTAATACTATATTCCTCATTAAAAATTTTTAGTTTATAAATAATTTAAAAAATAGAAGATGTACTGCTTATAAGAGGGTACAACTACCCAAGTTAGTCAGTAAAACAAAAAGAAATATTTAAACTATCATTTGAGGAGGTGGGGATGGAATAGAGTTGATATAATCTTCAAAAATGAACTCGTAGGCTATAGATGAATTTGACATTCTATTGAAATGCAATGCACTCCATTGAAATACTTTCTCTGAAAAGAGTGATTGATAAAATGTAATCAGTTTTCCTTCTTTCTCTTTCTTATCAGAGTGATTTCCTAAGAGAGTATTGACAACTTCGGCTAAATTTTGATTTAAGCTTGTTTCTTCATGATCCCACCAGCACCAATATTTTACGCTATCTGCCGTTTCAGCAAACTCCACTACATCATACATCTCTCCCAAATATTCAAATTCTTTGGAGTGCTCCCATTCTAATTTTTCCTTAGCTTCGGATTTACTGAGTTGAATTAATACCAATTCAGATCTGTCTAGCCCGTCAATAATTTTCCATTTTACTTCCCGCTTAATCTGATACTTTTGGTGGTTTAGATAAAGATAGGTCACCATAGCAGGTGCTATGAGGCAAAAAAGTAACGATATGAGGATAAGTTGCTTTTTCAATGCCAATTTTTCTACAGTGTAAACTTACAGCTTTTTAGTGGACTAGTTTAATGACACACAATATCTTCCATAAAAGGTAAATCACATTGATCAAATCAAAAAAGTAACTGATTGAAACTTTTATACTGCTATTTTATTTTCTCTTTGAAAAATCATTAACTTATGTGAAGAATAAAACGAAAACTGAGATGAAAGTAAAACCGACCATCAAAGCATATGAAACAGATGATTTAGTAGTAGAATGGCAACCTTCACTATGTATTCATAGCGAAAAATGCTGGCGTGGACTTCCAAAAGTATTCCGACCTAATGACAAACCATGGGTTTATTTGGAGGGAGCTACAGATGTTAATATCAAAGAACAGGTCGATACCTGTCCTTCGGGAGCCCTTTCTGGTTATTGGAAAAACAAAAAAGATGAATCCCAAGCCAGCCCTAACTCCGCCCAAGTTGAAGTCAGAAAAAATGGCCCATTAATGGTAAGAGGTAAAATTGAAATTAAGCACGCAGATGGAAAAAGCGAAGCAAAGGAAAAAGTAACAGCCTTTTGCAGATGTGGAGCTTCAAGTAATAAACCCTTTTGTGATGGCAGCCATAGTAAGATTGGGTTTGAAGGATAGAAAGAAAGCCTAATTGATAGGCCTTCTTTCTAATTTAAATCACCTCAATTTAAAGTAAATAGGAATAGTCATTTTCACTCTTACTGCCTGCCCTCTTTGCCTTCCGGCTTCCCATTTCGGGGCATTTTCAAGAACACGAATGGCTTCTTTATCAATACCTTCAGAAACCCCTTTCAAGACTTCCACCTGAGATAAAGAGCCATCTTTCTCGATCACAAATGACAACACGACCCTGCCCTCAATATTTCTTCTTTGTTCAAATGAAGGATATTCAATTGCATTACCAACATATTCATAAAATGCATCCATGCCACCATAATATTTAGGCTTTACCTCTAGTCCAAAATTACCATGAACACTGTTATCTTCTACTTTTTCTTCTGGAATTTCGAAGTCATCACCAGGATCGAATAAATCTTTGATCTCAATCTTTTCTTTTTGCTGGTCTTGCTTAGGCAACTCCTTTACCTCCACTATATTTACATCCCCTTTAGGTTCAGGCAATTTTGGTGGCTTGGGTTTAGGGGGTTGGGAAGTACGAATTACATCATCATTTAAGAAGACTAGCGGCTCTTCTACAGGAAAATCCACTTTCTCTTCTTCAGTTATAAACACCTTGAATTCAAAGGCAATAAAACAAAGGGTAATTGCTACAACTAATCCTATATTAAAGAATAAGGGACGTTTAGCGTACAATTTTCGAGTTGCATTTTTGAAATGTTCCATAGTGAATAATCATTTAAGGTTAAACATGATTATCCATACACCTATGGTTCTAACGCAAGACACTTGCATTAAGTATAAGGAAATTAGAATTAAGTTTAAATCTTTTTGGCTTTCTCCCAATAAACATCCATTTCCTCCAAGCTCATTTCCGAGATTTGTTTACCTTCTTTTTTACTTTCTGACTCTAAATAATTGAATCGTTTAATGAATTTCCTGTTAGTTTTTTCAAGGGCCTCTTCCGGGTTTATCCCTGCAAAACGAGCATAATTAATTAGACTAAACATTAAGTCACCGAATTCCTCAGTAGCTTTTTCCAGAGTGCCCGATTCTTCTTCTACTTTGAATTCTTGCATTTCCTCTTCTACCTTGCTCCAAACCTGTTCTTTTTTGTCCCAATCAAAACCTACTCCTCTTGCTTTTTCCTGTATGCGGATGGTTTTTATTAGAGCGGGTAATGACTTGGGTACACCACCTAATACAGATTTATTTCCTTTTTCCTTAAGCTTGATTTTTTCCCAATTTTCTTTGACTGCTTTTTCATCATTTGCTTCCACATCGGAATAAATGTGTGGATGACGATTGATCAGTTTATCTGATATTCCATTTAGCACATCTGCCATGTCAAAGGCTTTCTGCTCGTCTGCCATTCGGGCGTAAAAAACAATATGAAGCATGAGATCACCCAGCTCTTTCCTTATCTCTTCCAAATCATTATCTAAAATTGCATCAGATAATTCGAAGGTTTCTTCAATGGTCAAATGACGAATACTTTCAATAGTTTGCTTCTTATCCCATGGGCATAGATTCCGAAGCTGATCCATTATCGTAAGTAATCGATCAAAGGCTTCTAATTTCTCATTTCTTCTGTTATCTGGGTAAATTTGTACTTCTTTCATGTGACTTATCTGATGATTTTGAGAAAAGCACAAGTTAAGAAACTTTGCTTTCTTAGTAGGCGTTATCAAATTAGAATGTTAAATTTGTAAATCGAAAATAACAGGCAAAGTAATTGTCTGAAATCTTAATATTATGACTACTTTTTTATTAGCAATTGGATTGATAGGAGCGTTTTTTATTTTAATGTCGGTAAGATTATTATTTATAAAAAACGGAGAATTTAAAGGAACTTGTGCATCACAAAGTCCATTTTTAAATAAGGATGGTGAAGCTTGTAGCTTTTGCGGTAAGCAACCTGGCGAGCAATGTGCAAATCCTGACTCCGAAGTCAATAAGGTTCTGAATAAATTCTAATTAATAATATAGATTATTTTAAAGAAAGCACAGTGAATTTTTTCATTGTGCTTTTTTTATGTTAGAAAAAATTCGAAATATAGGATAAGAAACAAAATATTTTAGGATTCATGCAACCAATCATTTTTTTCTTGCATCTTTAAAAAGAAACTAACCCATAAACACATGAAGAATTTAGTATTAGGCCTTGTAATGATTTTGTTTGCATGTCAAGCACAATCACAGGAATCAGAAACCCGCTCTTTGTCTGATTTCACATCAGTCTCTTCGTCTCAAAGCATTCGAGTTATTTTGAAAAAAGGAGATGAAGCAAAGGTGGATGTTAGCACTAC
The DNA here is from genome assembly GCF_030534335.1 of Marivirga harenae. Classification (GTDB taxonomy): domain Bacteria; phylum Bacteroidota; class Bacteroidia; order Cytophagales; family Cyclobacteriaceae; genus Marivirga; species Marivirga harenae. The sequence goes on along the minus strand of NZ_CP130565.1, from coordinate 1,750,717 downwards.
CGGTGACTTAGAAGATGTTATTACCGAAGTTAAAGGTGGTAATCTAAAAATTGAAATGGAATCTAACAAAATGTTCCGAAATATTGAAGTAGAAGTTACTGTCTATTTCCAAGAACTAGAAAGCTTAAAAGCAAGCAGCTCATCTAGAATGACATCCGAAGATTTGATTGAAACTTCAAATATTGACATTAGAGGCTCCAGTTCAGCCAGGATGGACCTTAATGTTAAAGCTACAAATATTGAAGTCTCAGGATCCAGTTCAGCTAGAATTTCAGTAGAGGCTGAAGCTAATAATATAGAATCTCAAGTCAGCAGTTCTTGTAGGTTCACTTTATCTGGAAATGCAGAAAATTTTGAAGCACAAGTTAGTAGCTCTGGAAGAATTGATGCATCTGAATTCACTTGTCAAAATGCTGATTTAGCTGCAAGCTCCTCAGGGAGGATTGAGCTAAATGTAGAAGAAAAATTAATTGCAAAGGCTTCATCATCGGGTAAAATTACCTATGGCGGAAAGCCGGCTTTAGTTGATGCAGATTCTGGATCAGGCGGAAAAGTATCTAAAATGTAAAAAAGGTATTCATCAAAAAAGGCTGTCTAAATTAAGATTAGACAGCCTTTTTGCTTTTAAAAATTCGACCGCGCTTATCTAAATGTTTTATCATAAAGCTCAATGCTTTCATTAATTACATTCATTGCTTCTTTTTTATCAAAGAAATCCTCTACTACCACTTTCTTATTCTCTAATTGCTTATAATCCTCAAAAAATCTTTGCATCTCTTTCGAAGTATGAGGAGGTAAGTCACCAATATCATTCATATGATTCACTGACATATCATTAGCTGCAACAGCAATGATTTTATCATCTGCTTCGCCTTGATCCATCATTTTCATTACACCCAGTACTTTAGCTTTAACCATACATAATGGTGGCAACTCAATAGAAGTAATCACCATTATATCCAATGGATCTTTATCGTCACAGTACGTTTGAGGGATAAATCCATAATTAGCCGGATAATGCACAGAACTAAAAAGTACTCTATCCAGCATTAAATAACCAGTCTCTTTGTCCAATTCAAATTTACCCTTGCTGCCTTTAGAAATTTCTATTACTGCATTTACATACTCAGGCACCTCATCTCCGTAATGGATATCATGCCAAGGGTTTCTTTTCTTATCTATCATCTTAAATTTGTAAAATATTTTTACAAAAATAAGAGATGTAGCTGAGAGCACCTACATATAGTGTTATTAGATTGTTATAACTTTACATTATGAACAAAAAATCCATAACCCCAACTATAAATCTGGAGCGAAAAAAGAGAATTTGGTTTTTAGCTAAAGCAGTACTTTTTATTGGTGGTCTTTTTGCTATTGATAATTTTAAAAATCAATTAATCGAATTTGGAATAGCAGAACACTATTTAAGAGCTTTGCGATTTTATCTTTATGCTGACCTTTGGATCTCATTAATAAGATTAGGCGTTGTTTTTTATTATCAGCGAAAGCACAAATTATCTAAAGGTGTAAAAAACAATTTTGTTTTAGGGATCGATCATATCGCAAATATTTTGCACACTTTTGTTCTAATTGGCTCTATTCTATTCCTATTTAAAATAGACCCTATCAATCTAATAACTTCATTAAGTATTGTTGCAGCAGCTATCGCTATTCTTTCCAAAGATTATATTGCGAATATGATCAATGGTATGATCATTATGTTCTCAGAGGAAGTAATGATAGGAGATGAGATCAAAATTGGGGAGGTAAAAGGAAAGGTTTCTGATATCACTTTGGTCAATATGCATATTGTAAATGATGACGAAGATTTGATTTACATCCCAAATTCAATGGTTCTCACCTCTCAAATCTTTAATTACACTAAAAGAGCTATCCGTAAAGTCAGTTTTGATTTCGATCTGAAAAATGAGTTGACTACTGATGTAGAAGCTGTTGAAGCACATATAATTAAGGTGCTGAAGGAATATCATAAATATATCAAACATGACAGTTACGTGCTGCGAATTATTAAGATCAATGAAAATTTTACTTCTTTAAAATTTCAATTTGTGCTACACCGACACTCCGAAGTTCGCGAGAAGGATATTCGAAAAGCAGCTTTAAGGCAAGTATTAAAGTATATAGGAGATGCCAGTTCAAAATAAGGTCAACTACAACAAGGTAGTACTTTTCCAAAATTCTCACTTAATCAAAAAACATTTCGCTTTTTCTACTAACCACTGCAAAAATACCGCCACGATAGTAACAAAAGGTTATTATCTCAGAGACCACCTTATCCAATATTCAGACTTACAAATCTTATCAAGAAACTGAAACACTTGTGATTGCTTTCAGTTTTGTATCTTTATGTAAACCAACACAAAAAAAGACTATGAAAAGTACAGTATTCGTATTGGGTTTTGCATTGCTAATTTTTGCATGCACCCCAACTAAAAAGGAAAATCAAGAAGAAGAAACACAGGTCAAGGAAGTAGTAGAAACAGCAGCCGATCCTAATTTGGTTAAATTATGGGAAACTGATACAGTGATGACAACCTGTGAGTCTGTTCTATTCGATGGAGAGGGAAGTCGACTATTTGTTTCTAATATTAACGGACAACCATTAGACAAAAATGGAGAAGGCTTTATTTCTATCTTAAATCTAGACGGAAGTGTTCAGGAATTGAATTGGGCAACGGGTCTCAATGCTCCAAAAGGAATGGGTATTTTTGATGGCCACCTTTACGTGACAGATATTGATAGAATAGTGGCCATTGATTTGGAAACGGGTGAAATCGCTAAGGAATTTACTCCTGAAAAAGCAGAGTTTTTAAATGATATTACGACCTCAGCAAGCGCAGTTTATATTTCAGATATGGGATTAGGCTTGATTCATAAGATTGAGGGTGGACAATTATCTACTATTGCCCAAGGTGTAGAGGGACTAAATGGCTTATTAAGTAAGGGGAATCAATTGATGACTTTGGATAAAAAGGGCTTGCGGGCATATGATCTTGTTGAAAATAAATTTTCAATGGTCAACGACTCCGTAACTGGGGGAGATGGTCTAACCATGCTAAATGACGAAACTTATATTGCCAGCAGATGGCAAGGTGAAATTTATCATGTAGCAGGAAATAAAGCTACATTATTGCTGGACACCAAAGCTCAAGAATCACAAACTGCTGATATCGGTTTAGATGCTGATAAAATGATTGTTTATGTGCCTACTTTCTTTAAAAATAAGGTAGTGGCCTACCAATTAGAGAAGTAAATCCAAAAAAATACGTATCGTACCCGCATGAACAGAACTGTTCTTGCGGGTTTTTTTATAACATAAAAAAAGCTTCCGAGAATTCTCGGAAGCTTTGATTATATAAAAGTCAACCTGAACTTTATCATCTGAATTTATAAGAGAACCCTACACTAACTGAGCGACCTGGATTGTATCTTGTAAATACTTGCTCTTGCGCTTGATATCCCTGAAAGAACTCTTCCCTAAGATCACCAAGAATATTGCTGATACCTACGCTTAATTTCATTTTTTCGTCTGCACCAAATGTTTTATTCATATTGAAATTTAAATTATGGAATGGTTCAGAATAAATATCTGACCTATTTCCAATTCCAACGAAAATTAAAGTAGGACCTTGAACATTGTAGAATAAACCTCCGTCTAGCCCATTTTCATAATCGGCATATGACATTCCGAAATTCAGAATATAAGGTGACTGACCAGCCATTTCTCTAGTATTCTCAATAACTTGACCCTCCCTTGCATTGTTGGTTCTTGAAGCAAACTCGTTCGGAGCCATCTCAATTTTGGATTGTGTAACAGTTATATTTCCATTCACGGAGAAGTTTTCCAAAGCAGGAGTTATAAAACTTAGGTTTTTCCTGAATTCGGCTTCTGCACCCACAACTTCCCCAGTTCCTACGTTTCTAGGCTGGAAAAACCCTGCAATTTGTACATATTGAACCATCTCAATTGGATCTGTAAATTTCTTGTAAAATCCACTTAATGAGAATGTTTGTCCTCTTTCTTGGAATAGTTCCCATCTTAAATCAAAATTGTCAATGTAAGTGGGTCTTAAGTTTCCATCCCAAACCACATCACCGGTTGCATTTTCGTCAGGGAAGAATCCACCAATGAATGACCGACCTGAAACAGGATCCAAAATTTCGGCAAATGAAGCTTCTTTAAAAGAAGGTCTAGCAGTAGTTCTTGAATACCCAACTCTAAAATTCTGTTTTTCAGCTAAAGAGTAAACCAAATTAGCGGTTGGGAATAAATCAAATGTTTCCAACACCTGCTCATTTTCTAGCAGCAAACCTTGTTGGTTTAAGCCAGTATAAGATTGAGTATAGTATTCTGTTCTTAATCCAATAATTGCTTTAAGGTTTTCAATAGGTGCAAATTCATTTGATGCATAAGCTGCTGATGAATTAATTGTTGCATCATATTGATTAGTATTATTAGGAACGAACTGAGGTTCGTAACGTGTTCCACTAAATCCGTTTTCATCAGCTGGCCATAGGTTTTCTTCCTCAAACATCACATTTGGATTCAAAGTGATCTCTACACCATTAGGAATAATTTGATAGTTCTCAATTTTATAATCTCTTCTCTTGTAAGTATTTCCTCCACCAAATTTAAATTTGGCATCTTCTCCATTGAATTTATAGGCTCTAGTGATATCCGCCTTGGACGCTAGGTTATCTTCATTTAAATATCTCCAGATTCTTTCTGGGTATCCTGATTCAGATCCAATGGTTAAGTTCTCCCCATCAAAGCCTTCATCTCTTATTCTAGTAAACCTAATGTCTGGATCGGTGATACTAGATCTTGTTGGAGACACCTTCCATTCTACTTGCCAATCTCTGCCGTCTATGTAGTGCTCACCAGCTAATAGAATATTGGTTAATCCCTTTTGTGTGTACTCTAAGTTTTCCTGACGTGCATCAAAATTTGCTCCTTGGTCCCGATTTCTATATTCAAATTCACCAGCTTTTGATTCTCCGTTTTGAAGGTGCAATAGATTTAATTTGTATTTAGAATTAGCAGTTTTCAAAGCCAATCCACCCATTGCACTGATCAATACTTCATTAGTACCATAATCTCCTATCTGAGTTTCTCTAACCTCTAATTCATTAGTAGATCTATCATTTGCTAATCCATATCTACCAAATTCTGCATCTTGATAGAAGCGAGTATTATTCTTGTAATTCAATGAAAAGCTATGGCCTAAAGTCATGCCACTTAATGCTTTTTGATTTCCAAAACTCAAACCAGCACTGTAATCCATAAAACTGTTCTGTCTCATGGCATCTAAAGTTGGGTTGAAATCACGAAGAATTGAACTAAATTTCTGGCCGTCTTTACTGTCTGGTCTTCCAATTACGTTTCCATAAAGTGGAATATCCTCAGAAGCAAAATTATCTGCTGGATTAGCTCTGGTTCCATTGTCAAAACCTAAGAAGTCTGTATTACTACCTTCGTATGTAAGGTAATTATTATTGAAGTGCATAGTCGGGTTAAAACTTCCACCAATGGAGACATCAAATGTTGGCTCCTCAGGAAATTCTTTGGTGTCTATATTTACAATTCCTCCTGTAAAGTCTGCCGGTAAATCTGCTGTAAAAGATTTAGTGACCATGATATTGTCAATTATACCTGTAGGAAAAATATCCATTTGCAAGGTATTTCTGTCAGGATCTAGGCCAGGGATATCAACTCCATTTAAAATAGATTTAGTATATCTATCTCCTAATCCTCTTATATAAACATATTTTCCGCCTTCTACAGAGATACCAGGAACTCTTTTGACTGCAGAAGCAGCATCACTATCCCCAATTTTTCTAAAATTAGCAGAAGAAATTCCATCTAGGACATTTGGCGATTTTCTTTTAACAGCCAATAACGCTGCTTCAGTAGATCGAATTGCTTTTGCAGTAACCACAACCTCACCTAATTGAGCTACATCTTCAGCAAGTGAAATATTATCTATAATATTAACCTCACCTGCATTCACTTTTACACCCTCAATAGTAACAGTTCTGTAAGTTACAAATGAGGCTTGAACATTATAAGTGCCAGGCTCGGCATTAATTTGAAATTTACCATCAAAATCAGTAACTGCACCAGTACTCGTACCTTCTATTACAACATTTACACCAAATAGTGCCTCACCATTTGCTGCATCTGTTACGGTACCTCTAATTATACCTTTTTGTGCTAAGCTTATTGCAGGAATAAGCAAAACGAGTAAAATTGAAATCAGAAATTTGTTATTCATCTCTTTGTTTTATTTGATGTTACAAAAGTCCGATTAAAAAAGGAGAAAAGGTTTATTACTAAATTATTGAAATGTTAAATGATTGTTATTATCGTAATATTGCAATGTATTGAAAATAAAAAATCCCGATCAGATGATCGGGATTTTGTGTATAACTTATGAAAAACTATTAGTTAAAAGTCTGTTAACTGTCCATCAGCATCGGCCCAAGTCCATCCTGCAAAAGCAGACTTATCAGCACCTACTGTTGGAGTAGTAACAACTGAAGCTTCATCAGCACTTAAGTTATCAAATGCTCCACTATCAGTCGTGTCATTAAAAATATCAGCAATCGTTCTATTCCCTTCATCTAAATGACTTATATTGAATTGTAAATTGCTTAAAACGGTAGCTCCTGAATTGAAATTAGCAACAGAACCATCATCATCCAATTCAAAGTCAGAATTAGCTTTAAAGTTGAAGAAGTAGATGTTTTCTAATCTTACGGAAACAGCATCTCTCAAATCTGCGTATTCTCCACCAGTTGCATCTAAATCACCTTTAATAGAACCATTTTTTAGAGTATATCCACCCTCGTCAAGTGCACCTTCAGGACCATCTAATTCAAGAGCATGATCAGAATCAAAACCTAGGATACCAATAAAATTATCAATTGTTCCTGTATAATCTTGATCACAGTCAAAGCTATCATCATAAGAATTCCAAACTAAAAGATTTGTTACATTTACAGATCCTCCAAATGGCTCGATACCATCATCTTGGTTTGCAATAATTTCGATATTTTCAATCATAGTTCCTGTACCAACACCACCAAGAGTCAAACCATTGATTTCATTACCTTCACCTATATTAGCACCACCGTGACGAATAGAGATGTATTTTAAAACACCAGAATTATCAGCAACGTTGGCATTGTCACCACCACCATATAAGCCGTTGGTGTCAGAAGGTGGAATTCCTTCAATTTGAGCTACTCCATCAGGAGTTGAAATAGGAGCTCTACCTAATACGATTAATCCACCCCATAAGCCATCAATGTCCGGATCTAAATTAGGAGAAGCAATCATACCTGGCTCAATTTCATCTGCAACTGATGTGAAGATAATTGGGGCTTGAGCCGTTCCTTCTGCCATTAATTTACCACCTCTTGCAATAACCAAGGCAGTCGCGTTTGTTCCTGTACCTGCTTCACCTTTAATGATAGTCCCTGCTTCAATAGTTAAAGTAGCACCATCTAAAACGAATATTCTACCGCCTAAACGATAAACAGTTTCATTATTCCAAGTCACATCCTCTGAAATATTTTCTGTAACTGTAACTTCGGTTTCTACTTCAGGTGCTTCTCCAACAGATAAAACGTGAGTAACTGTTTCTTCATCTCCGTCCACATCGGTAGCTGTAAATTCAAATACAATGTTCTGATCTGCGTCAGCTTCTTCTGCGGTGTAAGAAAATTCTAATGACAAAGAAGTAGCATTAGCTTCAAATTCTGGTTCTAAATATGATTCTCCATCTTTAGTAACCGTTACACTTGCTAGTCCGTCTTCTGCAGTAATAGTTGCATTTACTGGACCTAAAGTTCCTAAATTTTCTATCTCAGCTGTAGCTGGGATCCCTTCAATTGTCACTAGATTGTTTGGCTCCGGATCATCATCACATGCTGTGAATATAAATCCTGACACCAATGCTAGCATCGCTAATAAATTAATTTTCTTCATCGTGAGTAATTTTTAATAGTGTTTAAATTTCTTTGCGACAAAGGTGGGTTTTAATTGTTAACTGAAGTTGTCAAACTTTTTAGCAAATTGTTACCAATTTTATCTACTATTAATTTTGTGTTAAAATAAAAAAAGCGATCCATATGGAACGCTTTCAGAACTGTACTCAATACTTATATCGAACTATCCAATAGGGATCTGTCTAAGGATCTTCTCAATAATATCTTTAGTAGTAACACCATCTGCTTCGGCTTCGTAATTGAGCAAAATCCTGTGATTCATAACATCATAAGCCACTTCTTTAATATCTTCAGGCAACACATAATCCCTACCTTCCATATAAGCTACAGCTTTAGCACTCAAATTTAAGTTAATACTAGCCCGAGGCGAAACACCATATTGAATGTATTCTGCTTCTTGTTTCAATCCATAATCTAATGGAGACCTTGTGGCATATACCAATTCGATAATGTAGCGTTCCAATGATTCAGAAATCTCAACCTGATTGACTTGATCTCTGATGCTGAAAATTTCTTCCTTCGTTAGAATTGTATTAACTTCTTTATTAAAAGACATATTAGACATTCTTCGCATCACCTCTAATTCCTGAGATTTGGTTGGGTAACTCACCGTTACTTTCAACATGAAACGGTCGACTTGTGCCTCCGGTAGAGGATAAGTTCCTTCCTGATCAACCGGATTTTGAGTCGCCAAAACCAAAAATGGTCTATCTAATCGGAATGTTGTTTCGCCAATCGTCACTTGTTTTTCCTGCATTGCTTCCAATAATGCAGATTGTACTTTGGCAGGGGATCGGTTTACCTCATCTGCTAAAACAAGATTTGAGAAAATAGGGCCTTTCTTGACTTCAAAATTCCCTTGCTTCTGATTATAAATCATGGTTCCAATCAAGTCGGACGGCATTAAATCCGGAGTAAACTGAATACGCTGGAAATCTAAATGCAAAACATTCGCTAAAGTATTAACTGTTAAGGTCTTTGCCAAACCGGGAACTCCTTCCAACAATACGTGCCCATTAGTGAAGAGTCCAATCAACAAACGATTGACCATATATTCTTGACCCACTACTACTTTAGCAACTTCAGACATTACGTCTTTTACCTTTTGCTGCAATTCGCTTTTATTTGCTACCTGTGCTTCTTCCATGATTGCTTTATAAATCTCTTTTCCCTATAATATTAAACTGATAATTTTTTATACAAAAATATTTATTTGAGTCAAATATAAAGCCAGTTAGATTTCGAGGCAAATGCCTGCGTCCCCAGCTTTCTCTTTGGCTCATTCAAAAATCAAATATATTAATAAGTAACGATACTGTAAACCGCTTCATTTTCTTTAGCTAGTCTTTTTTTACCTTCCAAAAACCCTAACTCAATCAAAAAGCTAAAGTTACCCACATTTCCACCTAATTCTTTTACTAATTCCGCTGCGGCTACAGCCGTTCCTCCAGTGGCCAGTAAATCATCGTGAATCATTACCTTCTGATTTGGCTTAATGGCATCTTTATGAATCTCCATTGTCGCACTGCCATATTCTAAATCATACGAATATTTAATGGTTTCATAGGGCAGTTTTCCTTGCTTTCTGACAGGTACAAAAGGAACCCCTAATTTTTCAGCAATCATCATTCCAAATAAAAAACCTCTTGATTCCACCCCTACGATCACATCTATACCGTCATCTTTGGCTTTTTCCACAAACCAACTCACAATTTCCGTTACCAATTTTGGATGCGATAGAACTGGAGTAATATCTTTAAATATAATGCCAGGCTTCGGAAAGTCAGCTATGCCCCTTATTTGAGCAGTAATTTTCTCTGATAATGTCATGAGTGCTAGTTTATTTCTTGGAGGTTTATATCGCTTTTAATTTTACTATTAGGTCTTGGAGCATATCATCGTTAAAATCAAGGTGGGTAACAAAACGAACATCATGTTTCCCAAACGGAACGGCTAATATGCCATTTTGCTTTAATTTCTCCACAAAATTCACTGATAATGCATTATCTGCTAATTTAAATATGACAATATTGGTTTCTACGGGTAATACGGATTCAACAAAACTTAAGCCTTCCAATTCCTCCGCTACAGATTTTGCTCTATTATGATCTTCCACCAATCTGTCAATATGGTGATCCAGAGCATATATTCCCGCTGCAGCTAAAAATCCAGCTTGACGCATCCCACCTCCTAATACCTTACGCACTCTCCTAGCTCTTTTAATATCCTCTTTATTTCCCAATAATAACGAACCAACAGGACAACCCAATCCTTTAGAAAGGCAAATTGATATAGTATCAAAATGTTGACCATAACTTTTCGGATTATCTTCAGTAGCAACTAAAGCATTAAATAAGCGTGCTCCATCTAAATGCAGCTTTAAATCTTTATCCTTACAAACTGCGCTAATTTTTTCAATCTCTTTAAAATCATAAACACAGCCCCCACCTTTGTTCATCGTGTTCTCTAAGGAAACTAATGTAGAAATGGGAGCATGAACATCGTCCGGATTGTTGATATTATCCTGCACCATTTCCGCAGTAATTCTTCCACTATCCCCTTGCAATAATCGAACAGATGCAAAAGAATTGTAAGCAATACCTCCGCCCTCATATAAATAGATGTGAGATTTTTCATCACAGATTACTTCGGTATGTGGCGCTGTATGAACTCTAATAGCAATTTGATTAGTCATGGTGCCACTGGGGCAAAAAATGGCGGATTCCATTCCAAAATACGCAGCAGCTTTTTTTTCTAAAGCATTTATGGTTGGATCTTCTCCAAAAACATCATCCCCAACTTGAGCCTCGATCATGGCCTCCCTCATTCCTGATGTTGGTCGGGTTATCGTGTCACTTCTTAAATCAATCATTTTAAGATACTTTTTCGAACCAATGAGGTAGTTTTACTTGATCCGTATAAAACTTTTTCCGGCTATGACTACTATCAAAAGGAACTATTTTTTCAATACGGTCTGTTTTTGGATGATAGAAGGCTTCCACATAAAAATCATTCAACAAAAATAAATTGACTTTATAGCGGTAATAGCGGATGGAGGTCACAAACTCTCCGTCAACATATAAAGTCTTTATTTTTTTGAACAAACTTAAACTTACAAACTCTTCAACTTTCACTGACTTATTTCTTTTTGATAGTATATAAATCTTTTCTTCTGTCCTTCAAATTACGCACACTGCCGTAAGTATGCAATTCTTTTAGCAAATTTACATCTACATCTGCAATAACGGTCATCTCCGTGTTGGGCGTAGCTTCCGTTTTAACACCATTGGTCGGGAAAGAAAAATCGGAAGGTGTGAAAACTCCTGACTGTGCAAACTGGATATCCATATTATTTACTTTAGGCAAGTTACCCACACTTCCAGCTATAGCAACATAACATTCGTTCTCTATCGCTCTAGCTTGAGAGCATAAACGCACACGCATATAACCATTTTGAGTATCCGTCAAAAATGGAACAAATAAGATTTTAACGCCTTCGTCAGCCAATAATCTTCCCATTTCCGGGAATTCTACATCATAGCAAATGTTAATCCCAATCTTACCACAATCGGTGTCAAAAGCTTGAATTTTCTTGCCCCCAGTCATACCCCAAGCACTGACTTCAGCAGGAGTCATATGAATCTTTTCATAGGTTTCGCTGGTTCCATCCCGCCTACATAAAAACCCTTTGTTATAGAGTTTCCCTCTGTTCATTACAGGCATACTTCCGGTAATAATGTTCACATTATAGTTGATGGCGTATTCCTGAAAAATTTCCTTTAAAGGTTCTGTGTATTTAGCTAGTTCTCTAATAGCTGTGGCTTCATCCAAATGGTTGAATTCTGCCATTAGTGGTGCATTAAAGAGTTCGGGGAATAAAATAAAATCACACTGATAGCCACTCACCACATCAATAAAAAACTCAATTTGCTCCTGCATTGCTTTTAATGATGGGGTTGGCCTCATTTGCCACTGCACCAATCCTAAACGAATTACAGTTTTAGGGATATGAACGTACTCCTCAGAAGGTTCATAATAAATATTATTCCATTCGATGAGCGCTGCAAACTCCGCAGATTGTTTGTCTCCAGGCAAATAGCCTTTCAAAACTTTCTTTACATGGAAATCATTTGATAATTGAAAAGACAAGGTCTTATCGTAAACCTCTTTAGCAATTACTTTCTGAATATACTGCTTTGGTGTAAATTTTTCAGCGTACTTCAAATACCCAGGTAATCTCCCACCAGCCACTATTGACCTTAGATTCAGTTGTTCTACTAAATCTTTTCTAGCATCATACATCCTCCGCCCTACTCTCATGCCCCTGAAGTCAGGATGCACAAAAACATCTATCCCATATAAAACATCCCCTTCTGGATTGTGGGTGTTGAAGGTCTCATTTCCTGTGATTTCGGGGTAGATATGATTATCCCCGAAATCAGAGTATTCCACAATAATCGATAAAGCGCAACCCGCTACCTGCCCGTTCACCAAAACACATAACTGCCCTTCGGGAAATTTATCAATTAAGGTTTTTATATGTTCGACCTCCCATAAATCATCCCAGCCAGCATAAGCCTTTTTCATGGACTTGATCAAGCTGCGATAGTCCTTCAGTTTTAGATTTTCTAGGGTTACAATAAAATTATCTTGCATATTATTATTAAATGGCTTCTCAAATGAAGCCTATAAAAGTACGTTTAAAAGAAAAAACCACAGCAATATAAGCGGATTTCACTTAAGCTGTGGTTTCTAAATAATATTAGCTTCCTTAAATAGGAACGTTTACGTGTCTTTCAGCATGGTAAGAAGAACGAACCAAAGGACCAGACTCAACGTACTTCAATCCTCTTTTTAAACCTTCTTCCCTATACATATCAAATACTTCAGGATGGACATATTCCATCACATCATGGTGCCGTTTTGTAGGCTGTAAGTATTGCCCCACTGTTAAAATATCACATCCATGTGCAACCAAATCATCCATTGTAGCAAACATCTCCTCTTGAGTTTCACCCAAGCCAACCATTATTCCTGTTTTTGTTCTTTTGCCATACTCTTTGGTCAATTTAATTTGATCCAAACTTCTTTGGTATTTGGCTTGAGGTCTCACTCTTCTGTAAAGACTAGGAACGGTTTCAATATTGTGCGAAACAACTTCTTGACCTGCTTCAATCATTCTATATAAAGCATCCCACTTTCCTTTAACATCAGGAATTAATGTCTCGATGGTAGTTTCAGGGGAAAGTTCCTTTGTTTTAACTACGGTTTGATACCAAATCTCGGCACCTCGGTCTTTCAACTCGTCTCTATTAACAGAAGTTAAAACTGCATGCTTAACCCCCATTTTTTTGATAGCTTCAGCTACCCTTTGAGGCTCTTGCTCATCATACTCTGGCGGACGTCCCGTTGCTACCGCACAAAACGAACAACTTCTCGTACATACATTTCCCAAAATCATAAAAGTAGCAGTCCCTGCTCCCCAGCACTCTCCCATATTTGGGCAATTACCGCTTTCGCAAATGGTGTGAAGCTTATTCTCATCCACAATTTTACGAACATTAGCATATTCCTTACCAACAGGTAATTTCACCCTTAACCAATCCGGCTTTTTATTTTTCTTTTTCTCTTCTTGGCTTACTACCGGTAAATCTATCATATTAATTCTTTAATCTATTCTAAATCTATTTTCTAGACCCAAACAAAATACTTACAAAAGCAGCCGGGTAAAAGTTATAATTCTTAGTGCCCAAGGGAACCAATTTAATTTCTTTGGAAAAAATCTCACCTAAAAATCCAACCTCAAATCCAGTTACTTTACTTTTGAAAGTACCAAATTCAAATAGTAGCGATGCACGAATATGAGCTCCCAAAACAACTTCCATTTGATCAATTCCTGAAAAATACCCTGCCGGACCTATAATTGAGGATCCATTTAAATACTGCGAGTATGTAACCAAACCTCCACCCTCACTTCTTAAAAGATAGGGCGAAACGAAGCCCAAGGTTGGTCCACCCATAAAGACCCCATTAATTTGCACACCTTTTTGTTCTGCTTTCTTGAAAAGCAATAGATCATATCCGTACATTAAACGGGAGCTAATCAAATATTTTTCTTTGCCTTCATAAAAACTAGATGAGCTGAAAAATGTGGGACTTGGAACTCTTCTTTCTTGAGGATGTCTTACATTGGCTATTTCAATTCCATAAGTTTGAAAGACTCTATTTGATTTTTTAGCACTATAGCGAAAGAAGCCACCTGAGAAAAGGCCTCCATTTGTGGCTTTACTTACCCCAAATAAAAATTCTTGCCCATATTCGAATGGATTATCTTTTTGGCTTTTGACCTCAAAGGTGAAAGAAAATATTAGTAAAAAAAGTATAAATATTTTTTTCATTTCAATGTTGTAATATCGCAAATTTAATGCTTTAGTTTCAGAATCTAAATATTTTTCAATCCTTTCACCAAAAACCACTTTTAGAATATTCGAAAGAAGTTAAAATCCCTGAATTATACTAACTTGCGTTTGAAAATAACGATAAAAACCCAATATAGTTTATGGCCACCTCATCAATTAAATACATCCACCCATTAAAAACAAATGCTACGCATAATCGTTCGGGAAATTCAATTTTGACCGATGCTCCTGTAGATAATAATGGAGAGGGGGCATATTTTTCTCCTACGGATTTGGCAGCTACCTCCCTTGCCAGTTGCATGATGACTGTCATGGGAATTTATGCTGACCAAAACGATCTAGATTTGGGCGATATTAGTTGCGATTTACAAAAAGAAATGGCTTCAAATCCCAGAAGAATCAAAGCCATAACCGTCAATATTGACTGGAAAACTAATCTATCTAATAAGGAAATTGAAAGATTAAAGAGAATTGCTCTAAATTGCCCTGTAGCAAAAAGCTTACATCCTGATATTGAACAAAATATAAACTTCACGCTACTATAGATTAAGCAGCTACTCCCGATTTCAAATTTTGGTAACTTATACCCATATGTGATTCATCATAAACACAATCCCCATTTTTAATTAACAGAATCTGAGGTGACTGATGCATGATTCCAAATTTAGCTGCTACAGCATCGGAGACATCCCTGTGAGAAATTAAGTCCAAATAATAAGGCCTTACTTCTCTCATTTCATCTTGATTCCAGCTTCTCTCTAATCTGTTTAGAGCCATAGCACTAATAGAACAGCTAGTGCTATGCTTAAAAATAATAACAGGACTCTGTTTAGATTCTTCAACAATTTTATCTAAAGTATCTAGACTTTCTATTCTTTCCCAATTCATAGTTCAAATTTTATTGTTCTTCTCCTGATTCGGCTTCTTGCTTCTTCCAAGTATCGGGATGGACGGAGTTATCCCAAATCTGCCCTTCTTTCTTATCTCTTTTTTCTTTAGGTTTCTTACGATTTACGTAATTAGGCTGCGTATCATCCTTCCAAATACTGCTGAAAAACGAAGAAACAGATTGAAAAGTTTTAGCAAAGAAAGGCAATTTAGAATTTTCCGCGGCTAGTATTTTTGTACCAGGGTGGGATTCGCTACTAACATAGAAATGTCTTGAGTAATTTCCATCTAAGTTAGATATGTCCTTACTGGTTTGCTTCATCTCACCGGTAGGTTTTCTCTTTTCTAGAACCGTCAGAAGCCTATCGTCATGCAAATCTTGTTTTTTGGGTTTGTTTACGCTAGTCGTCATTAACTTATCATCATCAAATGGTTTTCGGTCTCTATTTGCCGGTTCTGAGACCATCAACTTTGAATCGTCAAACTTATTTCTTTTTCTATCCTGAACTGTTTCAGTCATCAACTTATCATTATCGAAGGGCTTCGGTTTTTTATTGGAGGCATCTACGGTAAATAATTTATCCCCGTCAGGCTTATTTGATTTGTAATCAGGTTTCGATACAAGCATTAGCTTATCATTATCCATTTTTGAATAATCATTCTTTTGTTTCCTAAACATGATTTTATCATCATCCATTTTTGGATCTAGATCCGGAACTGATGCAGTTTCAAGTTTATCATTATCAAACGGTTTTTTGTCTCTATCTTTTCTTCTGCTATACAGCTTTTTCCCATCTACTTTGCTCTGTTTATCTTTTTTTGCAGTTTTCGATAACGTCTGAGAAGGATCATTTAAATTGATTGCTTTTGGGGTATCTTGAGGCCCGCCATTTTGCAAATTGACGTTTTTATGCTTTTGTTTTCTTTGGAGAACAGGACCTTCTTCTGCAATTCTACTATCATAGGGGATTAAAGGTGTCTTTAATTTAGATGGATTTGTAATAGCTTCTCTGTCAGCTGATTGATAGTTTGGTTTATTATCGTACGTTTTACGCTTGGGTCTTTTGTTTGGATTATAATCTTTAGTCTCATAATCACTTTTTCTCGCCTTAAACCACATCACTTTATCCCAATCCCACTTAAAAGGATTAATAACGATTACCTTATTACTACCTCTGTTTGGATTACCTTTTGCTTTCCTTCTTTTGGATGTCTTTACTTTTTTATTGTCCATTTTTTCTGGACTTTTCTTCTCTGATACCTCCAATTTTTTTCCGCCAGTTTCTTGTGCGAAAATTTTATGAGGAATAGAAAAAAAACATAGCAAAACTATGACTAATGATACTCCAACTGGTCGATATAGTATTTTCTCTAACAAAATGTATTTACGAAACCTTCAATTTAACCCCATTTTTTAGAATAATAAATTTTTCATCGGGACATGTACTTAAATCTAATAATCTACCAATTTTCTCAATTTGTTTTTGATTCTTTCTTTTGGCAAAAAGTTTTGTTCTAAATCTGCATTAAAAGGAACTGGGGTGTCCAAACTTCCTTCTCGCATCACAGGTGCATCTAAGGCTTCAAAGCAGTTTTCACTAATCCATGCAGCTATTTCACCACTTATACTTCCTGTAAGACAATCTTCATTACAAATCAATACTTTTCCAGTTTTCAGTACACTGGCTTTCACCGTTTCTTTATCCCAAGGTAACAATGTTCTTAAATCAATCAACTCAACAGACATATCGCTTAAATCATTCATTGCCTCTTTTGCCCAATGAACTCCCATTCCATAAGTTATTATAGAAATGTCTGTCCCTTTCTCAATAACATTGGCTTTGCCGATTTCCACGGTATAATAATCATCAGGAATATCATCAGTCAACGACCGGTAAAGCGCCTTATGTTCAAAGTACATTATAGGATTAGGATCCTCTATTGCCGCAGTAAGTAAACCTTTGGCCTCATAAGGATTGGACGGAAATACAATTTTCAACCCAGGAGTATGAAAAAACCATGCTTCATTGGACTGAGAATGAAATGGACCGGCGGCCACTCCCGCTCCTGTTGGCATTCTTACCACCACATCAGCGTTTTGACCCCATCGGTAATGAGATTTAGCCAGATTGTTCACGATTTGGTTAAACCCACATGTCACAAAATCAGCAAACTGCATTTCTATCACTGATTTTTGTTTTTTAATGCTCATTCCCAAGCCAATCCCAATAATAGCTGATTCGCAGAGGGGCGTATTTCGGATTCTATCTTTCCCGAATTTATCGATAAAGCCTTCCGTGATCTTAAAAACTCCTCCGTAATCGGCCACATCTTGCCCCATTATCACTAGCTGTGGATATTTTTCAAATGATTGCTTTAGACCATCCGAAATAGCATCTACATATCTTTTTGGACTCTTATTATCCGTTTTCGGCTCTATTACTGTTGATTCAACTTGCAAAAACAAATCACAAACTTGTTGTTCAGTATTCACTTCAGGATAAATATCTTCTCCTGCTAGTTTTAATCCGTTATTTATATTTGCTTTTATCTCAGCCCTTAAATCATCTATTTCACTTTGAGAGATAATTTTTTCCTTAAGTAAAAACTGCTCATAATTATTAACAGGATCTTTTTTAGCCCATTTATCAAATAATTCCTGTGGGACATACTTGGTGCCTGAAGCTTCTTCATGTCCTCTCATTCTGAAAGTCATAGCTTCTATTAAAATAGGTTTTGGATTTTTACGGATTTTTTTAGCTGCTTTATCTACTGCATGATAAACATCCAAAATATTATTACCATCCACTTTAATGGCCTCCATTCCATATCCAGGACCTTTGTCTATAAAGTTTTTGAATTTGAATTGTTCATTGCTTGGTGTGGATAGCCCATAACCATTATTTTCAATCATGAAAATCACAGGTAAGTCCCATACAGCTGCTACGTTTAATGCTTCATGAAAGTCTCCTTCTGAACTACCTCCATCACCACTAAAAACAAGAGTTGCTTTCTTTTCTCCACTTAATTTGCTGGCAAGTGCAATTCCATCAGCCACACCTAATTGAGGGCCTAGGTGAGAAATCATCCCAACAATATGAAATTCATTAGTTCCAAAATGAAAAGAACGGTCTCTTCCTTTTGTAAAGCCTTGCATTTTACCTTGAAATTGAGAAAATAATCTGCTCAATGGGATATTCCGACTAGTAAATACCCCTAGATTCCTATGCATTGGTAATATGTATTCATCTTCTTGAAAAGCGGCAGTTGAACCAACTGAAATAGCTTCTTGTCCAATTCCAGAAAACCATTTGCTGATTTTATTTTGCCGCAGCAAAATCAACATTTTTTCTTCAATGAGTCGCGGTAACAAAATTTGTTTGTATAAGTTGATGAGCTGACTGTCGGTTAATTTTTTTCTATCGAATTGCATGAAAAAATACCTTAAAGAAAGGCTTTAAAGGTTTAAGTTTAGTTTTTAAATTAGTGTTTCTATCTTTGGGTTTCCTTAAAAAATCGGAAACTATTGTCCGACAAATTTAAAGTAATGGTCTTATCTGCAAAAGCCATTATATTTTTTATTTTTGATTCACTCATTAGCTTATGATAAAATATAATTCTTTTACGCTTGATAATGGTTTAAATGTATATGTCCACGAGGACAAAAATACACCTTTGGCCGTTATTAACCTACTTTATGATGTGGGTTCTAGAGATGAAAAAGCCGACAAGACTGGTTTCGCCCATCTATTTGAGCATTTGATGTTTGGGGGATCAAAAAACATCCCTAACTATGACGAGCCACTTCAAAGGGTTGGAGGTGAAAATAATGCATTCACAAGTCCGGATGTAACCAATTATTACATAACACTCCCTGCCCAAAACATAGAAACCGCTTTTTGGCTAGAATCTGATCGGATGATGTCACTCTCCTTCGATCCAAAAGTTTTGGAGGTACAAAGAAGTGTTGTGATTGAGGAATTCAAACAACGGTACTTAAACCAGCCATATGGTGATTTATGGCTGAAAATGCGTCCCTTGGCCTACGAAAAACACCCTTATCAATGGGCTACAATTGGAAAAGAAATTTCTCATATTGAGAATGCTACCATGGATGACGTTAAGGAATTTTTCTTTACTCATTACAGACCCAACAATGCTTATTTGGTGATTGCTGGAAATGTAGAAACGGAGCATGTTAAGGCCTTAACTGAAAAATGGTTTGGGGAAATCCCTGCCGGTGAGAAGAGAAACCGTAATTTACCAAAAGAGCCCAAACAGCAAGAAGCAAGATTTCTGGAAATAGAATCGGATGTGCCAGTTGATGCTTTGTATAAAGCTTATCACATGCCTGCCAAAACGGATGAAAAATATTATGCTTCTGATTTGATGAGCGATATTTTAGGAAGAGGAAAATCAAGCAGACTTTACAAAAAACTAGTCAAGGAAGACGGAATTTTCTCTAGCTTGGCTGCATACGTAACAGGCTCGGTTGATCCTGGCCTACTCGTAATTAGTGGTCAAGTTTCATCAGGAATTAGTTTAAAGAATGCCGACCTTGCCGTTCAACAAATTATAAAGGAATTACAAGCTGAGGAAGTGGCTAATAAAGAATTGGAAAAGGTTAAAAACCAAGCAATTTCCACCATCGTATACGGGGAGGTTGATATTCTAAACCGTGCCATGTCTATTGCATTTGGTGCTGCTATGGGAAATCCGAATTTGGTAAATGAAGAAACAGATTTGATCAAAGCGGTTAGCACCAAAGATATCCATACTGTCTCAAATGAAATATTGCAAGACGAAAATTGTTCTACTATTTACTATAAAGCAAAAAAATGAATTTCAGAATTGGTTACGGATATGATGTGCACCGTTTGGCTGAAGGAGAAGAATTTTGGCTAGGCGGCATTAAACTAGATTATCACAAAGGCGGAGTTGGTCATTCAGATGCAGATGTTTTAATTCATGTAATTTGTGATGCCTTATTAGGGGCAGCTAATTTACGCGATATTGGTTATCACTTTTCAGATCAGGATGCTCAATACAAAGGCATTGATAGTAAGATTTTATTGGAAAGGACCATTGCCCTGATCCGAGAAAAAGGATACGAAGTTGGTAATTTAGATGTAACGGTAGGCTTGCAAAAGCCCAAAATCAATCCTCATATTCCTGAAATGAGAACTGTTTTGGCTAAAGTCATGAAAATCAGTGAAGACGATTTATCATTGAAAGCCACGACCACTGAGAAGTTAGGTTTTGTGGGAAGAGAAGAAGGGATTGATGCGCATGCGGTCGCTTTGATTTATAAAGTTAATCACCAAAGTGATTTAGATAATTAGTCATGGACAATATCAAAATTATAACTACTGAAGACGGGTCCCATTCACTTTACCATGAAGAATTAAAAGAAACCTATCATTCTTTTCATGGTGCACTACAGGAATCTGTTCATGTATTTATTGAAAAAGGTCTGCGATTTTGGAGAACAAAATCAGGTTTACCTAAGCAGGTAGATATTTTTGAAGTAGGGTTTGGTACGGGTTTAAATGCTTTATTGGCTGCACATTTTGCTATGGAAAATGAGGTGAAAATAAATTTCACTACTATTGAGCCTTTTCCTTTGGATATGGAGATTATAAGTCAATTGAATTACGCTACTTCGATTGATGGTGATGATTTGAAAGCAACTTTTGAGCAAATACATACAAGCATTTGGGGTGAGAAGGTAGAAATCAATCCATATTTTTCAATTCACAAAATCAAAAAAAAGCTCGAAGATTTACAAATAGATCAAAAGTTTGACGTTTTGTTTTTTGATGCGTTCGCCCCAAGTAAGCAGGCGGAACTGTGGACAGCTGATTTAATGCAGAAATGTTTTAATTTACTGAAAGATGGCGGTGTATTTACAACCTACAGCGCCAAAGGGCAATTAAAAAGAGATTTGAAATCTGTAGGTTTTGAAGTGGAAACTTTACCTGGACCTCCCGGAAAGAAGGAAATGGTGAGAGCCAAAGTGAATTGAACTCTTTTAGTTAATGTCTTCGACATTATTTCTATATCACAAAAGATTCAAAAGTCAACAAAAGTAGAATTACCGATTGCAATTTGTAAGTATAAAAAGCTGCAAAAGAAATATTGCCAGTGCATGAAGCTCAGCTGCTTTCATATATGAAACTTAAAAATCCCTAAGGGAATCCTTTTTAATTTTAATGTTTATAACCTCTACAATGAAGGACAAAAAACCTTTGTAAATGAGTACTTCACTGAGTTGGTGTAGAAATAATCAAGATTATTTCCTTTTGTTATCTTTAGTCTCTTTTGTGGTTAAAATAAATCACTAAGTGATTAATTAAGGCTTGGTCAGCTATACATTAAGGTAATTTGAATTTGAAAATTTGCCAAGATATCCAGAAAAGAATACTTTGGAGTTAAGCTTTTACAGATTATCAAATCATTTACTCCAAAATTCATGTCCATCAAATTATTGTTATTAAATTCATGCCATGGATTTAAGACTTTTCTTTAGCCCCGTTCCCGAGGAGATTTTTTCCGACATCAAAAAGCAGGGGAGCTTTTACAAAAACATAAAAATTTACCAGGAGAAATTTCCTGATTATAAAAGTGCCGATATTGCTTTAATTGGCATATCCGACAAAGGCAATAATGAAGAGAACGCTGGTACAGCGGGAAGTGCCGATGCCTTAAGAAAAAAGCTTTACAGATTGACAAAAGGCTCTGGGGCCTATAATATTGTGGATTTAGGTAATATATCTGAAGCCATAGACACAGAACAAACATTCGGAAGAGTTCAAGAAGTTTGCCATGCTTGCATCGAAAATAATGTGCTACCCATTCTGATTGGAGGTTCACATGATATGGGATTTGCACAATATTTGGCTTACGAAGAAATGGACAAGCTCATCAGTGTTTTAAATGTAGATGCATTTTTAGACATGGAGGATAAAGAAGCTCCTGCCAATCAGCAGCATATTCAGAAATTGCTGATGCATCAGCCAAATTATTTGTTCAATTACAGCCATTTAGCTTATCAAACTTATTTAGTAAACCCTCAGGCAATCAACACGCTCGAAAAACTCTATTTTGAAGCGCATAGAATAGGTGCATTACGTCATGATTTAAAAGAAATGGAACCCGTAATTCGGCAGGCCGATATGTTCAGTTTTGATTTAACGGCTTTAAAATCCTCTGATTTTCCAGCTACAGCAAATGCTCAACCATTTGGCCTGACTGGTGAAGAAGCTTGTCAATTATGCTGGTATGCAGGGATCAATGAAAAATTAAGCGCCATAGGATTTTATGAATTTGATATTACCAAAGATGATGAATCCAATAAGTCTGCAGCAGTTTTATCCACGATGATTTGGTATTTCATTGAAGGGTTTTATCATCGAAAAGAATCTAGGGATTTCCGTTCAAATGACTATATGAAATATGTGGTTTCTATGCCTATGGAACCAGAAACCTTAACTTTCTATAAAAGTAATTTTATAGATAAATGGTGGATGGAAGTTCCAAATCCATCAGGAAACAACCGATTTAATAGAAATTCAATAGTTCCTTGTAGCTACTCCGATTATCAACAGGCTTTAAAAGGTGAATTGCCAGAAAGGTGGATTGTCATGCATTCCAAACTATTTTAATGTTAAGGCGTATTTCAGTTCTATGAGAAATGTTATTGGAATAATAATTATTACAGTTTTGCTAGCTGCTTGTAACCCAAGTGAGCAGTCAGTTGAAATACAAATTCAAACAGCCATTGAAAACCATGGCGGAGATGCCTATGAAAATATAAGTACTCAATTTCAATTCCGAGATAAATTCTATAAACTTCAACACTTCGGAGGAAATTTTAAGTATGAAAGAATATTTAAAGATTCGCTCAATAGAGAAATTAATGATATTTTAGATAATGATGGATTTAGAAGATTACGGGACGGAAAAGAAGTTGAGTTATCAAGCAAAGATTCTGCCGCCTATTCTAATTCGGTAAATTCGGTTCATTATTTTGCCCTATTGCCTTACAATTTGAAGGACGAGGCTGTAACAGCACACAATAGAGAGGATGTTCTAATAAATGGGCGACCTTATAAAACCATCGAAGTAACATTCAAAAAAGAAGGCGGGGGTAAAGATTATGACGATATCTTTATGTTTTGGTTCAATACGAGCACTTATGAGATGGATTATTTTGCATATTCTTATGAAACAGAGGGTGGAGGCGTAAGATTCAGAGAATCGATTAATAAAGAAAAAGTAAAAGGTGTTATTTTTCAAGATTACAATAATTATAAAGCTGAAAAGGGAACTGATTTAATTGAATTACCTCAAATGTTCGAGCAAGGAAAACTAGAATTGCTTTCTGTAATTGATTTAGAATTTGATGTTGAAGATTTATGATAGTATCAAAACCACGATTTAATACCATTTTCGCTCTAAGTATATTTTTGGTGCTAGTTTTTGGCTCCTTTTTTCTTTTATTGGATAGTCTGCTAAAAAGTGAGTCTTTTTTCATCGTAAAATTGATATTAACACCCATTACTTTGGTTATAGCATTATTGGTTTTGGGGAAATTATTAGCAGCAATAAAAATTGTAAAAGCAGGTAATAATAAATTAAATATTTTTTTTCCCATAAGCCGTAGTAGAGTGGAACTACCACTGGATGAAATCAGAGGTTGGAGAGAAGACATAGTCAAAACCAAGCAGGGTGAATTCAGAGAAACGAAAATCCTCTATGGTAAGAAAAAAGTCATTAAACTTTCTAATAAAGAGAATACCGAATACGAGAAATTAGTAAAATACCTCACTCAAAAAGCCAAAAAGCAGAAAGCAGACTAAAGCCCATCATACATTCTATCCGTATTAGAATCACATAATTAAATCCCAAAAGATTTTAAAAATAGGGGCTATTTCGTTCATAAGCCCTAAATGAATCCCTTCATATCTTTGACAAAGTCAGATGTTTAGCTAAATTCGGCTTATTTTAAATCGCAAATAAGACTTTTATGGCGCAAAAAACAGAAGAGTTTAGTAATAGGTGGGGAATAATTCTTGCTGCATTAGGAATGGCTATTGGTGCAGGAAACTTATGGCGGTTTCCTAGAATAGCTGGAGAGCATGGAGGTACTTTTATCATTCTCTGGATGTTATTTTTAGTAGTATGGTCCATACCATTACTGATGGCAGAATTAGCTATTGGTAAGCATTACAAAAAGGGTACCCTAGGAGCACTGGGTAGTCTTGGTGGCAAGAAGTTCAATTGGATGGGTGTTTTCGTGACAATAGTTACGATGGGGATCGCTTTCTACTATTCAGTTGTAACAGGATGGTCCTTAAGATATTTCATTTTAAACACCCAAAACCTGATCGATTATATTTTTGGTTCAGGAGCCATGAATGAGCAATTCGCAGATCCTAATGTGAATTTCATGGAAACATTTTGGGCAGGATTATCTAATTCTAGCTGGCAAGCTGTGCTGTGCTATATGTTTACCATTAGTATCGCAATCTGGGTGCTTAGCAAAGGAATTAAGCAGGGACTAGAGAAAACAAACAAGATTTTAATTCCTACTCTTTTCATTCTACTAATGGTAGTGGCCGCTTTCGCAATACAAATGCCAGGTGGAACGCAAGGTTTGGAATATTTATTTACGATTGACGTAGAGAAATTTAAAGACCCCATTATTTGGATAGAGGCAATCACCGATTCCGCTTGGAGTACAGGTGCTGGCTGGGGTTTAATGATCACAATTGGTTCATTTTCTAGACAGAAAGAAGACGTTACTTTAAATACATTTCTAGGGGCATTTGGAAATAATACAGCTGCTTTATTAGCTGCAATGGCAATTTTACCTGCAGTATTTGCCATGGCTGCAACTCCAGATGAAGCAGTAGCCTTTTTACATGATGGAAATACCGCATTAGTCTTTACTATTTTGCCACAATTGTTTGCTCAGATGCCAGGTGGTCCATTTCTTTCCTGGATTTTCTTTGGAGCCTTTGCTATGGCTGCATTTAGTTCGATACTGCCGATGATGCAATTAATCATAAAGAATTTGACTGATTATAGTTTATCCAAAAAGCAAGCAGCCATTATCGCAGGTGCAGCTTGTTTTGTTATTGGTTTTCCATCCGCCTGGTTTTTGTCCGTTTTCGAAAATCAAGATTGGGTATGGGGAGTCGGTTTATTAGTGAGTGGTATTTTTATTTCTTTCCTAATCATTAGATACGGACCAGCAAAATTCAAGCGAGATTTCATTGATCAAAATTCAGATTTCAAAGTTTCTCCAATCTATTTCACAGGAATGATTTATTTCAACTTTGTGGCAGGCTTGTTCCTTGTTTATTGGTGGATGAGCCAAGGCTACAGTGAGTATCCGTGGTTTGACGAAAATGGAAATTGGAATGTGATGGATATATATAGTAATGCAACGATTGTTACGCAGTGGGGAATTGCATTATTAATAGCAATAGTATTTAATGGATGGTTTTACAAAAAATTTGTTAAAAAATGAGCACGGAAGCAATAATAGGAATGGTAGTATGCCTTACCATAACAGTCGGAGGATTTTTAATATTTTTGTTTAAAGCCTTAAGCATGGATAAAGAAAAGGAAAAGTAAATAAACGAGAATTAGAAAAAGGGATTAGTAAATCCCTTTTCTTATTTCTGAGCTAAAAATTCCTGTACCACTTTTTTGGGTAATACGTGATAACCGTTATTAGGCTTGAGATTTTCTCTCTTTTCGGTTGGAGTTAAATGAATATGGTATCCATTCAGTTCTTCAATAGCAATCATATCATCCACCTCGTATAAATCATCTTTATGCACTTCATCATAGCCGTTTAATAATTTCTCCTTCGCTCTTTTTTTGATTTCTGTTGCTAATTTACCCACCAAAAAGGTATTGGCATGATGCTCCATAAAATCTCCTTCTTTATACGCTCCCAAATTAACGAAGAACAGTTTTTTCTCTGGTTCTAAACTTTTCTTCTTGTCTAAACTGATTTCATATCCATCCACAACCTCCAACTCCATATAAGAATCAATATGCATTTTCTCAGGAAGGCCAAACCACTTTTCTAATAATTGGAAATAGCAATCTTCTATTTTGCTACCAATTGCAAAAACAACATCATGTAATTCAGTATTAGATCTTTCTGCCCTTCCACCTAAAACGACAGCATACAATTTTAAATCCTTCATTTTTATAATCTTTATCAAAAACCAGTAACTATTCTAACTAATTCAAGTTTAGCAAAGGTAAACTAAATGAAAAAAAATAATATGGCAAAGGTAACATTGGGTGGAAACCCTTCAAATACAGTAGCAGATTTACCCTCCAAAGGTCAAAAGGCACCTGATTTCAAATTGGTTAAAACCGATATGTCTGAAGTTTCACTTGCAGATTACAAAGGCAAAAATTTGATCCTAAATATTTTTCCTAGTGTTGACACAGGTGTTTGCGCTACTTCTGTTCGAGAATTTAATGAAAGAGCTGCTTCTTTAAACAATACTGTAGTTCTGTGTATTTCAAAAGATCTACCATTTGCTCAGGCAAGATTCTGTGGTGCAGAAGGAATTGAAAATGCAATTCCAGTTTCAAATTTTAGAAATGAGAGCTTCGGCAAGGATTATGGAGTTGAATTGCTCGATGGCGGATTTAAGGGCTTAAATGCAAGAGCGGTTGTGGTTGTAAATCCGCAAGGAGAAGTAATTTACACTGAGTTAGTTCCAGAGATTGGTAATGAACCTGATTATGAACAGGCACTGAAGGCAATTAGCTAATGATAAAAGAAATAAAAAAAATAGGCCTAGAATTGTTTCTAGGCCTATTTTTTTTAAGAAAGAATATTAACTACTCTTCCATTACTATTGAAAACTCGATTTGACCGTTTTCACCATCACCCGGAGTTATTGATTCTATTAACAATAAGCCACGTTTTGCACCTGTGGATTTAGACCCATCAGTTTCAAAAGCCAGTACATCGCCTTCTGAAAGATTTATGATACGACCATCCGTATTTCCAGCTGTTCCATCCTCAAATGATTCATTAATTAAAGTCAAATTAGCTTCGTTAAATTGAGATTCTGTAACAGATGTTGCTCTAATCAAAGTGTTATTTCTAGTTCCCCAAGCATTTTGTCCATATTCAAAAGGATAATTTGCCGGTGAGGCTATAGTGGCTGCAGTTTGATTGTTACCGGAACCATAAAAATAGCCAAAGTCTATATCGGCAGAAAGCGGTTGCGAACTACCATTAACTTGAGCCATTGAGTAGGTTTCACCAGTATTTGTACTGAAGAAAGTTTGAGACGTTTTACTAGCTGTTGTTCCTTCAGCATTCTGCAATGGAGCTGCTAATAGAATGGCACTAAAATTAACCAATGGCTCTTCATTTTCTCCAACTTCTACGTCTAAAGTACCTTCCCCTAATCTTTCTTCACTATCTTCCATTTCTACTGTGAAACTAAGTGTTAAATTAGCTGCCTCTTCGGGAATTTCAAATCCTGGGATTGTAAAGCTACCTTCTGTTTCGCTTGCAACGTTAAAAGCATTCAAGTCTATAACATTGTCAGAAATACCATTCGCTGATAATGTTATAGTAAACTCTTCTGTTTCTGTATTAATAGTTGCACCTACTACAGGATCATCAGCTGTAAAATCTACCACCAAGTCAATTACATCTCCAGGAAGATATACATCCTGCTCATTTTCAACTGACACCGTTACGTTTGGCGCGCTGCCAACCGGAGTTTCATCTTCTGCCGGATCACAAGCAGTGAAAACAAAAGCTCCTGTTAAAGCAAATAACAGTCCATTTCTCAAAAATTTCATCATAGTTTAACTCTTTTAATAATTATAAAATATAAATACAAAATTATATCCGGTTAGATTTAGCCGAATAATTTAAAGACCCAATTAAAGACCATAAGGTTGTTATAAATCAAAATATTTTTTATCAATTTGCTAATTTACTCCAGCGAAAATTAATTTTCCATTAATTTTAATGTGCACGTATTTTTAACGTAATTTGTTATATATTAGTATATTAGATATATGCAGTTTGAGTATTAGCTTAACTACACAGAATAAAAAAAATATTTTTTAGGTATTTCAATTAATTTATATAACTTTATTGATAGAATTTTAAGGAATTAATTTTAACTTGCTTAAAGTTTCATAGTATTTTTACTTAAGATATATTGAAATTTCGCATTTGAAAACTAAATTTACCATCACTAAAAAACTGAATTATGGCAGAGAATAACCAAAGCATCTTTGACATGATAAACCAATACGGACCGTATGTTGGTATGGTCATCATTGGGGTAGCCGTCTTACTTGTTTTACTTTATTACTTGAGGTTAGGTACTTTAAGTGAATTTAAACAAAAGTATGATTACATTAACAAAAACGAAATTGATGTACTATGGCGATCAGCTGTAATTATATTAATTGGTGCTGTTATTTGGGTAAATTCCCTATTTGGTGAGACAGAATTTTTATGGTTATCCGTAAAAGTTTTTGTATCTGCTATGTTGGCTCTTATCATTGGAGTAATCATTCAAAATGTACTAAGGTTTTACTATCCTTTTTACATTGAGAAGAGATTAAAAAAATTACGTTATACTCCTAGAGTTTCACCTAAAACAGGCAAGCCTATGAAACTTCTTAGTGAAGAAGAAGAGGATGTTTACTTAGATGAAGGTATGCAGGCAGAAGAAGATATTTTCTCTGTAGATTATGACGTTTGGGTAGATGAAGAAACGGGATATACCAAAATTGAAAAGTATTCTGGTCACTTGCATGCATTGCAATGCTCTGAGTGTAATTACCAGACTTTAAAAGTTGTTAAAGAGGAAATTATTAAATCTCCAACGGTAACTGAAGATGGAGAGTTAATGAAATATTTCAAATGCTCATATTGTGGACATAAAGCTAGAAAGACTTTCCACATTGCTAAACTAAAAGAACCAAGTCCAGAGGCAGCGCCTACTGACAGTTCATCAGCTTCAGCGTAAAAAAAAAATTTTTATAAAAAAGCCAATCAAGTAATTTTGATTGGCTTTTTGCATTTCTACACTTTAGAATTCAATACAGACATTTTTAGGCTCAGTAAAAAATCTCAAAGCTTCCAATCCTCCTTCTCGTCCTAATCCGCTATTCTTCATACCGCCAAATGGCGTTCTTAAGTCTCGGTTCATCCAGCAATTAATCCACACAATCCCTGTTTCAATTTGATCTGCTATTCGATTAGCTTTTGATAAATCATTAGTCCATATACTTGAAGCCAAACCATATTCACTGTCATTTGCTAACAAAAGAGCTTCTTCTTCACCTTGAAACACATTTAGACTAACTAGAGGACCAAATATTTCCTCTTGATTTGTTCTGCAGGTATTAGGCAAATTTTCAAAAACATGAGGCCGTAGAAAATATCCGTGTTTATACTTCTCTTCCAACTCTATCGGTTCTTCGCCACATAATAGTCTACCACCTTCTTCTTTTGCTATAGCAATATATCTCCTTACTTTATCTAAATGTTGAGCCGAAACCAACGCCCCCATTTTGCTAGACTGCTCATCTGGAGCCCCTACTTTCAAAGCCTTCACCTTATCGATAAACTTCCCTTTGAATTGCTCATAAATAGACTTCTCTATATAAATCCTAGAAGCACACAAACAGATTTCTCCTTGATTTGTAAATGAAGCGCGAACTAAACCCTCTACTGCTTTGTCCAAATCACAGTCAGCAAACACCAAGGCTGGATTTTTACCGCCTAATTCTAGTGATACTTTCCTGAACAATGGGGCTGAAATTTCTGCTATTCTCCTTCCAGTTGTAGTACCCCCAGTAAAAGAAACTGCCTTGATATTTTCACTTTCTACAATAGTATTACCAATTTCCGGACCTTGCCCGTGTAGAATATTTAAAACTCCTTTGGGTAATCCCGCTTCTATGCAAAGCCTACTAAAAAGATATGCTGTGTATGGTGTGATTTCCGATGGTTTAGCTATTACACAGTTTCCGGCAGCAAGTGCTGGTGCAATTTTCCAAGTGAATAGGTAAAGCGGTAAATTCCATGGCGAAATACATGCTACTAGCCCCACTGGTCTTCTTAACGTATAATTTATAGAATTTTTACCTGAATGTGATTCACTGCTAAATTGTGTGATTGCATGTGCAAAAAACTCCATATTTGCACTGGCTCTAGGAATATCTACAACTCTTGCTAATTGTAAAGGCTTGCCTGTATCCTGAGATTCCGCTTGGGCTAGTTGATCTAGGTTTTCTTTGATCAGAGATGAAATTTTCATCAAATAATTAGCTCTTTTTTCTACAGACATTTTGCTCCACATCGGGAAAGCCTTATTTGCAGAATTGATGGCTGCTTTCAAATCATCCTGATTAGATAACGGAATCTGAGCAAATACTTCAGCAGTAGCTGGGTTCACATCATCCATATATAGGGATGATTTTGGAGGAACTAAATCACCATCAATATAATTAGCTATTTTTATCATTTTAAATGCAGTCTAATCGTCCACCATCAACAGCTAAATTCACTCCATTTATATATGATGCCTTTTCTGAAGATAAAAATAAAACTGCGTTAGCAACTTCCACTGGCTCTGCAAATCTTCTGGTTGGGATATTCAATTGCATATCTTTACTTACTTCATCCAAACTCTTCCCAGTTGATTTACTTTTGTTCTGGATGATTCCTTCCAACCTTCCTGTCATTGTAGCCCCAGGAAGTACGTTGTTTACTGTAATTCCAAAAGGGCCTAATTCATTTGAAATGGTTTTAGACCAGCTTGCTACAGCTCCTCTAACCGTATTAGATACTCCTAAATTAGGTATGGGTTGACGAACAGATGTGGAAATTATATTTATAATTCTTCCATATTCTGCATTTTTCATATTTGGAATAACAGCTTGTGATAAATACTGGTTGCAAATCAAATGCTGCTGAAAAGCATTCATATAATCTTTTCCCAATGATTCATGGGCCTGTCCTGGACTTGGACCACCCGTATTATTGATTAATATATCAACCTGGTTTTTAGCGCAGTATTCTAAAACCACTTCGCGTAATGATTCTGGGTGACTGTAATCTGCAACTAAGAAATGATGTGTTTGATTCGTATTGGAGAGTTCATTGAGAGTAGCTTCTAATTTCCCTTTATCTCTAGCAATTAGGGTGACATGAGCCCCCTCTTTTGCAAATTCAAGTGCTATGGCTTTTCCAATTCCTGCCGTACTACCACCCACTATGACTCTCTTCCCTGATAAATTTAGATCCATTTTTAATTAATTTTATAGATGTATATCATCATCTGTTAATATTATCTGACTCATTTTAAACTCCGTCTTAATTTCACTAAATTTAGAAGATTAACAAAATCAATTCACAGATATAACTGTTTTTAGCTATACAAAACTGATTAATTATGGCGATAAAAAGACCTTTTAACTTGACAAAATGGGTGGAAGAAAACAGAGATTTACTTAAACCACCAGTCGGTAATAAAAATTTATATACCGAGGCTGGAGACTATATAGTAATGATCGTAGCCGGTCCAAATGCACGTAAAGATTACCATTACAATGAAACAGAAGAACTTTTTTACCAATTAGAAGGGGAGATATCTGTGAAAATCCAGGAAGATGGCCAGGCAGTTACCATGGATTTGGGTCCAGGAGATATGTTTCTATGTCCAGCAAGAACTCCACACAGCCCAATCCGGAGAGATGGATCCATTGGGCTAGTAGTGGAGAGAATCAGAAAAGGAACTGACATGAAAGATGGTCTATTGTGGTTTTGCGATAATTGCAACCATAAACTTCACGAAACCTATTTTCCATTAATAGATATAGAAAAAGATTTTCAACCCAGATTTAAAGAATTTTATACATCAGAAGAAAAACGTACTTGCGATAATTGCGGACATGTAATGGAAGCAGATCCAAGATTTGTATAGATAGAGCCTATTTGGCAATTAGTTGAGTTAATTTTATCTAATATTTATTGAGTACCAAATTACTAATATTTATATTTTTTAATATCAGATTCTGCAAGGATGGAAAAAGTAGCTGACATAGTATCAAAAAGACCTTTAAAGGTAGATATTCATACGCATATTTTGCCCAAAAATTGGCCTGATTTGCGTGAACGATACGGCTATGGTGGCTTTATTCGTTTAGAGCATCATAAGCCTTGTTGTGCCCGTATGATGATGGATGATAAATTCTTTCGAGAGGTAGAAGACAACTGCTGGGATCCTAAAACCCGAATGCATGAATGTGATCATCATCATGTGGATGTACAAGTTTTATCTACGGTTCCAGTTATGTTCAGTTATTGGGCAAAGCCTGACGATGCACTTGATTTGTCTATGATGCTGAATGACCATATTGCCGAAATTGTAGACAGATATCCTGACAGATTTATAGGATTAGGCACACTGCCGATGCAAGCGCCTGATTTAGCGATTAAAGAATTAGAAAGATGCATAAAAGAACTGGGTTTAGCGGGAGTGCAGATTGGAACTCATATCAACGATTGGAATTTAGAAGCACCTGAAGTTTTTGCAGTATTTGAAGCTGCTCAGGACTTAGGAGCATCAATTTTTGTGCATCCATGGGATATGATGGGAAAAGACCAAATGCCCAAATATTGGTTGCCATGGTTAGTGGGTATGCCTGCTGAAACATCTCGAGCGATATGTTCGATGATTTTTGGGGGAGTTTTTGAAAAACTTCCCGATTTAAAAGTAGCTTTTGCTCATGGAGGTGGTTCGTTTCCTGCCACAATTGGCAGAATAGGACACGGATTTGATGTCCGTCCTGATTTATGCGCTATTGATAATCCGCATCATCCAACTAAATACCTAAAAAAGTTCTATGTCGACTCTTTAGTTCATGACCCCTCCACTTTAGAATATTTGATTAAAACCATGGGAGAAGATTTTATTGCATTAGGAACAGATTACCCGTTCCCCTTAGGCGAGTTGGAGCCTGGAAAAATTATTGAAGAAAGTGGTTTTGATGCTGAATTAAAATCAAAGCTATTAGGGCAAAATGCGTTGAAATGGTTGGGGTTACATCAAGAAGCATATGCAGGGCATTGATCAAGAATTCTTCATTGACACTAAAATCGGGAAGCTTCTCGTAGGTATCTCTAAAAATAAGATTGGCAAAATTTCATTTAATCAGCCTGATTTTAGTTTGAAAGGAATAAAACCGAAAGTAGTGAATAATTTAGAAAATCAACTTTTGGAGTACTTCATGGGACATCGGAAAACATTTCAAATAGATTATAATTTAATAGGAACAGAATTTCAAAAAGAAGTCTGGCAAAAATTGCTTGACATCCCTTACGGAAAAACGATTAGCTATGGTAAATTAGCAGCCCAAATGGGAGATGTTAAGAAAATTAGGGCTGTGGCTAATGCGGTCGGTAAAAACCCTGTTCCAATTGTAATTCCTTGCCATAGGGTGGTGGGAGTGCATGGCAATTTAACAGGTTATATTGGCGGATTAGCGAACAAAAAGTATTTAATCGAACTTGAATCGAACAGGCAGCTGGGCTTATTTTAAGATGAGGTTTTATTGAGGCATAACGCCTTACTTTTTAAACATATAATTAAATAACGATAACACATTAATATACGGAATGACTGAAAATTACCAGAATACTCTTGAATATGCAAAAAAAATGGATCAAGCGGATCCGTTGAAAAAATATAGAAATGAATTCCATATACCAATCATTGATGGTCAGCAAGTGATTTACTATACTGGTAATTCATTGGGGTTACAACCCAAAAGGACCCGATCATTTCTAGAAAAAGAAATGAAAGATTGGGAGCTTTTTGGAGTTGAAGGTCATTTCAATAAGAAAAAAGAAAATATTTGGTATAAATATCATGAATACGGAAAAGAAGCTATAGCCGAAATTGTTGGAGCCAAACCAATTGAAGTGGTTCCGATGAATAATTTAACGGTGAACCTTCATCTACTATTGGTTTCATTTTATCGCCCAAATGCCCAAAAGTATAAGATTATTGTAGAAAAAGGTGCATTTCCTTCCGATCAATACGTATTTGAATCTCAACTAAACTTTCATGCCTATCATGGAGGAACAAAATTGTTTGATCCGAAGGAAGCCTTAGTTGAAATTGCCCCTAGAGAGGGAGAGGATACTTTAAGGACTGAAGATATAATTTCAACAATTGAGGAGCACCAAAACGAACTATCTCTAGTAATGATGGGTGGTTTACAGTACTATACTGGTCAATTTTTTGACCTAAAAAAAATAACTAATGCAGCTCATAAGGTAGGAGCCTATGCAGGTTTTGACTTAGCGCATGCCGCTGGAAATATAGAATTGAAGCTGCATGATTGGGATGTGGATTTTGCAACTTGGTGTACATATAAATACTTAAACTCAGGTCCGGGAAATGTCTCTGGAATCTATGTTCATGAGCGATTTGCAAATGATAAGGAATTACCGCGTTTCGCAGGTTGGTGGGGACATGATGAAAAGGAGCGTTTTAAGATGAAAAAAGGATTTATCCCTATGGAAGGAGCTGACGGTTGGCAATTAAGCAATACCAATGTACTCGGCCATGCTGCTCACTATGCATCATTAGAAATATTTAAGGAAGTCGGCATGAAAGCCCTGCGAAAGAAAAGTATTTTACTTACTGGCTATCTAGAATTTTTAATCAATGAATTCAATAAGGAAGAAAAGATTTTTGAAATCCTTACACCGAAAGATCCTGATAACAGAGGATGTCAATTATCCTTATATTTATTAAAGTATGGAAAACCACTATTTGATGAATTGATGAAAAGGGGTGTTTTAGGAGATTGGCGAGAACCAGACGTAATACGTTTAGCTCCAGTCCCTTTGTATAATACTTTTGAAGAGCAGTATCAATTTATCGAAAAGTTGAGAGAAGCAGTTAATGTCCTAAAATAAACTGATTTTGAAGAGAGAAATTAAACATATCGGAATTCTTGGCGCAGGTTTGGTAGGTGCACTTTTAAGCATTTACTTGAGAAAAAGAGGCTATAAAGTGAGCCTTTATGAGA
Source organism: Marivirga harenae (assembly GCF_030534335.1). Taxonomy (GTDB): domain Bacteria; phylum Bacteroidota; class Bacteroidia; order Cytophagales; family Cyclobacteriaceae; genus Marivirga; species Marivirga harenae. The sequence goes on along the minus strand of NZ_CP130565.1, from coordinate 1,715,246 downwards.
AAAGAGACGATATGCGAAAAGCTTCTTCAGATTCAGGACGATCTATCAATTTGGCCCTAAGTCGAAGAGGGATAAAAGCATTAGAGGATATTGGCGTTATCAAAGAAGTCGAAGAGATCATGCTGCCCATGGAGGGCAGAATGATGCATAGCCAAGACGGGGAACTCACTTTTCAACCTTATGGAAAAGAAGGTCAATATATTAATTCGGTTTCCAGGGGAAATTTGAATAAAATATTACTGAGTAAAGCAGAGGCTGAGGGCGTAGAGATAAAATTTGAGCATGCCTGTAAATCAGTTGATTTAGAAGGGACTAGCGTTACTTTTGAAACTTCAGGTACCGAAAAAACTATGCAATTTGACTTGTTATTCGGTTCCGATGGGGCTTTCTCAAAGATGCGGCAGGCAATGGTAAAAACTGATCGGTATAATTATGAGCAGTATTACATTCCGCACGGCTATAAAGAATTAACGATCCCAGCAACCGAAAATGGTGACTTCGCCATTGCGCCAAATGCACTGCATATTTGGCCAAGGGGACAATATATGTTGATTGCATTACCTAATTTGGACAAAAGCTTTACTTGCACTTTATTCTTTCCGTTTGAGGGCCAACCTTCTTTTGAAAGTTTGCAAACACCTCAGCAAGTGTTAAATTTTTTCAGAAATACATTTCCTGATAGTTTGCCGCATTTAAAAAATATCCAAGAGGAGTATTTTCAAAATCCTACTTCATCTTTAGTGACTGTTAAATGTGAGCCTTGGGTTAAAGATAATTGTGTTTTAATCGGTGATGCTGCTCATGCTATTGTCCCATTTTATGGCCAAGGAATGAATGCCGGATTTGAAGATTGCTATGAACTTAATCAATTGTTGAATAATCATCAGGATGATTGGGAAAAGACGTTAATTGATTATCAGATATTGAGAAAAAAGGATGGAGATGCTATAGCAGATTTAGCCTTGCACAACTTTGTTGAAATGAGGGATTTAGTAGCGGATGAAAAATTTCTGATTCAAAAGAAAATTGAAGCTAAGCTGCATGAACAATATCCAAAAAAGTGGATTCCACTCTATTCAATGGTGACATTTAGTGATTTAAGGTATTCCGAGGCTTATGAGATTGGGAAAAAGCAACAAACAATTATGGATGAGGTGATGCAGCGTCCTGACATTTTAGAAGATTGGGAAAGCATTGATTTAGAGAGTATTGTCCAAAAACTGGAAGGTTAGCACCAATGCTATCAAAACAATTTACATTGATTTCGTTTCTATAAGAGAACTAAAAGTTTATAGAAATGGGATATACCGTAAAAATCACCGATGTGTTATCATTGACACACAATGTGAAACAGATTACAACCGAGAAGCCAAAAAATTATAAGTTCACACCAGGGCAAGCCACAGAAGTAGCCATCAATAAGGCAGACTGGAAGGACAAAAAACGACCCTTCACTTTTACTTCCCTCCCAAAAGATAATCATTTAGAATTTGTAATAAAGACATATCATGACCACCAAGGTGTTACGCACGAAATAGACAGCCTTGTTGAAGGAGATGAATTAATCGTTGATGATGCGTGGGGTGCAATAGAATATAAAGGGACTGGAACTTTCATCGCTGGCGGAGCTGGAATTACGCCATTCATTGCAATATTTAAAGACCTGGAAAGGAAGAATGAGATAGGGGAATGTAAATTAATCTTCTCTAATAAAACAGGAGATGATGTGATTTTAGAATCCTATTTTAATGATATTTTAGGCGAAAACTTTATTTCTACTTTGACACATCAAAATATTGAAGGTCATGAAAACAAAATGGTAGATATGGATTTCTTAAAAAATCATTTGGAAAACTTTACGCAACACTTTTATGTGTGCGGTCCTGATGCGATGGTAAAAGATGTGAGCAAACATTTAGAAATGCTGGGAGCAAATCCTGATGGAATCACATTTGAAAAATAAACTAATCCTAATTTTAGAGATTTCACCAAGCCAACTTGATTTTTAGTGCTGTGGAATTTATGATTACTGTCTGTGTGCCATCGGCCACATGAGGAACTGTGGTTGGTGAAACACCAAGCATGTGAGGTCCAACACTTGACAAGTTTATTTGATTAAAATTTTCGAAGTATCAATAGAAAAATTAACAGACAATATTATGAATATATTAGTAAGTGGAGCAGACGGGAATTTGGGAAGTGCGGTGATTGATAAATTAAAATCTGAAGGAAATCAGATTTTCGGTCTTTTCGGAGAGAAAGAAAATGCCAAAAATTCAGATGATAACTTTCAGAAAGTTGCTATTGATTTGATGGATCCAAAAGCCTCAGCAGCAGCAGTTGATCAAGGAAACAACTTTTTTGGAGAAATCAACGGTGCCGTTTTGACTGTCGGTGGTTATGCTGGCGGAAGTATAAAAGATGTTTCGATTGAAGATATTCATAAGCAGATCAGGTTAAATTTTGATACTGCTTTCAATTTAGTGAAACCACTATTAGATAGGATGCCTAAAGGAGGTCAAATATTCCTAATTGGTGCTAAACCAGTCTTAGCTTCTGCTGATTTAAAAAATGTAGTTTCTTATGGTTTAGCCAAGCAGCTAATTTTTAGCTTGGCAGATATTATTAATGCTGATTACTCTGAACATCATATAAGTGCACATGTCATTGTGCCTAGCATCATTGATACACCTCCCAACAGAGAAGCAATGGCTGATATGAACTTCGATGATTGGGTTAAACCAGAGCAAATAGCAGAGACAATTGCATACTACTTAAAACATCCTGAGCTGAAAGCTGGAATTATCAAGGCTTTTGGCAATATCGTTTAATATCCTTTCACAATCACTTCAGGCTTGCTTAGAAACAATTACTTGTTAAAAAATTCGATATTAGAGTTTCCATCAATTGTTTGAATCCAGTTTTCATGCAAATTCAAATATTCTAAGCAAGCCTAGCTTATGTCTTGCCTCCTAATACCAGATAATTTTCTCAAAATCTTAAGTTCAAAATTGAACCCCATCATGTCTAAGGTTTGTTGTTTAAAGTTTAGCGTTAATCTTAGCCCAAATTGATTTAAGCAAGAATATTAGTCTTAGCACAAACCCTATCAATCCGAAAATTCCTTTTGTTCGTAGATTTCCTGTGTAGGTTCACATGTGACTAGTCAAAACAATTCGAACTACAGTATGTTAAACAAAACGAATATAAAAGTTAAACAAAAAGAAAGTGTTTTATGAGAAATCTATTAAAAATACCGAATTTTTTGTCACTAAGCTTGCTGTTGTTATCAGCTACATTTATTGCTTGTGATAATGAAGACGATGATATGCAACCTGATGAAATGGATGAAACCATAGAATTATCAGGTGAAACTAAAGTATACCCTTTAAGTGAGATCAATGATTCTGGAGTTAGCGGAAGTGCAACATTAGAGGAAACAGACGGTGGGTCTACTCTTTTAACTATAGAACTAACAGGAACACCGGCAGATGGTGAGCATCCAGCTCATATTCATTTTAATTCTGCTGCTATTGGTGGAGGCATTGCAGTTTCTTTAGAACCCATCAACGGTGAGACTGGACTTAGTGAAACCTTAATAGAAGCAGATGATAATGGTGCACCAATATCATTCACTGAGTTATTAGATTTTGATGGATACATTAATGTTCATTTAAGTGCAGATGAATTAGGTACTATTGTGGCTCAGGGTGACATTGGTTCCAACGTACTGACAGGTGAGTCCAAAACTTATAATTTAGCAGAAAGAGCAGTTGATGGTATTTCAGGTACAATCACGTTCGAAGAGAGAATCAATGGATTTGCTTTAGCTACAATTTCACTAGATGGAACTCCTGACGGAGGAATGCACCCAGCTCATATTCATGCTAATTCTGCAGCTATTGGTGGTGGAATTATTTATACTTTCAATCCCGTAAACGGAAATACTGGAATGAGTATGACAGACACTAGAGATGATGGTGACGGAAATACTTTTACCTATGGTGAAGTATTAGAAGTAGACGGTTATGTAAATGTGCATTTAAGTGCTGATGAATTAGGAACAATTGTGGCTCAGGGTGACATTGGTTCCAACGAACTGACAGGTGAGTCCAAAACTTATAATTTAGCAGAAAGAGCAGTTGATGGTATTTCAGGTACAATCACGTTCGAAGAGAGAATCAATGGATTTGCTTTAGCTACAATTTCACTAGATGGAACTCCTGACGGAGGAATGCACCCAGCTCATATTCATGCTAATTCTGCAGCTATTGGTGGTGGAATTATTTATACTTTCAATCCCGTAAACGGAAATACTGGAATGAGTATGACAGACACTAGAGATGACGGTGATGGAAATACTTTTACCTATAATGAGGTCTTAGAAGTAGACGGTTATGTGAATGTGCATTTAAGTGCTGATGAATTAGGAACAATTGTGGCTCAGGGTGACATTGGTTCCAACGAACTGACAGGTGAGTCCAAAACTTATAATTTAGCAGAAAGAGCAGTTGATGGTATTTCAGGTACAATCACGTTCGAAGAGAGAATCAATGGATTTGCTATAGCTACAATTTCACTAGATGGAACTCCTGACGGAGGAATGCACCCAGCTCATATTCATGCTAATTCTGCAGCTATTGGGGGTGGAATAATTTTTACCTTTAACGCGGTAAATGGTTCAACCGGTATGAGTATGACCGATACAAGAGATGATGGGGCAGAAAACAGTTTTACATTTTCTGAAATTTTAGAAGTTGATGGATATGTTAATGTTCATTTAAGTGCTAATGATTTGGCAACTATTGTTGCTCAAGGTGATGTAGGCTCTAACGAATTAACCGGAGAATCTATTACATATCCGTTGGAAGAAAGAGCAGTTGATGGCATCTCAGGAACAATTACCTTCGAAGAGAGAATCAACGGATTTGCTTTAGCTACTATTTCACTAGATGGAACACCTGATGGTGGAATGCACCCTGCTCATATTCATGAGAACTCCGCTGCAGAAGGTGGGTCTATAATTTATACATTTAACTCTGTAAATGGAACAACCGGCTTGAGTATGACCGATACAAGAGATGACGGAGCAGAAAACAGCTTTACTTATGATCAGGTTCTAGATGTGGACGGCTATGTGAATGTTCACTTAAGTGCCGAGGACTTAGCAACAATTGTCGCTCAAGGAAACATCGGAGCTAATTTTACTGAGTAAATACATATATTTCTGTAAAGAAAGTGGCTGTAATTAATTTTATAGCCACTTTTTTATTGTAACTGTAAAAAGAAATTACTTCTATATTTTATTTAGACAATAAATTTCGAAGACCTAACAAAGCAATGATACTACCCGCAATCAATGAGGTATAGTACCAAGCCTCACTCATTCTATATGAATTTTCATCTAACAGATCATTTACTTTCTCTCCAATTGGGGCATTTGGGCTGTGGTCTATTGCCCAATAAATCACAAACGCTCCGATAGCAACTAAAACTATCCCTTTTAAAAGTCCTTTTTTCATAGTTAAAAAAATATTGGTTTTTGCAATGTAATGAATTTTTACAGAAAAAATAAGGTCATATTAGTTGCTGCATTTTAAATAATTTAAATTTATAGTATATTTATGATATTAGATTGAAACTAATTTTTTGCCCGAACGATAAGACCTGAAGATATGTCAAAGAAAGTGAAAAATGTGCCTTGCGACTTGTGCCTAAGCAGGCGTAAATCCATGTTTAATGGAGTGCCAAATGACGCATTATGTGTGTTAAGTGAGCACAAAAGTACCTTGGCACATAATAAGGGTCAGGTATTATTTCTGGAAGGTACTCAACCTATGGGGTTGTTTTGCATTAGTGAAGGAAAAGTAAAAATCTTCAAAACAGATGATTCTGGTCGGGAACAAATTGTTCGCTTAGCTCAGGCAGGCGATTTTTTGGGCTACAGAGCTTTGCTTTCAGGCGAAAATTATAATTCTTCTGCCACCATTTTAGAAAATGCTAAAGTATGTTTTATACCGAAAAGTAGTTTTACAGATCTAATTTCTAAAGATAAAGAATTCCAAAATAAATTAATGCAGGCTGTTTGTCATGATTTGGGAGTTATGGAACAAAAAATGGCAGATATGGCAAACAAAACCGTACGTCAAAGATTAGCCACTACCTTATTGATGCTAAAAAGTTCTTACGGAATTGATGGTGATGAAAAATCCGAAATTGATATTGCTTTAACTAGAGAAGATTTAGCAAAAATCGTTGGGACAGCAACAGAAACCCTCATCCGTCTCTTATCTGATTTCAAAAAAGATGGATTCATTGATTTGAACGGAAAAAAAATCAGCATTTTGGATGAGAAAGGAATTGCCAAAGAAATAGACTTATTTGCTTAATCCCACAATTTCCCGACAATTCCTGAACTAATATCACATCATTAGGCTTATGTCTGCTGATATTTGTAATTTTGTGCTATGCAAGAGAAAGCCGTTCATATAGAGAAGGAAGTTATTGAGGTCAACCTTAGCAAAAAGGATATTAGAAAAATGTCCATTGATGCTATTGCAGATGATTTAACCAAATCAGGGGAAAAGGCCTTTAGAGCCAAACAAATCTATGAATGGCTTTGGGTAAAATCAGCCTCCACCTTTGAGGAAATGACCAATTTATCTAAAAACTTAAGAGAATGGCTTGAAGAAAACTACTGCATCAACAGAATTACTATTGCCTCTAAACAACTAAGCTCAGACAGAACAATCAAAGTGGCTTTCCGTCTTCACGATGGAAATGAAGTGGAGGGTGTTCTGATTCCTACTGAAAACAGAATGACCGCTTGCGTCTCTTCGCAAGTGGGCTGCTCATTAAGCTGTAAATTTTGTGCTACAGGTTACCTAAAAAGGATGCGTAATCTGGAAGCAGCCGAAATTTACGACCAAGTAGTTATGATAAAAGAGCTAGCTGAAACTCATTACGACATGCCACTTTCAAACATAGTTTATATGGGCATGGGCGAACCGCTCTTGAATTATAAAAATATGATGGAGTCGATTGAGCATATCACCTCTGAAAAAGGCCTGTTCATGTCTCCTAAACGGATAACTGTCTCCACTGCAGGCATTTCCAAAATGATTAAGAAATTAGCAGACGATGATGCTAAATTTAATCTAGCACTCTCTTTACATGCTGCAAATGATGAAAAACGGAGTACGATTATGTCCATTAATGACAGTAATAATCTACCTGTGTTGAGAGAAGCTTTGGAATACTATTACAATAAAACCAAAAACAGAGTCACATTTGAGTATTGTGTATTCAATAATTTTAATGATAGTTTGGAGGATGCCAAAGAATTGTGGCAATTTACCAAATATGTGCCGGCCAAAGTCAATCTGATCGAATACAATCCAATAGATCAAGCAGACTTTACCAATACAGAAGAAGATAAGCTAGATCGATTTGCTGCCTTTCTTGAAGAAAGAGGGGTAATTGTAAATGTTAGAAGAAGCCGGGGAAAAGACATTGATGCGGCTTGTGGACAATTAGCGAATAAGCATTAAAGTAAAACGTAAAAAGACCTACTTTACTGTAAATTATAACTTTTCAAGTCTTTTTCCGTCCCATAAATCTCCAAATTCCAGACAGTCATAACTATATCGGTTAAAATTTAAACCGAATATATTTTCATTTGTGTATATTTTCATAAATTTGGATTTAAAGCAAACCGAATTTTATGAATATACTGTACTTTTCATCGATAAAGGGATTGATTTCACCCCTATTAAGCACAAATATTGCAAATTCAACCGTTGTGCCTTCTGAAATAAACCTAGAGATACTAACTGTAAACAATTTATGGATGATGCTTTGCATTGCATTGGTTTTCATCATGCATTTAGGATTTGCTTGTGTTGAAGCAGGTTTCACTCAATCCAAAAATACAGTAAACATTCTTTTTAAAAATACTTTAACTCCAGCAATAGGTTTAGTATCCTACACCATCATTGGGTTTAATCTAATGTATCCTGAATTTGCAAATGGCCCGGGTTGGTTTGACTTCAATGGCTTCTTCTTAGATGATTTTGCTGGATTAGATTATAATCAAAACTATACCTATTGGACTGATTTCCTTTTCCAGGCCATGTTTGCGGCTACAGCTGCCACCATAGTTTCTGGAGCAGTTGCAGAAAGAATTAAGATTTCCGCTTATTTTATTTTCACGATCATATTTGTCGGTTTCATTTACCCTGCCATTGGGAGTTGGAAATGGGGTGGCGGTGCTCTTGACGCTATGGGTTTTTATGATTTTGCAGGGTCCACCTTAGTTCATTCTGTTGGCGGATGGGGCGCACTTGCGGGAATTATAGTGCTAGGTCCTAGAATAGGAAAATATTTAAACGGCAAAGTAATTGACAAAGAGGGATCAAGTGTTCCGTTGGCAACAATTGGTGTATTTCTATTATGGTTTGGCTGGTTCGGTTTTAATGGCGGTTCGGTTCTTTCAGCTGAGCCACAGGCCACTTCACTAGTCATTATGAATACATCCTTAGCTGCTGCCGCTGGTGCCTTGGGAGGCTTTTTAATGGGATATATCACATTCAAAAGGCTAGACCTAGGCATGGTTCTGAATGGAACTTTAGCTGGGTTGGTTGGAATTACTGCTGGTGCAGATTTAATGACACCAGGCTTATCACTTTTAATAGGCTTTATTGCTGGAAATTTAGTGGTGCTTTCTGCGATAGGATTGGATAAACTAAAATTAGATGATGCGGTTGGGGCAGTTTCCGTCCATTTATCTTGTGGTATATTTGGAACATTGGCGGTTGGAATGTTCGGAGCAAAGGCAGGTTGGGATCAATTCTTAAATCAACTAATTGGAGTGGGAGTTTGTGGTGCTGCTGCTTTTGGTAGCGCAATTATTTTGTTCTACCTATTAAAGAAAACAATCGGACTACGTGTTTCAAAGGAACATGAAGAACAAGGACTAGATAGCCATGAGCATGGCATAAGAGGATACACTATAACTTATGAATAGCATTTCATCACTTATCCAAGGTTTTAGCACTTTGGATAAGTTTCTATTCTGCTCCTAACAATTGTACACACAACTGATTAGGGCCTGGGTAGAACTCAATAAAAAGTGAGTCTGCAGCCATCTTTTTTTCCTTTGCATATAACTTTAAATCTTGGAGCATATCATCAGGGGTCGGCATTGCTAAAACATTCGCTTCAATACATCCTTTTACAGAAGTAGGTCTCTTAAAAGTTCTTATCTCCCAATCATTTGGCATTTTGTATATTGGCTCATCTCCTACCTCAACGCCTATGAAATTGTGAACCGCGGCTGTCTTAGAATCAGCTTCACCATAATAAACAATTGCAATTGAGGATGCGGTCGCTTCAGATTCCACTAAATTTCTAGCCTGCATAAACAGCGTTTGTAAACTATCGCTTCCTACTTTCCCGATATATTCTGTCCCAGCAATATGTACCAGAACATCCTCTTCAATCGATTTTTCAACCGTTTTAAATCCTCCTAAAAATGCATAGATTATTACAGAGATAACGATAAGCGGAATTATGATATAAAGTGCCTTTTTCATTATTTTATTATATTAATTCAACATCTACTCTAAAGTAATTATTATTTAAGATTAATGTTCTTCATTGAATTTGAAAGCATTAATCAAAAAAAAAAGCATACACGTCTTGCATATGCTTTCTTCAAAAGAATTTAAAAGCGTAGAATTTTACAAGCCAAAAGCATTTTTCACCTTATCTACGTAATCCAATTTTTCCCAAGTAAATAATTCAACCTCCTGAGAGAAAACTTCTCCATTGCTGGCATTAAAGTGCTTATTTACTTTTTGTGGTTCTCTACCCATATGCCCGTAAGCAGCAGATTCGCTATACATTGGATTTCTTAATTTCAGTCGTGTTTCAATTGCATAAGGACGCATATCAAAAATCTCAGAAACCTTCTTGGCTATTTCCCCATCAGTCAAGTCGACCTTCTTACTTCCATAAGTGTTCACATAAATTCCCATGGGTTCAACAACACCAATTGCATAAGAAACTTGAACTAATATTTCGTCAGCAACTCCAGCAGCTACCAGATTTTTGGCAATGTGACGAGTTGCATAAGCGGCAGACCTGTCTACTTTGGAAGGATCTTTACCAGAAAACGCTCCTCCACCATGTGCACCTTTTCCACCGTAAGTATCTACAATGATTTTTCTCCCAGTTAATCCAGCATCACCATGTGGCCCGCCAATTACGAATTTTCCTGTTGGATTAATATGATATTTAATACTGTCGCTGAACAATTTCTGCAATTCAGGCTTTAATTGAGCTTTTACTCTTGGAATCAAAATATTTATAATATCACTTTTGATTTTAGCCAACATTTTATCGTCATCATTGTCAAAACCATCATGTTGAGTTGAGACTACTATTGCTACAATTCGTTGAGGAACATTATCATCAGAATATTCAATGGTAACTTGTGATTTTGAATCGGGCCTTAAATATTGAATATCATCATTCTCTCTTCTTAATTTAGCCAACTCCATTAATATCTTATGAGAAAGATCTAATGCCAGCGGCATATAATTTTCAGTTTCTTTGGTGGCATATCCAAACATCATTCCTTGATCTCCTGCACCTTGCTCTTCTGGATTTCCTCTATCTACACCTTGGTTAATGTCTTGAGATTGTTCATGTATAGTAGAAATCACACCACAAGAATTTCCATCAAACATATACTCTCCTTTGGTATAGCCTATTCTATTGATCACGTCCCTAGCCACTTGTTGCACATCCACGTAGGAATTACTGCGAACTTCACCACTTAAAACTGTTAAACCTGTTGTAACTAGCGTTTCACAAGCCACTTTCGATTGTGGATCAAAAGCCAAGAAATTATCTAGTAATGCATCTGAAATCTGATCGGCTACTTTATCAGGGTGTCCTTCCGAAACCGATTCTGAGGTAAATAAATAAGGCATAAGATTTTAATTTTTCAAGGGGCAAATTTAATAGACTATTTATAATTATTTTAGTTAATTGCTGTTTTATGTCTGATAAATGTTAATTGTTTCCGAATAAAAAAATACATGGCGACTTATGTAAATCAGGTTTACTCTTTTTCCAGTTTTGGATCGTATCCGTTTTAATCATTTCGCCTACCCCATTAATATCTTTTGCAATACACAATTTCAGTTGAGGAGAACAAATTTTTACAATATCTTCCACTAACTGATTGTTTCGGTAAGGAGTTTCCATGAAAATTTGGGTCTGACCAGTCTTAAATGCAGTTTGTTCCAGTGCCCTGATGGCTTGAGTCTTTTCTTTTTTATCTATTGGTAAGTAGCCGGAGAAGGCAAAAGATTGCCCACTGAACCCAGATGCCATCAATGCAAGAAAAATGGAAGAGGGGCCAACCCATGGTTCAACTCTTATACCTTGTGCGTGTGCGTAAGAAACTGCCTTAGATCCAGGATCTGCAATACCAGGACAGCCTGCTTCAGACATGATGCCAATAGATTTACCTTCAAAAAGCGGTTGCATTAAACCTGCTATTTCCGATTCTTCTGTTTTTTTACTCAATTCATGAAAGGTAATTTCAGGAATAGGTTTGGAAATATTCATTGCACTCAGACATCTTCTTGCTGTACGGATGTTTTCTACTAAGTAATAATCTAGGCTACTGCACAATTGTACTAGATCAGTCGGAAGGGATTTCGACTCTGTGTTTGGAGCAATCACTGTTGGAATTAAATATAAGACTCCTTTTTCCATATTTGCTTAAATCATTAAAGCACTTAAAAGTAATTAGCTTACATCCACCTTTTATATTTGAAAACAGCTAAAGTAACCAAAGCAAATCCAATTATTAAAGACCAAAAATAAGCATAGCCGTATTCCCATTTAAATTCAGGTACGTTCTCAAAATTAATTCCGTAAACACCTGCAATAAAAGTTAGTGGAATAAAAACTACCGAAAAAATGGTCAGTGTTTTCATCACCTGATTTAATTTGTTACTAATTACTGATTGGTATAGATCACCTAAACTGGAAATAAAGTCTCTATATGTTTCAACAGAATCAATGGCTTGTATTGTATGCTCATAAACGTCTCTGATGAATATTCTGGTTTGCTTCCTTATAAGTTTAATTTCGTCTCTTTCTAGTTTGCTAATAACCTCTCGCAATGGCCATACCGATCTTCTAATATGAATTAACTCGCGTTTTAAGGTATAAAGCAAATCAAAATCTCGTTTTTGACCCAAAAACATGATTCGTTCCTCTATCTCTTCGAGAATATCACCAAACTTTTCCAGGACAATGAAATAATGATCGACCACGGTGTCAACTAAAGCATACAGCAAATAATCCAGCCCTTCTTTTCTAATTCTCCCTTTTCCTGCTCTTAATCTATTTCTTACTGCTTCAAAAGTATCTCCTTTTCGCTCCTGGAATGTAATCAATAAATTCTCAAATAGAATAAAGCTGACTTGCTCGTTAATCGTTTTATTTTTCTTTTCATCAAACTGAAGCATTTTTGTAGAAATGAAAAGATAACTTCCTGTGTCTTCTATTTGTGGTCTTTGCCCAACTGAAAGAATATCCTCCATATTAAGGGGGTGGATTCCTAATGATTCACAAATCGTTTTAATATTATCAACATGATTTAAACCTTCAATATTCAGCCAATGAAAGTTTCCATCATTGGGCATATTGGTAGCCTCTTCAATAGATATGTTTATTCTCTCTTCTAGGTGATTTTCCCGATAGGTAAAGAGATCAATATTAAAAGGGGTATCTTTCCTAACCCCGGTGTAGACCGCGCTTCCAGGAGGAAGGCCTGCAATTTTGGAGCTTTCGCGAAACATACCGCGAATGCCTGAATATAAATTAAGCGGCTCCTCAACAAGGAGCCGCTTTGGTAAGTTGATTATTTTCTTTGCAAATCTATCCATTCATGGAAATCAAAAACTCATTGTTATCAACAGTTCCTTTCATTTTAGTTAATAAAAGTTCCATTGCTTCTCCCGAGTTCATATCTGCCATGAATTTACGTAATATCCAAACTCTTTGCAATTCTTCCTTGCTCATCAATAAGTCTTCTCTTCTGGTACCAGATGCTGGAACATCAATAGCAGGGAAAATACGCTTGTTTGCTAATTTTCTGTCTAGCACCAATTCCATATTACCTGTTCCTTTGAACTCCTCAAAGATCACCTCGTCCATTTTTGAACCGGTTTCAATTAAAGCAGTTGCTAAAATGGTTAATGAACCTCCATTTTCTAAGTTACGTGCTGCTCCAAAGAATCTCTTCGGTTTGTGTAAAGCATTTGCATCGACACCACCTGACAAAATCTTACCAGAAGATGGGATTACAGTATTGTATGCCCTTGCTAGTCTAGTGATGGAATCTAAAAGGATTACAACATCATGCCCACATTCTACCATCCTTTTTGCTTTTTCAAGCACCATACTAGCCACTTTCACATGTCTATCTGCTTGCTCATCAAAAGTAGAACTTACCACTTCCGCTTTTACTGAACGAGCCATATCTGTAACCTCTTCAGGACGTTCGTCAATTAGCAAAATTAATAAATAAGCTTCCGGATGGTTTTCAGCCATAGCATTTGCTACTTCCTTCAATAGCTCAGTTTTACCTGTTTTTGGTTGAGCTACTATCATCCCCCGTTGGCCTTTACCTATTGGTGCAAATAGATCTAAAATACGAGTTGAATATTTGTTAGGCTTTGTACTTAAGTTGAATTTCTCTTCAGGGAAAAGTGGAGTTAAGTATTCGAATGGAACTCTATCTCTTATTTCCTCAGTTGTTTTTCCATTAACAGAAGAAACCCTTAGAAGCGCAAAGTATTTTTCCCCTTCCTTTGGGGGTCTGATTTGACCTTTCACTGTATCACCAGTTTTTAAGCCAAACAATTTAATTTGAGATGGCGAAACATAAATATCATCAGGACTTGCTAAATAATTATAATCAGAGGAACGTAAAAAACCGTATCCATCTTGCATCATTTCCAAAACACCTTCATTTTCGATGATTCCATCAAAATCCTTAATATCGGCTTTCTTAGATCGGTTATCAGTTCTTTCTTTTCTCTCACCTCTCTCAGGTTTATTGGCTCGTTCCTCTTTATCATTGGAACGCTCAGCTCTTTCGGGTCTATTAGCTCGGTCCTCTTTGTCATTGGAACGCTCAGTTCTTTCAGGTCTTGGTCGTTTATCTTTCGGGGCTGGGCGCGGTTTACGATCTGTTTTATCGTCAGCACTTGCTTCTTGTTTTGCAGGTACATCCTCAGATTTTTTTTCTGCCTTATTTTCTGACTTTTCTTCTCGCTTTGGCGCTTTAGCTTTTGGAGCTGTTTCCTTTTTTGGAGCCGGAGCTGATTTAGGAGTAGTTTTCTCTTCTTCTTTTTTTGGTAAATCACTTTCAGGTAAAAGTGCTTGTTGATCCAAAATCTTGTAAATCAATTCTTTCTTCGGCAATTTCTTGTACTGGGCTACTCCCAGTTTTTCTGCTATCTCTTTAAGTTCAGAAAGTAGCTTTAAGTTTAATTCTTCAATGTTATACATAAAGGGATTTTTACTTTTTCGGGATTTGAGACCCCGATTTTTCGGTATGATAAATTAGATATAATGTTTTGGATAATTTTGAACGAGGCACTTGAACTTTGCCCCGAATTATTTTTAGATACTACAATGATATGCCAAGGTTTTTTAATTGTCAAGGATTTTAAGAAATATAAAAGAGAAATTAGCATTAAAGGCAGTTTTCTGTTTATAATACCACCAAAAATAGCTTATTTTGCCAAAAATATTGGAGAATGTTACAAGTTGCAAATTTACGTGAAGGTAAAGCCGAAGCAGTTAAAGGCTTAGTGAAAAGGAACATAGAAAATGCTGAAGCACTCATAGATGGTGTAATTGCATTGGATGATAAAAGAAAAGCACTTCAAACAGAATTGGATGCAGTGCTTGCCGAATCCAATAAAATCTCCAAAAGCATCGGCATTTTAATGAAGGAGGGAAAAAAGGAAGAAGCGGAACAAGTAAAGGTTAAAACTGCCGAATTGAAGCAAAAAAGTAAGATGCTGCAGGAGGAATCTCAAGCAATAGAGAAAGAATTAACGGATAGCTTATATCAAATTCCAAATATTCCTCATGCAGACGTAAAAAAAGGCAAAGGCGAAGATGATAATGAAATTATTTCCGAACATGGTAAAAAGCCAGAATTGCATCCAGGCAATAAACCACATTGGGATTTAATCAAAGATTATGACATCATAGATTTTGATTTAGGAATTAAAATTACAGGTGCAGGATTCCCTGTCTACAAGGGTAAAGGGGCAAGGATGCAACGTGCTTTATTAAATTTCTTTTTGGATGAAGCTGGTAAACAAGGATTTAAAGAAATTCAGCCACCTATTGTAGTTAATGAGGCATCTGGAATCGGTACAGGTCAACTTCCTGATAAAGAAGGACAGATGTATCATATAGAAGATACGGATTTATACATGATTCCAACAGCAGAAGTACCGATCACCAATCTGTTTAGAGATGAAATCATTAATGAGGAGGATTTACCTATCAAGTTAACAGCCTATACGCCTTGTTTTCGAAAAGAAGCTGGATCTTGGGGAGCGCATGTGAGAGGGTTGAATCGATTGCACCAATTCGATAAAGTAGAAATTGTTCAGGTTCAGCATCCTGACAAATCATATCAAGCATTGGAAGAAATGAGTACATATATCCAAAGCCTATTAAATAAATTGGAACTCCCCTATCGTGTATTGAGATTATGCGGAGGCGATTTAGGGTTCACTTCTGCCTTAACTTATGATATGGAGGTTTGGTCTGCAGCACAAGAAAAATGGTTAGAAGTTAGCTCAGTTTCTAATTTTGAAACTTATCAGGCCAATAGATTAAAGCTGCGATATAAAGACGCAGATAAGAAAAAACTTTTATTGCACACTTTGAATGGCAGTGCATTAGCATTCCCTAGAATATTGGCAGCCATTTTGGAAAATAATCAAACTGAAAAAGGAATAAAAGTTCCCAAAGTATTGCAATCCTATACGGGCTTTGAGTGGATTGATTAATTTCGATCCGTACGAGGGAGCTGTAAACCTGTCAGATTTTGGAGGTAGCTGATTATCTAACTTCTATTTGGATAATTACCTTCGATTTTGATAAAACTGACAGGTTTTTATACTTTTCTGCCTCTTAAAAGTTCAACATTTGCACAAAAGCTTGGTTTCTTAAAACTTTCACTCCCCTTCTCGTATTAGTTTAGATAGTAAATAGAACTCAAGATTTCAATTAAATGCAAAATATAGATCTCTTAATAATTGGTGCAGGCCCTATTGGATTAGCATGTGGAATAAAAGCAGAGTCAGCAGGTTTAACTTATCTGATTGTGGATAAGGGCACTTTAGTTAACTCCATTTATCATTATCCTTATGGTATGACTTTTTTCAGTACTTCTGATAAGCTGGAAATTGGAGGAGTACCCTTCATCTCGCATAATCCAAAGCCTACTAGAATGGAAGCATTGGAATATTACAGAAGAGTGACCAGTTCTCATCAACTGAAGACCTCACTTTACAATGCTGTGAAAAAAGTAGAGAAAAATGATGCTGGATTTAAGGTTAATACAGAAAAATTCGACCTTCAAGCTGAGAACATTATAGTAGCGACTGGCTTTTATGATTTACCCCACAATTTAGGAATAGCTGGAGAGGATTTACCAAAAGTATCTCACTATTATAAAGAAGCTCATCCATATTTCGATATGAAATTAGCCATTGTTGGAGCAGCAAATTCAGCGGTAGATGCCGCTCTGGAATGCTATCGAAAAGGGCCAAGGAAGTCACCATGATCATCAGAGAGGAAGAAATCCGCAAGACCGTAAAATATTGGGTGAAGCCTGACATAGAAAATAGAATCAAAGAAGGTAGCATTAAAGCATATTTTGAAAGTGAAATTAGTTCCATAAGAGGAAATGAAATCGATATCGAAACTCCAGAAGGTAAAGTGACTATAGAAAATGATTTTGTATTGGCGATGACAGGTTATGAGCCTAATTATGAATTCTTAAGTGATATGGGTGTAAAGAAAAATCAAGAATCTCCTTACGCACCAATTTATGATCCGAAAAGCATGGAGACCAATGTAGAAGGAATTTATTTAGCTGGGGTTATTTGTGGAGGGATGGAGACGAATAAATGGTTTATCGAAAACAGCCGTGTACATGCTGATATGATAATAGATGATATTAAAAACAAGAAAATGGCCTTCAAATAGGAATTACTAAAAATTAATTTGAATAGTTATTTGTTATAAAGCTTAAGCCATTACTTTAGCGGTTAAATGAAAATCTTATACATCCATCAATATTTTAAAACACCAGATGAGGGCGGTGCGAACCGCTCTTACTTCATGGCACAAGCTTTAAAAGCCAAGGGGCACAATGTAGAGATATTGACTGCGCACAATGAAATCAAAACCATTTCAAAAAAAGTTGATGGATTAATGGTTCGTTATTTAGCGGTCCGTTATGAAAATCAGTTTGGCTTTCTCAAAAGAATTAGAGCTTTCCTTTACTTTATACATTTCTGCAAGAGATTTATTCTTGAAAATCATGATTACGATAAGATCATAGCAACAAGTACACCTCTGACCGTTGGCTTTATTGCACGATGGGCAAAGAAGAAATTTCATATCCCTTACATTTTTGAAGTTCGAGATTTGTGGCCCGAGGCCCCAATTCAGATGGGCGTAATTAAAAACCCACTGCTAAAATTGTGGCTTGAAAAGCAAGAGCTAAACTTTTATCAAAATGCAGAAAGAGTAATAGCTTTGTCTCCTGGCATGCGAAATCATATTGAAAGAAGGGCGCCAGAAGTAAAAGTAGAACTAATCCCAAATGTTGCAGATTGTGATTTCTTTCAACGGGTAGAGGAGAAAGATGAGGATTTGGTTTTGCAATTTGGAGTGAAAAATAAGTTCGTGGTAAGTTACTTTGGAGCCGTTGGCCCCGTAAACGACCTCATGAGTTTGATAAAATGCGCTGAACTTTCAGCTCATTTACCAATACGTTTTTTAATAATGGGTGAGGGATCAAGTCTTTTGGATGTAAAAGACTACGTTGCCAGAAATCAACTAAAGAATGTTTTCTTTATTCCTTATGGTACTAAAGAAGATGTACGAGATGTCATGAACGTCACGGATGCTTGCTATGTATCTTTTTTACACAAACCTGTTTTAAGAACTAACTCACCTAATAAATTTTTTGACGCCATCGCCTCAGGCAAATTAATCATTACCAATATTCAAGGATGGATCAGGGGTTTAGTAGAAAAACGCCATATTGGATTTTTTGCTGATTCGGATTTTCCAGCGGAATTTGGCGAGAAAATAAAGCCCTTTATTGATTCACCAGAGCTTTTAAGCAAATACCAACAAGCTTCAAGAGACACTGCTGAACAATTTTTTAGTCGCATAGAATTAAGTAATCATTTTGTTCAAGCTATTGAAGGCAAAAACTACCAGCATGAAGCTGAAATCCGTTCTATTTTTAGTTTGAGTGCTTAATCCATCTTCCGAGCCACTCAATATTTTTCTAAGCTCTCAATCAATAAATCATGCAAATCATCAAAGGCCTCCAAACTTAATTCTTCCCCATTGTCGTAAATATCATGATATGCTTGCTTGCCCCCTAACGTATAAATAAACACGGCTGGAACACCCACTCTATCAAACAGGCAATGGTCGCTATTGCATGCTTCTCCCCTGGCTTTGATTTCAAATATTCTATCTTTATTTAGCTGTTTAAGTAAGTTGAAATACTGGTTTTGTTTTTTGGCATTTACTACCATAATACCTTCATCACCCGTCCCAACCATATCCAAATTAATAAGCATATTGATTTTCCTTAAATCAAAAGGAGAATTTTCAATGAAATAATAACTTCCCAAAAGTCCAATTTCCTCAGCTGTCGTAAATAGAAAATAGGTGTCAAACTTGGGTTGATTTTCTGCAAAATATTTTGCCAAAGCAAGCAACATCACCACGCCTGAGGCATTATCATTTGCTCCTTTGAATACTGCATTTCCCTGCTCTCCTAAATGATCATAATGAGCAGAAAGCATCATGACAGAGTCACTTCTTTGTCCTTTTATTTTCCCAACCACATTGGATGATCTGAAATTTGAAATAAACTTGGACTCATTTATCACGCTTACTTTTGAATGCTTTGGTAGTTTATCCTTTACGTAGAGCACAGCATTTTCAGATGATTCTGAAGATGGAAACCAACTCCATTTAGAACTGTCTTGAATAATGAGTAAATTACCTTTTGCGCTATTTTTAAATAGAAATCGCTGTGTTAACTCAGTCACCTCCTTAGCATTATCTACATTCTTTTCAATATAGAAAATTTGATTTTTAACCTTTCTATCTATTTCAGCTTCCGTAGAAATAGCTTTGATTTCACCCTCCAGCTCCATCGGTGCCGATGCAGAGTGGAAAAGGAAATCTTTACCTATTGCATAAATTTTAACTGTGGTACTACTTACCACTGAATACTGCACAGTCCCTGGGAAAGTATTTACCGGATACGATAATTCTTGTCTAAAAGCATCCTCTACTCCAGCCTTTACATTACATGATTTTAACTCTTCCACAATAAAATCTGCGGCTTTCTGCTGTCCATTTGATGTAAAACCTCTTCCCGCCAAAGAATCTGAAGTTAAGACTCGCAGATGCTCTCGAGCTAAACTACTTTGGCCGAGGCCTAGGGACAGCTTTAATAGAAGTAATAAAGTAAAAAGGTAACGCATTTATCAGGATTCTTGAATTTAAAAAGGCCAAGTACTGTCTTCTAACACATAAATATAGGCATTACTTTAGGGCCAGAAATCAGTCACATTTTAATTCGACTTTTATTTGAGGGTGAATATCAATCTTTTCTGCTTTATTGAAAATATTGCAAGCTTCCTTTTTATTATTAAGCTCATAGTAGCAGTGGATTAAATAGTTATAAGCCATTTCATTCTTGGGTTGAAAGAATATAACCCACTCTAATAATTTTGAAGCTTCGGTGTATTCCTTCTGTTGGTAAAGAATTTCTGCAGCATTGTAATAAATAGATTTATAACTTTCCGGAGTTCTTTCCGCAGAAACCAACAATCTGTATGCATTACCATATACACTTTTAAATTCTGCTAAAATACTGCTTAATCCTATTTGATAATATTGCATGGCCACTTCGTGGTCATTCAGTTCTTCTTTGTAGATTTCTCCAATCAGTGCAATCATACGCATTCTTTTATAGCTACTATTCATAAGTTCATTTAGAATGAAAATGGCTTTGTTCGGTTCTCTTAGATTTCTATAGCAAACAGCTAATCTGAATTGGAGATCAGGGTTTTGACTTTGGCTGTATTCCATAAAAAAAAGATAACCCCAAAGGGCATCTTGAAAAGCTCCATTATTATAGTCTATATTGGCTTGCTCTCTTCTGAAAGTTAAATAATCTATTTCGTGCCTTTTTATAGCTTGAAAATCATGATTAGAAGATTTAATTTTATCAATAAAACTTAAGGCCGCTTGAACTTTACCAGAATAATAAAGGCTATCGGCATGTTTAACTTGCTCATCAAATAAGCTGATTTTATTCTGGAGCTTCCTTTCCTGAATGAAGTCAAAAATAGAAACACCAACATACAGCAAAATGGCAACTGACGCAACAATAGCTAAGGCATAATAGGTTGCTTTCCTTTCCGAATTCTTATCTGTTGAGGGTCTATAAATAGGAGGCCTATAAGTGTAATTTTGATATGGCTTTTTATATGCACTTTGCCTCTGTTCTTGAGCTCTAATACTCGCCCGTTTTGCATTTAGACGTGCCTGTGCTAGCCTTAAATCGTAAGTTTGCCTCAATTCTTGGTTACTTAGAACCGTATATGCAGTCGAAATCAATTTAAACTTTTCCTCTGCTTCCACTGAAGGATTTATGTCAGGATGATAAGCTTTCGCCAATCTTTTATAAGCTGCCTTTATTTCTAACAAAGTAGCCATTTCACTCACTCCTAATAATTGATAGTAATTTTCCATTCAGAAGAAAATAATTGAACAATCCTTAAACAAAAATAACAATTATTTATTGCTAATTTAGTTCCTTTAAATTTATAAACTATGGCTTATTTCAGCGAAGATTTTATTCGGTTTTTCAACGAACTAGAAAGAAACAATCATAAAGAATGGTTTGATGAAAATAGAAAAAGGTATGAAAAAGAGATTAAGGAGCCTTTCAAATCCTTCGTTGGTGATTTAATTATCGCAATCCAAAAATTTGACCCCGAAATCCTAATCAAACCAAAAGATGCCATTTTTAGGATAAATAGAGATATTCGCTTTTCTAAAAACAAGCAGCCCTATAAAAATAATGTGGCTGCTTACATCTCCAAGATTTCAAAAAAAGAACAATTTCCCGGTTATTATGTGCACTTAGATGCAGAAGGTATCTGGTTAGGTGGTGGACTTTATGATTTATCCACTGAAAACATTTATAAAGTAAGACAGGAAATTCTGTACAATGAGAATAATTTAAAGGAAGCCTTGAATGCACAAGGCTTTAAAGAAGAATTTGGAGATCTTCAAGGGAAGAAGAACAAAATTCTTAAAGCTCCTTTTAAAGAATATGGAAAAGAAATTCCAATATTGTATCAAAAGCAGTTTTACTTTATGAAACAATATCCTGCAAGCAAAATTGCATCGGATGATTTAGTTGAATTCTGTTCAGATAAATTTGAGAAAGCCTTTCGTATTAATAAGTTTTTACGATTAGCAATTGAAAATATTGAATAAAAAAAGGGATCATAAATGACCCCTTTCATAACTAATTTTCAACTAAAAAATGATTAAGCTGTTGCTTTAGCCCTTTTAGTTTCGCTCATGGCAATTCCATATACTACTAAACCGAATCCGATTTTGTTAATAGCATCACCAATATTGTAAATTAAATCCATGCTAGAAGGTTGCAATAACCCTAAGCCATCTTGACCTAACCATCCGCCTGGCATAGCCATGTAACCGATTGGGTAAATTGCCCAACCTACTAATACAAACCACGCTAGTGCTTTAATACCTTTTTGTACCGCTTCGTTTCCGCTAGCTTTCGCCAATTGAGCTGCTTCTCCTGCCCATGCTGAATACAAGATATAAATGTACCCTAATGTAGATATAACACCCCATAGCACAGAGTGGAACATTGTTCCATCAGTAAAGGCTTCGCCAATGTATCCTGCAACTAGCATCACTACTGAAGCTGCGATTAGTTTCCACATAAAGCTTTGTTTTGCACCTGCAGGTCTTAACAATAGGTAAAACTCCACACACATCAATGGAACTGTTAAAGTCCAGTCAATATAACGAAGAACTGTTGGGTTCATACCCGTGGCTGCGTAGTAATCACGCATATAATAATAATGAACTGCCGCGATCATGGTAATTAAACCAGACACTAAAAGTGAAGTTTTCCACTTTCCATCAACTTGTTGTCTTTCAAAGAAGAAAAAGACTGAAGCTGCGAACATTGCCATATACCCTGTAAAGAAGGTAAATGCTACCGGATCATCCGATTTGATGTCAATGACATCTGCTAAGAATAATAAGTCCATAGTGTTAAAAATTAATAGTGTTTAATTATTAGTTATAAAGTTTAAACACAACTTTAATATAATTGTTTTTAAAAAATAATTTTGTTTATGTTTTACTCCATTTTATTTAACATCAATACTTTATTATCATCAATCATTAACCAATCGTTCTGTGAATTGAACGATTAACTTCATAAAAATTTCTTAGAGATTATATCTGAATTAGTGACTGTTAAAACCTTATATTTTTTACTTTTGTGCTCAGATGGAAAAGAGAATTGATCAATTAAAACATATAGCTATAGCTGGCAATATCGGTGCTGGAAAAACAACTTTAGCAAACAAATTATCGCACCATTACGGATGGAAAACTGAATTTGAAGCAGTAGAGGATAATCCTTATTTAGTCGATTTTTATAGTGATATGAAACAATGGGCCTTCCATCTACAAGTTTATTTTTTAAACAGTCGACTGAAGCAAGTTAAGAGAATTCGAGAAAGTGATCATACTGTGGTTCAAGATCGATCTATATATGAAGATTGCTATGTGTTTGCAAAAAACCTTCATGAATCAGGTAATATGTCAGATCGTGACTACCAAAACTATTTAGAGCTATTTGATTCTATGTCTCCTGTCATAACTCCACCAGATTTGCTCATTTATTTAAGAGCTGATATTCCAAAATTAGTAGGCCAAATAGAGAAAAGAGGAAGAGACTACGAAGAGACAATCCGAATTGATTATTTAAAAAACCTCAATAAGCATTATGAAGCATGGGTAAAACAATATGAAATTGGTAAACTCATCATAATAGATGTAAATCAACTAGACTATTTAAATAATGTTGAAGATTTCGCTTTAATCGTTAGTAAAATAGATACCGAGGTGCACGGGCTCTTTTCTCATCAATAAGCAAAAACTTCATGTAGCCTCCACTATTTTTAATAACTTTAGGAAATATTTTAATAGTAACTCATTGTATTTTTTATGTTGAAAATAGGTATCATTAGAGAGGATAAAATTCCTGTAGATAAGCGTTCACCAATGACTCCGGCTCAGTGCCAAATGGTTGCAAATCAATTTGGTGTTGATGTGAGCGTCCAAAAAAGTGAAATTAGGATTTTCCGTCCTGAAGAATACTCACAACATGGAATTGAAATGGTGGATGACATCAGTGACAGTGATATTCTACTAGGAGTTAAGGAAGTACCTATGGAGAAGCTAATTCCTGAAAAAACCTATTTTTTCTTTTCTCATACTATTAAAGAGCAGGAATACAATCGTGAGCTACTTCAGACTATCCTGAAGAAAAAAATAAAGCTAGTGGACTACGAATGCTTATTAGATTCTAAAACAAATCAAAGAATTGTTGCTTTTGGTAGATTTGCAGGTATAGTAGGCGCTTATAATACCATTTGGACATTTGGCCAAAGATATAACTTATTCAATATTAGAAGAGCACATGAATGTTATGATTTGGTTGATATGAGAACTGAATTTGATAAGGTAGAATTACCAGCCATCAAAATTGCCATTACTGGTGGTGGCAGAGTTGCCAAAGGTGCAATGGAGGTGATGTATGGAATGGATATTCTTCAGGTATCGCCTCATGAATTTCTGAATGAAAGATTTGACAGACCTGTTTTTACCCAATTAAGCAGCCATGCTTACCATACTAAAAAAGATGGCACCCCATTTAAGAGAGATGAATTCTATGAAAACCCAGGGCTTTACGAAGGGGATTTTCTAAAATATACTGAAGTCGCAGATGTCTTAATAGCCGGTGCATTTTGGGATCCACGCGCTCCAGTTCTTTTCACAAAAGAAGATGCTATACGTCCTGAGTTTAAAATTAGAATAATTGGGGATATCACGTGTGATATAGAAGGCTCAATTCCAAGTACGAAAAAACCAGCAACAGTTGACGAACCTGTTTATGATTACGATCCAACTACAGACAGTATTCAACCAGAATTTAGTGAGGAAAGTAACATAACTGTGATGGCAGTAGATAATCTACCCTGCGAGCTCCCGAGAGACGCCTCCGAAAGTTTCGGTCTTGAGATGATAGAGAACGTCTTACCCCATCTTTTAGGAGATGATAAAGATGAAGTTATCAAAAATGCTACAATTGCTGAAAATGGTGAAC
Source organism: Marivirga harenae (assembly GCF_030534335.1). GTDB lineage: Bacteria > Bacteroidota > Bacteroidia > Cytophagales > Cyclobacteriaceae > Marivirga > Marivirga harenae. The sequence continues at coordinate 1,690,408 of NZ_CP130565.1, read as the reverse complement.
TGACTGAAAGGTTTAGCTATTTACAGAGATTTGTAGATGGAGAATAAAATACTATTTTTGAATGTTTTTATTTTGATTCGATTCTACTAATTTTTCCACTTGCAATACTTTCAACGCAGAGACAGTTTTCCTCCTCCCAACGGATTTCTTTTACATCTTCTTGAAAAGCAGTAGCATCCGCCATACTAAAATCACGGATTAAAATATCTTTGCTTGCAGCTTCAAGTATCTTCGAGGAATTATTTTTGAATATTACTGTGAATTTTGGCATGAGTATTAAACATTGTGAACAAGGATAAGATGCTTTGTTCACTTTCAATGTTTAAGAAAATTAATAGAATGAGACTATTTATCGACAAAACCCTAAAAAACATCCTTAAAAGCAATACTTTTTCTAATCGAAATGCAAATTTTAAGTCAATTTGTTATTTTACCACTCGTCTAATTTCTTTTCTATAATCAGATGGACTTTTGCCTGTAATTTCTTTGAATTGTCTATTGAAATGAGAAATATTATTGAAACCACAAGCGTAGCAAATATCAGTAATATTCAAATTTCCTTCTGACAGTAATTTTGAAGCATGCACCACCCTGTGCTCGTTAACAAAAAAGGTGAATGTCTTATTTGATATTTTTTTAAAATACCGACAAAATGCTGGGACGGTCATGGCTGCCTCTGCTGCAATCTCTTCTAGTGGAATGTTCCTTTTATAATTATCTTTCACAAAATCGTAAATGAGATTAACCCTTTGCTGATCCACAGCCTTTGCCTCAATAGAAACTGCTTCAGAGTTTAACAAATAATAATCTTTGATTTCAGAAAGCTCTTTCAATATCTGAATCAGCCCTATTAATCTGTCAAATGCTGGTTTACCAACCAATTCTTCTATTTTATTCCCTATACGCTTCTTGGTATCCCCTGTAAATACAATCCCTAACTTAGCATTTTCAATTAGTTGTTTGATAGGCTGGATCTCGGGAAGGTTTAGAAACACAGGTCCAGGGAAATCCTCTTTCATTTGAACGATGGTTTCGGATTCGTTTCCAGTCAGGCTATCAGTAAAACCATAATGAGGTAAATTAGAACCAATCAACATTAGATCACCATCTTGATAATAAGAAATATGATTTCCAATATGTCGCTTCCCATTACCTCCTTTTACAAACACTAGTTCGATTTCTGGATGGAAATGCCAAAACGGATCCTTATTGGGCTTAGATTTCTCAAATTTCTTGATTAGAACAGAACTACCAAAGGACGGCTCAATTTGTTCGAGTGTTGGTTTATAAAATTGCATATTTTCACTTTTAACGCTGAAAATAAAATATTGTTATTGCATTTTACCTCTCAATAACATTAAGATAACATCAAAAGGTTAATATAGTACTAATATTGGAAAATCTTCACATAGTTCATTGCAAAAAAGCGCCATACATTTGTAATGTACTTAAATGAGAAAGCTTATGAAAAATTCAAACATTCAAAAAACGGTATTTGCCTTCGCATTGATCGCGCTACCTTTAATGAGCTTTGCAGATGGATTCCCATTTGTGAAATTGACCAGCAAGGAAAACAAGATGATCACTTTAAGAGTGGGTTCTGCTCAGTCTGATATGACTAATATAAAAATTAAAAACCAGTTCGGACAAGTGATTTACAGCGAAACTGTAGAAAATGTAAATGGTATTCTGAAAAACTTTGATCTAAAAAATCTGGAATCAGGTCACTATAAAATAGAGCTTGAAAATGCTTTTAATATTGAAGTGTTGCCTATTACAATCACATGGGATTCTGTAATGGTTGCTCATGATCAATTTACTACGGTTCACAAACCATTCTTTAAATTAAGGGAAAATGGCAATGTGGACTTCAATTTCTTGAATTTAAATGCCAAATCAACCACAGTGACGATTGTCAATGAAAAAGGTCATGTCGTTTACAAAGAAGACTTAGGAAAGAGTTCAGATCTTGAAAAAAGATATGACATCTCTTCTTTAGGAAAAGGAAATTATCAATTCATAGTTCAAAGTGGTGATAGGAACTTTAAACACAACATCACCCTCTAAATAGTATTCAATTAGTCGTTTCCATAGTAGGGCTCGCCATCGGAGGATGGCGGGCTTTTTTTATGTCTCATTTTAACAAACGCTCGAATCATGTCAAAAAGAGTAAGCTAAAATGATTTTAGTTGAAACATACTATACGTATTCTTTTGGCTGATTTTCTTTTAATTTAATTCTTTTTACTCCGCCATAAATAAATACAGTAGCAAAAGCCATCATGACATGACTCAATGATAAATAATTGAACCACCTATGAATACTGAATTCAGCTGCAAACACCAAGGCCGAAAGCGCGGCAAAACCAATTCCTGCCATTACATATTGAGTTGCTTTGTTCTTGGTTTTTAAAAACAAAAGAAATTCAATAGTAAATACGACAAACATCAATCCGTAGCCCGAATGAAGTTGAACGTAAAAGAAATCCAATGTAAACAAGACTAATCCTAAAAAGACTACAAACTCAATAATGTTGACGACCCCCAAAATCTTCACGTATTTCTTGTTCAAAACAATTCTAGTATGCTCAATAGCTCCTCTTTCTATAAGCATGATCGCAAACATACTAATGATCCAACCGACTAATTTCCAAACTTTAGTGAATTCATAGTAAAAAGCATGTCCAATGATTCCGCCAAAAGTAGTGGCCAGACCCATTACTAGGAAATAGTACTTGAAATACATAAAAACTTTTCGATTATCATTTGATTTGGACATTTTGTAGAAATACAAAAAACACAAAACACTTACTAAAAGATCGGTGAGAGTTACAATCGGTTCGTCAATTCGAAGCCCGAATAATTCAATTTGCACTATATTTTCCATACATTATTTATCGAAAAAGATTCTTAAGGGTTACTTTCAGTGGAAGAGCCCAATATTTTAACGAACAAATTCCGTTTTAGCATGAAGTAATAATGTGAAAGTTTTACGTTATTCGCTTAACTTTATAATTTGCTCCTACAATATCAATGGTAAACCAGTCGGAAAATCCTTTCATGGGCAATGCCTCAACCTTTTATCAAAGCAAAGCTGCTTTAAAATGGATAGCCTTAGCGTTTTCATTAATCATTGGTATTGCATCAGTTCTTTATACCAATAGCATAGTGGAAGAATTGAAAGAAAGAGAAGAACGCTCTATTGAACTTTGGGCAAAAACTTTAGAATATACTAGTGACCCTGATAACAGTGAAAATCTAATCTTTATTTTTCAAGAGATCGTTACTCCAAACAATTCTATCCCAGTCATTGTAACCGATGCAAATGGTAACCCAAGCATTTTTCGAAATATTAAAATAGATAGTAGTAAAAATGATGAAGCAGCAATGCAGGAGATACTCAAAAATGAGTTGGCAATTATGGAGCAAGAGTATGAGCCTATATTAATTAGCGGAACAGAATCAACTGACTCTAGCGATAACCAATATATCTACTATAGAAATTCTGATTTAATCTACCGATTGAAATACTATCCTTATATCCAGCTTTCAGTCATTGCCGCGTTTGTGTTTTTTGGGTACGTTTCATTTTCTTATTCTCGAAAAGCTGAGCAGAACCAGGTATGGGTAGGCTTAGCAAAAGAAACTGCCCATCAGCTGGGTACACCACTATCCTCTTTAATGGCTTGGCTTGAAATCATGAAAATCGATGATGACCTAAAAGATAAAGAGGTTACTAAGGAGCTAGAGAAGGACATCAGTAAATTGGAGTTAATCACTTCGAGATTTTCCAGCATTGGCTCTGTTCCTGTTTTGAAAGACGAAAACATTTCAAAATTGATCCAATCAACTGTTAGTTATTTACAAAAAAGAACCTCCAAGAAAGTATTCATCAATTTTGTATCCAAAGATGACTTAGTAACAGCAGATATCAACAAGCCACTTTTTGACTGGGTAATTGAAAATTTGTGCAAGAATGCTATTGACGCCATGAGTGGTGAGGGGGAAATTACTATCACTTTAAAAGAGGGGAAATATGGGGATGCATTGATCGATATTAGCGATACGGGAAAAGGAATACCTTCCAGCAAAATAAAAGAGATTTTCCAACCAGGCTTCTCAACTAAGAAAAGAGGCTGGGGACTGGGCCTTACGTTGGCCAAGCGAATCATTGAAAATTATCACAACGGTAAAATCTCAGTAAAAGAGTCAATAGTCAACAAAGGCACCACCTTTAGAATAATTTTGAAAAGGTAAACAAGAGATTGGCTATCCAAATCAGATTTTTCCCTTAGGATTATGAAGCCATCGCCCTATTTTAATCGGCTTGATTTTAGATAATTATATTGAATTTCCTGAATTTTAATTACATTTGCATCCCTAAGAATGAAAAGAAGGAATAACATATCGTCAATGAAACAAACAGGCAGTCTAATATTTGGGCTGGCTTTGGCTATCTTATTGTTTTTCCAACAACCTTATTCAATAGAAAATCAGGACGAGTTAAATCAAACCGAGCAAAAAGAGCAAAAAGAGCCTGCAGCAGAATTTCAGGTAATGTCCTATGATGTGCTTTTGCCGGTAATGCAATTCAATTTATTCCACTCATTTGATCTAATATTAGAAATCCCAAACCCCGATAAAGAAGATTTTACTTTATTGGAATATGTAGAAAAAGCTTACCATAATTTTTTTCATACATTATTTAGGCTCATCATCTCCCCTAATGCACCTTAATAATTATTGAGTTCTCAAATCAAACTCTTGAATATATAATATCAAGAACCACCCAAATTTTTTAAACCTAGTAACAATTTAAGTCGCATCTATTTCAATTGCGATTTATAAAATCAATTTAATTAAATAATAAATACAGATGAAAAACAGAGGATTTATCGTGTTTATGACTACTATAGTCACATTATTATGTGTCTATTACTTGTCATTCACGTTCGTGTCAAACGGCATAAAAGAAGATGCCACTGAACAAGCCACAGATGAGGCTGGAAATATTGACTATGGAAAGAGACAGAATTATTTAGATTCTGTTTACAATGTTCCTGTTTATAACCTTTTAGGTGTAGAATTTACCTATAAGGAAGTTCAGGATATGGAGTTAAACTTAGGCCTAGATTTACAGGGCGGTATGCACGTGACTCTAGAGGTATCTCCAGTTGATATAATCAAAGGTTTAAGTGGTAATAATGAAGATGAAGGCTTAACCAATGCTCTAGAAACTGCTAGGACAAGACAAAAAACGAGTCAAGAGACTTTTGTCAATCTTTTTTACCAAGCTTACCAAGAAGAATATCCCGATAAAAAATTAAGTGAATTCTTCGCTACTTCGGCCAATAGAGATAGAATCAGCTTTCAAACTGAAGACTCTGAGGTCTTAAGGATTATTCGTTCAGAAGTTGATGATGCAATTGACCGATCTTTTAATATCCTAAGAACCAGGATAGATAGATTTGGTACTTCTCAGCCTAATATTCAAAAATTAGAAAATACTGGCCGGATCCAAATTGAGTTACCTGGAGTTGATAATCCTGAGAGAGTAAAAAAATTATTACAAGGCGTTGCTAAATTAGAGTTTTTGCAAGTAGTAGAAATCAATGAGGTTTCAGATGCCCTTACAGCAGCAAATGAAATCTTAGTAGCAGAGCAAAAAGCTAATCAGAAAAATGAATTGGGTTCAGAAGATTCATCTGAAGTTTCAGAAGAAGAGAGTGGTAACTTAGCAGATTTATTACAAGATGATGACTCTACTTCTACAGAAGGACAAGAAACAGATTCAGCAGATACAACTCTTGATTCATTGGAAAATGCTCAAAACGTATCGCCACTATTTAGTTTAATCAAGGGTCAAGGTTTAGTGTACGATGTTACAGATACAGCAAAGATCAATGATATAATTCAAAGAGAAGACATTCAAACTCTATTCCCAAGAAACACAAGACTATTGTGGGATGTTAAGCCAAGAAAATTGGATAATGGTACTGATTTACTGGAGCTTTATGTGGTAAGAACACAAAGAGGTAATGAAGCGCTTTTAACTGGTGAAGTAGTAAATGATGCCAGACAAACATTTGATCAAGTAGGGCAACCGGCTGTTGATATGAGTATGGATCCAACAGGAGCTAGAAAATGGGCGAAAATTACTCGTGAAAATATCAATAACAGAATAGCAATTGTTTTAGATAACTACGTTTATTCAGCTCCAAGGGTGAACCAAGAAATACCTAATGGTAATTCTATCATAGAAGGTAATTTCACTATGGAAGAGGCTAAAGATTTAGCCAATATCTTGAAAGCAGGTTCATTACCGGCACCTACAAGAATCGTAGAAGAGGCCATTATTGGTCCAACTTTGGGTAAAGAAGCTAGAGCTCAAGGTATCATTTCCATTGTGGCTGGTTTGGCGATGGTATTGGTATTTATGGTGGCCTACTATTCAAAAGGTGGTTTAGTAGCTAATATTGCATTGGTATTCAACATCTTCTTTATTTTAGGGATTTTAGCGCAATTGAACGCAGCACTTACCTTACCAGGTATAGCAGGTATTGTGTTAACTATCGGTATGTCCATTGATGCCAACGTACTAATCTTTGAGCGTATTAGAGAAGAAATGCGAGCGGGCTCTCCATTATTGAAAGCTATAACATCAGGATATGAAAAAGCATACAGCTCTATTGTGGATGCCAATGTAACTACATTCTTAACGGGAGCCATTTTGTATTGGTTAGGTCAAGGCCCTGTGAAAGGCTTTGCCATTACCTTAATGATTGGTATTGCTTGTTCATTCTTCTCAGCGGTTTTCATCACAAGAGTAATTGTGAGCTGGATGAGCAAGAAAGGTGATCAAAGCAAAATCTCATTTGCTACGCCATTCTCTAAAAACCTATTTAGCAACATCAATTTCAACTTTATGAGCAAAAGAAAAATGGCTTATATCGGATCCGGAATTGTGATTGTAATTGGTGTTGTTTTAATGGTCACTAAAGGTTTAACCTTAGGCGTTGATTTCACAGGTGGTCGTTCTTATGTTGTAAGATTTGCTGAGCAAGTAGAAACTACAAGTTTGAAAGTAGCGCTAGATGGTAAATTAGAGGATGCCGGCACCGAGGTAAAGACTTATGGTGCAAATAACATATTGAAAGTAACGACTTCATACTTAGTCAATGAAGAATCAACAGAAGCTGATAATGAAGTAAAAACTAAAATTATTAGCGGTATTGCAGAAGCAACCGGTATGCAATATGTAGAGGATGAAACCGCAGTTGATGAATCAAATTTCACGATTAGCGGATCATCCAAAGTAGGTGCCACTATTGCGGATGACATCCGAAATTCATCACAGGAATCAGTGATCTTTGCCTTGATTGCAATCTTTATCTATATCTTAATCAGATTTAGAAGATGGCAATTTGGTCTGGGAGCTGTTGTGGCCTTGTTCCATGATACATTGTTTGTACTATCAGCATTTGCCATTGCAAAATTACTTGGATTCTCTTTTGAAATTGACCAAGTATTTATTGCGGCAATTCTAACCGTAATTGGTTATTCCATTAACGATACGGTGGTTGTATTTGATAGAATCAGAGAAACCTTGGGCATAAAATCAAAAGCATCCAATGTGGAGACTTTTAATACTGCAATCAATAATACCATCAGTAGAACATTAATGACTTCCATTACTACTTTAGTGGTAATCTTAATCTTGTTTATTTTCGGTGGTGAAGTATTGAGAGGGTTCTCTTTTGCATTATTAATAGGTATTTTAGTAGGTACTTACTCATCTATCTTCATTGCAACTCCAGTTGTGTTGGATTTAGCGAAGAGAAAGAAAAAAGCTGTAGAAGCATAATCAGAAATAAGTTAAAATTGAAAAGCCGAATTGGAGTAATCTGATTCGGCTTTTTTTATTGAATTATATATTTGCATCACATTTTTCTTACCATTCAATAACTCAGCAACGTCAAAAATATCACTCCAATCAATGCTAAAATTGCATAAAGAGGTAACATAAACTTTAAAAATTTCTCGTAACCAATTTTTACTAAGCCTAACGATGCTAATACCAAACCAGTTGGGTTTATGCTATTAAACAAACCATTTCCTAATTGGTATGCATTTACTATTACTTCCCTGCCAATATTGACATTATCGGCCAAGGGTGATAATATTGGCATGGTCAAAACCGCCATACCCGAACTGGAAGGAATAAAAAAAGTTAATCCTTGATAAATAAAGAAAAGTACATTCACGAATAGGCCTTTATTCATTCCTGTGGTTAATTCACTGGCATAAAAAAGTATGCTGTCACTAATCAAACCATCATTCATTAAAATGGTAATCCCTCTTGCCAGGCCTATGATGAAAGCTACTCCAAGCAAATCTCCTGCTCCTTGTAGAAAGGAATTAATAAATTCATTTTCCTTCATCTTTGCTATAAACCCAATTACTATAGCGCCAGCAAAAAAGACTGTGGTCATTTCCACAAACCACCAATCCCATTGTGAAACTCCCATAATCATGACAACAAAACAAGCAGTGAAAATGAGCAGGATAAGTCTTAATCTTATGGTAAGCGCTACAATATTACCTTCACTTGCTTCTTTTATATAAGATAATGATTTTATCGCACTGGCATCCACTAAAGATTTTTCAGGATTTCTTTTCACTTTTTTGGCATAAATTAATATATAAAGAATAGTGACGGTCATGCACACAACATAAATCAACATTCTTCCATCTAATCCACTTGTCCAGCTTATCCCGGCAGCATCAGAAGCAATAATAGTAGCAAAGGGATTTACAGTGCTGCACATTACCCCAATTGCAGAACCTAAAAAAATACTGGCCAATCCGACCATGGAATCATAACCTGCAGCAATGAAAATAGGAATTAAGATAGGATAGAAAGCCAAGGTTTCTTCGGCTAAACCGAATGTAGTACCTCCTAAAGAAATCAGTAAAGTAGTGAAAATAATCAGCAAAAACTCTTTGCCTTTTAAAGCTTTGGAAAGCCAACCCATACCCGCATTGAAAGCTCCGGTTACGTTCATGATACCAATCATACCGCCAATAATCAATACAAGGAAGATAATATCAGCCGCTTCAATTATCCCTTTTATAGGTGCAGACAAAAAGGCTACAAATCCTTGTGGCTGTGATGGTAATTGCTGATAAGTATCTGGAATGCTAATCGGCTTATAGATAGCACCACTTGTAAATTTATCTAAGGGAATCTTAACATTTAAATCTTCCAAATTCTCTTGAGAGGCTTTTAAATAATAAGTAGAATCTTGACTTTCAATTTGAAATTGGTCAGAAGTGGATTGATAACTCAATGAGTGGTAACTCCCGGCCGGAATCAACCAAGTTAAAAAAGTCACTAAAGCTGCAATGATCAAAAGAATACTTTGTGCTGCTGGAAATTTCATTTAGTCAATTCTGTTAGTGTAGAAACAAAGATAAGAGGATTCCGAATAAACTAAACCTTTGTATCTAGTATTCGATTTTCACCAGCTAAGCTCTTCTTAGAATCTTTTCCATCTTTTTGCCCTTCGCTAATTCATCTACCACCTTATCCAAATATCGAACTTTTCGAGTTAATTCATTTTCAATTTCCTCCACTCTGTAGCCACAGATTACTCCTTTGATTAACTCAGCATTGGGATTTAAATTAGCCTGCTGGAAGAACTCTGAGAAAGTGACTTTAGCTGAGATCAACTCCTGTTGCTTTTTGTCATCAAAACCAGTCAACCATTCAATAACCTGATGCAATTCCGATTTTGCTCTTCCTTTCTTTTCCACCTTAGTAACATAATGCGGATACACTGAGGCAAAGGTCATTTTTGCTATTCTTTCATTGTGTTCGGGTGTGGCTTTCATGGCTTTTCAAATTAATTTATATATCAATTTAATGAAAAATTAGAGACTCTCTTGATCATGTGACCAGATCGGATATCTATCTTCACCTTCGAAATCAGTTAGCTGTTTATGACTTTCATATGAAATATAATAAACCCATACATCACGTGTAATAGCGGAAGTATGGTGTTTTCTCCAATATTCTTCATAGCCTTTTAAATCCATGTATAACCAATGGCTACCGTCTTTATTGACATTTACATCATCTAATGGTAATGGAGTTTCCACTTGAGGCATATTCCCTTCAATTGAAGCGCTGTAAAGTTATGAAAACCTACTATAAGCGAATTGTGAATTTTCAGCATTCATCTTGCGACCAGATGTAAATAATATCGATTTCCCGTCCACAGTAAATCTTTATGGAATATCATGGGCTGAGTGAAAACTTAGTTGGGAAGTGGGTCCATCTTCTATATTGTATAAAAATACACCATAGTTTCCATGCCGATCTAAAGCAAAGGCAATGTGTTTACCATCCTGCAATCAAACAATTTCGTATTCGTAACGGTCTCCAATAGTTACCGGTATTGCAAGACTTTGTTCTTTCTCAACGTAATAAAAATTTCCTTTGTAGCCAAAGGCAATCTTTTCTCCATCAGGGCATATTTTAGCATATCGCATCCATTTTGGATTGGACTGGCCTATTACGCCTATAATTCAACATAGAATTAATCGTATTAAACTCTTTTTCATAGTAGTAGATTTTATTCTAAAACACTCCTCAACATAAATATTTTTTAGATGACCTAGACATTATTTTGTCTAGACAATCTATAGATTACATTTATGATCGCTTTTTAGTATAAAAAAGTTGCCAAGCATGGGTTTCCTTTAAGCATTAACTTTAATTTTGAACAAAATTTAGAATCATGTCCGATAGATATAATCAACGCGGGGTTTCGGCCTCCAAAGAAGATGTTCATTATTTTTAGCCTGCTCTATCTAACAAGAATTTTTTGATTGCCTATAAATTGGTTATCAGAAATGAATGCTATAAAGTATAATCCCAATGGTAAATTGCCCACTTCGACAACTTTTTTGTTACTGACATGAAGCTTTTTAAAGACTCGTCCTTGCGCATCTAAAATTGTAATAAAATCAATTCCTTGGTTTAGCAAAATTGTAAATGTACCGTTATTGGGGTTTGGGTAAATTTTTGACACATAATTTTTACTCTCCAACCCCAAAATACCTTTTCGCAACATTAAAGTATCTGAGGGATCAGAGTGGCCTATTTCATTCTTGGCGATGAGGTAATATTGGTGAGAAATTTCTATATCATTTATAATTACTTGGAAATAAGAGACTTCGGAGGTAACAGTATCTATTGGCACAAATTCTGCAAGATCAAGAGATTCATATATAATAAAACTATCTGTTAAATCGTCAGAATTGGTCCATTCGAGCGTAATTTCTGCAAGTTCTTCATTATAATCATAAGTTAAATTTTGTGGAGGTTTAGGACGGAAAATATCTAAACTTACGATATTTGAGGTATCTGAGACCATATTATCGTTCACTGCCAGAACAAAATAAGAATATTTATGATCAATTTCTACATCCACGTCAGTAAAGCTTTCCGTATCCGATCCTACATCACCGATTACATCATATTCCTCGTCATCTATCCCTCGTAATATTCTAAACCCTGTTTCATGGTCTGAATTGTCATTCCAGGTCAATTCATTGCTCCCATCTACGTATTGTGCAGTAAAATTTTCTGCTTTTCTTGGCTTAATTAAGGTAAATGTAGTTTCCGTAGAGTTTTCACCAAAAATATTTTTTGACACTAAACTATAAGTATAAAGAACATTTAAATCAGGATTATCATCTGTAAATGAAATAGAACCCTTTTCAAGTGTTGAAAGAAGTTCTTCATTACCATCTGGTCCTTTGCGATAAACCTCTATAGATCGAATTGAGTAATCCTGCTGCCAAGTAATATTTATCCCACCAGTTTCTGTATTGGATATATTTTCAATATTCAATGCATTTGTACTTAAAGAGAGTGCATAAAATCCGCCTCCGTTAAAACCATTTATCGCTCCAGGACCCAATATGAACAAAGTATCATTGTGTATCTCAATTTCATCAATTTCACCTTCAACATCTAGCGCAAGATCATCATATAAAGCACCATTTAGATTTACTGCAGCAATTGCGTCTTTAGAAATGCCATTTAATGAAGAAAAAGAGCCCGAAACCAAAATTGTAGTATCACTTAGAGAATTGATATCAGCAATATCCGTGTCTGAGTTAAAAGAAATAAAATCACTATCAAGAAGATTCCCATTTACATCATATTTCTTTAGAGTTTGCGTGTTATTAGCGTCCGGTTCGTAAATCATAAGTAATGAATCAGAAACAGCAAAAACCTGAGCATTACCATATGACAATTTATCGAAAATAATATCATTAAAAGAAGTGTCCTTATTACCATTTGGCATGAGTCGAATTACCTTTCCACTAGGATTTGCTGAATTTCTAAAATACTGAACTGTAAGCTTATCATCCTTCCCTAAATAAGAGAATTTGACAATATCCGTTGGTAAAATATCCGGACTAGGAGTGTAACCAGAAACAATACTGTAATCTTTATTCATTTTAATCACGTTATGCATTTGTTGACCCGCTCCATTATATGAAAATATACCTGTAGCGTAAATATAAAGCTCAGACTCATGAATGTTGTAAACAGGTTCTTCAACGTAAACCGGACTTCCTTGGGAGGACCCTAAACTAACGCTATTTCCATTCGGATCGTACACTTTAAATATTCCATTTTGATCCCTATCATAAACGCCTAAAAATAAATCTCCGTTAGATAAAATTTTAGCTGATCCCAAATAATCATCAGCAGATAAATTAATGGAATCCAACTGGGGAAATTTAGCCTCAGATTTTAAAGAAAACCCCGTGATAAGTGCACTTTTTGACATGCTGGACTCAATAAAAGATCCAGTAATTAAAAACTTTTCAGAATTATAATTTATCATTTGATCCACCCGTGCATTGCCATATAAATTTGAGTTAAATGCATCGATATTTTCACCATTTGTATTTATCTTATTTATACTTCTTGACTCCTTGCCATCGTAAGTTCTTTGATCTGCGAGTAAATAAATTTCATCGTCAGCATTTCTAACCATATGATAATTTCCATAATATTCCACTGTGAAATGTTTAGTCACAAAGGAATCATCTCTTAACCCATTACTCAATAAACGAAATAAAGATCGATTGGATGGATTCGAACTATCATTCTGTCCAATAATAAAAAATTTACCACTACTTAATGGAATTGCATATGCTATCCCATTACCGTATGCATCTGCAAAAGATAAATCAGCATTATGAATGGAAGCCTCATCGATGGCACCCAACTCGTTGATAATAAAAAGACCATTTCCTGAAATGTTATTTACATTCAGATTATTATTTCCTGCTATAAATAATTGACCGGATGAGAGCATCTCAATATTATGTATTTCGCCACGAGTAGAAGTAATGGGGCTAAATGAACTATTTTCAACAATGGAATCAGTAAACTGATAATACTTACGAGTGCTATAGTCTTCAGACACATATTCCATCAATAATGCATTATCAGATAGTTTTTCAACGGATTGCAGCAAATATCCTTCTTTACTGACATCAATTGCACGGTAATTTCCATCTTCTGCATAAAGCCTAAAGTTTCCACCACTTTCCAAGACTAATAATGAGTCTCTATAAGTTATCATGGATTTGATATAGGGACTGCCGACCGCGAATGACTGGTCAATTGTTCCGTTATCTTTTATTTTAATAATGCCGTTCTCAGCAACTATATAAAGGGAACCATTTAGTATAGTTGACGGGCTAAAGGCTATTGCGTTTCCAAAATTCCGAGAGTAATTCCCCTCAAAATGAAATGATTCATCAAGGGAACCATCTGCATTTAACCTAACAATCGGAGGAGTGATTTTATCGTTGACAAAATTAATGTTGCCTCCTACATATAATTTATCATTATCTAAAAGTGCATGCCTCACACGTGCTTGACCCTTCAGTCCGGGTTGATTTTCTCCTAAATCAATTAATTCTTGACTTAAAACCGATAAAGAAAAAAAGAAAAGAATAGAAAAAGCAAAAGAAAATTTCATATAAAACTATTTATAAAGTGATTCTTATTTGAAAAGACTAACTTAGTTTAAATAATTAATATGACCATATAAAATGGATAATAAGGGGCTTGCATTAAATGCTTTTTTAATGTTTTTTTAAAATGATGAGTATCATTGCCTTCTATTGCATATCAATCTATAAAGAAAAGCAACTGGTTTATCGGCAAAAGGAAAACACTAGGAACGGCTAAGATATTAAGAGCACCAAACCATATAGGCTTCATAACAATTTGCTTTACCGCTATAATTATTAATCCTCCGGCAAATTTTCTTAAAAGAAAATAATAGAATCCTGAAGCAATCAAAAATCCATGATAATTTTATAAAGTTTAATATAATTTGAAGAGCTTTTATTTAAGTACAAAAAATACACCTTTCAATTAGTTTACTTTCCTCAATCCCCTTAATTTTGAACAAAATTTAGAATCATGTCCGATAGATATAATCAACGCGGGGTTTCGGCCTCCAAAGAAGATGTTCATAATGCCATCAAAAACCTTGATAAAGGACTTTTTCCACAAGCTTTTTGCAAAATTGTGCCCGATCACCTTACGGGTGATGAGGAGTACTGCACCATTATGCATGCGGATGGGGCTGGCACTAAATCTTCCTTGGCTTATATGTATTGGAAAGAAACGGGTGATATTTCCGTTTGGAAAGGAATTGCACAAGATGCCATCATCATGAATATTGATGATTTACTATGTGTGGGATGTACCGATAAAATATTACTCTCCTCTACTATTGGGAGGAATAAAAACTTAATTCCAGGTGAAGTCATATCGGCTATTATAAATGGCACTGAGGAAGTTTTGCAGATGCTGAGAGATAATGGTGTAAATATTATAAGTACAGGTGGTGAAACTGCGGATGTTGGGGATTTAGTGAGGACTATTATTGTAGATAGTACCGTTACGGCCCGAATGAAAAGATCAGATGTTATTTCCAATGACAACATAAAAGCAGGTCATGTGGTTGTAGGCTTGGCTTCTTATGGACAGGCTACTTATGAAAATGAATACAATGGCGGAATGGGGAGCAACGGATTAACCTCTGCTCGTCATGATGTATTCAGTAAGGAGTTGATGGCAAAATATGCTGAAAGTTTTGATCCCTCCGTTCCTAGTAACTTGGTGTATACAGGTTCAAAAAAATTGACTGATTCAGTAGAAGGAGTTGAATTGGATGCAGGTAAATTAGTATTATCCCCTACTCGAACTTATGCGCCAGTTATCAAGAAAATATTGGAAGAATTACCGGATAAAGTAGCAGGAATGGTGCATTGCAGTGGCGGAGCTCAAACCAAAGTACTTCATTTTGTGGAAGGGTTGCATATTATCAAAGACAATTTATTCCCAACCCCTCCACTTTTCAAAATGATACAAGAAGAATCCAAAACGGATTGGAAAGAGATGTACAAAGTATTCAATATGGGGCATAGAATGGAACTTTATGTTGATGAAGCGGATGCACAAGCCATCATTGATATCTCAAATTCTTTTAATATTGAGACTCAAATCATTGGAAGAGTTGAAAGTTCTGCTCAAAAGCAGGTTACTGTTAAGAGTGAGCATGGGGAGTTTGTTTATGAAGGCTAATTTTCCATGGGCACTTTCCCCCGTTTAAAGCTCAGCCTCAGATCTCGCATAGACTAGATTTGCTGCAGAAGAAAGATGTTTGTTACGATTACAACTACTGAAAGCAAAAAGAGAGGGTTAGCTTAAGGATATTTTGTCTTCTCTCTTTTATCATCTCATTCCTGATCTTAATCAAATCTTCTTTAGTACAAGATTTGTAGGTATACTTTCTTTCGGATCTACTATATTCTTGAACTCTCTTCTCATTTCAAAAAGTGATTGTCTTTTTAGAATTGCCCTATTGTTTGCCAAAGACTTATTCATAAAATCCATCATTCCAAAACCACTCATATCAATTGTTTTCAAGTTGAGACTTTTTATGTTGGTCTTCTTTCCTAATAATAAAAACTTCAAAGTAAACCAGTAATACAATCAGTGTAATTTCCCCCACGAAATATAGAATACCCACAATTGTGAGTTGATCGAAATAGGTAATAATTAGAAATGATGTAAGTAGGCAGTACATTAAATTAGCAGTGGCAATTACGCCAAGAAAAGTTCTCCAATTCTTTTGGGGCTTAAAAAAACAACTGGCCGAATAAATAAAAAAGAGTGAAGCAACAATGGCTAGACTAATTAATAACTCTTTTGGCATACCTATGAATTCCTGAACACTTGTGAAGACAATTCCTAAAGTTATTGCTGTTAAAAATGCTCCTACAGCGTCAATAAGAAAAACTTTAGTAGGATTCTTTAAAATTCTATCCATCATTCTGCAAAGAAAATATTTCCATTAAGATATAAAATTGGATGTTAAGCCGGTAGTCAAATTAGCTAAAAATACTTCTTCATCATGATGTCAGTTTGCACGTCCTCTCCTACGATAAAAGTATGTTTATCGAAAGCTTTAAAGCCTAACTGCTCGTAAAACCGAATGGCTTTGGGATTTTTTTCCCATACTCCCAACCAGAGAAAATCTACTTCCTTCTGCTGAGCTATTTCTATGGCCTTTTTATAAAGCAATTTTCCAATTCGCTTTCCCTGATAATCAGCTAAAACATAAATCCGCTGTATTTCCAGAGTGTTCTCATTCTTCATTTCAGTTTGAGCTTCAGCAACATTAATTTTCAAGTAACCCACGATTACAGATCCCAAGCAGGCAAAATAGAATTCAGAATTCTGATTACTCAATTGAGATACTAACTTTTCAAGTGAAAACTCTTCTTCCAGATACCGACTCATATCATCTTCGGTGTTGCCTGCGGAATAAGTCTCCAAAAAGGTCTGCTTACTAATTTTTTGCAGGGCAATTTTATCGTTCAGATTGACTTTTCTTAATGATAGGCTTTTCATTGATAACTAATACAAATTTTATTATGTGAAAAATCTTGGCGGTTTCCCGGAGTTGAATTAGTAGCAACATCTATTTGTTCAGAACCTCTTCCCAGGTAGAATACGCTTCCTTTTCAATTCCATCCTCATTAATCAAACCTGTACTAATCCACAATTTCCCTAAATCTTTGACTTCATCAGGAAATGTTTCCCAAAGAAGATCATAATCCCTATGAGCCCACCAAATAATATACTCATAATCCTGAATTTGAGCTTGAGCAAGCAGAACTTTCAAGTATTCATTTTGCTGCCCTTGATCACCAGAGATGGATAGATTAAATGATTCTACAGTCAAATCCTCCGAAAGGTGGCTTGTTTCGGCAAATGAAATAGGTTTCTCAATCTGTTCGTGTAAGAAATCAAATACCTCTTTAAAATCTTCATCAGTTTTTAAGCCTTTAAAGAATGGATAAAAGCTAATACTCACTAAATCCATTGCATTTGCGTAATTTGCTATTTCCTCTATAAAATCTTCACTATTCGTAACATCCGGCTGGTAAAAATTATGTAAAGTAATTGATTCTGAAATATTCAGAGACGGGAATTCCTCTGCAATTCTTGATCTGACATTAGCCATCAATAATTTATACCCATCCCACTTCTCAGGGGCATTTTTTAATAATTCATTTACCTCAATAGCTATGATTAAATAATCTGGATTTAATTGATTTGCGATATATTTTAAATGTTTGAAATATGCGTCTTCAATTTTCTGATCATTTAATTCCGCATAATCAGGAATACCGCCATCATAATCGAAAGCTAATTCATCCCTTGAACTGTTCAACAAACTTACGGAGACAGTGAGTTGAGCGTTTGGCAGTTTCCGTGAGGCTCTTGATTCAATTTCATTGATAAATTCAGTTGGCAAAGTCGAATCATTGAACCAGGCATTCCAGGGAATATTGGAATCAATATGCTCTGAATAAATATCTGCATTTTCATCAATGAAATTATAACTACCTTCGACAGCTTCAGCTGTTGGAGCATACGGCCATGTACTGAAACCCATCTTGAAATCCCGTGAACTGAACTGACAGAAAAAGTCTTCATTTTCGCAATCAGATATGGGATTATTGTCTTCCTTAGTGCAAGAAAGCGCAACGATCATGAAGACTATTGTCAAAATTGAAGATAATCTTTGCTTCCTCATTTATACTTGTTTTTCGGTGATTAAATAATCTAGATATCCAATCGGTATGATATAAATATACATAATACAGAAAGAAATATTCTATTCTCAAATTCCTAATGTCATTAGGTGTTTTACTTTGTGGTAGATTAAAGATGCTTTAATACATTCTTTCAATTCCAATTCAGGGACTTTCTCCTCTAGTTGAAAAACTATGGCACGGTTACCTTCAAATTTGAACACATCCTCAAACACAATTCTGAAGGTGCTCACCAGACGACTTGAACATTGAAAGTACATTGCAAATTGATCGGGAGATCTTTCTTTCCAATCCATCCGTAATGTACTTCCATTTTTAGTTACAAAACTTGGCTCACCCCATTTTAACGTCTCCTCCAATTCATCAACTCCCTCCGTTTCTTCCGCTGTTTCTATTACCAACCTCCTCAAATACCGCATCTTACCCCTTAATTTGTCTGGGTAATTCGCAAATTTTTCATCAACAGCTGGATTCGTTTTAAGCACGAGTTTCGTCATCTTTTATTCATTAATTGCAATATAAAAATCCACTTCAGCAGCAGAAGGATTTTGCGATTTCTCTCCAAATACTTCAAAATCAGCAGTATAGCTTCGATTCAGATCCATATCCCAAATTTTTGCCCAATGGTTTACAATAAGTCCATTCATTAAATCGCCACTAGCAGTACTCTTAATGTAAGTCCCACCATCGAAAGACATCGCTGTCATTCCTGCAGGAACTGCTTCAAAATTTTTCACTTTGCAACCAAGAATGGCCGTGTAAGGCTTGGTGTGATCTCCCTCATATTCGGTGTACAATGAATAAATCGTATAATCCACTTTATTGGGGATTTTCTCCAATAAGTTCTCACTCAGAAATCCTTGCCACAATTCAGCAATTTCCTGATTAGCTTTGTTCCCTTCATTAGTAGTCTTGATGGCAATGCCAATCAACTTAAATGGTTCAATTTTTACCTTTTGCATAACTTATTCTTTTTGATTTGAAGCAAAGGTAGATTGAGTTTGTGACAAGGGTATGTCAGGGGTGCTTTCACATTTTTTTCTGCAGTTATCAAAGTATTGATCCAAGGTAATTTTGTGAGGCTCAAAATGTGCCTGAGTTTTTGTTAACTGCTGAATTCGATCTAATCGAAAGGCCCGAAAGTCATTACGAATATGACAAAAGGCAATTAGAACCCAATTATTTTTGGTTGTGTATAACGCAAAAGGCTCTATTTTTCTTTGTGTCTGTTGATTATTTAAAGATATATAGTGCAACTGAACTATCTCATAGTTGATAATATTAGACTGCAGTTGAATGAGGAAGTTGCTAGTTTTTTCATTGGTTCTGTTATTTCTTATCTGGATACGTTCGGTTAGAACTTCTGTTTTGGCTTTTTGAGGGCGTTTTAAAACTGACTTGATTTTTGAAATCGCATTTTGATACTGCTCAACTAAGGATTGGTCTTTATTTCTCAAAATCAAATGTTCGGCCATAATGAGTGCATTGGCTTCCTCTTCAGTAAACATCACTGGGGGAAGCCTGTAGCCATCTATCAGGGAATAACCTTTCCCTTCCTCCGTTACAATAGGAATTCCCGATTGCTCTAATGTTCGAATATCCCTGTAGACCGTTCGAATACTCACGTGATGCTTTACAGCAATATCAGTTGCAGTTACAATCCGCTTTGATTGTAATTGAGTTAAGATTGCTGTTAATCTTGCAAGTCTGGGTTTTTCTCTGGACACTAAATTTCTTTTTGTAATAGATGAATTAAATCCTATTATCTGCTCAATATAGTTTGATCAGTAACCTTACGCACTGTTCAACTTTAATTAAATATCAATTTACAAAATAAATTGTATTGCAAAAATGCTCTGCGATGCATTGGAAACAGGGAAATAAGTGCTAGGAAAGAGGCCGCTAGAGGAATTACCCACTTAGGCAATCTTCGTTTTAATCTAGTTAAAGGCTTAGTGGTAAATGCTATTTTGAGTTTCTAAATTCTACAGTGTAGTAAGTACACTTCTCAATTTGAAAGTTAAGTGAATTCAAATTAAAAGATTGGAAGTCTGTTGTTGGAACTAAGTTTAATAGTCCATTTTCTCGCTCAATGAAAACCTCTCCATCGCTGTAAACAGAATGAGACTTTGTCTTTCCGTTTGTCAAAACCCCCAACCATCTTCTTTATAGAAATGGACATCAAGAATAGGAGGAGCAATTTTATTTCAGCACCAATGGTAAGTGGAGCACATCTATAACCAAAAAGTAGTAGGAGCAGATATTCCTGTTTTATCTGTTCTTAAAAACGATACTACCCATACCAACATCCAAAATAAATTCCATACTGTCATCAGGATTTTTAGCATAAGCTTTATTGCCAAAGGCATTATGACCAATTTTCTCAAAATTTGGAGCCATCTTAATGTTGCATAATGGGGAATTATGTATTCTAATAATAATAGGAACATCATCAGGGGGCAAAATAATATTCAAGTTTCCAGCTCCAACAGAAGCATTTACTCTGCTGTTTATTCTCCAATCATTTCCACAATCTATTGAAATAGAACCGAAGCCAACTTCCGCAATAATGTCCCTTGCCATGGTGTAGTTCAAATCATGAACTTCAATACTACCAAAATTTACTTTTACAAAAAAAGTATCCATGGCAACACTATTCATTTTCTTTTCTGTGAAATTCACCTTCACGTCAGCACTTCCGGAATTAATTTTCAAACGTTCAACGGCTAATCTACTAAGATCAATATTTGCATCTCCCATTAAATAATTTAAATCCAAATCAAACGTTTGATGTTCCGATAAATTAATTTGCCAAATATCGTGAGGCTGCTCCGAAGATGAAAAGAAACTATTCGCTACGGATTCGGTGAAGTTCAATCCCATATGGCTTTTGCAAGTCAATTGGGCATCTACCTTTTGCGTATTATTATTCTTTAATATCTTAAAAGAGCTGGCAGCAATGTCATTTTCACTGGCTCCCAAAATTACGATTGGCTCATCTTTATTAACTGCATTCAAAAACGAATTTCCTGCCTTAGTAGAAACTTTCAATTCAATTTTATCTATGCCCTTTGATTCTGTAATTTCAAAATGCTTGTGAAGTTCTTGCCCGAAAACCGAGCAAGCTAAAAAAGGTATGACCAGAAATGATACTGAAAAACGAAGAACCCTATTCATAATGGGATTATTACGTCTTCTTTAACCAATAAGTTGTTGGTAAAATCAAAAAAGCCACTACTCTTGGCGAAATAGTGGCTTAATGTCTACTTTTATACAGATTCTTACAGCAGAGAAGCTTTCACTTTAAGGTAAGATATATCTATAAGAACAGCTTTATGGGCATTTTGGTTAGAAAATACTCCGTAGTCCCGTCTTATTAAAAAAGCAGTAAAAAAATTGAGAAATTAATTAAAAAACTCCTTCACTCTATCGAAAAAGCCTTTATCCGCTTTTGTAGGATTAGGCCTGAAATTATCAGAAGCCCTCATGCTTTCTAGCATCTCTTTTTCATTATCCGATACCTTCTTAGGCGTCCAAACGTTCACATGAATTAGTTGGTCACCTCTTCCGTATCCATTTACATCACCCACACCTTTTCCTCTTAGTCTTAAAATTTTTCCAGATTGGGTACCAGTCTCGATCTTAATTTTTACTTTGCCATCGATGGTTGGGACTTCAACTGTTGTTCCCAATACTGCATCCACAAAATTGACATAAAGATCGTAGATGATATTGTTACCATCACGTTTCAATACATCATGCTCTATTTCCTCAATCAAAATTACCAGATCACCTGCAGCTCCACCCATTGGTGCTTCATTACCTTTTCCTGACATGGATAATTGCATGCCATCAGTAACTCCGGCCGGGATTTTCACAGAAATAACCTCTTCTTTGGATTGAAGGCCTGTATTATCCACATGAGGTGGTTTTTTATCAATAAATTTACCAGAACCGTGACAAGTTGGACATGTACTAGCCGAAACCATTTGCCCCAACATGGTATTGGTTACTCTTCTTACTTGACCTGAACCCCCGCAGGTATCACAATTCTTATAAGTAACCCCATCCGCTGATACCAAACGATTAACCTTGATTTTCTTTTCAGCTCCATGAGCTATTTCTTTTAAATCTAATTTTAGTTTGATGCGAAGATTGGAACCTCTTCTACCTCGACTTCTGCGGCCACCACCGCCTCCACCAAAAAAGCTTTCGAAGCCGCCACCTCCGCCACCACCGAAGATGTCACCAAATTGAGAGAAAATATCTTCCATATTCATACCTCCTCCACCAAAGCCACCTGCTCCGCCTTTCATACCTTCATGACCAAACTGGTCATAACGCTGACGCTTCTGCGGATCACGTAAAACTTCATATGCTTCTGCCGCTTCCTTGAATTTATCTTCTGCTTCTGGGTTATCAGGATTCTTATCAGGATGATATTTGATGGCTACTTTCCGGTAAGCCTTCTTTATCTCTGCATCCGAAGCTCCTTTGCTAACACCCAGTATATCGTAATAATCTCTTTTAGCCATCTTATCTATAATCTAAATATTAAATCCACAAATCTTTTTTATTTGTTGTTGAGTCTCAACCCCCCATTAGTTTCCGGGTCAATATATTGCCTCACGGGCTTGAATTATTCTCCTATTACAACTTTTGCAAAACGAATTACCTTATCGTTCAATAGATATCCCTTTTCCACTACATCTACCACTTTACCTTTCAACTTTTCATCAGGAGCTGGTATTTTGGTTATAGCTTCATGAATTTCAGGATCAAATTCTATCCCTGCGTCACTATCCATAGCCTTTAAGCCTTTGTTGATTAGCGTCTTCTCGAATTTATTCTTAATTAACGTAAAGCCTTCTTTCACGGCCTCATTCTCTGACTGATCCTCGAAAGATTTTTCTGCTCTTTCAAAATCATCCATGATTGGCAATAAGTCTGAAATTAACTCTTCCGAAGCATTTTTAACCAACTCTAATCTTTCTTTGGCATTTCTTCTTCTAAAGTTTTCAAACTCGGAGTATAGCCTTAAGAATTTATCCTTAGACTCTGCCAGTTCTATTTCTAATTTCTCGAAATCTGACAATTCTTCATCTTTCGCCTGAGCTTCTGCCTCTGCCGATTTTTCTTCTTCAGACCTATTATCCTGAGTTTCGTCCTCAGCATTTTGCTCGTCTTTTATATCTTCCGCAGTTTCTGCTTCTTTATTTAACTCTTTTTCGTCTAATTCTTCTTTAGCCATAACTATATTATGTTATTCTATCTAATTTTCAGCATTAAGGAACAAGGAGTTTGCCAAATGACAGTTCACTGACAAGATGACATTATGCGTTTAAAGCCTTCCAAATCATATCTTTAAGCTCACTCACGTTAAATTGAGTTAATGAAGAAATGAAAATAAAAGGTAAGTCTTTGGGCAACTCTTGCTTTAATTCTCCCATAAGCTCGTCATCCAATAAATCTGACTTTGTGATTGCCAATAGCCTGTTTTTATCCAACAATTCCGGATTATACTCTTTCAATTCGTTAATCAAAATCTGGTATTCCTTCTTGACGTCCTTGCTATCAGCAGGAATCATAAAAAGTAGAATGGAGTTTCTTTCGATATGTCTCAAAAATCGAGTTCCCAATCCTTTTCCTGCTGCCGCGCCTTCAATGATTCCTGGAATATCTGCCATTACAAAAGATTTATGATCACGATACGGAATCACCCCTAGATTTGGTGTAAGTGTCGTAAACGCATAATCTGCTATTTCTGGCTTTGCAGCAGAAACAACAGATAGTAAAGTACTTTTACCAGCATTAGGAAAACCAACTAATCCAACATCAGCCAACAACTTTAGCTCAAGAATGATCCACTCTTCTTGTCCGTCTTCTCCTGGCTGTGCATATCGAGGCGTTTGATTAGTAGCTGTTTTAAAATTGGCATTCCCCAGACCACCTCTTCCGCCTTCGGTTAATATTTTTTCTTCTCCCTCTTCGGTGATTTCAAATCTCACCACACCAGACTCGGCTTCCCTTGCAACAGTTCCCAAAGGTACTTCTAAAATAACGTCAGCTCCATCAGCACCTGAACTTCTTGCACCTCCACCTGGGGCTCCAGCATCGGCTATTACGTGCTTTTTGTACTTTAAGTGAAGCAGCGTCCATAATTGTGAACTACCGCGTAAAATAATACTACCACCGCGACCACCATTTCCTCCATCTGGCCCGCCCTTGGGAACATGCTTTTCTCTTCGCATGGAAACAGCACCTGCACCCCCCTTTCCGGAACGAGAGCAAAATTTAACGTAATCAATAAAATTGGGATTGGCCATGGGACTAAATTTTAAGGCGCAAATTTAGTTTAATTTAGGCAGGAAATAAAAAAGCCGACCAATTATGAATTAGCCGGCTCCCTTAAAAATGAAATTTAAATTATTTTAATCGGTCAATTTCACTTGATATTTTATTAAAAATCTCATCTATAGTCCCTACCCCATGGATTTTCGCATACTTTCCTTCACCATCATAATAATTGGCAACAGGTAAAGTCTCATCTTTATAAACTTTTATACGGTTTTCAATTTTAGCTTCTTCCTGATCATCCGCTCTCCCTGAAGTTTTACCTCTCTCCTTAATTCTCTTCTTCAATTCTTCTTCGGGAACATCTAAAGCAATCATTCCGGCAATCTTCTCGCCTTTTTCTTCTAACAAAGTATCTAATGCCTTTGCTTGTGGAACTGTCCTTGGGAAGCCATCAAAGATATACCCACTACTACTCGCTTGAGTATCTTTAATTTTTTCATCCACCATACCGATCACCACTTCATCAGGAACCAAATTGCCTTCATCCATATATTTCTGGGCTAGTTTTCCTAAATCGGTTCCTTCTCCCAAATGCTTACGAAATAAATCTCCTGTTGCAATATGGGTTAATTTGTATTTATCGATAATTTTTTCACTTTGTGTACCTTTCCCTGCTCCGGGAGGGCCAAACAATATAATATTTAACATGATTGTATTTTAAATAGAGCCTATTAGGCCTTTATCTTAGTAAAACTGTAACTTCTTTATACTCAGTACTAAATCATAATTTTCTGTGAAAAAAAGTATTAGTTTTCACATTATAGAAAATCAAATATAAAAGATTTATGATTAAAATTGCCAAATTTGTCTTTGATCTCACTCAAATTCTCAGAAAGAGGCCACTGATATTTTTATTTCTATATTAGAAATTTGATTCTCGAATATTAAACCTTGGTTTTGGTAAAATTCATTCATTTTAGGTCTTATGCCAACTGATAAATTTCTTTTAACTCTCGACCCATTCCTTCATAATCCAAGCCAAAACCAATGACGAATTTATTGGGAATTTCGAAACCTACAAAATCGGGCTTTGATGCTTTTTCCTGAGCATCAGGTTTATGTAATAAAGTAGCTACCTTTATAGATTTCGTACCCAGGTCTTGAAAAGCTTCTGAAAGATGCTGCAAGGTTGTACCAGTATCAACAATGTCTTCCAAAATCAATATATCTCTACCAAAAACGTTTTCGGTCAATCCCAATATTTCCCTGACTTTTCCTGTCGTTTTCAATGCCTCGTAGGAAGCCACGCGAATAAAAGTGACTTCAATTGGAGTGTCAATAGTTCTAATCAAATCAGCTGTAAAAATAAAGGAGCCATTTAAAACGCTAATCAATAGTGGCTTTGTGCCCTTATAACTTGTACTAATTTTAGCACCCATTTCTTTAATCCTGCTTTGGATATCCTCAGCAGATATGTATGGCACGAATTCCTTATCTAAAATTTTAAGCATGTTATAATTCACTCATTAGAAATTGATACATAGACAACATTGACTGAATGTCATTTTTGTGGACTTTTTCATCTGGAGAATGCACATTATCCTCTGGCGCCCCTATGAAACACCAATCGATTGGATACGGAGATTCTTGGAGCTCGCGGCCATCACTCCCTCCACTTGCTTCTACTTCTAGTTGAAAAGGAATATCTGAATTTTCAGCCATGTTGATGATCATTTGAACAAAGGATTGCCTTGGCACATTGCGATCTCGCATCGAAATAGCAACTCCTTCTCCGTGTTTTACACCTTCAGTTACCCATGTGATGTCCGAGATCAGCGCTTGGTGAACACCATATTTTTCCACCATAAACTTGGCTAAAAAAGGTACTGTTCCTCCACCATGTTCTTCATACGCAGAAAATACGATCATACCATTTTCTAAAGTCTCTGCCAATTTCAGACAGTTGAAAATACCCAATCTATTATCTAAATAACAAGATTGAACATAATCTTCAGTTTCTCTAAAATCGCATTCAAAAGTCAAACTTGCCCCTCTATCAATCCCTCTTCCAAATTTGTAAAAAGTTTGGTTTTCTTTATTGATCTCTATTTCACACGCAATAGGTCCGAGTGAATCCTCACCTTTCAGTTTATACCCATTTTTGGCCTCCGGGCCTCCAATAGGAACTAATTGATTTTCATACCTTACAGAAAAACCAACAGAATCCATATGTGCAAAAACCGCAGCTCTAGGTTCTCCAAAAACCAAGACTAAACAATCTTGGAAATCTTCCCCCTGATAGATTTTCGGTTTTACCTTCCAATCAGTTTGGTTTTTCTTGATATATTGAAGTAAAAAGTTCTTTATCATGTATTCTTCTCCAGACGGAGCGTGAATACTACACAATTGCTGAAGTAGTCTATAATCTGTCATTCACGCAAAGTTAAAATCTTTTAAGAGCAGAAAAGAAATTAGTGTAAGGGATATTTCCATTTTTTAATTTTTTTCTTAAAAAATAAAATTATATTTAGTTTTTGCTTAAATTATTGTCAACCTAATTGCACAAATGTACATTTTAGACAAAGAAAATAGCATTGCGAACCATTTTTTAGCTGAGTTGAGAGAAGTCGATATTCAGAAAGACCGCTATAGATTCAGAAGAAACCTTGAAAGAGTGGCTGAATTGTTAGCATATGAAATATCAAAATCCTTATACTTTCAGCAAAAGCCAATACAAACCCCCTTAGAGGAAACCCAAGTGGCTCTCATGCACGATTTCCCAGTAATAGTGAGCGTATTGAGAGCAGGATTACCTTTTCATCAGGGCTTCCTCAATATTTTTGACCACTCTGACTCCGGATTCATAGGAGCATATAGAAAACACTCTGACAGCAACAATTTCACAATTGAAATGGGATATGAGGCCCTACCTCCATTAAATGACAGGACTTTAATATTAGCCGACCCGATGCTTGCTACAGGAAAATCTCTAATTACAGCGATAGAGCACATTACAAAATTAGCAAGACCAGAAAGAATTATTATCGCGGCCGCCATTGGAACGCCAGAAGGAGTGAAATTCATCAGTGAAAATATTAGAGGTGAATATGATATTTATTTAGGCTCATTAGATCGAGAACTCAATGAAAAAGCCTATATTTTACCGGGTTTAGGAGATGCGGGAGATTTAAGTTTTGGTCAAAAACATACACAATAGTAAATGCCATTGTCAAATACCATATTGCTTTTTGTCGGCTTAGCTGTTTTAATTCTCGGTGGAGAATTATTAGTCCGCGGGGCCTCAAGAATTGCTTTGAGGCTCAAAATGTCCCCCTTGGTTGTTGGTGTTACTATTGTGGCATTTGGAACATCTTCACCCGAATTATTAATTAGTATTCAAGCAGCACTAGCTGGGAGTCCAGATATCACCATGGGCAATGTGATAGGCTCAAACATCTGCAATCTTGCATTAGTACTAGGAGTAACCGCTCTTATTGCACCTATTCCCGTTAATTCTGATTCAATCAAAATTGATTGGCCTATGACGATGGGCTGCACAATACTACTTTACTTCCTAGTTCAGGAAGGATTTGTTAATGACCACGAGGGTCTAGGATTCATTTTGCTTCTAGCCTTGTATGTTATCTTTATTATTCGTAGGTCAAGGAAAAAACACATCAGTCCGGAAGATTTAGGAATTGAAGTTGAAGCGCCTACTGCTGGCTCAACAAAAAACATGCTTAAAGATGTATCCTTGATCCTTATTGGAGGAGCAGGACTTTATTTTGGTTCTGATTGGTTCGTTAACAGCGCCAAGGATTTAGCGATTTACATGGGGATTAGTGAGCGAATAGTGGGAATAACGGTAGTGGCATTGGGTACTAGTTTACCAGAATTGGTAACTTCAGTAGTAGCAGCTTTTAAAAAGGAAACCGATATGGCCCTAGGTAACTTAATGGGCTCCAACATCTTCAATATCCTGTCAATTTTAGGTATCACTAGTTTAATAGCTGAAATTGAAGTAAGTGACGTAATAATTAATTCCGATATGATATGGATGATGGGCATCACCTTACTGATACTCCCGTTTATGGCGCTCAATAAAATAGTCGATCGCTATGAAGGCCTAATTCTATTGGGAATATATGTTTACTATACAATTAATGTAATCACCTAAGGCTGTCAATCATTTTCATCTTCATCCGGAAGCATTTCAATATCCTGAATCAAAACTTTTTTAGAAATGTTTTGCCCGGTCAATGTCATGGCTAAACCTCCCATCGCTGTCTCTTTATATTTAGTTTCCATGCTCTGTCCTACTTCTCCCAAAGCGTCCACGCACTCATCTACGGGAATAACGCCACTTACATTTGACAAAGCAATTTGCGCGGAAGAATTAGCTATCGCAGCAGCACTGGCATTTCTTACCACGCATGGAACCTCAACTAAACCTGCAACCGGGTCACATACCAAGCCTAACATACATTGAATGGTTATAGCAACTGCGTTAAAAACCTGATCAGTATCACCACCTAAACAATAAACAATAGCTCCTGATGCCATTGCTGCAGCACTTCCTGTTTCTGCCTGACATCCACCAACAGCACCAGCTAAGGATGCCTTCTGTTCGATGATTAAAGCTATTCCGGCACCAACCAACAACCCTTCTAGAATCTTTCTGTCTTCCAATCCATGAATTTCTTGCAAGGTAAACATAGTGCCAGGCAAAATACCACTTGCTCCAGCAGTTGGGGCAGCCACAACTCTCCCCATACAGGAATTTACTTCTTTTGCTGCTAGCGCCCGTGCAATTAGTTTCTGGAAATTTGGATCTAATACAGTTAACGGATTTTGGTAAACTTTCTTTGCTCCATTATTTATCATTCCAGAGCGTGACTGCATATCCTCTTCAAGGCCAGTCTTAACCGCATCTCGCATAACATCGTAGGCTTTCTGCAAATTTTCCCAGACAAAATCAGCATCTTTATCCTTTTGATCTTTTTCGTATTCCAATACTGGCTCAAAAAGCTTAACATTCTTTTTCTCACAGTATTCTTTCCATTCCTTAAAATCACTAAAAAGTATTGACATAGCAGTATATATTTAGCCTAATGCATTAATCGGCAAAGAAACAGAAAAGTTTAGCATTATTATAATTCAGAAGCATAATATGAATGTATATTTGCAGCATGGAATTTAAAAATGATCTGCTGTTGAGAGCAGCGAAAGGTGAAAAAGTAGAAAGAACTCCTGTTTGGTTGATGAGACAGGCGGGTAGAATATTACCTGAATATAGAAAGGTGAGAGCGAGTGTTAGTGGTTTTATTGAGTTGGCTCAAACTCCTGAATTAGCTGCTGAAGTGACCATTCAACCGGTAGATATTTTGGATGTAGATGCTGCCATTATTTTCTCTGACATCCTGGTTATTCCTGAAGCTATGGGATTACCTTATGAAATGATTGAAAAAAAAGGACCAAAATTCCCTGAAACTATTCAATCTAAAGCAGATGTTGAAAAATTAAAGGTGGCTAATGTGGAAGAAAGTCTTTCCTATGTTACTAAGGCAATAGAAATCACTAAAAAGGAATTAAATGGCCGGGTACCTTTAATTGGTTTCGCAGGTGCTCCTTGGACTATTTTCGCTTATATGGTGGAAGGCTCAGGCAGTAAAACTTTCTCAAAAGCAAAAGCAATGCTTTATACCGATCCAGAATTATCACACCAACTGTTACAAAAAATCACAGACAGTACCATTGCTTATTTAAAAGCGCAAATCTCAGCTGGGGCTGATTTAGTACAGGTGTTTGACAGTTGGGCTGGTATCTTGTCGCATGAACAATACAAGCAATTCTCTATTCCATATCTAAAGAAAATTGCTGACGCCATTCAGGACGTACCTAAAACGGTTTTTGCAAAGGATGCACATGCCGCCTTTGCAGATTTAAGTTCGCTTGATTACCATACAATAGGTTTGGACTGGACCATGAACCCAAAAGAAGTGAGAAGTATTGTTGGTGAAAATAAAACGCTGCAAGGTAATCTAGACCCGTGCGTCCTTTATGGTGATAAAACCACAATTCAGCAACATACCAAAAAGATGTTGGAAGAATTTGGTAGTGGGCGGCATATTGCCAATCTAGGTCATGGGGTTTACCCAGACATCAATCCTGATCATGTAAAATGGTTTATTGAAACTGTAAAGGAATATAGCCAAAAATAAATCCTAGTTGTATTTTTATGACAGAGAAAAGGGCAGGATTTAAACCTGCCCTTTTCTTTACCTGATGAATAAAAACCACACCAATAGTAATAGTGGAAGTAAAAATGGTATAGAGTATCTTATAATATACCCGAAGAAGGAAGGCATCTTAATACCAACTTGCTCAGCAATTGATTTCACCATGAAATTAGGTCCATTGCCAATATAGGTCATCGCACCAAAAAATACAGCTGCAATGGAAATGGCCGTCAGGTCTGCCACCGAATCATAATACACTCCTCCGTTAGCAAATTGCGTTACTTCCGATAAGACAGAAATACTTCCACCCTGTGATGCCATGGCAGCTGCCAAGAAATTTAAATATGTAGGTGCATTATCTAAGAAACCAGATAAAAGACCAGTTCCCCAATAAAGCGTATTGTGAGTAATTAGTGCAGCTCCAGTTTCTGATTTAGCAAAATCTCCCACTAAATCTAAGGCTGGCATCATTGTACCAAAAATTCCTATGAAAATAAAAGCTACTTCCCTGATGGGTTCGAAACTAAATTCATTAAGCTCATGCACTTTCTCTTTAGCAAATTTATAAGACAGATAAGTCACACTTAGCATGATAACTTCTCTTATGTAGGAAAATTCTTGCCCATCGTAGGTAATTCCTGGCACCCAAGAGAATACGTTTGGATCAATAAAAACAGATATTATGATCACCGTCAACCAGAGAAAGTTTCTTTTCCCATTAATGGTAATTTTATTATCAAAAACCTCTTTTTCATCTTCTTCGGCACCAGACTTATTTCTTTTATCAAGAAAATAAAAGACCACTGACAAAATAATCAAGGCAAAGATCCATGCGGGCCAGTTGTGCTCCAAAGTCCAGAAAAAGGAACCCCTTTTAAGAACCCTAAGAAAAGTGGTGGGTCACCGATTGGGGTTAAGGACCCTCCAATATTACTGACCATGAAAATGAAAAATATAATATGATAAGCTTTTATTCTGTTCTTATTTAAACGAATAAAAGGCCTGATTAATAACATAGAAGCTCCTGTAGTTCCGATCAAATTGGAAACTGCGGCTTCCGATAAGCAACATCACAATATTAACAATCGGGGTTGATTTCTTATTGACCTTAATTACAATCCCACCAGAAGCAATATAGAGAGAAGCTAAAAGTGATATAAATTGTATGTATTCAAAGCCTGCATGTACAGGACTGTGTACATTATGGATTACAAATAAATAGTAACTCACCACCAGAACTGCTAAAATAACTGCAATTTTCGGATAGTTTTTATGCCAAAAATGCTCATAAAATAACGGCCCTGTTGCTATCATTAATAATAGCAGGACGAAAGGAATCACAGTCCACGCAGGCGCAGAATGATGTCCTTCTTCTTCATTTTCTACTTCATTAGCATGCTCGTCTTGATTGCCTTCATCTACAATTTCAGTATTTACTCTTCCTTCCTCGGAAAATACCTTGGGAGTGTAGAATACAGAAAATAAAAAGGTCAAAATTATTGCTGAAATAGAAAATATCGATGTTCTCATGCAAATGATTTTTCAAGAATCCCCAATTTAGGAAGTTTCCTTCTAATATACTTATGGGGAATTGATTAATTAAATGTTAAATTAATTGACTTAATGCGATTTCAAAAGAAGTCTTTGAAATATTCACATTTGAATTGCTTGCCTCAAATGTTTTACGGAGCGCCCTTTCAATTGTTCTTGAAGTATCCTCGAAAATAGCTTCATCAGTAATTTCGGCATCTGTTGTCATCAAATAAGCAAAAACTCTGGCCATGCCACAATTAGCTATAAAATCAGGAATTACAGCCACTTTATTATCAGTAAAATCCGCTATCGGCCCAAAAAATATTTCTTTATCGGCAAAAGGGACGTTAGCACCAGCGGAAATGACCTCTAATTTCGAGGCAATCATTTCCTCCACATGATCTTTGGTAATAAGTCTCGATGCCGCGGCTGGTATAAATATCTCTGCCTCTAATGACCATATCTTTTTGTTAATTTCTTCAAAAGGAATTAGGTTATCAGCAGTCAATTCATTCCCTTTTCTGGTCAAGAATAAATGTGTAATCTCTTCCAACGAAAATCCATTTTCATTGATTAACCCTCCATTCCTATCAATTATTCCTACTACATTAACTCCTGCTTGTGCCAAGAAGAAGGCTGCTGATGCACCAACATTTCCCCATCCCTGGATAATGGCTCGCTTCTTATGTAATTTACCGCCCCAAATATGGTAGTAGTGCTCCACTGATTTTGAAACTCCAAAACCTGTAACCATATCTGCTACAGTATATTTCCTCCTTATATCTGGGCTGTAGTTGGGTGCTTCAATTACTTTAATGACGCCCTGTCTCAGCTGTCCCAATTTTTTTATTTTTTCAGGCTCAGTAGCATTATAGTGTCCATTTACCACTCCTTCTTGCGGATGCCAGAGGCCATATTCTTCAGTGATAGGAATAACCTCGTGGATTTCGTCCACATTTAGATCTCCTCCTGTTCCGTAATAATTTTTCAATAATGGAAATACCGCTTTATACCATCTTTCCAATACGCCCTTTTTTCTTGGGTCATTGGGGTCAAAATTAATTCCAGATTTTGCACCGCCAATTTCGGGACCTGAAACGGTAAATTTCACCTCCATTGTTTTGGCTAAAGATTCTACCTCTCTTTTATCAAGTCCTGGTCTCATGCGGGTTCCACCTCCTGCAGCACCACCTCTCAGTGAATTGATAACTACCCATCCTTCTGCTTCCGTTTCAGGATCATTCCATTCAAATACTACTTCAGGTCGTTTATTCTCAAATTTCTCTAAGAGTTCTTTCATATTCCAAGCGTTAGTCGTTTTACAAAAAATTTTGATGAATCCATTCATCGAAGTTTCCAAAACGCCAAAACTACAAAAATATATTTCAAATATTGCCAAGCTTTTGACCAGATACACTGTCGGAATGAGCACCGGTTACTGAAGACAATGTATTAAATTCGTTTCTCACATTTAAAACTCCTAAAAATGCAAAAATCAATGCTTCTTTATAATTCACCAATTTCTGATCTGCTACCTCAAGCTTTAAATCTTGATGCAATTTACTTTCTACTGTTTCAATCAAGAAGTCATTAAAAGCTCCTCCACCTGTTAACAAAACCAATCCTCTATTTTTAGCTGTAATTAAAGCATTACTTATATGAGTGGCAATATGTTCTACTGCGGTGGACAGCATATCTTCAACTTTGAATTGAGAAAAATTAATTTTATCAAGAATTTCAGGTTCAATTGACTCGATCCCAAGACTTTTAGGAAAGTCCCTTTTCAAAAATGAAAAATTGTCCCATTCATTTAAAAGCTGCGGGATTAAATCTCCTGATTTAGCCATCAATCCTTTGTCATCATATTCCACATCTTTATAATTTGCTAATGTATTGAGTAAGATATTGCACACGCATACATCATAGGCAACTCTTTTATTCATTTCATCTTTAAATGACAAATTAGCAATACCTCCTAAATTAACGCAAATATCATATTGACTAAATAATAACTCATCCCCAATAGGAACTAGCGGAGCCCCTTGGCCACCTTTAGCCAAATCTAAGCTCCTAAAATCAGAAATTACAGGGAGATGAGTATTCGCGTGAATAAAATGTGGATTTCCTATCTGTAAGGTCATTTGCTTTTCGGGTAAATGAAAAACAGTGTGTCCATGTGATGCAATAAAATCAATACTCACATCATGCTGCTCAATAAATTGTGCAACAGCCTTTCCCATCCATTTTCCCAATTCAACATCTAGTAAATGTAAATCTAGACTGCTCAACCTAATCGCATCCTTTAAATTTGTTTTGATTCTGTCGGGATAGCTTTTCGTTTCAGCCTCCAATATCTCCCATTTCCAGTGATTATTTGGTGACTTTTCAAAATGGCAGAGTGCAATATCCAAGCCATCTAGAGAAGTCCCAGACATTAGACCGATTGCAGTATAGACGAGCTTTTCCATAAATTTATTTACTTTTAGGTTTTTAATAAGGGCAATATGAACTTAGCCATAGATATAGGCAATACTAAAACGAAAATAGGTCTTTTTAAGGAAGACCACTTAGAATCTACCGAAACTTTTGAATCTTTGTATGAGCTAAATAATTCTTTAGATTCTTATCAAATTGATTCTGCAATTATTTCCAGCGTAAATATTTCCTATCAAAATGTTTTGAAAGAATTGAAGAATCTTAATAATCCGATCTTCTTAAATACGAAAACTCCACTACCATTTGAAAACCACTATAAATCTGAAACTATTGGGCTAGACCGTTTAGCTGCAGTTGCTGGAGCCCAAAGCCTGCACCCGAACGACAGCAGCTTGACCATTGACCTTGGTACTTGCATTACTTACGAGGTACTTGAAAACGGAAATATTTATCATGGTGGTGCTATTTCGCCTGGTTTGCATATGAGATTTAAAAGTATGCATAATTTTACAGCCCGTTTGCCGTTGATAGACCCTGAACCAATTGCTGCTTACATAGCTGACAACACTATAGGTGCTATGCAAAGTGGAGTTGCATTCGGAATTCAGGCAGAGATAGACGCTTACATTCAAGAAGTTAAAAGCAAATATTCACCGCTCACGACAATAATTACGGGAGGAGATGCAAAATTCTTTGAATCTAAAATAAAAGCTTCCATCTTTGCAATCCCTGAATTAGTTTTAATGGGTTTAAATGCAATTTTAAGATATAATGTGTCAATTTAAGACCGGCTTAGTTGCCAGTATTTTTTCCATAATTTTTATTTCATCATCATATTCTCAGGAGATGTCTTCACCATACTCCGCATATGGGATCGGCATGATGTCAGAAAAAGCTTATGTTTCCAATAATGGAATGGGTAATGCAGGTATTGCTTATCAAAGTCCCTGGTTTATTCCAGTATTGAACCCAGCCTTATTGGGCGGACAACGCTTTACGTCATTTGAAGCTGGGCTTAGCATATCTCAAAACAATATTAATGATGAAACCAGTAGATTTATTCAAGTCAATGGCGGATTAAAATATGCGACAATAGCATTTCCCATAGTACCAGGAAAATATGCTCTTTCTGTTTCTTTGAGGCCACTATCTTCAAAAAATTATAATATCGAACGGTCAAGTTCAGACCAAATAAGCGACCCTCAAGCTGCAATTTCTAGATTCGAAGGAGAGGGGGCAATTTCTCAATTTAGCTTAGCAAATGGTTGGAATATAACCGAAAACATAGCGATTGGGGCAGAAGCTAATTACAATTTTGGCAATATTACCGACAGAACAATTTACGAAAATATTATCAATGAAGGTGATACCATAAATATCCCTTATTTAGTTTCAGCAGAGTACACTGACAACTTTTCTGATTTTTCCTTTGTGCTAGGCACTAACTTCAGGAAAAAGCTAGGTAATAATTACTTATCTCTTGGCGCTACCTATGATGTACAAGCTAATTTAGCAACAAACAGAAATTCGTTCTTACAGCTCCTTAGCCTTGCTGAAACGCCTTTAAGGGCTGAAAATACAGATAATGCATTTTTAGAGGCAGATAGAGAAGGTACCACAGTAGTCCCACAAAAAATAAGCGTTGGATTAAGCTATTTGAAACTAAATGCATGGGCAATTCTAGCGGATGTATCATATCAAGACTGGTCAGAATATAGCAGCTTTGGCGTTTCAGACAATAATTTTGGAGAGCTTATGAAACTAAATTTTGGAGGGGAATTCACTCCAGATGCTCAATCTGGCACAAAGTACTATGAGAGAATTACTTACCGAGCAGGACTTAACATTTCCAATGGCCCATTGGTTATAAATAACAACTCAATAAATTCATTTGGCATAACTTTTGGTTCTACCCTACCTATAAGTAACATATCAAACGTAAATTTAGCGTTTGAAGTAGGCCAAAGGGGAACACTTTTAAATAATTTGGTACAAGAAAATTATTTAAATTTTAATTTGAGTTTTACTTTTAACGATAGATGGTTTTTACGAAGACAGTTTGATTAAATTTTAAGAAAGATGAAAAAGATTCTATTAACATTAGCAGTATTAATAGGTGTTCAAGCTTCAATGCTTGGACAAAGTGGCTGGAACTGGCCAGAAGATCCAGATAAAAAAGCAAAAGCCGTTGAAAAGAATGCGCTGTACTCTGATATGCTTACAGCAGAAAAATATGAAGCGGCAAAGCCACCACTGGAATGGTTATTAAAAGAGACTCCTGATCTTAATCCCTCTATTTATATCCAAGGAGTGAAAATATATGAAAATTTAGCTCAAACTACCACTGGGAAGGAGCAGGAAAATCTACAAGACTCTGTAGTTTTACTATATGATTTGAGAATGGAATATTTCAATGATGTAGAAAATGTAACCAACAGAAAGGCTTCTGGAGCTTACGATATGTGGAAAGAAAGAAAAGATAGATATAAAGATTTATATGAAATCCACAAAGAGGCTATTGAAATGGTGGGGGCAAATGGATTTGTCTCTAACACTT
Source organism: Marivirga harenae (assembly GCF_030534335.1). Taxonomy (GTDB): domain Bacteria; phylum Bacteroidota; class Bacteroidia; order Cytophagales; family Cyclobacteriaceae; genus Marivirga; species Marivirga harenae. Next base: position 1,653,107 of record NZ_CP130565.1, on the reverse strand, counting down.
TCCATTATATGGATGCTGTAAGACGCTACAAATTAACTGGTGGTCCATTAACTGATGTAGATGTAATTGAAATCTATGATCAAATTCAAGACCTATTAGACGAAATGCTGGCCAATGGAGAGAATGAACAAAACATTCAAAGAGCCCGGGATTATGTAGAAAAATTATTCAATGCATCTGTTACAATAGACTGTGCAATAATAGATGAAAAATTGTACCCTAAATTTATTGAAGATGGTAAAACGCTGGGAGATGCTGAAAAGATCGTTAAATTTTCGCTTGCTGGAGGATGTACTGGCTCGGATTCATTTCTTGGAGCAGCTAAAGTGGTAAATAAAAATGCACCCGAATTTGGCTTATCAAGAATCATTGCTCTAAGGTCTAAAGCAAATGAAAACTTGAGCGAGGCCAAGAAATATTTCGAACAAGCGTTAACCTTGACAGAAGATAATATTAAAAAAGCAGATGTCCAGATCGAATTGGCAGACATTGCTTCAAAAATGGGGAATAAATCACAAGCTAGAAGTTATGCTTATGATGCCTTGAATGAAGACCCATCAAGAAAAGAAGCATACTCACTAATTGGTGATTTATATTTGAATAGCTATCTTGAATGTAAAGGTGGTAATGATGTGGTGAAGGACAGAGCAGTCTATATTGCCGCATATGAAATGTACCAAAGAGGAGGGGATGCTACAAGAATGAGCGTTGCCAAGGAACAATTCCCTTCAAATGAAGACATCTTTAACTATGATTACGAAATCGGTGACGAAGTAAAAGTTGGATGTTGGATTGGCGAAACTGTTAATGTTAAAATAAGAGATTAATCTCTCAATATATTATACTAAAGCGGTCTAGAGTTCATTATCTTGACCGCTTTTTTTATTTTTGCGATATGAAACATTTTCATTTTTTATTACTGCTTCTACTTGGCCAGTCATGCTCTTCTGGTCTGGAATCTAAACAAAAATTTGAAGAGTATTCTGGCCCCATCATGGAGGCAGACACTATTGAAATTATCTACTCCGATTCAGCAAAAGTGAGAGTGATCGTAAATGCCACTAAGCAGTATGAATTTGAAAATGGTGACAGAGAATTCCCTAATGATATTTATATAGAGTTTTTTGAGCCGGATGGGACTATGTCATCCACATTAGAAGCAAATTCAGCATACTACACCAAGGAAACTGAGATTTATAAAGCGGAGGGTGATGTAGAAGTCATTGGGTATATAGAACCTCGGAAGCTTAATTCAGAAGAATTATATTGGGAACCTGAGAAAGAAGAGATTTACACGGAAACCTTTGTGAGAATCCAATCGGAAGACCAAATATCAACAGGTACAGGATTGCGAGCAAAACAAGATTTTTCAAGCTACAGAATCCTTAACCCAAGTGGAACCATCTACTTAGAGGAGCCAGATTCTACTTCAAAAGAAGAGAATCAAACGAGAGGTACTCCAAGAAAAACAAAACAGATTGAAGGCGACAGCTCTAAAAAGTTGCCGACCAAAAAAATCATTAAAAGAGCCGATGAGCCAAAAAAAGAAACTAAAGAAAGATAAGAATTCTGAAAAGCATAGTCCTAGACCTAATTTCATCATAATAGGTTTAGCTTTCGCTTTCTTTGTGATTGGGATTCACCAATCAATTACAGTTGGCTTTGAATATTCCTATTGGATTTTTATGTTGTCTATAAGTCTGTTACTTTTACATAGATACATCAAACAAAAAAACAGAACACAAGACCGTTCTAAATAGAAAATGGAAAGCAGTTATTTTATTTATATTATCATTTCATTACTCTTTTCTGCATTCTTTTCAGGGATAGAGATTGCTTTCATTTCCTCCAATAAATTGCATATTGAATTGCAAAGCCAGCAAGGGATTATTTCCGGTAAAATACTTTCAAAATTTTTAGAAAAACCATCTTCCTTCATCGGAACCACTTTAATTGGTAATACAATTTCCTTAGTAGTATATGGTATTTACATGGCTAAAATGGTTGAACCTGTTTTAATTGCAAATCTACCCCTGTTCTTTCAAAACGATATCTTTATTCTACTAGCGCAAACCTTTATTGCTACTATATTTGTACTCTTTGTTGCAGAGTTTACTCCTAAAAGTATCTTCTTACTTAATCCAAATGGACTATTATCATTCTTTGCTATTCCACTTTGGCTCATTTATTATATTACTTATCCTATTGTTTTTTTCATCGTCAGCTTATCTAAAACATTCATCAAATACGTTTTAAGGCTGAATTACGAGGAAGACAAGCCTGTTTTTGGATTAACGGATCTGGATCATTTTGTAAAAAACACGGTACAACTTGACCATCAGGAAAGTAAGGTGGAATTGGATAAAAAAATATTCAATAATGCGCTAGAATTTAAAACCATAAAGGTACGGGAGTGCATGATCCCCAGAACAGAAGTGGTGGCAGTGGATATTGAAGACTCAACAGAAGAACTTAAAGATGCATTCAGTGAAAGTGGGCACTCTAAAGTACTGATTTACAAAGATACTATTGATGATGTCATTGGCTATTGTCACTCGCTTGCCTTATTTAAAAAACCATCCTCAATTAAAGAAATATTGACTCCTATCATTATTGTGCCTGAAACGATGCCAGCCAATGAGCTAATGATCCAATTCATTCAAGAGCACAAAAGTTTGGCATTGGTGGTGGATGAGTTCGGAGGAACATCCGGAATAGTGAGTTTAGAAGATATCATTGAGGAAATTTTCGGTGAAATTCAAGACGAACATGATGATGAGGATTTAGTAGAAGAACAAGTTTCAGCCAACACATTCATTTTTAGCGCCCGCTTAGAAATAGATTATATTAACGATAAGTACTTATTAAATCTCCCTGAAGGCGACTATGACACTTTGGGAGGTTTTATATTATCAATCACAGAAAATTTTCCGCAACTGAAAGATGAAGTAAGTAGTCCTCCTTTCCGCTTTGTGATAGAAAGTATGGAAGAAAACAGAATCAATCTGGTAAAATTAATTATCACAAACCCAAATTAAGCTAAAAGTAATAAATGGAATCACTTTGATATTAATCATTTATACTATTATTTTGCGAATCTTTGAAATAAACAAACATGGGAGTATTTAATACATTAAGAGTAAAAATGGGGTCGGTATTGATCGCCCTAATAGGATTATCCATTCTAGCCTTCTTGCTAACCGACTTACTTGGGCCAGACTCAATGCTGTTAGGTGGCGGAAGATCTAATGATGTGGGTGAAATTGCTGGAGAAACTGTCAATTTACCAGAATATCAACGAAAAATTGAAGAGTTTAAGAACAACTTCAGAGCTGGGAATGGTAGAACTCCTAGCGAGCAAGAAATGAATTCAATCCGTCAGCAAGCTTGGGATTTCCTTATAATCGAGAAAGCTTTTCAAAATGAATATGATGAATTGGGACTTGAAGTTACTAATGAAGAATTAGTGGACATGGTCCAAGGAAATAACATCAGCCCAATTGTAAGGCAAAACTTTACAAATCCTGAAACTGGTGAATTCAATAAAGAACAAGTGGTAAATATTATCAGAAATATTGCTCAAGCACCTGCAGAACAGCAAGCTCAGTGGTACTCTTTTGAATCATCACTGGTTCCAGCTAGGGCAAGAACTAAGTACGATGCACTTTTAGGGAATACAAATTATATCACCACTGCAGAAGCTCAAAAAGCTTATCAAAAAGAAAATGAATCCGCAGAGGTTGAATACTTATACGTACCTTTTTACTCTGTAAATGATTCCTTAGTATCTCCTTCAGAGGCTGAATTGAAAAGTTATTTCAATGAGAACAAAGAAAAGTACGAAACTGATGCTTCAAGAACCATTAGTTACGTGAGCTTCGAATTGTTGCCGTCTGGAAAAGATTCTACATACATAAAGGAAGAAGTTGAAGAACTTAAAAAAGAATTTCAAAAAGTTGAAGATGATTCAGCTTATGCAAGAATGAATTCTGATAGAAGTAATTCCTTTAGAACTTATCCTATAGCTCAGCTGCCAAAAATACTAGCTTCTAATACTAATATTTTGAAAGAAGGTGATGTGATAGGTCCATATATCGAAGATGGTGCTTACATCTTATACAAAACTTCTAAGATTTATGACGATACAGTTTCTTCAGTAAAAGCAAGTCATATATTAATTGAAGCAGAGGATGATAGTGATGTGGCTGATGCAAATGCTAAAAGAGAAGCACAGGAAGTATTGCAAAAAGCGAGAAGCGGTCAAGACTTTGCAGAACTAGCAAAAGACAATAGTGATGGTCCTTCTGCAACAAGAGGTGGTGATCTAGGCTGGTTTAAAGAAGGTCAAATGGTAGATGAATTCAATGAAGCTGTATTCAATTATTCAGGAACTGGAGTAATCAATAAATTAATCAAAACGCAATATGGCTATCATGTTATAAAAGTAACGGAAGAAAAAACGGCCAAAACATATAAGATCGCTACGATCCACAGAGATATATTACCTTCTGAAGGCACAAGAGATGACTTATACCGAAAAGCAGATTTATTTGCCGCCACAAATGGAAGTTATGCAGAATTCACTGCTGCAGCTGAAGAAAATAATTATGGTGTAAGAAGTTCTGGGAAAATGTCTCCTAATCAAAGGACTATTGGAAATTTGGGTGCCTCAAGACCTATTGTGAGATGGGCCTTTACAGAAGCCTCTCAAGGCAAAGTATCTGAGGTTTTTGAAACTGACACTCATTTCGTTGTGGCCGTTTTAACAAATGAAACGGAAAAAGGCGAGGCTAACTTTAATGATTCAAAAGCATTTGTTACCAGAGAATTGAAAGAACAAATGAAAGCTGAAATCATTAAGGAAAACTTAGCTGGTTTATCAGGTAGCTTAAATGAAAAAGCAGAAGCCTATGGTACCGATGCAAATGTTTATTCTACAACAGATTTAAAAATCTCTTCAAATTCTCTTCCAAATGTTGGTCAAGCGCCTGAGGTAGTTGGTGCTATCTTTGGACTTCAATTGAATACTCAATCGCAACCTTTAGAAGCTAATAATGGTATAGTAATCGTAAATGTATTGAATAGAACGCCTGCACCAGAAATTGCAGACTACAATACATACAAAAACCAAATAGCCCAAAGCAGAAGAAATAATGTATCTTTTGAAATTAAAGCAGCAATTGAAGAAAAAGCTGATATTGTAGATGAAAGATATAAGTTCTTTTAAATCATTAAACACTTAATATTTAAAGGGGCTTTTTTAGCCCCTTTTTTTGTGGAAAAAGAAAAATAAAGTAATGAGTACTGAAAAAGAAATCGCATCATTTAAAGAAAAACTAGAAGCTGTTAGCGAATGGCCTAGTCTCTATATGTTCAAATTTATTGTTCCTGCAGAACAGCAGGATGAAATAAAAGACATATTTGAAAACCATGAAGTGGTGGTAAAACCTTCAAGTAAAGGGAAATATGTCAGCTTAACTATAAAAATGTTAGCCAATTCTGCTGAGCAGATTATTGAAAAGTATCTTGAAACCAATAAGGTAAAAGGGGTTATTGCACTATAGACTTCCACAGTGTAACAAATCAATTTTAGAGTGGTTAGATATACTAAAAGAAGAAACTATGTGGAAAGAAGAAAATAATACGCTTAAAAGAACATTTGAATTTAAAGATTTTACAGAAGCTTTCGGTTTCATGGCTCAAGTGGCCATTATAGCTGAGAAAATGGGTCATCATCCGAATTGGTCAAATGTTTACAATAAAGTAAGCTTTGAATTGACCACTCACGATGAGGGCAATACCATAACTGAGAAAGATAGAAAGCTAGCTGAGGAAATTGATAAATTAGTTTAATAAAATCTTTAATTTTGGGGATGGAGGAATCAAAAACACAACTTTACTTGGTGCCCACCCCCATTGGCAACCTTGAAGATATGACATACCGCGCTGTTAACATCCTCAATAGCGTGGATGTTATTCTAGCCGAAGACACTAGAACCTCTGGTAAATTGCTCAAGCATTATGATATCAAAAAACCACTGCAAAGTTTTCATATCCATAATGAGCATAAGAAAGTGGAGCAGGTAATTGACGGACTAAAAGCAGGAAAAATCATGGCATTGATTTCAGATGCCGGAACACCTGGAATCTCAGATCCGGGTTTTTTATTGGCAAGAGAAGCCTTGAAAAACGACATCAAACTGGAATCTCTTCCTGGTGCTACAGCTCTGATTCCCGCTCTTATTAAATCTGGTTTTCCAAACGACCGATTTGTTTTCGAAGGCTTTTTACCTCACAAGAAAGGTCGAAAAACACGAATAGAGAACTTAGTTGCGGAAGATCGAACCATCATTTTTTATGAATCCCCACATCGGTTGCTCAAAACATTGAAGCAATTGGCAGAAGCTATGGGAGAAGACCGTTTGGCTTCTGTTTCCAGAGAACTCACAAAATTATTTGAAGAAACAATTACCGATACCTTAGCGGGGCTGATTGAACATTTTGAGCAAACTGCACCTAAAGGAGAAATTGTACTGGTATTAAATGCTAAATCATGATTAAAAAACTGCTAATTGGATTATTGACTTTTACTGCATTATCAGCAACAGCTCAAAATTCACTGTCAGATAAGGCTGAAATCAGTTTAATAACGGTGGCTCCTGGTAATGAACTCTATTCAGGTTTTGGTCATTCTGCACTATGGGTAGAAGATGAAAGCAAAGGCTTAAGCGTGGTATTCAATTATGGCACCTTTGACTTTGAAACGCCTGGCTTCTATATGAAATTTGTACGTGGCAAACTTAACTACATGCTTTCTGCTGGTCGAATATCCTATCTGATCAATTCGGCAAAAGCCGAAAAAAGAAGCGTTATCCAGCAGAAGCTTAATCTAAGTAATGCACAGAAAAATGAAATTTATAGCTTTCTGATAGAAAACATCAGACCAGAAAATCGATTTTATCAATATGATTTTTTCTTTGACAATTGCTCTACCAGATTTAGAGATTTATTGGAAGATGTTTTAGGAGAAGGATTAGTTTGGGAAAGAGAAGCTGAAGGACTTACTTTTAGAGAGTATTTAGATATCTATTTAGCTGATAAACCTTGGCAAGATTTCGGTATCGATTTGGTCCTGGGACAACCTACAGACCAAATTGCAGACAAAAGAAATGAGATGTTCTTGCCTGATCTTTTGATGTTCCATTTTGACGAAGCTACTTATAATGGAAAACCAATTGTAAAGGATAAAATCATTATTTACGAAGCGGATGAAGAGGAAGCCGCTATTGGCTTTCAAATACTTCCTGAGTACATCACCTGGTTCCTTTGCCTATTTGGGATTTTCTTAAGCGTAAGACACCATAAATCAAAATTAAGTGATGTTTGGTTCAATAGGTTATTATTTGTAATTACAGGGCTAGTTGGTTGTCTTATCTTCTTTCTATGGTTTCTATCCGATCATGTGGCTACGGTGAATAACTGGAATATGATTTGGGCATTCCCCTTAAATGTTGTCCTAGCCTTTTTACTGTTCAAAAAACCAGCCAAGAAATGGCATACTGCTTTTTATGCTGTGTTTGGTATCGTTCAATTTATGGTCTTAGGATTTTACTATACATTGCCTCAAGCTATGCACACTGCAGTATTGCCCATCGTATTATATTTCGCCTTTAAATCCTTTAACTTACTATATAGAACCAAAAAAATGAATGTCTGATGAATTTAAACGCAATCCACAAAGAAGCGATCAAATTAGTAAAGGAAGTAGGAAAATTCATCAGTGCAGAATCTCAGAACGTCAATACCGATACGGTAGAGCATAAGGGCTTTAATGATTTGGTGAGTTATGTAGATAAAGAAGCGGAGATAAGATTAGTAGAAGGCTTAGGTGAAATCCTTCCCGAATCAGGATTTATTGCAGAGGAAGGTACTTCAGAAAAGAAAGGAGACACCTACAATTGGATTATTGATCCTTTGGACGGAACCACTAATTTCGTTCATGGTTTGCCTGTATTTTCAATCAGTGTAGCATTGCAAGAAAATGATGAAATAGTTTCCGGAATAGTATTGGAAATTAACCGAAATGAGTGTTTTGAGGCAGTACAAGGTGAAGTGTCGAAGTTAAATGGAAAGCCTATCTCCGTTTCTAAACATATTGATCTCTCTCAAAGTTTAATTGCTACGGGTTTTCCGTACAATGATTTTGATAAAATGGATGACTATTTATCAATCCTAAAACATTTGATGCAAAACACCCATGGCTTGAGAAGGCTAGGCAGCGCAGCAGTAGATTTAGCCTATGTTGCCTGCGGCAGATACGAAGGCTATTTCGAATATAATTTGAATGCTTGGGATGTCGCAGCTGGAGCCTTCATTGTGCAACAAGCTGGAGGCAAAGTGAGCCGATTTAATGGGGATAACGATTTCATTTTTGGTAGGGAAATATTATCTTGCTCTGCAGAAGTATATGAAGAACTATTAATCATCCTCCAGAACCAATGGAAACACAATCAATAGAACAAAGTCAAAGGATTAATTTAGGATCAGGGAATTTAAAATTCTCAAATAAAGCTAATAGAAAACTATCTTACTTTTTAGCGTTGTTATTCTTCTATATGGGCCTCAGCCTTATTTTAAATGAAGATGCCAGAAACTTCACACGATTGGGTATGGGTCCTTTATATTTATTAGCAGCCTCTCTGTATATGTTAAAAGCACAATTTGAATTTTCTACTACCTCAAAATATGCTCCGCATTTCATTGTATCTGAACAAGGACTTAAAATTAAAACAGCTGTGTTTAAAAAGTCAGAATTCATCAGCTGGGACAGTATCAAAGAAATAGAACTAGGAAATTACAAAATCGGGATTAGAGACAGAACGGGCTTTCTGTATTTCCCATACAAAACTAGAAAAGAAACTTCTATTGAATTAAAAAGATCAATTGAAGCTATTGCAGCTCAAAAAGGGGTAGAAGTTGAAAATCTATTAAAGAAATAGTCTCTAAACCCCAGCTTGATCAAATTTTAGCCATGAAAACAGAGTCAATAGAACAGAGTCAACGATTTACTTTGGGATCAGGTGATATTAGTATGTCTGAAAACACTGCCAGAAAATTAAACTATGTAGCAGGTGGACTGATGATGATATCTTCATTATACTATTTCATCAGCTTTATATATGAAGGAGCTGATTCTAATTACAAAATCATTTCAGGTGTATTATTTTTCTTGACTGCGAGTATGTTTTTGTTCAAAGCCCACGTTGAATTATCCACCACCTCTAAGTATGCCCCCCATTTCTTGATTTCCGAAAGTCGACTAAAAATCAAAACAGGAGTTTTCAAAAATTCTGAATTTATTAACTGGGATGAAGTTAAGAAAATAGAGCTAGGCTACTACTTAATTGGGATCAAAAGTAAAACAGGGCTACAATACTTTCGCTATTCTACGCGAAAAGAAATCTCTATCAAGATCAAAAGAGCTATTGAAGATATCGCTGTTCAAAAAGGGATAAAGGTTGAGAATTTATCGAAAAGATAGTTTGAATAGGCTTGCAATATAAAAAATTAGCTCAACGTATAGAACTCTTGATAAATACCACAAAACCTTCAAGCCAAATATAATCTAGATCTGAGAGATCCGGGTGGGAGGACAAAAATGCGGGCCAGTCAAGGGATATGGGCGCAGCATATCATTGTCTTGATTCTTTCCCAGCCAAAGGCTGGTCAGTCTCTGGCCAATTTCCTTTTGACCAAGCCATCGCAGTCTGGCAACTGAACCTCAAGAGAGATAACAAAATATTCCCATGCTAGCTGATATCATCGTGAGCTAAACAGTCTTTGGCTGCTCTATTGTTTTCTTTAGCTTCTATTGTGGTTAAATTTCCAGCTTTAGCTGGTTTTTAGTCTAGTTATATAGAAGCAAAAAAAGGTATATATGCACAAACTTCAATTTGAAAAAAAAATCTATCCCATATTACTTAAACCTCAGATTTGACCCAAAAACACCAATTTTCATTTTTTACACATGATTAAATCTCAAAAAAGATGTTCTAATTTCTACTTTAGTCTATTTTAGAGGGACTTTTCATTTTTCAAGAGCACCCTACCTGTTCTTCAAAAGATTTATCAAATCAGTTTCAGTTTTCTTAACGGCAATAAAATTTGGCCCTAGAAAGTCTTCGTATTTAAACTCGTATTTTCTAAACTCAACCGTTTTCGGGAAAATTTTTCCTAGTAAGTAGCCTTTACTCTCGAAATAGTTGTAAAAATCAATCAGCAATTTTTTAGTGGTAATATTGATATATCCATATTCGAACTGAATCATCCTTATTTTTCCATTCGAAATATGTTCATCGAAACCTACCAAGGCATCAAATTCAGCGCCTTCCACATCAATTTTTAAAAGGTCAACTTCATTAATGTTTTGGTTTCTCATAAAGTCGTCTCCTTTAATCAATTCAATTGTCTGCTTTTGAGTCGATTCGTAAGATAGACCCTGTATGTCAACCAATGAAGAATGAGTATTGGAATTAAAAATATTAATTTCTTTGCTGGTATTGGTTTTGTAAAGTCCTTTTTGAACAGGCACCATATTGGTATGAGCTCTTACATTTTGTGATAAAAGCTTGAAAGTATCTTTCACAGGCTCAAGTGAATATATTAAGGTATTGGGCATCAACTCTTTACAAACTAATGAGTATTTGCCTATATTGGCTCCCCCATCGATAATCACTGCGGGGTTTAGTTTTGATATCTTTTTTAGGATAGTATACTCTCCATTAGAATGCAGATCATGGTTCCTGTTTTCATATAATCTGTTTAAAGCCCTACCGAAGCCTGCAAGCGCCTTAAATAATCTATTATGCGTATTCTTCTTAAAAATTCTCTTTACTGATGACATAATTCATTAATACCATTTAACTAACATCTTGACAAATAGCTCAAGACACTTTTATAATCTCCGCATTAAAGCTGTTGAAAGCTATTGATTTTCAAATAATAAACATCCTCTAGTCTCAAAATCAGAAGCTAATGCACTGATCGGAGGAAACAAAAGTACTAGGAAGAATGCTAAAATTGCATCAAAATCCAAATAAAAAGCTAAGCTGAAAAAATTCAACTTAGCTTTCTTAGTGAGATTTCCTATCTAATTTTTTTAAGCACCACTGCAGTTCCAATCTTGACCGTATTGATTTCCTGTCGTCTCTAGCTCATCTTCAAATTCTTGCACTTCGTCAGGTGAACCGCAATAATCCTCTTCAACGCCAGTATTGGCTTCGGTACAAACCACACAAACTTCCACTAGCCCACAGGCGGAAATCATCAAAATCAAAATAAGGGTTGCCAGCTTTTTCATAATTACTCTATTCTGTAGTTTCTTCTTCTACTTCATCTATAGTCAAACGATTTTCTCTATTGGCTATTTCCCAAGCAGTATAAAAAACTAAATCGGTTCTCTTTTTCAATACATCAAATTCAATCTTATCTACTGTGTCCGTATGCTGATGATAATCAGGATGAGTACCATTAAAGTAGAAAATAATTGGAACACCATTTTTTGCAAAATTCCAGTGATCTGATCGATAGTAAATTCTATCAGGATGGTCTTCTGCATTGTAAGTATAATCCAGTTCCAATTTTGTATAATTTTCGTTCATTGCTTCACTAATTTCATGTAGCTCTGTAGAAATTCTGTTCGATCCAATCAAATACACAAACTCCCGATTATCCATATGCGCAGAATCTACTCTGCCAATCATATCAATATTAAGGTTTGTAACCGTATTTTCTAAAGGGAATACAGGGTTTTCAGCATAATGGGCCGAGCCTAATAAACCTTTCTCTTCACCTGTAACGGGCATGAACAAAACACTTCTTTTTGGGCCATGACCTGCTTTTTTGGCTTTTACAAAAGCTTCAGCTATTTCTAATACTGCAGTAGTTCCAGAGGCATCATCGTCTGCACCATTATAGACTTTTCCATCTTGAACCCCAACGTGGTCGTAATGTGCAGTTAAAATAATTAACTCTTCCGGCTTTTCAGTTCCTTCCAAATAACCTAATACATTTTCCGTCTCCATGATTTCAGTATTGATTTCTGCAAAAAGCTTAGCAGATGCTCTATCACCAATTTTTAATTCAGAAAGTGGTTTACCGAAAAACTCTTCTGCTAATTCATTATAAACGACAACACTAGCTAATCCTTCCTTAGAAGGTTTCTCTCTGGATAAAGAACCGTGTGTAGCATAATATCTTCCATACCTTAACACCATATTCATTCTGCTACTATCTTCAGCAAAAACCAATGCCCCTTTTGCTCCTAATTCTTCAATTGTCTTTAAGGTTGGAGTAAATTGTCCTTCTGCTTGAAAAGCCAGAAATTTTCCTTCTGCTTCAACACCCTCTAAATCCTCTTCAGTAGCCTTATTAACGAATACTATTTCAATTTCTTGGTTTTCGACTGGCGTATTTGCCCAATAAACCATTTGATCAAGGTTTTTAATGGTTTTATCATTCACCACCATCTCCGCTTCACCTCTATAGGTTTGGTATAAATTGAATTTTTGAAAATAAGAACCATCGACAGGGGCTTTTAGGCCTAATGATTCAAAATGATTTTTTATATATTCAGCAGCTATCTTTTGCCCTTTTTTCCCTGTTTCTCTGCCTTCAAGCGAATCTGAGGCCAATAGGGTTAAGTGTCTTGTTAAATCTTCATCTGTAATGGTTTTAGCATATTTTTTTGCTTGCTTTTCCATTACTTGGGCTGACAGTAAAGTAACTGCCAATAAACTCATGGTTAGAGTTGAAAAAAAAGTCTTCATAATTAAGGGTTTAAGGTAAATTTATTTAAAATTTTTACTGTTATGTGAACAAAATTCCTAAATAATATATTGTACTTTTGTGGCACGAAACAGTCCGTAATATCTAAAATATTTATTAAAGATACTTTCAAATATTATGAAATTAAACCCTCTGTACCAAGAAAGATTTGATGTAAGGCATAATGCACCGGATAATCAGCAAATATCGGAGATGCTGAAAACGGTAAAAGCCGATTCTTTAGAACATCTCATTGATGAAACCATTCCTAAAGCGATCCAATTGAAGAAGGATTTGAACCTCCCTGAGGCGCAAACCGAATTTGAATTCTTAGAATCTTTTAGAGATGTAGCTGATAAAAATCAGATTTTCAGATCTTACATAGGATTAGGTTATTATAATACTCATACACCCGGTGTGATTCAAAGAAACATCTTGGAGAATCCAGGTTGGTACACTGCTTACACTCCTTATCAAGCAGAAATCGCGCAAGGAAGATTAGAGGCATTGGTTAACTTCCAAACAATGGTCATCGATCTAACCGGTATGGAAATCGCAAATGCTTCGTTGTTAGATGAAGGTACAGCAGCAGCAGAAGCGATGAGTATGTTTTTCGGATTAAGGAAAGGTAAAAAGAAAGACGCAAAAGTTTTCTTTGTAGACGAAAATACGTTCCCTCAAACTATCGACTTGCTTAAAACAAGGGCCAATCCGCTTGGTATAGAATTACGATTTGCTGATCTCACGCAGTTAGATGTGAATGACCCAGAAATATTCGGTTTCTACGCTCAGCAGATCAATGTCAAGGGAGAAGTATTAGATCTTAAACCTTATATTGAAGCGGCTTTAGAAAATAATGTATTTTCAACAATAGCGGCAGACTTATTATCCTTAGCATTATTAACACCTCCTGGTGAAATGGGTGCTGACTGCGTGGTAGGAACTTCTCAAAGATTTGGCATTCCATTAGGCTATGGGGGCCCTCATGCAGCATATTTTGCAACCAGAGACAAATATAAAAGACAAATACCAGGGAGAATTATTGGTGTTTCCATAGATAAACACGGCAATAAGGCCTACCGTATGGCACTGCAAACTAGAGAGCAGCATATCAAGAAGGAAAAAGCTACTTCAAATATTTGCACAGCGCAAGTACTATTAGCTATCATGTCTGGAATGTATGCGGTTTATCATGGCCCTATGGGATTGAAGAAAATTGCTATACGAACTCATTCACTAGCAAAATTATTAGCTAATGGATTAACAACCCTTGGTTATGAGATTGATAATAAGAATTTCTTTGATACAATCACAATCCAACTAGAATCAGAAAAACTAAGAGAAAAACTCCATTCGTTATTGTACGAGCGGAAAATCAATTTAAATCTTAGCGGAACTCATACAGTTTCAATCGCTTTGAATGAGACAACTAGAATTCATGACGTAAAAGAATTGTTGGAAATATTCGCACTTGTGGTTGATGAAGATGCCAATAAATATAATGTTGATGATAAAGTTGATCAATTAGATTTAGATTGGCCTAAGCAATTGATTCGTGAAAGCAATTTCATGGAGCATCCTGTATTCAATCAATTCCATGCCGAGCATGAAATGCTTCGCTACATCAAAAGATTAGAAAATAAAGATCTTTCGCTCGTTCATTCCATGATTTCATTAGGATCATGCACAATGAAATTAAATGCCACAGCAGAAATGATTCCTGTTTCTTGGCCAAAGTTAGCTCATATCCACCCTTATGCACCAAAGGAACAGGCTTTGGGTTATAGAGAAATGTTTATTAAGCTAGAAAACATGCTAACTGAAATTACAGGTTTTGCGGCAACATCTTTACAACCCAACTCAGGAGCTCAAGGTGAATATGCAGGTTTAATGGTAATAAGAGCTTTTCATCAAAGCAGAGGGGAAGATCACAGGAACGTGACTATCGTTCCTTCCTCAGCTCATGGAACAAACCCTGCTAGTGCAGTAATGGCAGGAATGAAAGTCGTAATCACGAAATGCGATGACAAAGGAAATATTGATTTAGATGATCTAAAAGCTAAGGCAGAAGAATACAAAAATAATTTAGCTGCCCTAATGGTAACCTATCCTTCTACACATGGTGTATTTGAAGAAAGTATTCAGGAAATCTGTCAGGTAATTCATGACAATGGTGGGCAGGTTTACATGGATGGTGCCAATATGAATGCTCAAGTAGGTTTAACTTCTCCAGCAAACATCGGTGCTGATGTTTGCCATTTAAATCTTCACAAAACATTCTGTATTCCTCACGGTGGAGGTGGACCAGGTATGGGGCCAATCTGCGTTGCTGAACATTTGCAGGATTTCTTACCAGGTAACCCATTAATTCCAACCGGAGGCAATCAGGCTATTTCAGCAATCTCTGCAGCCCCTTGGGGAAGTGCAAGTATATTAGCTATTAGTTACGCTTATATTTGCATGATGGGTGCTAAAGGACTCAAAGCAGCAACTCAAATTGCCATTTTAAATGCAAATTACATTAAAGAAAGGCTAGCTGATCATTATCCAGTCCTTTACACTAACCAAAAAGGTAGGGCTGCTCATGAAATGATAATTGATTGCAGAGGCTTTAAAGATTTTGGCATTGAAGCGGAAGATATTTCTAAACGATTAATGGACTATGGTTATCACTCTCCAACTTTATCATTCCCTGTTCCTGGAACTATGATGATAGAGCCTACAGAAAGTGAAAGCAAAATGGAACTAGATAAATTTTGCACAGCCATGATTTCTATTAGAAAGGAAATTCAGGAAGTTGCCGATGGAAAAGCCGATAAAAATGAAAATGTCCTAAAGAATGCACCACATACTATGTCTGTAGCATTAGCAGAAAAGTGGGAGCTTCCATATACCAGAGAAAAAGCTGTATTCCCGTTAGAATCTATTCGCCACAATAAATTCTGGCCTAGCGTCAGTAGAATTGATAGTGCATATGGAGATAGAAACTTAATGTGTAGCTGTATTCCGGTTTCAGAATATGAGGAAAAACCAGAAGAAGCATTAGCTTAAGCTCCGGTATTAAAATTTCAAATAAAAACCCTCTCAGATTGAATGCTGAGAGGGTTTTTTGATTAAAAACTCTTTAGTAGTAAGGTTTATTCTACGATAATAGACTTCGTTTTATTGTATTGAGAACTACCTGCCTCCACAATGAAAAACTTTGGATTATAATAAGACAAATCGTATTCCTTTGTATATAAACCAGATTTAGAAATGGTTTCCTGTTTTATCAAATTGCCAATCAAATCATAAATCTTGATTTTCACGGCTTTATCATCTTCTTTATAAAAACTGATTGTGAATTTCCCAGTTTCTGTCTTCTTTAATTTAAAATCAAACTCAGGATTAACCAATAATTTTTTTGGATAACTAACTCTCCCATCTTTTTCAATACTTTCAACTTCTACGCTATCCCTCGATTTGTTTTGAGCAAGGGAAGCAGAGAGCGAAAGACATAAAAATGTAAGTAATAGTAAAACTCTTATCATATTATTTTGGGCAGTAATTAATCATCCTCAAATTTTTCTAACACAAAATCTTTGCCATTAAAAGATGCAAAAGTATTATAATTCACCCATTCCCCTAAATTTATGTAACGAGAATTTTCTGCTACTTCTAAATCGAGCGGTAAATGCCTATGCCCGAAGACAAAATAATCGTAATGAGTATGCTTTTCAATCTCTTTTGCGTAAGTCCAGAGCCACTCCCCTTCACCTAAAAACTTTTCTGTCTCAACAGTACTACTACTTATTCTGCTACTTGCTGACCAACTATTAGCAATTCTGATTCCCAAATCTGGATGAATTTGTCTAAAAAGCCATTGACATAATTTATTAGCAAATACTTTTTTGAGAAATTTATATTGCCTATCACCTGGCCCTAATCCATCTCCATGCCCAATTAAAAACTTCTTATCATTAGCCAATAATGTTAAGGGTTCTCTAAATAAATCAATACCTAATTCTTCTTTAAAATAACCAAACATCCACATATCGTGATTTCCGGTAAAAAAATAGATCGGTAATCCACCATCTGCCAATTCAGCTAGTTTTCCTTGAAAGCGAACAAATCCTTTGGGAACAACTGTTTTATATTCATGCCAAAAATCAAATATATCTCCAACTAAAAATAAAGCTGATGCATCTTTTTGTATATGATTCATCCACCGCACTATTCTTTGTTCTCGTTTATGGCTCTCTTCTGAATTAGGGGCACCCAAATGAAAGTCTGACGCAAAGTATATTTTTTTAGAGGCCGGTATGTCCAGTTTTAGGGTTTTCATGATCGGCTACAAAGCTAAAAAAAGCATACTAAATCCTAACTATATTTTTCATTTAACAATAAAATCTTTTAAAATGAACCAAAGAACCAACACATGGCCAGAAACAAAAAAAGCTGAGCTTTAAAAACCCAGCTTTTTTTTCATGATGGAAAAAACCTTATTTACCCAAAAATGAACTTAACATCCAGTGATGCTTTTCCATATCTTGGATAAAAGTGTTTAACATATCTTCAGTACCTACATCTCCTATATCAATAGCTGCATTCATTGCATCTGTTAAAAAGGATAATAATATCTGATAGTCATTTAAAATTTCTTGAACCATTTCCTCCGCAGGTAAATCGGATGGAGACTCTTTAATATTTGAATGCTCTATGTAATCACTTAAGTTACTGAGAGGCGTATGTCCAAACACCCTAATTCTCTCTGCTATTTCATCAATACTTTCTTTGGCTATATCATACCTTTCCTCAAATTGTTCATGCAAATCAAAGAAATCCGCGCCTTTCACATTCCAATGAAAGTTTCGTAATTTTTGATAATGCATGTGATAATTTGCAAGCAATGCATTCATCACTTCTACCAATTTGTCAGTTTCTGACTTGTCGAAACCTAATTTTCTATATCTTTTATCAACTGTTGTACTCATAAAAATTATTTTTTTAACTTGTATTAAACGTGGTTAACATTTTAATATCAAACCAGTTATCAATTTTTATAATTGACTGACTCCTTCAATTGATCGATAGTTTCTTTTCCTTTAGATGAAACACTATCAATCTCCTTATTTAATGTCGATTTCAGTTCATCAATTTTTTTCATTGAATCTTTATATGATTTATCGACATTCTTTTTTAATTTCTTTCTGGTTTTATCACCTTTTTCTGGCGCATAAAGAAGACCTGCTACTGCTCCTGTTAACAATCCTAAACTAAATCCTGTCAAAATTTTTACTCCGTTATTCATAGCGATTATAATTTTATGTTTATTGATTAATTTCTATCTATATTAACCTGCAGATCAAAAAAATGTTACATATATTGACATTTTTCCTCGATAAATGTTAATATTGTTGACAAATGACAAAAATAGCAAACAATATAAAATATCTCAGGACCCAAAAGGGCTTGAGTCAAACAGCAATGGCTGAGGCTGTTGGACTGAAAAGAGGTAATATTGCTTCGTATGAAAAAGAACTTGCACAGCCAAGTATAGAAAACTTGGTCAAAATTGCAGATTTCTTTGGAATAGATATCCACCAGATCGTAAATGAAGATTTACAATTTTCTCCTAAAAAAATCCCGTCCGAAAAAAGTCCATTTAAAATTTTTGAAGAAAGGTTTCCTATACAAGGATTAAAAGACAGAGTGAATGCTCTTAAAGGGAATCATAATCCAGATGAAAAAATCAAAAAACTGAAAGATCAAAACAAGGATATCCACAAAGTGGTTGAAGGGTTTAGGGCATTTCATAAGATGAGGGTGGAATCTAGTACTGATGCTGAAGAGTTGAATAAAAAGTTGTCAGGTGACTATGAGAACTTATTAGATATTCTGTTGACTGTATTAAGAAGCAACACTGATTTAATTAAAATTCTAGACAAAAACCATGAATAATTTAACAAAAATCGCATTCCTACTACCATTATTTTTCTCTTGCAATTTGACATTTGCACAAAATTACGATCAGGATGTTCAATCTGTTGATGCTATAATGTCTGCTTTAACAGCCGTGATTTCTGGACCTGCTGAGGAAGAAAGAGATTGGGAAAGATTTAAATATCTGTTTTCTGCTGATGCGAAATTAATCCCAACTCAAAAATCAGAAACTGGCGAAGTCAGCTACAATTATTGGACTCCAGAGGAGTATGTTAAAATGTACCAAACGAACAGGGGTGGAACAGCTTTCTATGAACAGGAACTTTTCAGAATCACTGAATCTTTCGGTAATATTGCACACTGTTTTAGCACCTATGCAGTACGCACCTCAGAAGATGGCCCAATTGAGAGAAGAGGGATTAATAGTATTCAATTATTGAAAGGAGAGGACAGATGGTACATAATGTCGGTCTTTTGGAGCAATGAATCTGCTGATAAAAAACTTCCGAAAAAGTACTTAAAAAAGAACTGATTACTTATTAAACACCTGCACTTCAACAAATTTCAGGATTGCATCGGAAAGATTTGAAATCGATTCAGGACCTCCTCCAAACCTTGATACTCTTTTATTGATACCATTGCGATTATATGTAAATTTTTGTGTTGGTAGGTTTTGCACTTTAGATTGATAATTATCATTCAAAGTTGCCCAGTCAGCAGTTTCAATAATTCCAAGTAATGCTTCAAATTGCTCATCAGTAAGGGTTTGTTTATGTCTTCCATTCAATGCTGTGTTTTCTTCCCCTATAAATATCAAGGTTTTATCTCCATATAGAGACAATTCAAATGCGGGACATGAAGTTTGACAAGGTGCAGAATTTAAACTAAAGATTTCCTCTACATTTTTAGAGCTTAGACTTTTACTATTAGAACATGATACTAATGAAAAAACAATTATTGCTGCTGCTATTGATCTTGTTATCTTTAACATAGTTGGTTTAATTTATACTTGAACCTATTGTTTATACAGAAATGAACTCATTTAGTTACAATCCAAAATCTGCCTTGTTTTCAAATTCCAATAATTCTTCAGTTTTGGGGTGCTTAAATTGAATGTATCCAGCATGCAACATAAGCCTTTCATCTTTTTTACCATAAAGTGTATCTCCAACTATGGGCGCATCTAGTCCTTGAGGATGCGCTGCGTGAACCCTAAGTTGATGTGTTCTTCCCGTTATTGGAAAAAATACAACTTCACATCTATTTTCAGTCTGTTTGATTAATTTCCATTGAGTCAGTGCTTTCCTACCTGCTTCAAAATCTACCTTCTGCATGGGACGATTATCCTCATCCACCGCTAAGGGTAAACTGATTTCTCCTTCTTGCTTTGACAATGCTCCCTCCAAAACAGCAGAATATCTCTTTTGGATAGTTTTATCCATAAATTGCTTTTGCAAATACTTATGGCTTTCTAAATCTTTGCTGATTAACATGATCCCTGAAGTCATTTTATCTAAACGGTGAGCTAACAATGGACCAGAGGCTTTGGGATACTTTTTTTGCATTCTGATCAGTACGGAATCCTTGATCTCTTTGGAAGGAATACTTAGCAAGCCAGCAGGCTTTACAATCACCACAATCTGTTTGTCTTCATACAAAGTTTCGACTACTTTATCTTCCGCAGTGTACAGCAAAAGGGGATCTTGTTCTAGCTGCAGGCCTGTGAGCATATGTCCTAAAACAGGTTTGCATTTTCCACTGCAAGCAGGATAAAATCTTCCCTCTTTCCGTAATTCAGATTTAGGAGCGTTCCCCCACCAAAATTCGCCCATTGCCAAAGGTTTATAATGATTTTCAAAAGCGTATTGTAATAATTTGGGTAATGCACAATCGCCAGCACCGGATGGAGGATAGCCAAATTCTTCAAATACTTCTTCTAAACCCTTCCTATTTCCCTTGACATTTAAAAATTGATATTGATCGAAAATCTGCTTTTGAAGTTGAGTTGATTTCTTTTTCCTTTCCTTTTTTAATTGTTGAATTTGAGATTCATATGTCGCTACTTTTGATTGGATCGTTGCTATTTTTTTCTTCCACTTCTTAAGAAGCTTTTTGTAGTCATAATCTTCGTTTCTACTTTCTTTTCGTAGCTTCTCGTCCAGCTTATCAAAGGCATTTGGACTCAATTCAATCATTCCCTCTTCCCTCTTTTCCTTTCTAATTGCCTTCAACTTTTGCTTTTTTTCCTGCTCCAATTTTAATTCGACATTTGATCTCTTACTCTGTAATTTGAGCTGATCCATTAAGTGGATGAAGTTTGGATCTTCTTCGAGCAACTTAATTTTGTTATTGATGCTATCTAATTCTTGTTCCCCTTTTTTATAGA
The DNA here is from genome assembly GCF_030534335.1 of Marivirga harenae. Lineage (GTDB taxonomy): Bacteria > Bacteroidota > Bacteroidia > Cytophagales > Cyclobacteriaceae > Marivirga > Marivirga harenae. The sequence continues at coordinate 1,631,974 of NZ_CP130565.1, read as the reverse complement.
AGCCCTCAATTTCCAATCTGTTATAAATTGGTGGCACAAAGTTGATGGGAGGTGTCCCTTGATAGTCTTGCCCTGAAAAGGAACATAAATACCCTAATTCTCCCTTCTGGTTTTTGACTACTAAAACACCGTACATTTTGCCACTTATTTCATTGCGTATTTTAGCAGACTTCAAGACTTCTTGTAGCTCATTTGCGGCAAGTTCCGTAAGTGGATGGGGTTCATAAGAAAATGGGAAAGTGAATCTCTTAGGCAAAGTAAAATTAGAAATGTCAGAATTGAAGTTTATGAAGTGAGTGTCCTGCATAGGTTGGGAAATATGAAATGCCTGAGGCTGTAATTATTTAGAGAAACAAAATTAAGTAAATATAAGCTTAGCTCAATACTATAATTCGATTATCAGAATCAAATTAAGTGATATAAATCATCATATTTTATAATTAAACTCACTAACCTCTATCAAGACATAACGTTCTCATTATTAGAACTTAAACTTACAATTATGAAAAATAAAAGAATTGTTATCACAGGGGGAAGTGGCGCTATTGGAAAGGCGCTAGCAAAAGAATTATTAGCTAAAGGAGCCATGGTACTCATTACTGATCTAAAGGATACAGATTTAGAAAAAACGAAAGAGGAATTAGCTTCTGAAAAGCTTTTTATTTACAAAGCAGACGTTAGCCAAGAAAACGAGGTATTAAAATATGTACAATACGCAGTGGAAAAAATGGGAGGTATCGATATTTTCTACAATAATGCAGGAGTCGAAGGTAAAGTAGCTCCCTTGGATGAATATCCTTTAGAAGTATTTGATCAAGTACTGAACGTAAATATAAAGGGTGTTTTTTATGGATTGAGACATGTTTTTCCAGTGATGAAAAATAATAAAGAGGGTGGTAGTATTGTAATTACTTCCTCCGTTGCTGGCTTGATGGGAACCCCAAATGTTTTACCTTATGTAACCAGCAAACATGCTGTGATTGGAATGATGAAATCCGCTGCTTTGGAAGGAGCTCCTCATAAAATCCGAGTAAATACTGTAAACCCATCACCTGTTGACAACAGAATGATGCGCTCTTTGGAAGAAGGCTTTGCGCCAGGTGCAGGAGCAGAAGCCAAAAAAGGATTTGAACAAAGTATCCCATTGCAACGCTATGCAACCAATGAAGACGTAGCAAAACTAATGTTATTTTTAGGAAGTGATGAGAGTAGCTTTATCACAGGAACAGTAAATCCTGTTGATGGTGGCATGACGGCCTAATCTTGGAAAGCTATTCTTACATTACTAAGAATAGCCTCCTTATTTACCCAACCATCTTTTAAAGTCAGCACATTTTTCAGTGCTCACAATGCATTCTTTCTCACATGCAGGAACCAAATCAATTTTTATTCTACTACGGGAATAAGTGTTCATTTTCGTAATTGAATTTATGCCAATCAAAAATGTTCTATTTACGCGAAAAAATTCCATTGGATCTAGTACCGCTTCTATTTGATCCATCGTTTCATCCGTCACATATTTATGACCATCTTGATTCACTAAAAATACCATCTTATTGTCCGCATAAAAATATGCAGTATCTTCTGTTCTGATGGATTTTATTTGGCTTCCATAGGTCAGCAAAAACCTTTGCTTGTGTGCTGCTTGATTTGTTCTGAATGCAGTAATAAGTTTTTCGATATCATTGCTGCTACCATTGGCTGAAATGTTCATTAATTTATCCAAAGCGGCTCTTAAATCGCTTTGTGCAATGGGTTTCAGTAAATAATCAATACTGTTCACCTTAAATGCTTTCAGTGCATATTCATCATAAGCAGTAGTGAAAATGATTGGAGCTGTAATTTCTACTTGATCAAAAATATTAAAACTACTTCCATCGGATAAATGAATATCTAGAAAAACTAAGTCTACTTGAACTTCATTTTGAAAGAACTCAACCGCCTCTTCAATGCTTCCCATCAGTTTAATTATTTTTAAGCTAGGTTGTATTTTAGACAACATAGACTCCAGCTTCTGAGCAGCTAATTTCTCATCTTCAATTATTACAGCATTCATTTCTTCATTCTTAATTTTCTACTCCATTTTGTAATTAAAGGGGTGATCAATATTGTTGGTAACAACCAATAAACAAATGTTGGGATTTCCAACGGAATTTTAGGTCCATTCACGGCTAAAAATGCAGTTGAAGCGGCAATAAATCCGCCTGACATTCTTGAAATATGAGCTTTAAGCCAAAATTGCGAAGATTTAATTCTACCAGTATAATTTAATAAATCTACTCGCACACTTCCGAAACCAACGAAAGCGAACACTATTGGGACAATACCAAATGAATTTTGTTGATCTTTCAACAGTGTTACTCCGAGAAAAACAAAAGCAATACTCATGAAAAACATACCCCCAGAAAGCACCCAATCTAAGATTTTTGGATTCTGTGTTTTTCCTAGCAGCTTGAGGTAAATGTACCGATTACCAGTCCCAACCAAATAAATGGTAAATACACCCACCACGAATAGAAAATAGTTCGTTTTGATGCTTGCCATAGTCAATGCTATGATGGATGAAAGTATCATTCCGACCACAAACACTTTGCCTACTATTCGGTGAGTTTTACCTCCCTTCTTCATAAGCATATTGAGTAAGCCACTTATCAGACCAGTAAATCCTGCGATAATGTGAATTATTAAAAGGGTTTGATATGTATTCTCCATTCTTATAAGGATTTAGTTCTATTTAATTGCTACTGTATCTGTGGTTCTAAAAACTGCAAGGTTTCATTGCCGAAAAAGTGCTTAGCCTATTTGCCTTTCAAGGGTCTACACTTAATGTTTGAAGCTTAATCTCCGCAATGAATTGCCCATTTTCCTGATAAAATTTCGGTGCCTCACCATTTAGTAGTTTAAACCTTTGCTCGATATTATATAGCCCCGTTTTGGTTGATGTATAGTCCTCTTTTCTTTCTTGCAAATTGTTAATTACCAACAATCTTCCGTCTACTATTTCAACTTTAATTTTAAGTGGGTTTCTCTGATTGATAGTATTATGCTTGATGCAATTCTCAACCAGGTTCTGAAGAATCAATGGTGGGATAAACAAATCATTTTTTTCATCTTGAATGCTTTTTTCAAAATGTAAATGGTCATCAAAGCGAATTTTTTGTAAAAAAATATAAGAATCCACAAAATCCAGCTCCTGTCTGAGAGGCACAAAGCTTTTGTCTCTTACCTCCAAAACATAACGATAAATTTTAGAAAATTCCTGAACAAATAATTCTGCCTTTTCAGGGTTAACTGAAATCAAGGAAGACAGCGTATTTAAACTGTTGAAAAGAAAATGTGGATTGACTTGGTTCTTCAAGCTTTCATACTGTAACCGAGCTTCTACTTTTTTCAACCTTTCACTTTCTAAAAGTGCATCTTTCCAGAGCTGGAAATAGCAGATGGTTTCATAAATGATTGAAATTATGATGGTAATTCCCAAGCCTAATGCGATATTATAAAAATGATATTGTTTGCTATAAGGCACAAATCCTAAAAAATGCAACATGAGTACCAAGAAGCTAGCTATTCCGATGGTATATAGAAATGACCAGCCAACTTGAGTGAATATCCTCTTTTTGGTGTCTTTTAGCGCTGGAAATTTGATTCTTACCCAGCTCACGATATGATAATTGCCTTCCCAATAGGCAAAAGTAAAGGCTAAGGTGATAAAAAAAACAGTCAAAAAAGGGCCTTTAGGATTAGTAACTGTCAAAACAGTTGCTAACCCGAGCATCATTAAATATCGATCGTATGGCTCCTTTATTATCATTTTCAACCTTAATTAATGGCTTTATAAATTGTATTTCCTGCTTCTACACCCATTGTAAAAATGAATAAACCTAACACCAACACAATGAGAATCTTAAAAATTGTTGCTTCTAATTTGCTGAGATTATTCCATTTCTTTCTCATGATTTCTTCTAAATTTTGAAGTTTTGACAATTTGTAATTTGATTATTGTTTAAAAATCTGACTTCAGTATTACTTTATTGTATAACTTTTCCAAAGTTGATAATTGACAGATTTCCAACTATTTAAAATAATCCTTCATCTTTCACTAGGTAAAACTTTGGAAAAGTTTTGTGTCCTGTTTAAAATGTCAACCTATATTGCGGGATAGGGTATATCCCTAATTGATTGTTTTTCACTATTTGTTCTGTTTCAGGATTGTAAGTTCTTCGGAAAAGGTTTTGGGTATTAAATACATTTTGAATATCCAAGGCCCATTCATGGGTTAATTTTTTACTGTTCATCCTAAAACTTATTTTAAAATCCGTTCTGAAATAGTCCGGATTTTTTACTGAATATGCATTTTTACTATCTAATACCATTTCTTTAGCTAGTCTCGAAGCTTCCAAATCTATTGGCGTTACATATTGTCCTCCAGCATAGGTACTTTTAAGATCTATGGCCAAAACTCTGTTCTTAGAACCTAATTCAAATTCTCTTCCTAATAGACCATTCAGCACGTATTGGCTATTAAAGGCAGTATTTCGCCATTTACCGTCACTGCCCTGATATTTTGATTCAAAGATGGAAGCCGTGGCAAGGAAATAATAATTATTGCTAAAGCTTTTTTCCATTGTCAATTCGAAACCATAATTTGTGCCGATACCTGTATTAACCAAGCTATCGACATTCGGAACGCCAAAATCAGCTCCTGCATTGAGCATTGAGAAAGAGCTACTTCTCCTTTCCACTGCAACATCGTATAAGTGTTGGTAGTATACCTCTGTGCTTAACTTGAAATCTCTCGTAAATAGATGATTAAACCCAGCTACAAAATGATGTGATTTTGTAAAATCCAGATTTTCATTCGTTCTGATTTTTCCATTTCCAGCTTGTTGAGTTTCTAAGAAATAGATGGGCATTACTTGAAGCTGACTATGCAATCCATAACCAAACTTCAAGCTGTTTTGCTTATTAAGCTGATAGTTTACCCCTAGTCGTGGTTCTATTTGTTGTGAGCCATTGAAGGCGAAATACTGGTAATGTAAGCCAGCCGTAGCATCCAGTTTTTCAGTTATCCTATATTGCCATTGAAAGAAGCCCTGCGCCAAGCCTGAAACTCCTTGTTCATCTCGTAAATTTCTAAAATCATCAGTTGAAGCTCTATAAATACTGTCCTGCAAGTTGAATGAATAAACATCATAATTAAAACCAGTGACATAATTATGCTTGGCATTGACTTTCTGATGAAAATGGTATTGCGCCCGATATTTAGTCAATCCATAATTGCTCCTGTAGAATGGCTGAGGAATTCGGTTTTCAGTGCTTAAGGAATCTACTATATTACCGGTAAAGGTATAGTCCGCTGAAAGAGTGAAAATGCCATAAGTGTCATTATTGTAATATTGAGTATTGGAAAGCCCTATCACCCCCATTTTGGCTGAATTATAGATGTTTTGAGAGATATCAGAATACAAATCTGTTTCGGTGGTGTCTGTTTCTGTCCCTACTAAATCTATATTGCTTTTGCCACCAATGGCGAATAGGCTGAACTTTCCTAGCTTTTTAGTAGGCACGTCTATTTTAGCTGAAAAATCTTGATAATAAGGCACTGCATTTCCCGTGCCAGGAGATAATCCAACTTCATCCATCAACGCTAAAGTTGAGTACCTGTAGTTCAGTAAATAAGAAGCACCCCCTTCCGTGCCTATTGGACCTTCAGTACCTAGTTCAAACCCATTGAAGCCCACTTGAAAAATATGCTCCCTTTTAAAAGAATTCCCTTTCCTCATTTTCAAATCAAACACCCCTGCAGTAGCATTTCCATATTCGGATGGAAAGACACTAGTCATAAAATCACTCTTGGCCAAAAGGTTATTATTTAAAATACTTACGGGGCCACCGGTGGTGCCTAATGCTCCAAAATGGTTGGGATTAGGGATATCAACTCCTTCTAATCTCCATAAAACACCACTGGGAGAGTTTCCCCTGATGACAATATCATTTCTTGAATCATTGGCTCCACTAACTCCTGCAAAGTTTTGAGCCATTCTAGCAGGGTCATTTCTAGCCCCAGCATATCTGTTTGTTTCTTCCATATCAAATCCTCGGGCGCTGACCAATGCCAGATCGTTAGAAGCATTTTGTGGGTTCTGGTTGGCTTTAACAGTCACTTCCGATAATTCTTCAATATTCTCTTGTAATTCAATATTCAAGACTAATTCTTTGCCTGTATTAACTTGTAATTGATTAATTGCAATGGTTTCATATCCAATATAGGAAACCTCCAAGCTGACTCTACCAATTTCCACATCTTCTAATAAAAATTGTCCGTTTACATCAGCTGTCGCTCCTTTCAATGGGTCGCTGTTCACAATCTTGACGCTGGCCCCCGGTAAAGGTGATTGGGTCACTTTGTCTACGATTATACCTCTAACATTTTGCGTATACGTGACTTCCCTTTCTTTTTCTTGGGAAATTCCGATGGATACTGCCATCGATAGTAGAATTGTTATTACAAACTTTCTCATGGCTTGCATAATTTCTGTTGATTTATGAAGGCAAATAAAGGGTCAATCCGGTTTTCAAAATAATAAAACCTACCCAACGCGAAAAAATTAAGGATGAACTAGTAAAAATAGCAATTGAATTTTCATGTCATTACCCAGTCAATCAGGTAAATTAAAAGATTTCCCAATTGAGTTGACTAATCACCTAAAAAGTTTAGTATATATGTTTATTTTTGAAGCTTAATAAAATACCTAATGATTTTAGCCGCAAGCGTAGATATCCCGATCTTAAGTGACATTGTCATCATTTTAGGACTTTCAATTTTTGTAATTCTGCTTTTTAGAAAATTGAAGGTCCCACCTATTATCGGTTTCTTGATAACCGGTATAATTGCTGGCCCGTACGGTTTTCAGTTAATAGAGGCAACTGAAGGGGTAAAAGTCTTTGCCGAAATTGGAGTAATCCTTTTACTTTTCATCATTGGTATTGAATTCTCTATAAAGAGTTTAATTTCCATTAAAAGGGCTGTTTTCATCGGGGGTACGGTGCAAGTAGTCGGGACTATTTTACTAGTTATGCTGATTGCATTAAATACTAATTTTGATTTAAGTGCAGCTATTTTCCTAGGCTTTTTGTTTTCCTTAAGTAGTACTGCCATTGTATTGAAAATCATACAGGACAAAGGAGAAACCACTACGCCTCACGGAAAAACTATCCTAGCCATTCTGATCTTTCAAGACATCATAGTTGTACCCATGATGCTATTTACACCGCTATTGGCAGGAGAATCTCAAAATATATGGATGGAAATACTGATGATGGTACTAAAAGCTGCTCTACTAATTGCCTTTGTTCTCGTTAGTGCACGTTACATTGTCCCGTGGTTATTCTACCAAATTGCAAAAACGAGAAGTAAAGAGCTTTTCATTCTGGTGATTGTCTTAATATGTTTTTCAATAGCTTGGTTAAGTGCAGCACTAGGTCTTTCACTTGCTTTGGGTGCATTCTTGGCGGGATTGATTGTTTCTGAATCTGAATATAGCCACCAAGCAGCAAGCAATATTTTACCATTCCATGAGTTGTTTACTTCATTTTTCTTTGTCTCAATTGGGATGCTTTTGGATATTTTCTTCGTGGCAGACCACTTCATTATTATTGTGGGATTAATGGTAGCTACTGTTATTGGAAAATCATTAATTGCCACCTTAGCAGGAGCATTTCTAGGATACCCGGGCAGGACTTCCTATCGGATAGGTTTTTCAATATTTCAAGTAGGTGAATTTGCTTTTATTCTATCAACAGTTGGTATCACTTATGCCGTGATTTCAGACCTTACCTACCAATACTTTCTATCTGTATCATTGTTTACGATGGGCATTACTCCATTTATGATGAGTATTTCCCCGAAGCTCGCTGATAAATTGGCTTCTAGTAAGCTCGCTTCGAAAATAGGGAATAAAACACAGAGAATGTTTTTTTCCTTTCCTGACACTCCCGAGGAAATCAATGAAATACCAGAAGAACAACTGGATAAGCATATTGTGATTATAGGCTTTGGACTTAATGGACAAAATGTAGCTAAGGCCGCTAAAAGTGCGGGCATTCCATATGTTATATGTGAAATGAATCCCGATACCATCAAAAAATATAAAGCGCTGGGTGAACCTATCCATTATGGTGATGCAATTCAACCAGAGGTACTAAAAGGTTTGGGAGTATACAAAGCCAAAGTAGTGGTAATCGCTATTTCCGACCCGCTAGCTACTAAGCGGATTGTCACCCAAATACGGTCCATTAGTAATACTATCCATATTATTGTGAGAACCAGATTTATAACTGAAACAGAAGAAAATCTGCGATTAGGAGCAGATGAAGTCATTCCGGAAGAATTCGAAACTTCTGTGGAGATTTTTACAAGAGTATTAAATCAATACTTTATTCCGCAGAAGAAAATCAAAGAATTTGTGAGAAATGTACGGGCAGACAATTATGAAATGCTTAGAGGAGTTCTAAAAAGGTCACCGATGCAAAAATTAACTGAAGAATTTCCTAATTTAACAACAGCTTGCTATGAAATTGAAAAAGATCATAGTGAAATTACAGACAAACCGATTGCGGAAACTAACATTCGTCATAAATTTGGTGTTACAGTGATAGGTTTGAAAAGAGATGGGAACTTAACCACCCAAATTGGACCTGAAACTACTCCAAGAAAAGGAGATACAATTTTTGTATTTGGTAAACCCGAAGATTTGGAACAATTTTACGAAAAAATCAGCATTTGATAAGAATTAGTGAAAATCAACAATTTAATTAAGAATACTCAGTGGAGAATACAGTTTTAACATCACTCGCCAAAAAATACGGCACACCATTATATGTTTATGATGCAGATAAAATAGCGTCTCAAATTAAAAGATTAAACGATGCCTTTGCTGGTATTAATTTGAAATTGAAATATGCCACTAAGGCTTTGAGCAACGTTTCTGTTTTGAAGTGGATGAAAAAACATGGAACAGGACTTGATGTTGTTTCCATTCAAGAAGCTTATCTGGGTTTGAAAGCAGGGTTTGAGCCTAAGGATATACTTTATACGCCAAACTGTGTTTCCATTGATGAAATAGTAGAAGCAGTTGATCTCGGTTTGATGATCAACATCGATAATATCGCGATATTAGAGCAATTTGGTCATCGTTACCACAACAGTGTGCCTGTTTGTATCAGATTAAACCCACACATCATGGCTGGTGGAAATTCAAAAATCTCTACTGGACATATTGATTCTAAGTTCGGCATCTCTATTCTACAAATGCGCCATTTGCTAAGAGTAATTGAGAATTATAATATCAATGTTATAGGTTTACATATTCATACTGGATCCGATATTCTTGATTCAGAGGTGTTTTTAAGAGGTACTGACTTAATTTTTGAGGCTGCAGAAGACTTCCCTAATATTGACTTTATCGATTTTGGAAGTGGTTTTAAAGTAGCATATAAAGATGGGGATATCACCACTGATATAGAAGAACTAGGAAAAGAAGTAAGTAAGAGATTTAAAGAGTTTTGCAAAAAAAGAGGAAAGGATTTAGAACTATGGTTTGAACCTGGGAAATTCTTAGTTTCAGAAGCAGGATACTTTCTATCAAAAGTAAATGTAATCAAAACAACTCCAGCAACAGTTTTTGTAGGCTTGGACACTGGCATGAACCATTTATTGCGACCAATGATGTACGATGCTTATCACCAAATTGAAAATATTTCTAATCCATCCGATACGCAGAGAGTGTACACGGTAGTGGGTTATATTTGTGAAACTGATACATTTGGAACCGACAGAAGGCTTTCAGAAGTAAAGCAAGGAGACATTATTGCCATCAAAAATGCAGGGGCATATGGATTTTCAATGGCTTCCAACTATAATTCACGCTATCGACCTGCCGAAGTAATGGTATATGATGGTAAGGATCAGTTGATCAGAAAAAGAGAATCTTTGGATGACTTATTAAGAAACCAAGTAATAGTTGACTTTGAATAAGCTATATATTGTAGGATTTTTTCTAACGGTTTTTGCACTTGGCTTTCCTAGTTTGGGACAAGGACAAAAAGCCATTGGTTTTAAAAAGCAAACTCACTTCATAACAGGAATTGGGGGGAGTTATGTAAATGTAATTGATGAAGGTATTTCACCCTTACTTTACAAGGGTATTGGGGGTGCAGTTATTCTCGGTCATTTTCACGAAAAAGAAAGAATCATCAATACATCCAGAGCAAAATTTGATTTCAATAATCCCTCAAGTAGCATCAGTAATGCAGAAATGTACACATTCAGGCTTGAAGGCCATTTTCAGCAATATTGGAAACCACCTAATCTTGAAAACAAAAAACTAAAAATCAGACCAGGAATTGATCTGTCTGCTAAATGGGCCTTAAGGCAACATCTAAGCTTTACGAACAATAGTCAGCATATTGAAACCAGATTTTCAGCGGCTCCTGCTGTAATGATAGCAAGACCATTCAATCTTTGGAGCAGAACTTTAGAATTAGGATTATTCACTAGCACGCCATTGATTACATATGCCACTCGTCCACTATTTGCCTCAACTCGCTTTCCAGCTTCCGTCAATAAGGAGGAAGTTGAGTTTTTTGACTATGTGAAAGGTGGTGAAATCATCAGCTTGGGTAGTTACTTTAAATGGTCGGCTCAATATTATTTATATTACCCGCTAAAAAATGGAAATGGATTAAGACTAGATTATTTTTGGAGCTACGAAAGCTACAATTCACAAAATCGGATTAGAACAGGCGAACATTCTATACTAATCAGCACTTTCTTTAAGATATGAAACAAAGTCTCTTCGCCATATTGCTCGTAATCTCAGCTAGTCTTTATTCTTGTGAAAGGCTCTTTATGGAAGAAGATCCTGAACCAGAAAATGCAAAAGTATTTGACCACTTATGGCAAACCGTTGATGAAAAATACTCCTTTTTTTCCGATAAAAATATTGACTGGGATTCAGCAAAGGATGTATTTAGACCAAAAGCAATAAATGCCAGGAACAGTATTGAACTCTTTAATATTTTGGCTGATATGCTGTTTATTTTGGAAGATGGTCATGTAAATATTTCTGCAGGAATTGATGTTTCACGCAACTGGGATTGGTATTTAGAATATCCGACCAATTTCAATTTTGATGTTATTGAAAGAAACTACCTAGTGCCTAGTAAAGATTATCAGATTTCAGGACCAATTCACAATACTATTATTGATTCGGTAGGATATATGTACTATGAAAGTTTTTCCAGCAATGTTAGTACCTCACTGATGGATTATTTAGTACTCAAATTCCTAATCAACGAAAGAGAAGGCAGTTTCCAAATCAACAGTTTAGAGGGGCCTGTAGCAGGTCTAATCATTGATATCAGAAATAATGGTGGTGGTAGTATTAGTAATGCATTTACTATTGCTAATAGATTTGCAAATGAGCGCATTAAAATTGCAGATTGGTTTTATAAAAATGGGCCTGGACATGACGATTTCACCAAGGCGGAAGAAAAATTTTTAGAATTTGATGGAGATGAAGACTATAAATTCAATAAACCCATTGTGGTATTGATCAATAGAAGTAGTTATAGTTCTGCAAATTTTTTCGCTAGTATGATGAGCTTTTTACCCAATGTAACCTTGATGGGAGATCGAACTGGCGGAGGCGGAGGACTCCCCATCAATAATGAACTTCCGAATGGCTGGAGATACAGGTTTTCTTCAACTAAAACAATTGATGCAAATGGAAACAACATTGAATTTGGTGTTCAGCCAGACATTGCCATTGCGTTGGATTCCACTGATTTCAATAATGGTACAGATAGGTTAATTGAAGAAGCCATCGATTATATCAAAAATCAGTAAATTGTACTTTTCCAATATTCGCCCTGACTACTGAATTTGACTTTACTACTTAAATCAAACTAAACTTCCACACATTCGAATTTAAATTTAGTTAACTTAAAGTAAACATTTAATTCATACAGTAAAAAATGAGGTAATATTAACTTAAGTATTTCTGATCAGTTAGTTTTTGTTTAATGTAAATTAGAAATGTTATAACAATATTAATTTATATTAAACCTTACATTAAGAGCCTAAAATTCATCTAATTTTTAACAAAAATAAGATTCAAATTATCTTTTGTTTTTTTATCCACAAATTAGACAAGTTATCCACATTTATCCACATTAAATCTATAACTGCCTGGCTTTATGGTCATTACAATAAAATTAATAATCTGGAAATTGTGGACAAGCACCAGAAAGTCAACAACTTACCGAAATAAACAGGGTTCAACAACTATCCTATTAATAGATGTAATATTTTATTTTCGCAAACTATTCTATCTGTTGTCTAATCAACTTTTTACGGTAGGCATTGAAAATTCTAGATTTAGAAACGAATCCTTCATACTGGCCATCTTCCAGTACAGGTAAGTTCCAAGCACCTGTTTTTTCAAACTTCATCATTACAGAACGCATACTTTCCTTTCCGGTAACAAAGGTAGGTGGGCTGTGCATTAGGGTATTAACAATAATATTTTTTCGAGATTCCTCATCAAACATAATCTCACGAATATCATCCAAAGTAACAATCCCCATTAATTCCCGATCCTTATTAACCACAGGAAAAATATTTCTTTTAGAGAACCTTACTAAATCTACCAATTCTCCCAGGGTGGCATCTGGGTCTATAGTTAAGAGATCTGTTTCAATGACTTTTTTCAAATCTATCAAACTTAAAACCTGTCTATCCTTATCATGATAAATCAAATCTCCCTTTTCTACTAATGGTTTGGTGTACATCGAATATTTTTCAAAATACGAGATTGTACTGTATGAGATTGCGGAAACAATCATTAACGGAACAAATAAGGTATAACCACTAGTAATTTCTGCAATCAGGAAAATAGCTGTTAGTGGGGCATGCAAAACTCCACTCATTACTCCACTCATTCCAACTAGAGTAAAATTGCTCAAACTGATTGGGTCTGTAATTCCTAGTTTATTAATCAAATAAGCAAATAAAAATCCAGTTACCCCCCCTAAGAACAAAGAAGGGGCAAATATCCCTCCACTTCCACCTGAACCAATGGTCAGAGCTGTGGCTACAGGCTTTACTAATATAATTCCTGCCGCAAATAAAACCAATAGAAAGAATGATTCCACCTCATCAAAAAATAAGCTATTGTTCAGAATGCTTTGAGCATTACCATCCAATAGCTTAGTTATAGTATCATACCCCTCACCATATAAGGGTGGAAGTATAAAAATCAAAAAACCTAAAGCAACACCACCCAAAATCGCCCTATTTAAATCACCTTTTACATTCTTAATCAAGCCTTCCACTTTACCAACAACTTTTGTAAAATAGAGGGCTACCATCCCCGTAAAAATCCCTAAAAAAATATAAAAGGGGGTGTCAGCCGCAATAAATTCATCAGTCAGATTGAATGAGAATAAAACATCATCACCTAATAAAGTTAAAGAAACCAAGGCTCCACAAACGGAAGCAATTAAAAGCGGGATGAATGAACTAATTGTCACCTCTGCCAAAATTACTTCAATGCTAAAGATGACACCGGCAATAGGCGAATTAAATATAGCTGATATTGCACCCGCGGAGCCACAGCCAATCAAAAGTGTTCGCTGCTTATAATTCAAATGAACTAATCTACCAATATTAGACCCAATAGCAGATCCTGTCACTACAATAGGTGCCTCTAAGCCCACAGATCCCCCAAATCCTACAGTCAAAGTACTTGTCAGCATTCTTGAAAATGTTTTGGTCCGCTTTACAATACTTGACTTCTTGGAAATCGAATAAAGAATATCAGTTATTCCATGCCCTAGCTTTTCTTTAAGAATATACTTTGATAAAAGGAGCGTCAAAACAATCCCCACAAGCGGGTAACTTAAGTACAAATAATTTCCAAATTCCTGTTGAAAATCCCGGGTCAAGAAATTTTGAAGAATATGCACACTTTCCTTAAGTGTTACAGCTGCTAATCCAGCTATAATCCCAATCACACCACTTGTAATGATTACAAAGTTGGTGGTGCTGACATGCTTTACGCGCCAAATGAGAAACTTAAGCAAAAGGCCTTTAAAATTCATGCGTGCAAAGGTAAATAAATATCAAGCTATACAAGATTGAAATATATGTTATTTCCTACATTTTGGGCATATTTTAAAATACTTAACGATTTTGACTACTTAATGAAATCAATTCCCAGTAGTTCATTGAAATTTAAGTATCCTATATTTGTAGTTAGGCCACTCATCCTAAAAATTCGGCATTTGGTCGATATTTTTTTTACAAATCCCAACCTTTTGGCACGCATCTTGGTCTTTAGTACATAGTTTTACAAAAACTTTTAGACATGGATAGGTATAGAATAAATTTTGTTTGTAATAAATTACCTGACCAAAAAACCGGTTTGAGAGGTTTTAAAGTGGGTGAGAATTATGAAGGGAGAGCGTACAACGGCTTATTTGAATTAAATGCTAAATGGGGCTCAGGAACAGAAAGTAAATTAATCTCAAAATCTCTGTTTGAGGAATATTTCGAATTGAGAGAAGAGAAACATTATGTTCAAAATTCTGCTTGAATCAACAAATAAAGCCAGCCCTGAAGCTGGTTTTTTTATGCCCAATAATTTTTTACTAAAAACAGATTTAAAACCACAAAAAAGACCACCTGCCAAAATAATAAGACGATAGACATTTTATTCCTTAGTGGAATCTTAATGAGGAAATAAAAACTGAAAATTAAGAACGAAACTATCGCCCATCCTACGTAATTCTGTAACGGCACCTCATTATTTTCCCAATTCCAAAAATTCAATTCCATAGCTACAGGTTCAATTAGAACGTCAATTATGACTGTTGTAATAGTGGCTAATAATATTTTTAAGAATACATTAGTTTTAAGGGGAAATATTAATGATGCTACGCAAAAAGTTATGAGAAACCAATTGATACCGATTATCACGGGCACACCACCTAATTGTGGCCCCAAGGTTTTAGGGTAATAGTAATCACCGAATATCAATCCAAAGTTAACTCCTAGGTATTCTGCTAAGAAGCCAACCACATAACAAAATACAAAAGCCCAAATTAAAGAAAACTTGTAGTGATTCTGATACATGATAAGTACTACAAAAGACAAGGATAAGTTAAAGGCCGTTTTCTCAACAAACCACTCTCTGTTAGCAGACAGAATTCCGATTACCCCAAAAAAATAGAAGGCAGAAATTATAATAATCCCAACTATCGGTTTGGATTTCAAATTTGCTACCACACTTAAAACTGCTTTTTTCATCAAACTGAAGGACTTAAATCATCAATTATCTTAGCTGACAGCAAACATAATGGAATTCCTCCACCCGGATGTACACTTCCACCAGAAAAATATAGTCCTTTTATTTTGGGATGAAAATTAGGATGTCGCAAAAAGGCAGAATATCGATTATTAGAACTGCTTCCATATAAGGCTCCTTGATAAGAAGAGGTTTTACTTTCTATTGTTCGCGGCTCAAGAATACTTTCCGTTTTAATGTACTGAGCTATATCAATGCCTAGCATTCTTTTGAGTTTTTTCAAGACTGACTTCTTGATCTCAGGGATCAATTGATCCCAATCTTGTCCACTGTTGGAAGGTACGTTCACCATGACAAACCAATTCTCCATTCCGTCTGGGGCATCAGAAGGAGTATGTTTGGAAGTTATGTTGACATAAATAGTAGGGTCGGGAGCTATCGTCTTCGTCTTGAAAATATTGTGGAATTCCTGATGATAATCATCACTAAAGAAAATATTGTGCAGACCAAGCTCTCCAAATTCCTTTTCAATACCCCAATAAAAAATTAAAGCAGAACTACTTCTTTCCTGATTCAGGATATTTTCAGGTTGTTTTTGATCACTTAGCAGCTTTTTGTAGGTAGGGTAAATGTCCATATTACTCACCACCAAGTCTGCAGAACTTATCTTTCCATTGACTACAATTCCTTTGGCTACTTTATTTTCAACAAGAATTTTCTCAACACCCGCATTAAAATGGATTTTTACGCCTAAGCTTTCCGCCACCTGAGCAAGTGTATGCGTTATCTGATACATTCCATTTTCAGGATAAAAAGTACCTCTATTTAATTCCAAATTAGCAATAGAAGTCAAAATACCAGGCGCCTGATAAGGACTTGAGCCATTATAGGTTGCAAATCTATTGAATAACTGAACCAATTTCGGATGCTTTAATTTGGATTCATTCACTTGATTCATACTCTCAAACAAGCCAAACTTATATATGCTTAGTAATGCCGGCAGGATCTCTTTCGAGAGAAATGTTGAGCGCTTATGTAAAGATTTTTCTAAGAATATCTTGGCTGATTTTTCATATTTAAACTCAGCATTTTTGATATAATCTGTTACTACTTTTACGGGTACCCCTAAGACTTGCTCAACTTCTAATGCAAATTTCTTAGGACTTGTATAGGCAGTAAGTCGCTTCCCGTCTTCCCAAAAATACCTGCAAGATTCATCTAGTTTTTTGTAGGGAAACTTAATAGTGCTTTCCTCGCTTTGTAACGCAACCAAATCATCAACTAACTCTGGTAAGGTAAACAAAGAAGGACCAGCATCAAATCGAAACCCCTCTTGTTCAAAGACTGATAGCTTTCCGCCAAGATAGTTGTTCTGCTCAAAGACTTCTACCTCATACCCCTTTTTTGCTAACCGAATTGAGGTGGCTAACCCACCTATTCCAGCACCAACAATAACTGCTTTCATACTTGAATCAAATTTATTATTACAAGTAAATGTCTTTGTAGAACAAAAGTTTTAAAAACACACTTAAAACATGTAGACTTAATTTAAAGATTTTCAATTTTACCAATCATTAGCTTAGTAATTCGCTCGACATCTTTTTTGTACAGCTTAGTATAGCGATGATCCTCTCCCAAATACTGTTCGACTAAAGTATACGATTCCTGAAAATACATTTGAGCCATAGCGTAATTTTTCTGCTCCTCATAAAACTGCCCGAATTTATTGTATAAATAAGAAGTCTTCTGATGACTCTTATCAAATTTAGCCTCAATAATACCTTCCGCTTTTTTGAGCAACCCAAATGCCTTATCCATCTGCTTCAAACCTATATAACAATTTGATAAGGAAATATAATCATCCGCGATATAGGGATGATCCAAGCCGAAATTTGCAGTATCTGCTGCTAGTACTTCCTGGTATTCAAATAACGCCTTTTGAAAGTTCCTTTGATTATAATATATATTCGCTAAACTATATCGTGTGGATATTATAAAATTATTACTCGGTTCTAACTGAGTACTAAAGATTTCTATTGCTCTGTTCAGGTAAGAAGAGGCGCTGTCATAATTCTTCTTCTTGTAATGTACCCCTCCTAAATTACTATAGGTAATTGCTATGTCAAGATTTGCTTTCGAAGCTATTTTTCTTTTGAGACTTAGGGAATGTTCAAAGGAAGCAATTGCTGAATCATACAGAGACATATCTTTAAATAAATTTCCCTGATTATTGTAGTAAACAGCAAGTGCAGTTTGGTGCTCAGGTGTATGGTGCGCCTCTAAAATACGGATTGCATTTTTTTGATAAAAGGCCGCTGTATCTAATTTCGATAAATCTTTATAGACAGATGCATAATGATTGAATATATCAGCTTTATCCTTATCAAACATATCGTCATTTATCAAACTATTTGCTTGATGGATAAAATGCAGAGCAGAATCATATTTACCTTGAATTTGCTGCGACTTTGCAAGGGCTAAGATATTTTCTATTTTAAAATCTAATGGTAAATTTTCTTTTGGGTCCTGAATTTTCGACAGTAACAATCCAAAAACTGAATCTGCCTTTTGATACTCCGACAATTCACGATAATTGCCGGCAAGGGTACTCATAATATTCAATTTACTTTTTGTATTGATATCTTTGTAATCTCTTAAAACTTTTTCCGCAAGTTTCTTAGAATCGTTCCATAGGTAAACATTGGTATAAATATTTATTAACCTATCATAGAGATCAAGCTTAAATTCTTTGTCGTCAAACTTCAACTCAACACTCTTGCTACTATTATCTAAAATATCTTTTACAGTCAACCCTCCCTCTGTTTGAACGGGGTCAGCATTTCTAAAAATATCCAATAGAAATTCGCTTGTTTTAAGCGCTTTTTGTTCGTTTTCTTGTGCTATCTTAGACTGATAAGAAGAAATAATAAGCCCCGATAGCAACGATATAACTAATAAGGCAGAAAGTGTAATTTTAATCTTATTTCTGTCAGTAAACTTTTTGGCCCGATAAGACCATTTCTTAGAATAAACCTTAACCGGAAACTTATTCAGGTAATTCTTGACATCCTCTATTAAAGCAGAGACTGAAACATATCGACATTCGGAGGACTCACTTAAACAAACATTAATGATAGCTAGCAATTCCTGATCAATGGATTGTGATAGTTTGACCTTGCGATCATAAGGATTATCTTCACTAGGCTTTAACGGATTTTCAGCGGAAATAATAATATGTAATAAAATTCCTAACTGAAAGATATCAGTTGCTATCGTGATGTCTCCCAATTTAAGCTGCTCAGGAGCCGCATAAAAGGGTGTAGCTTTTTGCACCTGTTTTTGCAGTCTATTGCCAATCTTTTGGGCAATCCCAAAGTCTAATAGCTTAACATGTCCTTCTTCATTAATTAAAATATTTGATGGTTTTATATCTAAATGTAGAATCAGCCTATTATGAGCATAATTAATAGCATCACATATTTTAATAAAAAGTTGAAGTCTTTCACCTGTGTTTAAAGAAGATGATTTTAGGTATTCATTAACAGGTAAGCCATCGACATATTCCATAATGATATAATGGATGCCTTCATCAGTAACCCCGCCATCTAAAATGTGAGCAATAGCAGCATGATTAAGATTGGCTAAAAATTGCTGTTCATTTCGGAAATTCTCGAAGAAATTATCTTTGACCTCATCAGCAGAGAAGCATTTAATAGCAACTTTTTGTTCAAATTGACGGTCATTTCTTTCGGCTAAAAAAACCTGTCCCATACCACCTCGGCCTATGGGTTCGATAATCTTATATTTATCAATTTTATCACCAGCTTGATAAATATCTTCCTGTTTCTCCTCTAAGCCGTCAGCTATACCTTTCTGAAGTTTATCAAAATATTGATCTGCATTTTCTGCATCTCTTAGCATCATCAGGACGGTTTGCTCCAATCGCTGATTATCATTAGCATGATTTTTTACATAAATTTCCCGCTCTGAAGCAGGCATTTTCAATGCATTTTGGAAGATATCTTCCAATTCACTCCAAGAATATCCCATTTCAAGTTAAGCCGTTTTCTTAGCTTGGATCTGACTATATATCCAGGCTTTTATTACCTGCCAATTTCTTTTAACAGTGGATGGTGATACGTCAAGTACTGTTGCTGTTTCTTCAATAGTCATATTGGCAAAAAACCTACACTCCACTATTTTCACATGCTTGCTGTCTTTCTTTTCGAGTTCATTCAATACTTCATCCAATTTCAACAATTCATCTGAACAATCATCTGATAAGTTAATCTTTTCTTCCCACTCTTCAAAGCAAATGTGTTGTGCATCCCGTCCACGTTTAATAGCATTCTTTCTTCGAGCTGCATTTAGCAAAATATGTCTCATTGCCTTTCCGGCCACGCCATAGAAATGCGCCCGACTATTCCAGCTGGCTTCTGAATTTATTATTTTCAGGTAAGCTTCGTGCACTATCGCAGTGGTATTCAAAGTCTCTATCCCGAAATACTGAAATCGAATCCTGTGGGCAATATGACGTAGTTCGCTGTAAATAACAGGAAATATCTTATTATAGGCATTGATATCCCCTTGATTTACTTGAACCAGTAACTGTGTTATCTCTCCGTGATTTACCATAATATTCGATAAATATACTAACAAAACTGTATAAATCTACTATTTTTTAAGATAAAATAAAGATTTATTAAAAAAGCTTAAGGAAACTGACTCAATATACATTTCTTTTAAATACTTTAAAAAAATGATATTTTGAAAAAATTACTTTTTAAAATCAGGTAAAAAAAAATGCAATTAAACGAGGAAGAAAAAAGTTTATTTTACTAATTCCAACCTTTTTTACATTTCTCCTGTCACTATAAAATAAATCGAAAAATATTTTTGTGATTTAAAATCATTTGAATACTTTCGAAGCTATAAAAGAATGTTTTACCTCTAAATTTTGACGCTATAGAATAAACTTTTACCAAACTAAACAAGGTGTTTTAAGATGAATAATCAAAAAACAATGCTGGACGACAGCCAATTGGTCGGTCAGTATATCAATGGTAATGAAGTAGCGTTTGAAGAATTAGTAAACCGCCACAAGTCAAGAATTTTCACTACTATCTACATGATTGTTAAAGATCATTATGTAGCTGAGGATCTAATGCAAGAAGTTTTCATTAAGGCTATACGAACTTTGAAATCTGGTCGTTATAACGAGGAAGGTAAATTTTTGCCCTGGATTTTGAGAATTGCACATAATTTAGCAATTGATAGGTTCCGGAAAAATAAAAGATACCCTACCATCGTTATGGATGATGGAAATAGTGTATTCGAAACCCTCGAATTTGCTGAAGGCAATTTTGAGGACATTCAAATGAAGAAAGATGTACATAAATCGCTTCGCAAATTGATAGCGGAATTACCTGAAGCACAAAAGCAAGTGCTGATCATGCGCCATTATATGGACATGAGCTTTAAGGAAATTTCGGATCAAACCGGAGTGAGCATCAATACTGCATTAGGTCGAATGCGCTATGCCCTCATTAATTTGAGGAAAAAGATGCAACAATATAATATAGCCTATGACCAAAATTTTTACTCATGACGATTTAATCCGATATGTTTATTCAGAAACAGAGCCGGACGAAAATCGGCAAATCGAACTGGCCTTAAGTGAGGACATGGAACTTTTAGAACAATACCATGAACTCCTTTGGCTGAGAAAGCAAATGGACGGGGGATTGATGAACCCTTCAGAAAAAACCATCAACAGTATTTTAGAATACTCAAAAGCTGTTAATTTGCATCCTGTAAAGGAATAGCAAATGACAAGAAAAGAACGCTACGAAGCTTTTTTAGATTATTTTTCTAAAAATCAGCCACAAGCAGAGACGGAATTACATTATGAAAATCCGTACCAGCTGCTTGTGGCTGTTATTTTATCCGCCCAATGCACAGATAAAAGAGTGAATATTGTCACGCCAGCCCTTTTTGAAGCCTTTCCCACGCCAGAGCATTTAGCCAATTCTCATTTTGATGAGGTATTACCCTACATCAAAAGCATCTCCTTCATGAATAATAAAACCAAGCATTTACTGGGCATGGCTAAAATATTAGTAGAGGATTTTGATTCTGTAGTGCCGGAATCCATAGATGATTTGCAAAAAATGCCAGGCGTAGGCAGAAAAACAGCCAACGTGATTGCTTCCGTTATCTACAATCAGCCTGCCATGGCTGTGGACACCCATGTTTTTCGTGTTTCCAAAAGACTGGGCTTGGTCAATCAAAATGCGAAAACACCTCTGGAAGTTGAAAAAACTTTAATCAAACACATTCCCTCTGAATACGTGCATGTAGCCCATCATTGGTTGATTTTGCATGGTAGATATGTTTGTGTAGCGAGAAGGCCTAAATGTGAAGAATGCAAAATCACACATATTTGTAGGTATTTTGAGAAAAATAAGCCTTTGGAAAAACAACTCTAAAGATGCCTCAAAAAGCCATTTTTGAAATACTTGGTATTAGACTCTCTACTTTCCCCTATAATTCAAAATTGCTGATTCCAAATTCAGTAATACCTCCAAAAATGAGGAGTTAGATGTACTACGTTTTTTATATAATACATTAGCAAAGCCTTAGCCTAGTTCTTTCATATAAGATAATTCCCATCCATCCGCCATAATTGATCCTGAAAACAAAATCAAAGCGACTACAGAAAAATGACATACAATTTAGGTGGGAAAGTGATCATGTGAAATTTTGGAGATCTCTTTTTATACCACTAATGAAAAAAGCTGCTAAAAAATAGACATACAATTCAATATGACAACCAAAACTTCCTTCCATAAACTAGAGGTCAAATTAATCTAAAATAGATTTTCCAATCATCAATTATTAATAGCAACTCAAGACAAATCCGACCATTTAATATAAAAATATTTCATACATAATTTTTCTATATATCATTATATATTACATACTGATATCAGACATCAGAGGATATTTGTAGTGGAAAAATCAAATTTCATAAGGACTAAATATTAAGTTTATTTTTTCGATAAACAGTTTATTTTAATCGTTTTGTTTTGATTTTCAGGTCATTAAACCTAATTTCATCGATCAACTATTTAAAACTAACCCCAAATAGCCATGAGAGAAAATCACTACATTCACCAAATCTTCAGCACCGGTCACAAATTTACCGTAAAAAATCGACTATTTATTACAAGCATTTTATTGCTTTTTCTGTCGCTTTGGACTGCCGAATCCTTAGTAGCACAAGGAGCTGAAAAGCGCCCTGCCGAACCCATTATATGTCCGGCAAAAGATCAGGATATGTTTACTAGAATCAACATACCGGAATCCAGTGGAGAATTTCAACGGATTGCACAGAATAATGCCACGGCTGAATTTGAAATTACCTTTGGACCAGGAGCACAAGCTAATCCTGATGCAATGGCAGCTTTCGAATATGCACTTGACATCTGGGCTACTCAAATTGTGTCGTCAGTGCCTATCAAAATATATGCAGAGTTTGCTAATTTAGGCACTGGTGTTTTAGCGTCAGCAGGACCTGCCTACAATGTTCTAAACTTCCCAGGTGCCCCCGAGCAAAACACACTATATCCGGCTGCATTGGCCAATGCTTTAGCAGGAGAAGTATTATTTCCAGATGAAGATTTCGATCTCATTGTAAATTTAGGAAACGGAATACCTTGGTATTTTGGATTAGATGGAAATACGCCCGCGGGTCAATATGATTTCGTTACTGTCGCTTTGCACGAAGCCGGACATGGTTTAGGATTCACAACGGTTCGTTCATTTAGTGGAGGCGTTGGGTCTTTACGGTCCAACGGAAACCCAGCGGTTTACGGACTATTCATCGAAGATGGAGATGGTAATCTACTGCTGGATTTTCCAGACCCTTCCACTGAAGTAGGAGATGCTTTTACAGGAGGAGATATTTTCATGGGTGGTAATTTTGCTGTGTCTGCTTTAAATGGACAGCGACCTGAACTTTACGCACCTGCTAATTTTCAAGGTGGTTCCAGTATTGCACATTGGGATGAGGCTGCATTCCCTGCAGGAGATCTGAATTCTTTAATGACACCTCAAGTAGGATCTGCTGAATCTAACTTTGACATAGGAGATATTACAAGAGGCCTATTTAAAGATATGGGATGGCAAATAAATGAGGCTGAGGCTTCTCCTGTTGTGTCTAATATTAATTCGATCACGGAAGAACTGAATGTCAATGATTCCCTTTTTGCTACCATCACTTTAACCAATCTGGCAGACTCTGCTTTAGATATTTCTATAAGTTCTGCTCAGTCCATTCCTTTAATTAATTCTATTAACCCTTCTTCTCTAAGTATCCAAGCATCGGGAGAAGAATCATTTGAAATTAAATTTAATGCTACCAATATACAGGCTGGTATTTATAGTGATACTATTCTTATTGATGTGATCAATTCTTCGGCATTGATCAGTATCCCTGTCGAAATAAGAGTTTTAGATGGGACAGAATCACCTATTATTGAGCTTTCCCCTACCGCTTTCACTGAAGTAATAGAACAGTTTAAAGTGAGATCTGAAGAGTTACTGATTACTAATACTGGAAATGCCGATTTAACATTTAATATTTCAGTTGATGGTGACTCTTTAGATCAATTCACATCTAATGTAAAGAAAACCAAAAATGCCATTGACAAAGATGGTTTTATTTCTGCTTCTTATCCTTATACAGAGGGGAGTAGTAAAAGTGCTCTTTTAAAAACTGAAAGCAATCAGTACACCAAAATCATCACAAGCTTGTACTCTACCGACTTTGAAGATTTCACTTTAGGGGATGTTAATGGAAAAAATGGATGGGTAAGTCAATTTGAAAATAATTGGGTAATATCTGAGAGCAATCCGTTTGAGGGAAATTTACATTTTAGAGGTATTTCTGATGGTCTTGGTGCTGACAGGCCAGGATCTGTATTGGCAATATCTCCTACTGTAGTTCCAGGAGACGAAGCGTTCATGGTGTATTCTTCAAGAGTAAATATTCAAGGAGAAGGTGTTACCTGGGAAATCATTCCTCAATCACCGGCCGCTGGATCTGTAGTTACCCGTCTTCGATTTAATGGGGACGGAACCATTAGTGCTTTAGTGAATCCAGATTTTGTATCTGTGGATGCAGAAATTCCGGAAGGATATTTTGATCTAAGAATTGTTGTAGACAAAGAGGATTTTACATTCTCTGTTTACTTCGATGATGAAATAGTATTTTCCGGTCAGGGATTTGCAGGAGAAATTGAGCAAGTCGTTGTTCTCAGTGCAATGGAAACAACAGGAAGTTCAATCGACATCGATAACTTTGAAATTATTGATGGTGATGCCAACAGTCCTTTTATTACGGTAACTCCTCTTGAAGGAATTGTACCATTTGGTTCTTCATTAACTGCTGAAGTAAGATTTGATGCCAGATCCTTATTACCGGGCGATTACACTGCAACAATCACAATCAACAGCAATGACACTGAAAATGCTGTTGTTGAAGTGCCAGTTAGTTTGTCCGTAGTACAGCCAGCAGTTATTTCTGTAAATCCTGATCAAATCACTGCTGCAATTGATGTTGCCGTTGATGATCCAGCAACAGCCACAGAAATCTTTACTATTTCAAACAGTGGAGAAAGCACTTTAGAGTTTAGTACTGCATTAAGTGGAACAACCTTCACTCCTGCTGCAAATACCAGCTCCATTAAGATAGCTGATTTGGATATGAGCCTCTATGGCGTAGGAAACACAGCCGGATCGGAGGAAAAATCAGCAGGTATCAAAGCTAAAGTTTTGAGTACAATTTCCTCTGGATCTAGTGAAATTAATGCACTTAACAATAATACATTTTCAGATTCTATAGCTTATGATTCAGGAATCAATTTCCCTGATGACTTTGCTGGGATTCAGCAGGGCGCTTACACTAGTGCTATTAAATTTGATGTTGAATCTTCATTCAATTTAACCGCGATTCGCAATGCCTTTAGGACTGAAGCTGTTAGTGATCCAGTCGTAATTCTAGAAGTCTATCTTGGCGGAGACACTCCTAACGCAGGTGAACTATTGACTAGCCAGACTTTTGATCAATCTAGTGAAGAAGGTGTTTTTGCACTTGAAGAACTAAATGAATCACTTTCTTTCGAAGCTGGTGAGTCTTTTTGGGTGGTTCATAAATACCCTGATGGAATCGCTTTCCCTCAGGGAGTAGACGATAATATTGCACAAAGACCAGATACCTACTTCTTTAGTGGTGATGGTGGGGCAACTTTCAACCCATCAGGATTTGTATTTTTGGTAAGAGCTTTAAGCGGATCTGGTTCTGATAATTACATCAGTTTATCTCCAGCGTCAGGCACAATAGCACCGGGAGAATCTCTGGGAGTATCAGCAACTTTTGATGCAACTACCTTGGCAAATGGCTTACACGAAACAGACATACTTATCTCGAGTAATGATCCGATAAATCCTTCTGTTGAAGTAGCAACTAGTTTACAGGTTTCTGGTCAAACTGCAATAATTGAGGTTTCGGACGAATACTTATTATTTAATGATGTCTTTATTGGTCAAAATAGAGAGAGGACTTTTTCCATTACAAATGGCGGATTGGCGGAGTTAAATGTGAGCTCTATCTCTTCCGATAATGCTGATTTCTCAGTTTCACCTGCAAGTGTAAATATTAGTCCAGGTGGAGAACAGGTTGTTACTGTAAATTTTGCACCTAGTCAACTTGGTAGTATCAATGGAATAGTTAGCATTGAAACTGCAGGAATGCAAGATCCGATTGAAGTCGTGGTGAATGGAATCGGAGCTGAGCCTCCATTCGGCCAATTCGATCCTGAAGAAGTTATTGAATCCGTGGATGCAGGTACTATCATCGAAAAAACCATTAGTCTTAGAAATGATGGTAATGCTCCACTGATATACTCTTTTCCTGATCTAGCTTTAAGTTCCCTTTTAGCAAACCCTGAAGTTGCTTTTAATAATTCAGAACTGCTAACTTTTGACAATGCAGGTCTCAATGAAGAAAAAGGAATAGAAGATACAAGGGTAGGTCATGAGGTGCTTTTCAATGTAGGTACAGACAATGATTTCGGATACAGTTGGATAGATTCAGATGAAGCAAACGGCCCTGTTTATAACTTCACTGATATTACGGCTACTGGTACTGAAATCACCACCAATGTTGGGGGAGATGGTACCGCCCAAGTCCCTTTATCTTTTTCTTTTGAATTTTATGGTGAAAGTTATTCTAGTGCTTTTGTTAATGCAAATGGTTTTATAGCATTTGAGGCACCGGCTGGCTTTAATACCTATACTAATTCACAAATACCAACCGATGACAATGTCAATAACATGATTGCCGGTTTCTGGAATGACATAGAGCCACAGGAATTCAATGGATCAGTGCATTATCAGGATTTTGGAGATAAGCTAATCGTTCAATGGACAGAAGCAACTGAATATTTTGGTACAGCTAATGAATCAGTCACTTTCCAAATAGTGCTCCATGAAGACGGGAATATAGATATATATTACGAAGATGTAGAAAGTGCTTCATTTCTAAATACAACCACTGTCGGAATTGAAAACGCAGATGGTTCAGATGGAGCTCAGGTTGCATTTAATACCTCTTATATAAAAGATGAATTAGCAGTCAGGTTTATAAAGCCTACGATGTCCCTCACTCCATTCATTACAGCTGTTGACGACTTAAGTGGGGTTGTACCAGCAGGTGGTTCTAAAGATATCACAGTCACTTTGGATGCCACTGATTTGAATGACGGACGATATTTCGATCAACTAATTGCATCAACCAATGCGCCTTCAGATTCGGGAACTATCGCTTTATTTGACTTGACAGTTGTAGGTTTCCCGGAAATCAGTTTTGATTCAGACTCTTTGAATTTTGAACCTATATTCGTTGGTTTAAGCTCAGAGGCATCACTTCTAATAAGTAATGAAGGTTCAAAAGAATTGCTAATATCATCCATTTCAAATAACAATAGTGATTTCCAACTGGATGAATCTGGACCAATTAGCTTGCAACCAAATCAGTCAAGAATTGTAAACGTTACTTTTGCTCCTTCAAGTGTTGGAAGTATTACTGATGAGATTATAGTGGAAAGTAATGATGTTTTTGGAAACGAATCAGCTAGCATTTACTTATCAGGAGTTGGGATAGATCCACCTGTCATAAATCTGTCACCAGATTCTCTTTCGGTAGTAGTTTATGAAGGAGATTCCGCTACAGAGAATGTAACTATTGCCAATGCAGGCGCTGCCGATCTTTTTTACTCTTTGTCCGTTCCTTTCTTTGGAAAAGCACAAGCTGCAAACAGTGAAGTAAAGCAATATGAAAAGCTAAACTTTGAAAAGATCCTAAGCAAAGAAACAGAGGATACGAGAGTAGGTCCTGAATTCTTAGATGCAAGTGGTGGACCAGGAACTTTTGGTTATACTTGGATAGATAATAACAGTGGCGGACCAGCTTATGATTATGTTGATATAAGTGAATCAGGTCAATTAGCAAGTGTTGGTGCTGACGGGAATACTACAATTGCCTTACCATTTGAATTCAATTTCTTCGGCAGCAATGAAAATGAAGTTACAATTGGAGCAAATGGATTCTTAACTTTCGATGCTGTAGTAGGAAGTAATTTTGTAAATGCACAAATTCCTGATGAAGCAAATCCAAATTTATTTATCGCTCCTATGTGGTCTGATTTGGAACCTCAAAATGGAGGTGGTGTATATTATGAGGCTACTGAAGATTACTTTATAGTTCAATATGATAGTGTACCTGGTTTTGGTTTTCCACCATTCTTGCCAATACCTGATCCTGTTAGTTTTCAAGTAATTCTATATCCAAATGGACAAATCAAAATGCAATATGAAAATGTCGCTTCTTCCTTGGCCACTTCTTCTACGGTAGGTTTGGAAGGACCACAAGGCCAGTCAGGTCTTCAGGTTATCTTTAACAACACATACCTTACAGATAATTTGGCCATTACATTTACTCCGCCAATACAAGGAGTACTTGCAGCCGGAGAGAGTGCGGATATTCCAATTACTTTCTTTTCAGAAGGGCTTGATGCTGGCGAGACATACCTTGGGGATATAATAGCTAGTAGTAATGATCCAATTTCGCCAGAATTAACTGTACCGGTTTCATTAAAAGTCTTAACGCTTCCTGAGATTAGCAGCTTCACCTTAATTAATGCTGAATTGAGTGAAGAAATTGGAGAACTATTCACCGGTGAAATCATCAATTTGGATAATTATGCAAACAATGAATTTAGCGTTTTAGCTAATCCAGCTAGCATGGAAAATGTGGGCAGCGTGGTCTTTGACTTCAATGGTGAGGAAGGTTTTCAAACTGAGAATATTGCCCCATATGCATTAGGCGGGGATTTTAATAGTGGAAGTTCTTTTTATCCTGTGGCATTTCCAATGGGAATTAATACAATAACTGCCACTCCTTATACGGGAAACAATGGTACTGGAAAAGTTGGAACAGCATTAACAGTTGAATTTGAAGTGATAGATAATCAACCAGATTTTTGCTACGGTGAATCCGTTACAGATTTTCAACCTGGCAACAGAAAAAATGGACGTACATTACCTCATAGTAGATCAAATCCTGAAAAAGCACTTGGTCAACCACAAGAAAATGACAATTATAACTTTGTGACTTTAGGATTTGGCGGATCTATAACGATCGAATTAGGTTGTGAAGTTATGGATCATGAAGGCAATGATTTGCTAATTGTGGAAACTTCATTCAGAGATTCAGATCGATCTTGTGGCCAGTATCCTGAAAAAGCTAAGGTAGAAGCATCACTGGACGGTGAAAATTGGGTAACAATTGCAGAAGAAATTTGCAGAGATGGAGAAGTAGATTTAGCGAATGGAGGTTTAACCACCGCTAAATACATCAGAATCACTGATATAAGTAATCCTGATGATTTCCAAGGTGGAAATGCTGATGGATATGACTTAGATGGTATTATGATAATTAATAATCTAGGTGATCAACAGGATGAGGAACTGATTAGTGAAATTACTAAGCAGGAGAACCTTATAGCTAATGAAGAAGATATTGAGGTTAGAGCATTCCCTAACCCAGTTACAGACTTCATCAATATCAGCTTAAAAGGTGAAGGAAATGAATTTCATACCAGACTCTATAATATAAAAGGCGAACTAATGAATCATTCTACTTTCTCGTTGCGAGATGGAGAAGAAAAAGGTAGATTAGATTTAAGAAAGTATCCTCAGGGTCTTTATCAATTGAGAGTAACTAATCAAACGGGAGGTATTGTATCACAATCCAGAATTCTAAAATGGTAAGGAACTTAATGTAACTCTGTTCAAAAGGCAACAAGTAAATTTGTTGCCTTTTTTTGTGACTAACAATCTATTATTTTTCATTTTAACTTTTTTTCATTATAAAGCTTTAAAAACAGTATTTGTATTTGAAAGTAAGTTTAAATGCTAATCCGCTCTGTCTGGGTCCACTGGCCATTGCGATTATCCATATTGATAATCTGTAATTCTGGTTTCCTGAAATCGGTTGGGATGTTCTTTCCGTAGCATTATGGATGATTATTTGGTGGATATTTGAGTAATCACCTAAACTATAAATCTAATGAAATTCCGCCCCCAAAATTAAAAGGTGAATATGGAATACCTCTTGACTGATTATCCAAGTTTTTCATGAACAGACCTCCTACTTTTACATTAAATTTAAAATTTTTCAAGCCGAATTTCAGCACAGCAGTTGGCTCTATCAACATATAATTATCTCTATAAATCTGTTCGGTGAGCCGGACATAGTTGCCTCTGTTCTCAAAGCCACCATAAGAAAAACTTGATTGCATAAAACCTCCCTTGAGTCCAAAACCACCTTCAAGATGTTCTCCAAGTCCACCAATGTTTAGCTGTGTAAAAAGCTTTTGGTAATTTCCCTTAAAACGTTCATCAAACTGTGGTGCAGCATTTTGAGTATACCCATGACCATAACCAGCACCTCCGTAAATCTCAAATAGCAAATTATGCCTTATATTTCGGTAATAACCTACTGCCATTTGTCCATAGTCATGCCTTCCACTGGTCAAAGTTGCTACATTACCCCCAAGCTGAACCGCCAACTCATCTGTTATCCCATACGCTACGTTTCCACTAACACTGCCTTTAACCAAGGAAACACTCCCATCTACTCTCAAATCATTCTTTTCTTCAATCAGCGGTATATCTAATAGTTGAGGTTGAATAGAAACACAACTGAGCATTAGAAAAGAGCTTAGCATGATATAAAGGTAAGACAGATTGTTTATTTTCATCTTGTGCTATATAAGTCCATAATTGTTTATTCAAAAAATCATAGATAGAGATATGACTAACTACAGTAATAGATTTCTTAGCCAATTGACACAACCCGGAAGTAAAGAGTTGGAATATTAAGCTTTTTTAAGAGCTGTGGTATTTTGATCTGAATAAGTAATCTATTTATATTCAAGCTAAAAGCAATTTCTTTTATCGCTCAAATAATTTCTTCTTGCTATATTTTTCATAATTTCGGCATTGAACAAAATACCTTTGAAAGTTAAATTTCAATATATCGCATTGGCATTAGGCCCAATTTTTTTCCTTATTATTCAATGGGCCAACCCCCAATTCTGGTTTCCTGAAATTGGATGGGATGTATTTTCCATTGCCCTATGGATGATTATCTGGTGGGTATTTGAAGCAATACCTATTTTTGCCACTGCTTTACTGCCGATGATTTTATTTCCAACAACTGGTGTATTTAATCTGATAGAAGCTACATCTCCCTATGCAAGCCCCATTATTTTCCTTTTTATGGGCGGATTTATGTTAGCCTTGGCCATGGAAAAACATCAGCTTCACCGAAGGATTGCATTGAATCTAATCCGATTGACTGGTACAAATGCTAATGGCATTATTTTAGGTTTTATGTTGGCTACTGCGGTTTTAAGCATGTGGATCAGCAATACTGCCACTGCCGTTATGATGCTACCCATTGCTTTATCAGTGGTAAAATTATTGGAATTCACAGAAAATCAGTTTTCTGGTTTTAACAGATTTAAAACGGCCTTATTTTTAAGCATTGCCTATGCTGCTAATGTTGGGGGCATGGCTACTATCATTGGAACCCCTCCCAATGTTGTTTTAGTTGGCCTGGTCAAAAGCATATTGAACAAAGAAATTGGCTTTGCTAGCTGGCTTATTATCGGAATTCCATCTGTAGCGGTTATGCTTTTTCTAATTTACCAGATGCTGACCAAAGTGCTATTTCGACACGGCATCACGAAAATTGAAAAAGCAGAATTATTTATTGAAAAGGAATTAAAGAAATTGGGGCACTGGAGTACGGAAGAAAAATGGGTAGCTGTCATTTTTGGTATCACTGCTTTTTGTTGGATTTTTAAATCACAAATCAATTCATTATTAGGAGTTGATATATTAAACGACACAGTCACAGCGATGTCCGGTGGAATGGCCACTTTTTTAGTGCCACTTAATAAATCTGGCAAAATGCTAATGAATTGGGAAGACATGAAAAACCTTCCTTGGGGCATCTTAATCTTGTTTGGAGGTGGAATGGTATTGGCAAAAGCCATGGAAGAAGCTGGATTTGTGGATATGATAGGTGAAGCCATTAGCCAATATCAAAATATACCGCTTTGGATATTGGTGTTGATATTGACTGCATTGGCTCTATTCTTAACTGAAATCATGAGTAATGTGGCTTTAACAACTATCGCAATTCCAATGGTATTAAGTATTGCTACAGGATTGAAGGTGGAACCACTTTTATTGGCAATACCGGTAGCGATGGCTACAAGTTGTGCTTTTATGATGCCTATTAGCACTCCTCCTAATGCAATTGTATTTTCCAGTGGTTATATCAACATAAAGCAAATGGTTAGAGCAGGTATCCTATTGAATATTATAGCAGTAATTGTATTAACTATTGCTGGATACTTTCTGGCTCCCTTTGTTGGGAACTAACGTCTAAGAAAAAACTTATCCCTTACCTATTAAAGCTCTAATTTCCTTTACTAATTCTTGTTCTATTTTTAGTATTTCAGGCTTCTTAAACAAGAGAAAAGCATTTTTCAGTTTTTTGAAATGGTACTCAGTTTCATACATTACTATAGACACCAGTGGGAATGTAAAAACTATAATCCCCGCTAAAATCCAATCCAAACTAAAGACCAATATCAGGAACATTATACAATAATAGATTGGGTAAAGAAATAAAGAAATGCCACATCTCAAAGAGATGTGCCAGGTCACATCCTTAACTCCAGCAATAACCTTCTTCTCAATAATAAATTCAGGAATAAAATTAATGACTTTGGCTATCACCCAAAAAGGCAATCCAAACAAAAGACCAATAGATTTGAAAAACAAGCCCAATAAATTCGTTTTTTTTGCTAGGAAGTCTTTGGTAAGGTGATGACTTTGAATATTCTCAAAATAATCCTGAATTTTCCCCTTTAGTAATTCTAAATTGGATGGATCTTTCCGAAGCTGTTCCCCTACCTTATTAACCAGCTCATTTTCTGCATGAACAATAGATTTTTTATTCTCCGCCCACTGCATAGCATAAGGCTTCAGCAGAGCTCTGACTTGCTCCATAAATTCATATTCATCATGCCATTTGATATCGACCATTTCTGCCGAAATATCTTCTCTAATTTTATCGGTAAACTGTTTATGCGCAATAATAGCATTTTCATTGTAGACCTCCTTAAAATCCTTTACTTGAAAGGGCTCCCCAAAATGGACATGTAAATCGTACCACCTTTGGGGGTGGCTTTCGTAGTGCAGGCCAAATGGAGCTACATTCAATCCAAGTTCAAAATTGTTTTCATCCTCAGCCTCAAATGCAATTCTGGCAGGCCCTTCTGCATTGGCCTCAAAAACCTTTTTATAGCATGGTTTCCTTCCGGGAAAATCAATAAAGTTTTGCCCCTCTTAAATAAGTCAAAGCACTTTTTAAATATTTCATTGTTTTGGGCCACACTGCCCATATTGTCCTTTTTTCTGTAGATTGGGATCAAATGTATGATGTCAAGCGCAATTGCTGCCCATTTAGATTTGAATATATCTGCACGGACAAGGATGTTGGGGCTTATATTTTTTGCTATTTTTACCAAAACCAAACCATCCATGAAAGTATTTTGATGATTACTTACAAATAAAGTTGGTTTGCAATTTTTAATTCGGTCATAACCTGTCACTATGATATTACGATAACTAAAAGACATACTCGCATTTAGAAAAACACGGAGCAAAGAGTAAATGAGGGACTTTATAATTTTATACATTAGGGACATTAAATCTTAAAGTCACAAATATAATAATTTTAGGGAGTGTTCAATATGTGAAAAAAACTGTTCAAAGTCGAACACCTACCAAGCTTTAAACTACCCATATAAGTGGTAAACGCTATTTTTACACATTGGCATTTATTTTGAGCTCTGAAATAAAAAAAGAACAAATGGAAAAGAATTTAGAAAGAACGAGAGAAAGGGTATTCGCAGGAGTTTGCGGAGGAATTGCAAAATATTTCGGTTGGGATGCCGGTAAAGTGCGTTTGCTTTATGTATTAATATCAATACTAAGTGCTGCTTTCCCTGGGATATTGGTCTATGTAATTTTATGGTTCGTGATGCCAGAGGAAAAACTAAGCTGGAAACGATAATAGCATTTACTCCTCAGAGAAATCAATTATATAAATTTTTTCCTTGCCATTAAACTTTTTCGCTCTAATAAGAACAAGATAAGTGCCTTCGGAATGTACGTAATTTCCGATGGCATATTTCAAACCTTCATTAGAACTACCTTGATGGGCATATTCAAAACTAATGGGTTCGTGCTTTTTGAAAAACTCTTTTAAATAAATTTCTGCATGGACATTACTGAAGTTTCCTTCCTCTCCATTAATATTTAGCTGAATATTATCATGGAAATGCTGGGACAGTTCTTTAGAACTTCCAGCTTTGAGTGCAGAGCGAACATCCCCAAATAAAGACTGATTTTGTGCATGAGCGTCACTAAAACTGAAACTTGACAGCAATAGGAAAAAGAATATTTTTACTACGATTCCCTTCATTAGGATTTAGATTCAATTAAAGAATGTGAATAAGCCAAAATTGTGCCACAGATAATCAATTTAAAACTTATTTAACTAAACTTAAAGCATGAAAAATAATATTAATCCAAAATAGCACAATGGAATTGAGTATGCAAAAAGCATGCTTTAATTTTCAATCTTTTTTGAGCTTTATTTACTTCTAATATCCAACATTTTACCTAATAGAATTCCTTTGTTTTCTTTGAATGACATTTCCTCATCACTTACTTTCTTAACTCCTTCAATTGTGAAAAACGCCTTTGGATTATACTCTTTAACTTTTGGGATTAATTCTTTCAGTGTATTCCTTTTTACTACTGTAAAAATAATGTTTACCTTACCGTCATTACCGGTAGCATCAATATTAGAATATCTGTGATTTTTTCTTTCCAAATACTCAATTAATTCATTGGCCGGTAATGCTGTAATAACCCTAACAACCACTCTGCCAATAGCCATTTTTTCCTCTAAGATGATTCCAACGTAAGTCCCAAATGCATAGCCGGTTGCATATGAAATATAACTAACGGGATTATCTATGTGCTGAAAGATTTGACCGATTGCCAATAACCAAATTAAGGATTCAAAAAAACCGAGGAGCGGAGCAAGTCCTTTTTTGCCTTGCATCACCAAAATAACTCTAATAGTTCCGATGGAAACATCTGCTACCCGTGCCATGAAAATCAATAATGGCAGTATGACAAAGGCAAAAATATTGCTGGAAAAGCCCAATTCTAGAAAAAACTCTTGCATAAAAAAATATTTTTGAAGGAAAACTTAAATATCTGAAAATAAATTTAGTTTGGGAAATGTATTTGGCATATCGTCAACAAACAGATTTGTATCCTCCTGACAGAAATTTCCTACCCACAAAAACCCCAGGACGGACAATATTCTGCATCAATTTGACTATCAGGATTCTCAAAATAAATCTTCTAATTACCCAAATAAATAACTAACAACTTCACCTAGCTGACTGAAGGTTTTAATATCAATTTTATATCTTGACACATCTACTCCCTTCATACTAAATTTAGAAACTAATATTTCGTTAAAACCCAGTTTTTCTGCCTCTGCTATTCTGTTCTCAACCCTATTAACAGCCCTAATTTCCCCACTCAAGCCCACTTCAGCCGCGACACATGTTTTTGAAGACAAAGGAATTTCTTCCAGGGATGAAATGATGGCAACGCAAACAGCAAGATCAATGGCAGGATCTTCAACTCTTAGCCCGCCAGCTATATTCAGAAATACATCCTGAATGCCAAGTCGAAAACCACCTCTTTTCTCTAAAACAGCCAAAAGCATATTTAATCTCTTACTGTCATAGCCAGTTGCTGAACGCTGAGGAGTACCATAAGTAGCAGGGCTAACCAAAGCTTGAATTTCAATCAAAAGCGGGCGGTTTCCTTCCACTGTAGCACCAATGGCTGTCCCACTGCTATCTTTATCTTTTTGAGAAATCAATATTTCGGAAGGATTACTGACTTGTCGCAAGCCGTTCTGCATCATTTCATAAATTCCCAATTCATTGGTAGAACCAAATCGATTCTTAGTGGTTCGTAAAATCCGATAGGTCAAATGCCGATCTCCTTCAAATTGAAGTACAGCATCTACCATATGTTCTAATACTTTAGGCCCTGCAATTGCACCATCTTTTGTGATATGGCCTATTAAAAAAACTGGGATTTTATTTTCTTTAGCAAAGCGCATCAATTCTGCAGTACATTCTTTGACCTGACCTACGCTTCCAGCTGCCGATTCTATTTTTGGTGAATGTAAAGTTTGAATCGAATCGATAACCAACAAATCAGGTCCTAAGGCCTCTACTTCTCTGAAAATATCAGCGGTATGAGTTTCAGTTAAAATATAGCAGTTTTTGGAATCATGCTCCATTCTGTCAGCACGCATTTTAATTTGCTGTGCACTTTCTTCACCGCTCACATACAGTATTTTGAGATTGGAAAGCTGTAAAGCAATTTGCAACATCAGAGTCGATTTACCAATTCCTGGCTCACCACCAATTAACACCAAAGAACCTGGCACAATTCCACCTCCTAAAACCCTACTTAATTCCCTATCCTGTACTTTAATTCGGGCTTCTTTAGTACTTTCTACTTCTTGAATAGAAATAGGTTTATTGGCAATTTTTTTAGCTGATTGGTATCCGCTAGATGATTTTTCTTTTGTGACAACCTCTTCCACAAAAGTATTCCATTGCCCACATGAAGGGCATTTCCCAGCCCACTTTGGTGATTCGTGACCACATTCTTGACAGAAAAATGCTGATTTAACTTTCGCCATTTAGCTACTTCAATAGATTTAAAAACAATTACACAAATCTAGCCGATTTAATAAGGGGGAATAGCCTATATTCAAAAAAATAATTTCTTCAGAAAATAATAGCAAATCATAAAAGTCCTAACTGTTGTTGCAGAATATCAATTAGAGCTAAAAACTTTCGGATTCTTGTCTTATGCTGTATAGCCAATTATGCCAAAATTCCTTCAATATCCTCTTTGCTCAAACTTTTCATAAAGCTTTCCTCTGTGCTGATCAAATCTCGAGCTAGGGTCAATTTTTTCTGTTGAAGAGCTAATATTTTCTCTTCTACAGAGTTTTTGGTAATGAATTTATAAGTAAAAACCTGCTGTTTTTGACCAATTCTATGGGCTCGGTCAACAGCTTGTTGCTCAATAGCAGGATTCCACCACGGGTCTAGCAAGAATACATAGTCCGCAGCCGTCAGGTTTAGACCTAGTCCACCCGCTTTGAGGGAAATCAAAAAGACTGAAATTTCTTCGTTTTCCTGAAATAATTTCACCTGCTTTTGTCGGTCTTTGGTGGTTCCATCTAAATAAGCATATTTTATATGACTACGCTCCATATACTCTTTAAAGAGGCTTAAGTGCTTAACAAATTGACTAAACACTAAAATTTTATGACCTTTTGAAATTATGGAATTTAACATATGCGTCACATCTTCCATTTTTCCTGAATCACCCTGGTATTCTTGATCCGTCATTTTAGGGTGATTAGCAATTTGGCGTAATTGGGTCAATCCTTGCAATAAAATCATTTGTGAACTTCTGACCCCATTCTTTTCAATTTCGTCCAAAATCATATCTCGGAAGTAGTTTTTCACTTCTTCATATTTTTCCTCTTGCATGGTGGTCATACCCGAGTAATGCACATTTTCAATTTTATCAGGCAATTCTGTAGCCACTTGCGATTTATGTCTTCTCAGGATGAAAGGTTTAATCAAGGTCGCTAGTTTTTGAGACTTTTGTTCATCTCGCTTCTTTTCAATAGGCGTCACGAACTCATCTTTAAAGAATTTTTTATTGCCCAATAAGCCAGGATTTACAAATGACATTTGCGACCATAAGTCCATGGTACTATTCTCAACTGGTGTACCCGTCAACACTAGTTTTCTTCGAGATTTTAATTTTCTAACTGCCTTGGCAATATGCGATTCAGGATTTTTAATGGCCTGGGATTCATCGAGAATAATATAATTAAATAAAAACTCCGATAAAATATCAACATCCAGCCTAGTGATACCATAGGAGGTTAAAACCAAATCATAATCCTCAAATTGCTTGCTATCTTTTATTCGGTTTGTACCTGTATAAACAAATATTTTAAGTTCTGGAGTAAATTTTTCAGCTTCAGATTGCCAATTATAAATAAGAGAAGTTGGCATAATAAGCAAATTAGCAGCAGTTCTACCGCTTTCATTCTCGGATTGCAACATTGCCAAAGTCTGAACTGTTTTACCTAAGCCCATATCATCAGCCAAACAACCGCCAAAATTATATTGATTGAGGAATTGCAACCAATTAAAGCCTTCTTTTTGATACGGTCTCAACTCTCCTGAAAAATCGGATGGCATAGGATGATCATCTATTTGAGTAAAGTCTTTCAGTTTTGCAAGCTTCCTGTCCATTTGCACTTTTGCCAGGTTGCTATTTTCCATTTCGCTTACAAGTGAAATATGATGCTTCCTCATTTTCATTGCATCCTCTTCTCCATTTTCCATAAAGCTGAAAAGCTCAGAATAATCTTCAAACCAATGGGAAGGAATTACAGCTGTTTGATTATTCGGTAGCTTAAATTCCAATTGATTATTCAAAATATGTTTCCTCAGCTCTTTAAAAGGGACTTCATAATCACCAAACATGACCACTGCATTGATATCAAACCAGTCTATACCTTCAGAAATATCAATTTCGATGGTTGATTTACCAACAAAGTAGTTCTTATCACTTACATGCTTATCTTGAAGAATCTCAATCTCATTTTCCTTTAGCCAATCGACATTCTTTGATATCCAACTAAAAGTTTTGGTTTTCGGAGCTGTTATTTTCCCTTTTAATATGTCCAATCCTCTTTCAATCATTGCATCTCGAAGACTCTTTTCTTTCAGAAGATTTCTAACCAACCTTTTAAAAACAAATTGACCCTCTTCTTTTTCAACTTTCACGGAAACCCCTTCTCCTTTACCAAGAGGAAAAATGTGCTCACCGTATTGAAACTTTAATTCCAATAACAACTTACTTTCACCTTCCGTGTCCTTATTTCCATTACTAAATAGATCCAAGTTTTTGCCTGATGTTGAAACCAATTCTGAAATCTTCAATTTAGGCAGTGGCTCTTCTCTATATGTCTTTATTTTAAAGCCTCTGGCAAAGACATCAAAAGATGCAACAAGTGGAGCTACAAATTTTTTAAAATAGGTTTCTTCTACTTTTTCAGGAATCGCAATGAATTTTTTATTAAGGAATGGCTTAATTTTCTTACCCTCTGGGTTTTTCTCGAAAGAGTACAACTTTTGATCTACCACTAACCAAGCGGGTTTATTACAAATGAGATATGCCCCTTTATATTGAAATTCTAATTTTTCTCCATTATGCTTAATGGTAGGAAAATAGTGAGTATTATCTTCATTTTTAACAAAATGAAAAAGGATAGTTGCCTTCTCGTCCATAACTTCAATTTGACGCCAAGCAGGTTCCCCATCATTTCCCATTTCAAAAAGCAATTTACCCGTGATTCGGCTGAGAATTTCGGAACGCCTTTTCTCCATATAGCGCTCAATCTCATCTTTAACCAAATCACTGCCCCCGTCATCATTATAATACTTATCAAAGAATTCGGCCGGCTTCATTTTCTTTTTAGCAAACTTCCTGACCACAACATCTTGTTGCATTTCATCCATCAACTCAATTAACTCATAATCCACATCATCCATCCCCTTTCCAAATTCACTAGCATTTTTGGATGATATATTTTGGTGGGAAAAAGTAAGATCACCCCTGCTGTTTTTTTGCACTACAAAGGATTCGAAAGTATAGCCCAAATATTCATGTTCGAATAATGAATATATAAGTTGAAATGGTTGAGTGGTATAGACCTTCATGAATTAAAACTTGTCAATCAAATAGCTATTCTCAATTTTTTGAAAAAATCAGATTTGAAATTTAATAAAATAGGATGGAACTCTTGGTACTTTTTTGAATAATTTGCTACAAACGCTGTATTTCTACCGATTTTGCAGCAATTTGAGCTGGTTTGAAAGAAGCTAAAATCGTAATAAGCGCTATACTAAGCATCGTAAAGATAAAGTCAGTGGCTATCATCTTTACTGGATATGCTTCCTGAACTGCTGAGGCCATGTTCATCGATATCAAGCCATATTCTTGTTGCAAAAAGCATATTATAAAGCCTATCAGCCCTCCTGTTATGGCTCCAGAAAGGGAAATAATCGCTCCCTCTTTTAAGAAAATATTTCGAATGGTCTTAATTGGTATCCCCATAGCAAACAAAATACTTATATCTCTTTTTTTATCTAAAGCCAACATTGTCAAGGCGAAAAAGATATTAAAAGAAGCCACCGCTAGAATGAATGTAAAAGTGATATAAATAAATAATTTCTCGATTTTTATAGCCTTCAGTAAGGAAGCATGTTGCTCATCAGAATTTAAAACTTCGAATTCAACACCTAGCGTCTTTTGGAGGCTTTTCTGAATCTCAATAACCGAAGCTCCTTCTTCTAAATTGATTTCTAAAGAAGTACATTGATTCCCTTTACCAATCAATTTTCTTGCGAAACGAATAGGGACAAAAATGTACTTTTCATCATATTGTTTTTCGATTGCAAAAACTCCAGCCGGCATCAAAATTCCGGAATTATACATATTCGAAGGATTTGTTCTTCCAGGACTGATATCCTTAGGATAATAGAACTGTAAAGCCAGAAAATCATTACGAGAATTTATTGATAAATCATAACGTATTCCTTGTCCAACAACAGCAAAATTCTGTTCTTTTTCTGTCAGTTTTAACTGACCTTCTGTAATGTGAGTCTTAAGTTCGCTATTTTTCACAAATTCAGGACTAACTCCTTTCATCCGTACCACTGATTCACCATCATTATATCGAACTAAAGCATTATCTTCCACTACTTGCACGATAGTGGCAATACCTTCATTGGTGTTGATCTTAGTTTGTAATTCTTCATCGTATTCGAAAAATTTACCCTCAGTCAAACCAATTTTCAAATCGGCATCGAAAGAACTGTAGAGTGAACGAATCAAGTCTTCGAGCCCGTTGAAAACGGATAGCACGATTACCAATGCCGCAGTTCCAATTGCTACACCAACCATGGCAATAATGGACAGGACATTAATAAACCCTTTTTTCTTTTTCGAAAGGAAATATCTTCTCGCTATGAAAAATGATAGATTCTTCAAGATTCGCTTGGGGATTAATTAATCTCTATTTTCATCATCGTCTTCATCCTCCTCTTCAGGAGGGATATCCAATTTTGAAAGGATGTCATCGATTCGGTTCGCATTCTCCAAGGTTTCATCCATAAAGAAAGCCAGTTCAGGAATTATCCTTACTTGTTTCCCTATTCTATTTCCCAAATGTTTTCTAATCTCGCTTTTTCTTTCCTGGATCCTTTCCAAGGTTTCGTTTGGCTTATCAGAAAGCATAAGACTTAGATAGACTTTAGCAAAACTCAAATCAGGAGAAACTTCAACATCAGTAATGGTAATAAATGCCTTTCCAAAGGAATTAGCCATTTGTTTTTGGAAAATTTCACTCAAATCTTTTTGTAATAAACTGGAATACTTTTTTTGTCTTGAACCTGCCGCCATATTTATCTCTAATTTCTTTACAAATATGCATGATATTTTATACAATTTGTGCTTTATCCTCTAATTTAGCAACCGAATCATAAACAAACCCAAAGACTATTGCTAGGTTTTTTCCGAATAAACGACCCTTATCGATTGCTGATACTTTTTTTGGCGGTATTGTTTTTCCGATTACCGTATATAATCGGGTCAGAGCCGTTAGTGTATGAAGTAGATTGGCTTTTAGTTGGAGAGGTTTTAAACAGTGGAAAAGTCCTTTACAAAGACTTGATAAGCCCTATTTCACCCTTGTCCGCATGGACTTATATGGTAGTAGATTTCGTTTTTGGAAAATCTATACTAGTATTGCACATTTTGTCTGTTTTGTTAGTAACCTACCAATTTTCACTTTTCAACAATATTATGTTGAGGAATAAGGCTTACAATGAAAATTCATATATCCCTGCATTGATTTATGCTTTAATCCTGTTCACTTTTTATGATTTTTTCACCCTATCACCAGCATTAATAAGTCTTACATTTATATTATTAGTATTGGATAATATCTATTTAAGGATTGAAAATAAATTACAAGATGCTACTATTCTCAAAACAGGAATTTTCATGGGTTTGGCGGTTCTATTTTATTTACCGTCAATCTTCTTTTTGTTAGCGACAATCCTGTCTTTTGCATTATTGACCAGTTTGGTTTTAAGAAGATATCTATTGTTCCTTTACGGCTTTACATTTCCAATAGCCCTAGTTTTAATTTATTTCTATTGGCAAGATGGACTTGAAGCTCTTATTTCTCAATGGATTGAATTTAATTTGTTCAATTCAGTACAGCCAGTAATTGATTTAAGATCGATCCTTTTAATTGTTATAATTCCAACCCTTGTTTTTTTAGTAGCACTCTACAAAACTTTTAGTGCGAAACGCTTTACCAATTATCAAGTACGGGTTCAACAAGTAATGTTTATAATGTTTTTGGCAGCTTTTGGAAGCTGGTGGATTTCAGAGAAACAAGCACCATATGAACTGTTGGCTTTTGTACCCTCCGTTGCCTTTTTCATCATTCATTTAATCTTTCAATTTAGAAAAAAGATGAGAGCGGAATTATTCACTTTAATATTCAGCATTGCTCTGATCGCGCTGAACTACACAATGTTCTATCAATATTCTGCTTTACATTTTTTAGGAGATTTCAACGCATTAAAAAGTAGTAAATCAATACATCATGAGCTAGTAAAAGATAAATCTGTCATGATTCTGGGAGGCTCAACAGATATTTACAAATCTGTTAACCGCATAGCCACTGATTATTATGACCCTACTCTCAGTGAAATCATCCTAATGGAAATGAGTGAAAAAGAGCAATCAATGGCTCTTTACAAAGATATTCAAAAAAATCAACCGGAGATTATTTTAGATTTCACGGGAATCTTTAACCATCATTATGACAAACTTGTCTTCAAAAACATGAAATACAAGCAGTTAAGCAAAGAATCATATGTAAGAAATTAGACTTTTTCAGAAATATTTTACAGCAAAAAAGTCATACTATTAAAATAAAGGATGTTTGGACATATAATTTGCATTAAAATCAGATGTGATGTTGTTTTAGATTCTGATTTTACTCATATTTGAATTTGAAATATGGGAGAACTTTTATTATATATTGGAATTATATTAATTTCCACCTGGGCAGTTTGGAAAGGAGGAAGTCTCCTTGAAGAATCTTCTGAAAAACTATCCGACTATTATCACCTACCCCCTTTGATTCAAGGTACCATAATCACAGCTGTTGGCTCTAGCTTTCCTGAATTAGCAGCAACAGTTTTATCTACCTTACTCCACGGTAAGTTTGATCTGGGAGTATCAGCAATAGTTGGATCAGCCATATTTAATATTTTGGTTATACCTGGTATTTCTGCGGTTCTGGTTAAAAGAATGCCCGCAGATTTAAGCTTAATATATAAAGACACTCAATATTACATTATTTCAGTTTTTGTACTGTTCATTACCTTCGCATTAGCATATATCTATTTCCCAATTTCAGTTAATCCTGGGAATATGGAAGGTACCATGACAAGATGGATAGCTATTATTCCAATCGTTTTTTACGGTCTATATCTATTTATACAAGGAATGGAAACCCGTGATTATAGAAGAGACCACGGGAAAAGAGCAGTATTAGGTATTGATAAAGAGAGCGTAAACATTAGAAAGGACTGGATTAAGTTAATTATCAGTCTTGTTTTGATCGTTGCCAGTGTGGAAGGCTTGGTTAGTGGAGCTATATTTTTAGGTGAGTTTTTCAATACGCCTGATTTTATTTGGGGCATAACAATAGTTGCTGGCGCTACAAGTATTCCTGATGCGGTAGTTAGTATTAAAATTGCTAGAAAATTTAAAGGCTCCATTAGTTTAGGAAATGTTC
Organism: Marivirga harenae; assembly: GCF_030534335.1. Classification (GTDB taxonomy): domain Bacteria; phylum Bacteroidota; class Bacteroidia; order Cytophagales; family Cyclobacteriaceae; genus Marivirga; species Marivirga harenae. Next base: position 1,587,808 of record NZ_CP130565.1, on the reverse strand, counting down.
TAGGTAGTAATATTTTTGATTTATTAGTAGCTGTTCCTGTTGGGGTATTGATAGCAGGAACCGCGGTTGTCAACTTCACGGTTGCTGCTCCTTTAATGTTATTTTTAGCGCTCATTACTATTATTATGTTCATATTCTTGAGAACTAATCTAGCATTAGTTAGATGGGAAGGCATTGTATTATTAGTACTATATGTCTTTTTTGTTGCCTGGATGATTTTGGAGACTTTAGGAATAACCTCCATAGTCATAAAATAGAAAAGCCTGTCATTCTTCCGAAAAACAGGCATCTACTACTATACAACCTAATGATTTATTTTTTGTCTAGCTCAGCGAAATATTGATGGAATAAAGCAACAGTTTCAATCCCTTTTAAATAATTCTCAACACCAAAACTTTCATTTGGTGAATGTATTGCGTCTGAATTAAGACCAAACCCCATCAAAATACTATCAAGACCCAAAATATCTTTAAACAAGGAGACAATTGGAATACTTCCTCCCTCTCGCGTAGGAATTGGTTTTTTGCCCCATACTTTTTCAAATGCTCTTTCAGCGGCTTTATAAGAATCCGTATCCGTTGGCGTAACGTAAGGCATTCCACCGTGATGAGGAGTAACTTTCACTTTTACGCTTTCAGGAGCAATACTTTCAAAGTGTTTCTGAAAAAGTGCTGTTATTTCATGATGATTTTGATTAGGCACTAATCGCATCGATATTTTAGCACTTGCCTTTGAAGGTAATACAGTTTTGGCTCCTTCACCTATATATCCTCCCCAAATACCGTTGACGTCCAAGGTGGGTCTAATACCCATTCTTTCTAGCGTATTGTAAGAAGCTTCACCTTCAACATCATCAATATCTAAATCCTTTTTGAATTCATTCAGATTGAAAGGCGCTAGATTCATTTTATCTCTTTCTTCCTGTGTCAATTCTACCACCTTATCATAGAAACCAGGAACTGTTACTTTCCTATTTTCATCTTGAAGTGAAGTAATCATGCGGGTCAATACATTTATTGGATTAGCAACAGCACCTCCGTAAACTCCAGAGTGTAAATCTCTATTGGGTCCAGTGACTTCAACTTCAAGATAACTTATGCCTTTTAGACTTATTGCCATGGAAGGGTGTTCGTTGGCAATCATGGAAGTATCCGATATCACGATTACATCCGCCTTTAGTTTTTCTTTATTCTCCGCTATGAATATTTCAAGATTTTCCGAACCAACCTCTTCTTCACCTTCAATCATAAATTTAACATTGCAAGGAACTCCCCCTTTGCGCATCATCATCTCAAAGGCTTTAACATGAATATACATTTGACCTTTGTCATCGGCAGATCCCCTGGCTACAATTTTCCCGTTTTTGATAACAGGGTTAAAGGGCTCAGAATCCCAGAGCTCATACGGATCCGCAGGCTGAACATCATAATGACCATAAACCAAAACAGTTGGCAACTTAGGATCAATTATTTTATCGGCATAAACAATCGGATGACCAGCAGTTGCACAAACTTCTACATTTTCAGCACCAGCCTCCTCAAATTTAGTTTTCATGAATTCAGCAGCTTTTTTCACGTCTCCACTGAATTTAGGGTCCGCACTGACGCTTGGAATTCTTAGTAAATCGAAAAGCTCATCCAAAAATCTTTGCTTGTTTTCGCTTAAATATTGTCCTGTTTCTTCTTTAGTTATCATCTATTAAATATTATAAGTTTGGTGTGAATTAAATTAAAAACCATCGTCATCATCATCAGCAGCCGGATTATCTTGAGTTGGAACTGGAGTATTTACAGGCGCTGCAGTAGCTGTTGCTTCGCTAGCCATTTCAAGGTAATATGGTGCGTCTATATCAAAATATCTCTTTCGATAATCCTCCACGAAGTTAGTGACTTCCAATTTATCGCCAGTTAGAAATACAAATTCACCGAATTTGGCTTTATCTGCTTTAGATTTTTTTTCAATAAGCTCATTTGCTTCACTGTTAGAGGAGAAAAATATTAATCTATCTTGCTCAAAATGGAAGAAATACCAACAAGAAGGAGAAACCTGCAGGAATAATTTAATGGCAGATCCCATTTCCAATTTCCGAATTTCTATAAATCCATCAATATTTGCATTAACATCCTGTGCCCCGGTATTTGATAGACCAATTTTCCCTACACTGTGCCAAGAATGCTCTTCATCCGACCATTTCATGTCAATATTATTCAAAACAATAGTTTTGGTTAGATCAGAAGATAAAGCATGTAAGGGAATGTATTCATTAAAAATATTCTCTTCATAACGCTTAGCCGCAGAATTCCCAGCTATTTCAGCAAGTTTGGGAAGTAAGCGATCTAAATCTTTTGTTGATTCTGGCAATCCTAGCCTTTGAACTACCTCAACCATATCTGTTCCAACAATTGGGGTAAAAGCATTTGGCAAATCAAATTCAATAGTCATCATCAAATTGAAAATAAATTCTTGACTTAACAAGTCGCCTGATCCAGAACCCGCAGATTTAAATGCAGCTTCTTTCCTGCTTTCAATAAATTGAAATGGCCCTTCAAACTCTAATTTCTGCTCTTTTTCGTTATAGGCAAAATATTTACCTGCGTAGGACGTACCGGCTTTTCTTGCTTTACTTTCAATGATGAATTGGGTTGTAGATGCATTATAAGTTAGTAAACCACTTGGCTTGAAGAAATCAACATCAGTAAAATCCCTCTTTTCGTTGATAAAAGTGGCATATAGCTGATTATCAATGTTATCGAAATGGATGCCGGCTTGAAGAGGCTCACCCATTTCAGTAGTACTATTATCAAAATCTATTACTACTTCCTTGGCACTTCCATCACTCCTATATGAAATCCAAGTATCGTAATTTGGGATATCTCTTAAATCGGGCTGAATGTATCCTTGCAATTCAAGTGCAGGCTTATCGGCATACATAGTGACATCTCCTTTATAATACATTCCTGGGCTTATTAACATTCTATCCTCTTTTCTAACACTTCCAGAAGAAACAGTTCGCAATTGAGTCTCTCCTTTAGGGGAATTGGGTATAGGTTGTAAGCTAAATTCCCCCATTTTTATTGAAAAAGTATCTCCTACAGAATTTACATATCGATACGTAGCATTCCCTTCAAATTTCTTTCGTGACACAATGTCAATTTCTGCGTCATACAGATTATGATAGCCAGTTAATGTATCTAATTTTAGGGTTGCATTAAATAATTTATTGATTTTACCATTCTCACCAATAATTACTTCCCCACCACTTGGGGTGATTTGAGCATCTGCAACAATAATAAATGGGATTCCAGAAACATTAAGTGCCTGACTTTCGATATCATAAATCGCTTTTGTTGCATTAAATACAAGAGAATCTTGATCTGGATTAGTAGAATAGAAATAAGAATTATTAATATTGATATTTTCCGGCTTCGTCATTTCTACAATCTTCTCATCTAATCTCCATAATGCGGACGGTATAGAAGTTTTGTAACTCGCATAAGGGAAATTCAAGGCCGCATCTCCTTCAATCTCGGGGTTAACAGTTGCAGTATTGGCCATAAAATCAAAATCCAATCGAACGTCATCTGCAGATAAAGCAGGAATAGTATCAGTTGATTCAATTCTAAATTCTGCATTTCTGGCCGAAAAGCTTTGCTCTTCAAAACTAAATTTGTTTGATGAAGTATTGGATCCCCGTGTGGTCATTTCTCCCATCCCAAAAAGTCCTTTTTTTGAAATAATAGCTTTCCCTTCCAGCGAGGCTGTTTCCTCATACATTTTAAATGCATCAGATCGATTGGACATGTACAAACTATCTTTGGCTGTTAACCAACGCATATCAAAATCGGCAATTTCTAATTGAGGATAAGACACCCCTTCCCAATCACCTGCCTCAATAGTTGCATAAGTCCCAATTGCGGTAATTGAATCCTTAAAAAAAGTGAAGTTTTCAGATCTTATAGTAGAGCTCAAATACTCAATCTTATCTCCACCCCTTAAGCCATTGTTATCTAATTTAATGTTACCGTAAAATCTTGCTTCTCCGTCTAATAGATCAATTCCATCATCAGGTAAAGGGTGATTAAACCCAAGCGATTTATCTGGCATCACCCTTAGCTTTTCCTCAAATTCGGGAAAAATATCGCCTGAATGAAATACTCCGTCAAAAGCTATTGAGTTGGGATCTGAGCTACTCACTGAATCAATTTCAAACGGAGGGATCACGAAATACAGACTTTGATCATAAACCCCATTCAAAATTTCTTCCCCAAGAAAATATACTGTAGCCCCTTTAGTGGCATTGAAAATTGGATATTTAGGAAATTCCTTTTGAGCAGATTTGTTGTTCGGTTCATTAATATATAATACTCCAGCAGTTTCTACCAGTTGGTTTTGTATTTGTTCTTTATTGGATTGTTTACTATCAGCACCAGCTGCTAAATTGAATTTAATATTATCAATTTGAGGCATTGAGATTAAAAAGCTATCATAGTCCATTCTAAACTCGGCTCCTTTGTATTGATAATTACCTGCGTAAACGGTTCCATCAAATTGAATATCTCTGTTTTTTCTCAAAACCACTTTACCGCTATCTGGCTCAACGCTAATGCCAAGCTTATCATTAATTATAAACTCTTCCACCCCAAAAATATCTAAAGTGCCTTGATTCAGATTCAATTTGCCGTTAGGTTTCCCAGAAGATACCGATGATATTTGAACATTATCATAATCTTTCCTTCCCCATTTCGAATCCACGTAATGAAAGGCCTTATCCAACATTTCTATTCTTCCGCTTACAATGTCATATTTTATGAATCCATTTTGCATCAACAATTTCATTCCAGATCTTAATTTGCTTTCTTCAATGCCTGTTTTCTGAGCTACTTCATTAGTGTAAAAGGTTTTTATGTTGGCATTTCTACTATAGTTTACCGCCACTTGTAAAACATGAAATCTATATAATCCTGAGAGACTGTTGTATCGATACTCGTTAAAATATTCTGCTGATTCAAATAAAGCCGGCACCCTATTTCCTGCTATCAATATTGATATATCCACTACAGAAGAGTCCATATCCCAGCTTAGTTTATCAGCCGTAAAATCCATATTAAAGTAACTTGCATAAAAAGGGGTGTTCTTAAAATCCCCTTTATTTTTCAAAAGATTTAAGTTATTTTCATTCACCCTGTAATCTAGACTTAAACCTGGATGATAAATTGAATCTGTACGTTGGTAGATTGATACGCTACTGACTTCCGATGAGAAAGTGCTGTCTTGATAAATAAACTCTCTTGATTCCGCCCTAAACATTTTTACTGCTTTACCCTGTAGTTCTAAACTACTTATACTTCTATCCATAGCCGAGGTACTTAAAGTGGTACCTTTTAAGGTTACCCCACCTTTCAAGTACAGGCCATCTTTATCCACAAAATTCAAGTCATAACCTGATTTGTAGGATTGGAAAAACGGGAATGCGGCATTTTCGCCACTTCTGTTTTCAGCATTAAAATCGATAAATCCTTTGACTGGTTGCTTAATAATATCTGGATAATTCAACGTAACTTGCTCTGCTGAAAATTCCTTTTTATTCACTTCAAAAGTAAACTCCGACAATTCTGCATTCAATTCATCCTTTTCTCTTCCTAGGTGTTCCCAGGTCAATACCCCACTCTCAGCTACAAAAGTGTTACCGATCAATTCCAATTTACCTGAAACGCTATTCACCTTAATAGAATCGGTTGTATTAAGAAATTTGAGATTTATGTTTTTCAATTTCACTATCGGCCCTTCCAAAATGGGCATTGGCTCGCTAAAAGCTGATAAGTCAACTGGACTATTTTCCTCTACTTGGTTGGTTTCTTCTGCGACAGCTTCCTCCTTGCCCCAACTATCGTCTCCCCAACTATCATCACTACCCCATCCGCCATCATCATTATCTTCCCAGCCATCATTTGCTTCAGATCCCCATTCACTTTCTACTACTTCTTCTTGAGGCTCTGTTTCATATTCTACTGATACCACTGGTTCAGAAGGCCATTCAAAACTGACACTACCACCTGAAAATGCCACTTGATAATATCTGCTATAAAAAATTGCCTTTTTCTCTAAAATTTGCTCTGTAGTTCTTAAAAGTATTTTAAATTGATTGGCTTCCAATTCTTCATATGCTCTTTTTGTGATTTCTAAGAATGTATTAATGGCATTTGCTGGGTCTTCCAAATTGGAAGCTGCACCAGAGAGCGTACTGATGAAAGGAAGTCTAAAATCACGAATAGAAAGATTATCAGATTTCATCTTACCGTAGATTTCTTCAATTAATAGCCGGTTCTGCTGAGTGAATAAATTATCCTGATTCCAGTAGTTTTGAAAAAAAAGTGATACGCTTTCCGATTTTTCGGTTCCAATTTGTGCCAAATCCATCTGAACCTCACCTAGAAAACCAGGTTTAGATGATTCTAAATCGCTTTCTTCATTTTGAGCTTGTAGGCCAAAAATAACTAAGAATAGCAATATGGTTGTAAAGTATAATCTCATTTATTCTTTCTAAGCAAAAGTGCTGTCCATTGGTTCCTTACCGATTGATTTGTTAGCTCTAACGAAAATTTTTGGCATTCATTCAAAATATCATCAATATCATTTTCATAAAACCCGCTTAGCATCAAACTCCCCCCTTTTTCAAGATGTTGTTGTAAATGTTGAATATCTGCAAGCAAAATATTTTTATTTATATTAGCTAAAACTAAATCGTACTTAGCCTCAACTGGGATACTCTCCACTTCTCCTTGCCAGACTTTATAAACAGATTTATCACATGAATTTAACGAAAAATTCTCTTTTGTATTTTCAACCGCCCATTCGTCAAGGTCATAAGCATCTACTGTTGAGGCCCCTTTAATTGAAGCTAAGATAGCCAAGATTCCTGTTCCACATCCAGCATCTAGAACTCTTTTACCAGTCAACTCCTTGTCTTGCATCAATTTTAGCATCTGATAAGTAGTCTCATGATGCCCAGTTCCAAATGACATTTTGGGAGTTACGATAATCTCAACAGGAAATTTTGGATTAGGCGAATGAAAATCAGCACGAACAAGAATTTTATTCTCCACTTCAATGGGCTGATAATTCTTCTCCCAATCTGCATTCCAGTTTTCCTTTTCTATTGTTCCCAATTGATAAGTAACTGTAGTCAGTTCGAAATACTGCTTAAAAAGCTCCTCTATTTGAGAAGCTTCTATTATTTGATTCTCCTCTGAATAGGCAAAAAGACCAGATCCATCCTCCTTTTCCTGAAAGGTAGAGAATCCTATTTGTGCCAACTCCGCCATGAAAATCTCTATAAAATCTTCGGTGCAGCTTACCTCTAAAGAAATATAGCTCATTAAAATGATTTGATAATATCTGTAAAGTCTCTTGATTTTAAAGAAGCCCCTCCAATTAAACCTCCATCTACATCAGGCTGAGAAAACAATTCCTTCGCATTATCAGGTTTGCAGCTCCCACCATATAAAATTGATGTTTCATTTGCTACCTCTTCACCAAATTTGGATGCAATATGCTGGCGGATCGTTTTGTGCATATCCTGAGCTTGATCTGAACTTGCCGTTTTACCTGTTCCAATTGCCCATATGGGTTCATAAGCAATCACAATATTTTTGAATTCGTCCGCGGATAAATGAAATAAGCTATTGGTCAATTGCTTGGTTACATATTCATTTTGAGTATTAGCTTCTCTGATATCCAATGGCTCACCGCAACAAAAAATTACTTTCAGATCATTTTTAAGCGCATTATCTGTCTTTTTTGCTAGTTCAGCATCAGTTTCGGAAAAGTGCTGTCTCCTTTCACTATGCCCTAAAATCACATATTGAGCACCTAAAGATTTCAGCATAGGGGCAGAAACTTCACCTGTAAAAGCACCAGCATCTTCATGATGACAATTTTGTCCTGCCAAAACAATTTTGCCCATCTCAGGGATTAGATTTTCAATTGCATATATAAAAGGAAAAGGAGCAGCAATTACTACTTTAACATTGGCAGGAGCTTCATCTTCCACCATATTTGCAATTTCAGAAGTCAATGCTTGTGCTTCTGCTAAAGTTTTATTCATTTTCCAGTTTCCTGCTACTATTTTTTGTCTCATCTTATTCTCATTTATAATTGAAAGCTAAAAAACAAAAATAAGAAGATTTGAGCATAAAGCTAAAGATGGTGCAGTAAGATGTGGCTATTGACAAATGAAATCTAAATTTACTTAAAAAGCTTTAGTAAATGACTACAGAACTTATTTTGAAATTCTGGATAGGCAATTTGTAATTAATCAATCAATTTAATACTCCCACTTTCCCATATCAACTGTTGGTTTCAAGTACACTTCCGGAATAAAATTATCAATATTCTTCAATTCAGAAGCTTTCATTAATGAAATCTTATGAATATTAAAACCCTCAATTTCCTGCAATTCTGGAATCCAATAACGCACATATTCTCCTTTACTATCATATTTTTTTGCCTGGCTTAAGATATTGAAATAACGGTTATCCCGAGGGTCATTTCCTACACCCGCTACATAGGCCCAGTTCCCCCAATTGCTGGCCACATCATGATCAATTAACTGATGCTCGAAATACCAAGCCCCCATTCGCCAATCCAATCCTAAATCTTTCACTAAGAAACTAGCTACATTTTGCCTGCCTCTGTTACTCATAAATCCAGATGCATTTAGCTCATTCATATTAGCATCAATGAATGGGACTCCTGTTTCTCCATTTTTCCATTTCTCAAATACTTGTAAATCCCATTTCCAATTCACTCCCTCTCCTTTAATGCCTTCCTTCTGAAAGAGCTTGGTTCCATATTTCTTTAAGACGAAATGAAAATAATCTCTCCAAATGAGTTCAAAAATCAGCCAATAGGTTGATTGATTTTTTTTTCGTTCTTTTTCATATTTCTTGACTTGGTAATAAATAGATTTTGGAGAAATACAGCCCTGTGCAAGCCAAGGAGAAAATTTAGAAGAATAGTCAGGTCCTAATAAACCATTCCTGGTGTTTTTATACTCTTTCAATAAGCTCGATTCCCAAAAATAATAGTTCAGTCTTTCCCAAGCTTTACTTTCTCCACCCTCAAAGTTTAATACAGATTTTTCGTCTATTTCAGTCTCAATAATTCCTAAGTTAGCGTATTGAAAATCGTCTATCAACTTGACTGAGGCTGACAAATCATCAGGCGTAGCAAACAACTCTCGAACTTCCGTTTGCTTTTCATTTTCCTTTCTGAATTGCGTGAAAATATTTGGTAATTTATTGATAGGCCAAGGGATATCGTCTTCATGAAAAAGCGTTGTTTGAGCGTAAAAATTAACTTCTAACTTGCTTCTGATGCACAACTCCTCAATAGATTTTTCTACTTGCGCTTCCTCTGTTCCAGCTTCCTTAGGAGCATAAAGTGCATCAAATTTACTTTCGGATAAAAACTCTTCAATAATTTTAATAGCATTACCTTTTCGAATTACTAACTGCCCTCCTTTTCTCTCAATGTTTTGCTTTAAATCTAAGACTGATTGCCAAATAAAATTTAATTTCAAATCCGAAGATCGCCTCATTCCCAATGGATTATCTTCCCAATCCTTTTCATCAAAAATATACAGCAATAAATAAGACCCAGAATTTTGAATTCCTTCCCAAAGTGCTTGATTATCTTCCAGTCTGAGATTTCTTCTAAACCAAATTAGTGATTTTCGGTGCTTTTTATACATTTCGCAAGAATTTTCATGAGTCATTATAACCGATTGATCAAAATTTATGTTTGAAGCTTTTTAATTAGGTTGATATGAGATAAATTGAACTTTGGAAAACGGTAGGGAAAGCACTATGAAAAAAATAAATTTCAATTCCATAAAAAGTCGAATGATTATTGGCTATGGCAGTATGGCGATGTTGATCGTTATTGTGGTTTTTATAACGCTTTCACAAATCGCCAATATCATGAAAATGGGCAATGATGTTTTGGAAAATAAACAGCCCTCCCGGATGTATGTAGATGCAATGAAAAGTGGAGTTCGACATTCCAATATTACTGTACAAAATTATTTGCTTTCGGGTAATGAACAACTGAAAAAGGAAATCACTGATATTTGGAACAAGGAAATTCAATCAGCTAAAGACAGTATTGATTCGCTAAAAACACATTGGAACAATCCTGAAAACATCATTATTTACGAAAAGCTGAGTAGGCTGGCTGAAAGAATTAAGAAAAATCAACAAGAAGTATTGAATAATGCTCAGTTTGGAGGAGGGGATGTTAGTCTATCGTTATTCAATTATCCAAATATGGAAGGTGATACGATTTACGGTACTAATGATTTACAAAATTGGATTGATGATGAGTTGAATAATCAGAGTTCAAATAGTAATCCAAATGGGCTTTTATATGAAGAAAATCTAAAAGCTTTGAGCGATGAATTTGATGAGAGAGCAGGTGTTTTGTGTTCTAACCTAGAAAAACAATCTTTAGAAATTGGAGAACAAATTTTTGCAGCTCGTGACAGATTTGTAATAGTTGAAACCACCATTGTAATTGTTGCTATAATATTATGCTTCATTCTTTATCGCTTTGCCCGGAAGCAAATAAAAAGCAGTATTGACACCCTGCAAGACGAGGTTAAAATTCTTAGCGAAGGGAATATTCCTGAAACCAAAGCCCATACAAATGATGAACTGGACATCATATTGGAAGAAATTCACACCTTATCAAGCAACTTGGCAAATGTAAAGGATTTTGCTTTAGAAGTCGGAAAAGGAAGTTTTGATAGTGATATTTCTGTATTTAATAATCAGGGAGATATAGGTACTTCCTTGGCAGAAATGCGGGATAGTCTAAAAAATGTATCTGAGGAAGCTAGAATCAGAAATTGGACCAATAAAGGCTCTGCAGAATTCGGTGACATTTTAAGAAAATTTAACAATAATATTGCCGAATTAAGCAACCATGTCATCACATTTATGGTCAAGTACTTAAATGCCAATCAGGGTAGCATTTTCATTGTGGATGAAGACGAAAATGGAGAAGAGTCTTTACATTTAACAGCCACCTATGCCTATGATAGGAAGAAATTTATAGAAAAGACAATCCAGCCAGGACAAGGTCTAGTTGGGCAAGTGTATTTAGAGAAACAATCTATTTACATGAAAGAACTGCCTAAAAACTATATCACCATCACTTCTGGTTTGGGAAAAGCGACACCAAATAGTATTTTCATAGTCCCCTTAATAGCCAACAATATAGTTTATGGAGTAATTGAAATTGGTACTTTTACAGAGTTCACTGAAAATGAAAGGAAATTTATAGAGGACGTAGGAGAAAATATTGCCTCGTCAGTTCAATCAGTAAAAATTAATGAGAGGACAAATAGGCTGCTAGAAGACTCGCAGCAAATGACTGAAGAAATGCGGGCTCAAGAAGAGGAAATGCGCCAAAACATGGAAGAGTTGCAAGCAACTCAGGAAGAGATGGAACGCTCACAAAAAGAAAATAATGAGCGACTAACGGCAATGGAAAAAAGTGGACTGGCCTACGTTGAGTTTACACCATCTGGTGAAATAATTACAGCTGATGAAACTTTTATTAAATTGTTTGGATATAATTCTATTGATGAAATAAAGGGCAGACACCATCGAATATTTGTAAGTAATGAGTATGCCAATTCTGAAGAATATCATAGCTTCTGGGACAATCTAAGAACTGGAGAAATTCAAAGTGGTATTTTCGATCGGTACACGAAAAATGGTAGAAAAATTCATGTCAAAGGGACTTACACAGTTTTAAGGAACCAAAATGATGAGATCACAAAAATTATCAAATTTGCATTTGATATAAGCGAAATTTATCAGAATCTTGCGGCTTTACAAAAGGAAAAAGTAACGTTAAATGATCAACTGGAAAATATAGAAGGAAAGATCCAAGGTACTGGAGAAGGGGGATTAGATGACTTGAAAAAGTATCAAAAACAGTTGAAGAAATCTTTAATTAATAAGCTTCAAAAAAATGAGGACGAATTAAAAGCCTCTCTCGAAAAACAAAAGAGAAATCTAGGCCTTTCCTAAGTACAACTCTCACGCACATTAGAACAGGAAATACCACTTTAATAAATTTTCGCGTATTTAAGAAACATACAAAGGACACTTTAGGTTATTCAACCCAATATGAAAAAAGTAAATCAAGGAAAGACAGGCGTTTTATTAGTAAATCTGGGAACACCCGATTCTACAAAGACAGGAGATGTAAGAAAATATTTAAGGGAATTTCTAATGGATAAAAGAGTGATAGATATTCCTTTTCTATTGCGTTGGATGTTAGTAAACTTGATCATTTCGCCATTTAGAGCGCCAAAATCAGCCAAAGAATACCGCAAACTTTGGGTGGAACGCGGTTCTCCACTGAAATTTTATGGGGAAGATGTTCGTGATTTACTTCAAAGCGAATTGGATGATGACTATGTTGTTGCTTTGGGAATGCGCTATCAATCCCCTAGCATAAAAAGTGCTTTGGAAGAACTAAGAAATCATAAAGTAGCCAAAATAATTGTGGTACCAATGTTTCCACAATATGCTTCGGCAACTAGTGGATCAGTTCACGATAAGGTCATGGAAATTGTTCAAGATTGGCAAATTATTCCACAAATTAACTTTATTAGCACTTTTGTAGAAGAGCCAGGTTTTTATAAAACATTTGCAGCTTTAGGTAAAAAACATATGGAACAGCATGATTATGATCATGTGATTTTCAGTTTTCATGGCTTACCTGAACGCCAAATTAGAAAAGGTTCGGTTGACAATTACTGTAAATTAGGGAGTTGCTGCAATGCATATCATGACAAAAATAGATTTTGCTATAGAGCGCAGTGTTTCCAAACCGCAAGACTTATTGCAGGTGAATTAAATTTACCAGAAGAAAAATTCACCGTCACCTTCCAGAGTAGGTTAGGAAATGATCCGTGGATTAGGCCTTACACGGATGATGTGTTAAAAGACTTAGCCAAAGAAGGCAAAAAATCAATCTTGGCTTTTTCTCCAGCCTTTGTTTCAGACTGCCTGGAGACCACCATAGAGGTTGGCGAAGAATTCAAGGAAGAATTCGAGGAAGCTGGAGGTGAAAGATGGGATTTGGTTGAGAGTCTAAATGATAACAAAGAATGGATAGATACCTTAAAATCTTTGGTTTTGAAAAATTAGATTTACTCAACATTCCAAACGTTAGACTTTTTTTGACTAAATTATTGGTTATAAAATTATATGAACAGCCAATGGTTTAAAATCATATTGCCCCTTACGTTGTGTACATTCTTTTACTCGGCCTTTGCTATTCAGTCTGACTCCATTCAATCATTACTAGATGATCAGCTTTTAGCAACTGAATTCAACAGCGAGGAAAGTGTATTGGAATACTTAGACCTGACTTCCAAATTGTATTCGCGTTCTCCCACAGATGCATTGTACTATGTTACTTTGTTAGAAAACAAATTAGATTCCGAAGAAAATAAAAATGGCAAAGCTTATATTCTTAGTAAAAAGGGCACCTACTACTGGCTGCAAGGAATTTATGATGCGGCATTGACTGCTTACTTTGAGTCTTTAAAACTATTTGAAGAGTTTGATAATAAAATAGAAGTTGTAAAAACACTCAATAATATTGGAGAGACATACAAAAAGCAAAAAGACTATGTCCAATCTGCCAGATTTATTAAGTCAGCATTAGCCAAATTAGATGAAGTTGAAGAATTTTCTCCTGAATTAATATTAGTGAATTTAGGGCAGCTTTTTATGTTACAGGAAAACTATGATAGTGCCAATTACTATCTAGATCAAATATTGCAAAAAGATAGTGTCAGTGAACAATCGAAAGGATTTACAACCCTATATAAAGGAATTACTTATCGGAAAATAGGGCGAAATGATTCAGCCAAATTTTTCCTGCATCAAAGTTTAATTTATTGGTCCGAAATAAACTATGCTAGAGGTTTTGTTGAAAGTAAGATTGAACTTGCTCAAGTAGATATTAAACAAGGGAATTACTCAATGGCTAAGCAGTATTTGAAAGATGCTGAAACACTTGCCTTAAAAATCAATTCTTTAGACCTTTTACTAAAAGCTTTTCAAGCTAAAATCGATCTTTTCACAATCCAAGGGAGTAAAGATTCTTTGGTTTACTATTTTAATAAATACTTGAAAATTCAAGATTCTATTTTCAGCTCTGAATCAAGAGCAGAAATCAATAAACTCAGTATTCAGTATGGTTTAGCACAAAAGGAAAAAGAAAGCTATAAAATAGCATTAGAAAAATCGCAACTTGCTAATAAAATTGAGAATAGGACACAATTTCTAATTTTACTAATTGCAGCTCTTATCATCTCCATCGTGTTGATCATTTATTTGCGAAATAAGAGTACTCAACTCAAAAGTGCACATTTTAAATTAAAACAACAGAAAGAGGAGATCGAACAAAAGCAAAAGAAGATTTCCTCTAAATCTCTAGAGCTAGCCAGATTAAATAAAGAACTTCATAACCTCAACAATAATTTAGAACAGAGAGTGATGGAAAGAACCCAAAAATTGAACGAAAGAAATAGACAAATTGCTGAATTCACCTATTATAATTCACATAAATTGCGTGCTCCTGTTGCTAACGTTTTAGGCCTTATAAATGTAATTGAACTCACAAAAGATGGGAAAATTGATCCGATAGTTTTGAACCATTTGAAAACAAGTGCGATGGAATTAGATAACGTGATATTCAACTTGAAAAATCTGCTAGAGCTGGATGAAGAAAACTAAATTCAAGTGATCACAGGAAGTACCACTTTAAAGGTAGTTCCTTTTCGAACTTTAGATGTAAAATCAACCGTGCCTTTTAAAACGTTTAATGTATCCCTAACAATATACAAACCTAGTCCTGACCCTTCAATTCCTTGATGTGCTCTAAAAAACATATTGAATATTTTCCCTTGATATTCTTCAGGGATTCCAGAACCATTGTCTTCAACTTCGATCAAATAAGAATTATTTTCGACCTTTGCGGAGACCTTAATATAAGGTGGTTCATCTTTCTTAAAGTCATGATATTTTAAAGCATTAGTCACCAGATTACTTAATACTATATTAAGTCTTTTAGCGTCAGTTTTTATTTTGAACTCTGAATCGTAGGCCCTGATTAGCTCCACCTTTTCGGCATTTTCGTAAAATTTCAAATCCTCTACTATGCTGTCTATAACTACATCCATCCGGATTTCTCTTATCTCCAATGGTTTTTTAGTGTTAGTAGAAAAATCCATTATACTCCTAATAAATTCTTCTAGTTTATTGATGCTAATATTCATCAATTGGAAATAATCCTTAATTTGATCAGGATTATTTGACATCCCAGCAACTGAAATTAATCCACGTAGAGATTTGAGAGGGGCTACTAAATCATGAGAAGAACGATAAACAAAATTATCAAGTTCATTATTAATAGTTTTTAATTCTTCATTGGCTTCTTTTAATCTTTCTTTTTGGGATCTCAATTCGGCAGTCCTTTCTTTAACAGTCTCCTCCAATTTTTTATTCAGTACGCTCAGTCTGTGAGTCCTAAAACGAATAAAACCAACTATTAGGAGCCCAATAATAAGTATAAAGACGACATAAGAGATAGTGTATCTATACCAAGGTTTAGGAATTATTAAATCAAAATGAAATGGAGCAAATTGAAGATGGTCTAGTGTTGAGTGCTTTGCTTTTAAATGAATTGTATATTCTCCCCCCGGTAAATTAGTGTACTCTTTCCTGGAATTCGTAGTCCATTCTGACCATTCTTCGTCAAAGCCTTCCAAATAGTATGAAAACTGCAGGTCCTTTTCAAAAAACCCTGGTGCGGAAAAATAAAAATCAACCGATTTAAAATCAGCCAAGTTGAATTCCATGCGGTGACTACTATCGCGAACATAGAGCGTGCTATCCCCAACTCTAATATATCTAATCTTCGCCAAAGGCTGGAAATCTAGTTCTTCCTTGGGTTTGTAGAATTCCAGATATTGTATACCAAGACCACTCGTTACCCACAAATTATGCCTTCTATCGATTTCTGGATGGGATATGAAATTGGAAAATAGCCCGTTCCTGGTTGTTAACTTCTTCAATATCCGTCCGCCAGAGTCAAAAAGCTGCATTCCATTTTCCCAACTTGAAGTAATATATAAGGAATCGGATATTTTATCTGCCCAATATAAAAAGGTACTATCTGCTTTGTAGAAGTTTGAAATTTCACTTTCAAATGGGGTAGTCTCATATGTTTCAGCATTGTATTTGTAAACACCATTTTCAGATGTAAAAAATAACCAATTGTCTTCTTCCTGCTCCAGGACTTCCCACACATAATCATCTTCAAATCTAAACTCCTGATTTACATAAGCAATGGTATCATCTTCAAGAAGCGCTAAACCACCCTGATCTTTACCATATATTGAAATTAGTATATCATCTTTTACTTTATATGATGTTATACTGGCTCCTAAATTTATTCTTGACAAAATCTCACCATCCCATTTTAATAAAGAACTATCAAGACTGAAATAAGTAGATCCGTTTTTCTGCAGTATATTCCAAACGAAGGGAATCTCTTTATCATCAGGCCGCTTATCGTTTAAAGAATGGTAAATCAGATTGCCTGAACTACTACGTTGGAAATAGCCCAGATCTTCATTTCCAAATGTATAAATTTTATCTTCTATGATTTTAAGATAGGTAACAGGAGTAAAATTTGGAGTTTTATAAAGTTGCCAATGCGTTCCATCAAATTCAAGCAGGCCATTCTCATTGCCGAAATAAACAATACCATCTTCATCAGTAACAGCCATATTGTTAAAAGAACTGGCTCTGTAATTTGACCCGTCAAAATTATGAAATAGTATAGAATCTGTAAGCTGGGTAGCTGATTTTTTGACCGCCAATGCAGAACTGGAGTCTGAACTTTGATTTGAAAAGGCAGATAGGGAGGCTAGCAGAAAAAAAATAACTAACAGCATCCATTTCATAAACCTAACACTAATGCTGAGTTTCCTTAAGTCAGTATGATATATGTTATAAAAATACAAATCACCATAAATTTAGATAAATTTCATGAAGCCGAAAAATGTCTTAGACTAATGGCTTTTTTGCTTCTATATACAGCTAAGCAAAAATAGCCCATACTTCCTAAAAAGATATGGGCTATAGATATAATACAAATTAATGTTTTTATGACATTTCTATCAGCTCCTGATTGACATTCATAAAATGATATTCCGTTAAGGCTAGCGAACTATCTTGAACAAGTTTAATCCATTTACCATATTTAAAAAACCATTTTACACGTAGAGATATTAAACCTTTTGTATAATATGAGTATAGGAACGGATGAACTGCTAGACTTAAAGACTTTTCATTTTGCTTAGTAAGCAAATAATCCAAATCCTGCTCAATTTTATCTGTTACCAATATTGAAGCTGTAATTTTACCTGTTCCATTGCATGTAGGACAAGTTTCCTTCGTAACAATATTCAATTCCGGCCTTACCCGTTGACGAGTAATCTGCATCAAACCAAATTTTGACAAAGGCAATACAGTATGTTTAGAACGATCGGTTTCCATAAACTCCTTCATCCTTTTGAAAAGAAGTTTCTTGTTATCAGGATTTTTCATGTCGATAAAATCAACAACTATTATCCCGCCCATATCTCTTAAACGTAACTGCCGAGCTACCTCCTTAGCTGCCTCTAAATTAGTATTTAGGGCAGTGTCTTCTTGGCTTTCCTCATTATTGGATTTATTACCACTATTGACATCTACTACATGTAAAGCCTCAGTGTGCTCAATTATTAAATAACCACCACCTTTAATATTAACAGACTGCCCAAATAGTGATTTTAATTGCCTTTCGATACCAAAATGCTCGAAAATCTTATTTTTTCCAGAATAAAGCTTTAGAATTTTTTCCTTACTGGGGTCTATCTTCTGGATATAGGTCTGAATTTCCTTGAAAGTTTCTTCATCATCAACATGAATGTTGTCGAAAGTTTCATTCATCATATCCCTCAAAATAGAAGATGCTCTACCTACCTCACCTATGATTTTATCCTTCGGCTTGGCATCTTTGAGCTTCTTAACTCCGTTTTCCCAAGTATCTAATAAATTCCTTAGATCAGTATCTAATTCTGCTACCTCTTTACCTTCGGCAACAGTTCGGATGATTACACCAAAATTCTCTGGTTTAATTGATGATATCAACCTTGTAAGTCTCTTCCGTTCCTCACTAGTTGATATCTTTTTGGATATGCTTATTCCATTGGCAAATGGTACTAGTACCAAATACCTTCCTGCTAGTGACAACTCGCATGATAGTCTTGGCCCTTTCGTAGAAATAGGTTCTTTTATAACCTGAACCAACACCTGCTTGTTCTTAGAGAGCACTTGTGAGATCTTTCCTAATTTATCAATCTCTGGCTCTAATTTGAACTTACTTAATTTATATGAGGTGTTATTACGAGTAGTGGCAAATTTAGTATACTTTAAAAGTGAATTCACTTTAGGTCCAAGGTCATGGTAATGCAAAAAAGCATCTTTTTCATAACCTACATCCACAAATGCGGCATTTAAGCCTTGCATAACTTTCCGGACGTTTCCCAAATAAATATCACCAACACTAAACTGCTCTTCTTTATTGTCATAATGAATCTCTATGAGATTCCTATCATTTAGAAGGGCAATACGACTGCCATTTTGAGTTGAATTAATAATTAATTCATTGCTCAAAGCTCAATAAGTTTAAGTGAAAACTAAAAAAATGTCTTATATAAAAGACAACTAAGAAGTAATTAATTACTTCTTAGTCTTGTGTCTGTTTTTTCTTAGTCTTTTCTTTCTCTTATGAGTTGAAATCTTATGTCTTTTTCTTTTTTTACCGCAAGGCATAACTTTTAAATTTTTTGTTAAACAATTTTATTTTAATTCATTTAAGTAACTATCCACAGCTGCTAACAACTGCTCGTCATTACTTTTATTTTTAATTTCTGAAAATAGCGTTCTGGCTTTTGCCTTCTGACCGTTATTCATAAAGCTCAATGCTAAATAGAACTCAGCTTGAATATTTTCAGGATGGTTTTTTAATAACTTTTCAAACCGTTCAATCGCCTTATTAAACTGACCTGATTGAATTGAAAGGATACCTAAATTAAACAATGCCTCTTCATTGTATGGATCTTCTTCCACCACTTCTAATAGCATGGAGATTCCTTTCATAGGATTTTCAGAAGACACATAAGTCATCGCCAATTTAATTTTAGCACTGTTATTAGAGGGATTATTATCCAGAACTTTCTGTAAATACTCTCTAGTTTTCACTGCTAATCCTTTTGCTTTATCAACATCAGCTGCAAAGCTGAAAGCTTCATAATAGGCATTTCCTATTATTTCATTATCCTCTGTAGATAATTCTACATATTTAGCTGCGCTATCAAGCCTATTAAGCTCTTTGAACATACTAGCTAAAGAATCTGCAAATATAACACTATTTTCCTGACTTTCAGCAACCATAAAACTATTTCTTAGTCGCTCTATGTCTCTTTTTACATCCGCTGGGATATTCCCTCCATGAGAACCCGACATAGTTGCAGTGGACGATTCAGTTGAATTGCCATTTGTTGATGAATTAGTTTCTATAGGCTCCGATCTCCCATCAATACTATCATTTTCATTGTCAACCACCACCTTGGGAAGGCTGAAAAATACAGCGACCAAAGCAATGGCCACAACAAATAATATGATTCGGGATTTTAGCATATTTGAATTTAAACTTCTTCGGTGATTTTGTTTGAGCTTTTGATTTTTTCTACAAAAACTTTAGATGGTTTAAAACTAGGTACATAATGCTCATCAATCACAATAGCTGTATTTTTTGAAATGTTTCGAGCAATTTTTTTAGCTCTTTTCTTATTAACAAAACTTCCAAAGCCTCTGACATAAATGTTTTCACCATCAGCCATTGAATCCTTCACTACAGAGAAAAATGCTTCTACTGTTGCAGTTACATCTGCCTTGTCTATACCTGTTTTTTCAGAAATTTCTGATATAACGTCTGCTTTAGTCACGCGTCTTTATATTTTAAAATTATTAAAAAATTTTCCCTTTCCATTTTGGGTCTGCAAAGGTAACCCTACATTTTTGAATTTAAAAGTAAAATCTTTTAAAGATATGTAAGATCTATTTCGAGATTTGATGTTTAACTTTTTAATTTTCAACAATTTATGCAAAATACAAAATATATAAGTCATAAAAATTAAATCACTCATAAAAATCGCCATTTAGGATTGAAAATCAGACAGTTACTTTTCAATACACCCCCATGGACTGATGCGTTCAATTTAATATCATCATGATAATCTTTCATCTTTTTATTTAAGAATACTCATATTTGCATCCATTATGTCTCAACGCTTCTCAAATCTTATTATAGACTGGTATAAAATCAACAAGAGAGACCTGCCTTGGCGGGACACCTCTGACCCTTACAAAATTTGGCTCTCAGAAATAATACTTCAACAGACCCGGGTGAATCAGGGCTTACCCTATTATGATAATTTTATTAGTCATTACCCCACAGTATATGATCTAGCAAATGCGACTGACGATGAAGTAATGAGATTATGGCAAGGGCTTGGATATTATTCCAGAGCAAGAAATCTTCACGAATGTGCTAAATCAGTGGTGAGAGATTATGGTGGAGAATTTCCTAACTCCTACAAAGAATTACTTACATTAAAAGGTGTAGGAAAATACACAGGAGCAGCCATCGCTTCATTTGCCTTTGATCAAGTAGTTCCAGTTGTAGATGGCAATGTGTTTAGGGTACTCGCCCGTTTCTTTGATGTTTCAGATGATATAGCCCAAGCCAGCACATTTTCCAAATTTTTTGATATTGCCAATTCTCTAATCCCTACGGAAAACCCCGCTTCTTTTAATCAAGCATTAATGGAATTGGGCGCATTGGTGTGCAAACCTAAAACGCCTCGTTGTGAGATTTGTCCGCTTAATCAGGAATGCCTGGCAAGAATTCATGGAAAACAAGCTGATCTACCAGTTAAGAAGAAGAAAATTAAGGTCAAAAATAGATTTCTGTACTATTTGATTTGGCAAAACGGAGAAAAACTAGCCATGAAGAAAAGAGGGGCAAATGATATTTGGCAAGGTTTATTTGATTTTGACCTATTTGAAAGTGAAAATGCACTTACACCTGAAGAAGTATTAGAAAAAGTAACAGAAAAATTCGTTCATGCCGAAGTGACTGATATTTCAGAGCCGGTCACTCATATTCTTTCTCACCAACGACTGCAAGCAGTATTTATTCAGTTAAAAAATCCAAACCACAATGTATTGAAAGAGACAGGCTTGGAGTACTACACAAGACAACAAGTTGAGGAATTACCAAAACCCAGATTGATCACGAATTATTTGACAAGCAAAAATATTTAGGTAAATTTATCTTTGAAGTTTACAGGTACTGGAAATTATTTTCCACACATTATCGGTAAACCTCAACTATTAACAGTAATTTTGAACTAAAACTTTTTAAACTATGTCAGGAGTAAACAAAGTAATTCTTGTAGGAAGATTAGGAAAAGACCCAGATGTTAGACATTTAGAAAGCGGTGCTGCCGTTGCTAATTTCCCAATTGCAACATCTGAAACGTACAAAGACAAAAACGGAAACAAAGTTGAGCAAACTGAGTGGCACAATATCGTTCTTTGGAGAGGTTTAGCAGAAATAGCAGAAAAGTACCTGCAAAAAGGAAAAATGGTTTACATTGAAGGAAAACTTCGAACTCGATCTTGGGAAAAAGAAGGGGTTACCCGATATACAACTGAAGTAGTGGGTGATCAAATGACAATGTTGGATTCTAAAGGCGGTGAAAGCCAAGGTTCTGGAGGTTCAACTGATTATCAATCAAATAATCAACCAGCGCCAGCGCAGAGCCAAACCCCAGATACAAATAGCGAAATGGACGATTTACCATTTTAATTTAAATAATCATAAAAATTGGAAGACCCTTCCCCTAGTATATTTTTATTAGCAAGCATAGCCGAAACAGGCAATCACTGGTTTTACATCATCAATGCTATATTGATGATGTTTTTACTTTTTATGTCAGCACTTGTTTCTGGCTCTGAAGTAGCTTTTTTCTCCTTATCGCATGATGATTTGGCAAAATGCAAAACCAGTAACCAACCAAAAGAACAAACCATTTTGGAATTGCTAAAGAATCCCAAAAAATTACTGGCGACTATCTTAATTCTAAATAATTTTATTAACGTTGGTATTGTTACTCTTTCCACTTATGTGACTTGGGAAATTGTAGGCACAAAAGAAACTGAAGGATTGTTGGTTGTAACCTTAACCGCAGTCGTCACCTTCCTGATTGTTTTCTATGGAGAGATTGTTCCCAAAGTATACGCCAACCAAAACAATTTAAGTTTTGCTTCGAGAATGTCATTGCCTCTGAACTTTTCTGCAAAAATCTTTAGCCCATTGTCTATTCCACTAATGAGTTTGAGTAATATCATTGAAAAAAGAGTAGAACAAAAGGGATTCAGCGTTTCTATTGATGAATTGCACCAGGCATTAGAAATCACTGCGGACAAAGACACCACGGAAGAAGAAAAAGGCATCTTAAAAGGTATAGTGAACTTCGGAACACTTTCCGTCCGGCAGGTAATGAAATCTCGTTTGGATATCACCGCTTTTGATATCGAAGATGATTATCACATGTTGATGGATCAAATCAATAAAAATGGGTTTAGTAGAATACCTGTTTACCGAGACACCATTGACAAAATAGAGGGTATTTTGTATGTTAAGGACTTATTGCCATATATTGATAAAGAAGACAACTTCGAATGGCAAACTTTACTTAGAACGGGTTATTTTGTGCCAGAATCAAAAAAGGTCGATAGTCTTTTAAAAGATTTTCAAGAAAAAAGGGTTCACATGGCAATAGTGGTAGATGAATATGGGGGTACTTCTGGACTCATTACATTAGAAGACGTAATTGAAGAAATTGTTGGAGAAATCAATGATGAATTTGATGAAGACATCGATGTGGCCTATAATAAACTTGATGAATACACCTATATTTTTGAAGGCAGAACTTCTCTTAACGATTTTTGTAAGATAATTAATGAGGAAGCCAGCGTTTTTGAGGAAGTCAAAGGAGAAAGTGAGTCATTAGGCGGGTTGCTATTAGAATTAAATAGCAAGTTGCCGCGAACTGGCGAGAAAATTAAATTCAAAAACTTCACTTTTACTGTAGTAGCAGTAGACCAAAAGCGAATCAAAAGGGTTAGGGTATTCACAAAGAACTAGACTGGAACTTCGCTTCAAGAATAAACTAAATCATCATGCTTATATTCGTATTAAGCACATTTGTAGCAGTATTCGTGTCTTTTTTATGTTCAATGGCTGAGGCAGTTTTATTGAGTGTCGACAAAGTCAAAATTGAAACTGATAAAGAAAAAGGACTTAGCTATGCCAAGATCATGCATAAGCTCAAATCCAATATTGACAGGCCTATTTCCGCCATACTAATCTTAAATACGATTGCCCACACGGGAGGTGCCACCATAGCGGGAAGTGCATTTGACGCGATTTATGGAGAAAAATACATTTGGATCTTTTCAGTAATTTTTACCATCGTGATTCTTTTTGGAACTGAAATTATTCCAAAGGTAATAGGTGTTAATAAATCAAACGCTATTTCACGGAAGATGGCATGGCCTCTGCAACTCATTATAAAAATTCTTCATCCCTTCATTGTCATCACTCAGGCCTTCACCAGATTATTAGTAGGCAAAAGAAAGAAGAGTAATCCATACAGCCTTGATGACATTCGGACCATTGCCAGAATGGCTAAAATGGAAAAAATAATTGACACCGATCAGGAAAGTATCATCATCAATACCTCTACCTTAAAAAAACGGTTTGTTAGAGAAATCATGCTTCCTGTAGATCAAATCATTTTTTTTGAGGAAAATGTTAGTTTTGACCGATATTTTAATGTGGCTTTAAAACATAAGCATACGCGCTACCCAATCAGTAGGACAGATTCTATTGAAGGAGTATATGGGTATATAAATTTTAAGGAAATTGCTTTAAATGAAAAAGAGAGCTCCGAAAACCGCTTGACAGAGTTTATCAGGCCGGTGATTTTTATTAATGAAAATACCCCTATCATCAACTTGTTGAAAAGTATGAATGAAAATCGATTTCATATATCAATGGTAAAATCAGAGGCTGGAAAAATAATTGGAATGATCACATTAGAGAATCTAGTGGAAACCATTGTGGGTGATATTGAAGATGAATTTGATTGAATGGGTAGCAATTAACTACCCATTTAAATTGAGTTTAAATTGCTTCTAATACATTCTTAAGCATGTTGTTTACTTCTTTGGCATGTTGAACAAGTTCCTCATTTTCCACCACTGCCATTGCAGAAGCAGGATCAATTGCTGTCACTTCTATATTACCATCTTCCATTTCCCTTATAGTGACATTACAAGGTAGCATTGTACTAATGTGAGGCTCAATAGATACTACTTTATCCGCATAGGTTGGATTACAAGCTCCTAAAATTACATGAGGCAAATAATCCTTATCTAATTTTATCTTCATGGTAGCTTTAAAATCTATTTCAGTTAAAACTCCAAAACCTTCTTCTTTCAAGGCTGATTCCACTTCACTTCTTACTGTATTGAAATCTTTATCTTTTAATATTTTCGAATGATAGTAATTCATTATTCTTAATTTTTTTGCTTGTTATAATAACGTCCAAAGCTGTAAATTGATTAGCTGAAATCGTTTATCTTATGTCAGTGATTACTATCTGTGATATTTGTTACATAGCAAATCCAAAATCACCTTTTGATTAATAAATCTACTAAAATAAAAATCTGTATCTGTGGATTAAATCTATTTCTATTTGTTCTCAAACATTTTTCAACTTTATCGTTTATTTGCAGTATGGATTTTAAAATCATAAGTGAATATCAACCTACCGGTGATCAGCCAAAAGCAATAACCGAACTTCAAAAAGGAGTTGAAGATGGGGAACAAGATCAGGTACTTTTAGGTGTAACTGGCTCTGGAAAAACATTTACTATAGCAAATTTAGTGGAGCGAGTTCAAAAACCCACCTTGGTTTTAAGCCATAATAAAACATTAGCTGCGCAACTTTACGGTGAATTCAAGCAGTTTTTCCCCGAAAATGCTGTAGAATATTTTATTTCTTATTATGACTACTATCAGCCTGAAGCTTTTATTCCTTCCAGTAATGTTTATATCGAAAAAGATTTATCAATTAATGAAGAAATTGAAAAATTAAGGCTAAGTGCAACATCTTCACTACTGTCGGGTAGGAGGGATGTGATTGTTGTAGCCTCTGTTTCTTGCATTTACGGTATCGGTAATCCCGATGAATTTGGCAAAAATATTATTCGTTTACAGGAAGGTGACAAGGTTGCACGCAACCAATTGCTTTTTGCCTTTGTAGATATCCTATACAATAGAACTACGGCTGAGTTCAAAAGAGGCACCTTTAGGGTAAAAGGAGATACTGTTGATATTTATGTCGCTTATGCTGACTTTGCCTACAGAATTATGTTCTGGGGAGACGAAATAGAGTCCATTCAAAGAATTGATCCTGAAAGCGGAAAGAAAATCTCAGATGAAAAAATTATTAGCATTTTCCCCGCTAATCTATTCGTTACAGGTAAAGATGTATTACACCAAGCCATCAAGGAAATTCAAGACGATATGGTGGAACAGGTGAAATTTTTTGAAAGAGACGGCCGATTTTTGGAGGCAAAACGTCTGCAAGAAAGGACTGAGTTCGACATAGAAATGATGCGTGAATTGGGCTACTGCTCTGGGGTAGAAAATTACTCTCGATATTTTGATAGGAGAACTCCCGGCACTAGGCCGTTCTGCCTTTTGGATTATTTTCCTGATGACTTTTTGATGGTAATTGATGAGAGTCATGTAACTGTCCCACAGGTCAGGGCAATGTATGGCGGAGATCGAGCCAGAAAAATAAACCTTGTAGATTACGGCTACAGATTACCTTCTGCGATGGACAATAGGCCCTTGAAATTTGATGAATTTGAAAACTTAATCGGCCAGACAGTTTATGTAAGTGCCACTCCTGCTGAATATGAGTTAAGAAAAACGGAAGGAACAGTGGTTGAACAAGTAATTAGGCCAACAGGATTACTCGACCCAGAAATTGATGTCCGTCCAAGCGGCAATCAAATTGATGACTTGTTGGAAGAAATTGATGAGCGGGTGAAGTTAAATGAGCGAGTTTTATGCACAACTTTAACCAAACGAATGGCGGAAGAACTACATAAATTTCTGGGGAGAGCTGGCATTAAATCAAGATATATTCATTCGGAAGTGGACACCTTGGATCGGGTAGAAATCCTGAGAGATTTACGTTTAGGTGAGTTTGATGTACTAGTTGGGGTGAATTTATTACGAGAAGGCCTTGATCTACCAGAGGTTTCTTTAGTCGCTATATTAGATGCGGATAAAGAAGGATTTTTAAGAAATCAGCGTTCTTTAGTACAAACCATTGGTCGTGCAGCTCGAAATGAAAAAGGAAAGGTCATCATGTATGCCGACAAAATTACAGATTCGATGCAACAAGCCATGGATGAAACTAACAGAAGAAGAGCAATCCAAAAAGCATATAACGAAGAGCATGGAATTACTCCCAAAACAATATTTAAATCTAGAGAAAGTATACTGGGACAAACTGTGGCGGTTGATTCGAAAAAAACTTCACAACAGAAATATTATGCTGGTATAGAGGAAACTTCAGTTGCTGCAGATCCTGTGGTCCAGTATATGGATAAGCCCGCTTTGGATAAAATGATTGCTGCTACCAAAAAGAAAATGGAAAAAGCAGCGAAGGATTTGGACTTTATCGAAGCTGCGAGATTACGTGATGAATGGCAAGAACTACAGAAATTAAGAGAAAAGAAATGACTTTCTGATAATACTAAAAGATTATCTTTACAAAAAATTAACAAATATGAAAATTAGAATAATAAGTACTTTCATTTTAAGCATTTTCACATTTTCTCAAGCTTTGGCATGGGGGCAAACTGGACATAGGGCAGTGGGAGAAGTGGCTTCCTTTTATCTGAAAAGAAAGGTAGAAAAGCGAATTAACGAGATTTTAAGCGGAGAATCTATAGCTGTAGCAAGTGTATGGATGGACAATATCAAATCTGATGACAGCTGGGATTACGCTAAACCTTGGCATTATGTTACTATTCCTGATGGAATGACGTATGATGAGACTGAGAAGAGCCCGGACGGGGACATCATTATGATGATTGAGAAAATCACAAAAGAGTTAAAAACTGGATCTTTAGATTCGAAAAGTGAACAAGAAAAACTTAAGATGTTAATTCATTTGGTTGGCGACATTCATCAGCCTTGTCATGTTGGAAATGGTGAAGACGTTGGCGGAAATGCCGTTAAGGTCAAATGGTTTGGGCAGAACTCAAATCTTCACAGAGTTTGGGATAGCGAAATGATTGATTCCAAAGCATTTAGCTATACAGAACTTGCTGATGCTGTAAACATCACTACAAAAGAGGAAATTAAAACTCTTCAGAAAAATACAATAGACGTCTGGTATCAAGAAGCAATGGATCTAAGAGGTCAAGTGTACAGTTTACCCGAAGACATGTATTTAGGCTATGAATACAGCTATAAGAATTGGGCTACAGTTCAAGATCAAATTAAAAAAGCAGGAATTAGATTAGCTGGACTACTGAACGAAATATATGGATAAGCCAGTCAGAAGTGAAGCAAAACATTGTTTCACTTCTCTTTAATCAAGATAAAATCACCTTCAACTTCAATTTTAATAAATCCATCTTTTTCTAAGTAAAAGCCTTTTCCATCCTTGCTTAAATTTTCAATAGCTACTATATCATTATTTAGAATATCAATTTTATAATTCTTAGGATACCACTTCCTAAACTTATAATTGGGAATTAGCGTGTATTTCCCGTTGTCAGTAAAAAATATTATTGGGATCAAAAACTTCACTGCCTTTTTATCATCAATCAGTTTGCTCATTAAATCTGAATCACAAAATATGTAAATAGCAGTGTATTTCTTGCCCTCAGCCCATTTATTAATGCTCCAAGCCAAATTTGAGGAATTGTAAACAAGACTTTTAGCATCCCTTATGTCAACCTCCTCTTCCTGACTTACCAAAAATCCATCCACCTTGGTTTGCTTGCTACTAAATACCTCTTCCATCTGAGGATCAATCAGCAAAATAGGAGACCATGCTAGCAATTCGGAAATCTCGTTCCAATTATCAAATAATTCAAATACTAATACCGGGGGCTCTTGTTCATCCCTTATGATATGGTGAGAAGACATATTTTAGTTATATTAATAATAATTCATTTAAACCAATGATAAGATAAATTCATTTTGTAAAATTACAGTGGAAATAACATATTTTACATAAACAATTGCTAAAAGTGAAGTTTACCTCTACTATCATAATAATATATTTACTTATTTTTTTGCCTCTTTCTATGAAAGGGCAAAATCAGACAATGATAGATAGCTTAAAGTCCACACTTTCTTCAGCGGGCCCTTCGAAAAAAATAGATATTTATAACCAATTAGCTTGGGAGTTCAGAAAATCATATCCTGATAGCACATTGCTCTATAGTCAAAATGCAATTGAAATTGCCTCCAAAAGTGCTGAACTAAATGAAAAAGTTGTAAAATCTCTAAATTTTAAGGGAGTCGGTCATTTTTATGAAGGTGAGAATATAAAAGCATTCGAACTTTATCAGCAAGCTAAAGATTCAGCTCTAATCTATGGTGATTCATTGCAATATGGTTATTCTCTTAATAATATTGGACGATTGTATTTTAATCAAGGAAACTACGTTGCTGCGTATGATAATTTTTTTCGAGCTTTAGAAATATTCGAAGCAGTACAAGATAGCATTTCTATGAGCTACGGGTACAAGAGTTTAGCAGAATTGTATCAATCTCAAAACAATCTAGAAAAGGCATTGGAAATGTCCTTAAAGACTGCTGAAATCCGTCAAATTTTTGATGACCCTTCTGGCATCATCTCCATTTATCTAGAAATTGCTGGTATTTATGGGCAAATGGAAAATTACAATTACAGCCTGAAATATTTTACCGAAGCATATGAAGTCGCTTCCACAATAAATGATGAGGCAAATCTGGCCATAATAAAATTGTCTATAGCAGAAATGAATACAAAGAGAGGGCAGCTAGCAATTGCATTAAACAATGCAAATGAAGCACTCGATTTTGCTTCAAAGGCAAAAAATGTCAACCTAATTATTCAAGTTTATTCGCTTCTAGGAGAAATACATTATTACAGAAATGAATATCAGCAAGCATTAAAATACTTCGACAAGGTTAATCAGCTAGCTACAAATAATGATATTACCTACGAACAGGAAGCTTATTATTACATTTCCATGATTTCTGAAAAGCAAGGTGAAACCGAAAAGGCTTTTGATTACTTCAAAAGATATACGACATTGAAAGAAAAAACCGAAAACGTTAATACTGCTCGTGAAATTGAAAGATTAGAAGGAAGATTAGCTTTGGAAGCAAAGGAAAAGGAAAATGAGCTATTAAAAAAGAACGAAGAAACCTACAAACAAGTAATTCAAAATCAAAGAGCTTTCAACATAGCACTAACCGCCACTATTGTACTTGCCATCATTATATTAGTTATCATTTGGATTACAGCAAACAGAAGAAGAAAACTCAATCAAATTCTTCAGACAAAGAACATAAAAATAGAAGACCAGCAAAAAAAGATTACTCTTCAGAATAAAGAAATTAAGGCACAAAATGACGAGTTAATTATTAGAAACAAAGAATTAGATGACTTGAATAATGAGAAAGACTCTCTCTTGAGCTTGGTTGCCCACGATATGAAAGCCCCTTTCCATAGAATTAAAGGCTTAACTGAATTATTACGATTATCAGGACTAAATGAAGAGCAAAGTCAATATGTGGGTATGATTAGGAATAATGCTAAACACGGGGCGTATCTAATCAATGATTTACTGGATGTTAATTCTATTGTCACAGATAAAGAAGAATTAAAATCTGAAAGCTTTGAGTTGAAAAAGATACTGGATGATACCCTTTCAAACTTTTTGATCGAGCTCACCAACAAACAAATTGAATACAAAATAGAATGTGAGCCCGGTTTGAAAGTTAATACTGATAGGAATTATATCAATCGGATACTCGAAAATTTAATTTCCAATGCAATCAAATTTTCTAATTTAGAGTCTGAAATTATCCTACGAGCAGGAGTTATTAAAAATAACTTTTGGATTAGCGTCAAAGATTTTGGACCAGGCTTCACTGAAGATGATAAAAACAACCTTTTTAAGAAATTCAAAAAGCTGTCTGCAAAACCAACTGGAGGAGAAAGTTCAAATGGACTTGGATTGGCAATAGTTAAAACTCTAGTAGATCGGTTAAACGGAAAAATCAATCTGGAAACTGAACTAGGGAAATACAGTGAATTCACTATCTACTTCCCTATCTCTTAAAATATTAAATTAAAATCCCATCTTTCCTGATTTCCAACCATTAGTTTCTACATCATTTGCAGATTTCAATACTTTATCTTTCATTTCCTTTTTAAAACTCTCCAAGCTTTTAGAGACATTTTCATCAAAATTAGATACTATTTGAGCGGCTAAAATTCCAGCATTTTTTGCTCCATCTAATGCAACAGTTGCTACTGGTACCCCGCCAGGCATTTGTAAAATAGAAAGTACTGAATCCCAGCCATCAATGGAATTACTTGATTTTACTGGCACGCCAATTACTGGCAAGGTAGTGTAGGCTGCAACCATCCCAGGCAAGTGAGCAGCCCCTCCTGCACCAGCAATAATGGCATGAAAACCATTGCCCTTAGCTGACTTTGCAAAATCCATCATTCTTTCCGGAGTTCTGTGTGCAGATACAATTGTTAGCTCATAGCTAACGTTCAATTCATCTAAAACTTTAGCCGCCTCACTCATTACTTTCAAATCTGACTGGCTACCCATTATGATGGCTATTTTCCCTTTTTGACTCATGCTTTTACCTTTAATGTTGATTTAACGATTTCGATCTTTCTTTTTAGTGAAGTCAAGCTTGGATCAGTAATGGTAACATGTCCCATTTTTCTAAATGGTTTAGTTAATTTCTTACCATATAGATGAACCGATGCCCCTGATATTCTCATGACATCTTCCATCCCCTCATACATTGCATCTCCTGTAAATCCGTCTTCACCCAAAACATTTACCATAGCAGAGCTGATTTTAGTTGAAGTATCACCAAGCGGAAGATTCAAAATGGCTCTAAGGTGCTGGTCATACTGCGACACAAAGTTGCCTTCAATGCTTTGATGTCCGCTATTGTGAGGTCTTGGTGCGATTTCATTTACCAAAATTTCATTATCATTGGTTAAGAACATTTCCACGGCTAAAATCCCTACCATTTTCAATTTCTTGATGATATCAACTGCTACGTTTTTAGCCTTTTCTGCTTCCTGTTTATCAATTATTGCAGGTGAAAGCAAGTATTCTACTAAATTATGTTCCGGGTGAAAAACCATCTCAACCACTGGAAATGAATTCACTTCTCCATCCTCATTCCTACTGACAATTACCGCCAGCTCCTTTTTGAATGGAACAAATTCTTCTAGCAGTGATGGGGCATCGAAGCCCTTTTCTATATCGTCCTGAGATTTAATTACTTGTACCCCTCTTCCATCGTAGCCCCCTTTACCAATTTTATGGACTGCAGGCAGTTTTTCAATATGCTCCTTTAAATCAGCTTTGTTGTCAGTTAGTACGAATGGGGAAGTCGGGATTCCGTTGTCTTTATAGAATTGCTTTTGAACCCTTTTGTCTTGGATCATTTCAATAATATCTGGTTGAGGATAAACCTTGACACCTTCAGATTGAAGCTTTTTCATTGCTTTGATATTGACTTTCTCAATTTCAATAGTCAAAACATCACACTCTTTGCCAAATTCGTACACCGAGTCATAATCTTCTAAATCACCAACTCTAAAATCAGCTACCAAATTTGAGCATGGAGCATGTTGATCGGGATCCATCATCTTCAAGTCAATATTGATATTGATGGCACTTTGTAAAAGCATTCTGCCTAATTGACCTCCACCTAAAACTCCAACTTTTAAATTTGTATTAAAACTCATAATGCAATTTTGAATAATTTAGAAAACAAATATAATATTTATAAATATCTATTAAACATTACAAATGCCTAACAATGCGGAAAACTCCACTTAGCTCCATTTTTTGAAAAAAACAGACATAAAAAAAGCCTTTCGGTATAGTGAAAGGCTATTGAAAAGTATACTATGAAAGGCTTATTTACCTTTTACATCTTTTATTTTATCTGCATTTATTTCCACTTTCAAGATAAATAAATCAAATTCTTCATCGATAGGTAAAAATTTATAAACCAATTTCTCCCCTGTTTTTCTCGCAATGTCAATTAAACCAAGACCGGCTCCTCCCTTATCAGAAAGCTTACCATGCTTAATCTGTTGCATGTACATTTTTTTCAGTTCATCAGCACTGGCGGCATTTACTTCATCAATAGCAGATCTTAAATCATCTACCTTGTCTCTTGCTACTTTATTGCTAGTGATTACATAATAAATATCTTCTTTATTACCAATCACAAATAAACCATTCCCAATTTGAGCATCAGTAATCTCATCGGAATGCTTATTCATGTTTTGCAGAGTTTCTACCATTACGTGGTAAACCCTCTTTTTAACATATCTATCTTCCTTTTTACGCTCCATATCTGATTCTGCCATAGAGGTAAACATCTTAGTAATTTCATGGTTGAACTCTCCCAAATAGACTAACGAAATTCCATTTCCTTGCATTTCAGAAAATAGACTTAGTACTGATTTGATGAAATTTACATTTAAATCCATCTTGTTTTCATTTATGTTATCTATCATCAATAATTAGATTTTATTTCCTTTTTTATAAGATACTTCTAACTTTTTCCAAATTAGTAGATTTTTTTTGAAAAATCAGTCAATTCCCAAATCAATTGTATCAATTGTATTTTTACTGTTCTTTTTTGCCCTTGTTTTGCCCTTATTTACATTTCCAAAGGTATGATTAATACCAAATCTAAAATCAACTGCTCTACCTTGCATGGGGTTTACAATAGATAATAAATCGTTGGTTGCCAGGACAATCTGGAATGGTACTAAATTCAATGTCACCCCTGTCCCAAAATTGTTTACTCTACCATTCATTAGAGTTGCCGAAAAAGCAAAATTAAAGAACGTGCCTGCCTGAAAGTTATACATACCCGTAAAAGCTGGAATCAATGTGCCTCTATATAATTCAGAATACAATATAGCCGAAGCTGTCTGTCTTCTACTTAATTGATAAGACGCCCCTGCATAGATTCTCGCAGTCAAGGATGTTGCAAATGATTCATCTGTGGTTTCAGCTATTTCCAAATCATTTATAACACTATCAAAATCATTGATAACTGAGATATCTTCTCCGTTTATTAATTCAACAACATCGATCCCACTAAAATTATACTGAAATGAAGGGACAGCTAATTTTGTGGCATATTGGCTATTCCAATTAATAAATCCTAAATCATTCAGACTAGCAAAAAATCTTATCTTCCTGCTGAATTCATAGGTGGCTCCCAGATCCAATCCAAATCCACCATTTGAAAGCAAAGAGCTTCTGATATCATCACTTTCAAAATCTTCATCAGAAACTGAAGCAGCAATCCCTGCAGTTCTAATATCAAATTGATTGACGTCTATTGCGAGAGAATCCCCTCTAAAATCCTTATTCCCGTAAGTTCTTAATCTAGCATCAAAGTTTTTAATATCAGCGTATCCATGGCCAATTAAATATTTAATTCTTATTCCTGCCGTCATTTTTCCTCCCAAAATCTCTCGTCCGTGAGATACTCCTATCTCAGTGTAACCCATTAATTTAGTCGAAAATCTATTTAAATCAAGAAGCCCATCCTTCAATTCATCACTAGCGTTTCCTAAGACCGCAAACTGAAAGAACTCTCTTGGGAGGCTAACTCTAGCTGTAGTTCTAGTATTAATGCTTACTGCAGTATAGCTAGTTAAGCCTCGTATTCCTAAGTGAAACAAATTAATATTATTGTTCGAGCTAATCCTATTATTGCGTTTTATAGCACTAAGAATATTATTTGAATTTAGACTACCGTCCTCATCTTTTGTATTTAACAGTTCAAGGTTTGTAAAATTTTGTGCCGTATTAATATGAAATCCGGACAAGCCAGGAAGACCGAAGGAAAATTTGTAGTCAGGTAAAATTGCAGGATTTAAATTATTCGCCTGTGGCAAGGTCTTGTTAAGTCCATAAGAAATCATATCAGATTGTGCCAAAGCCTTGCTGCCATTCCAAATAAACAATATCAATAATGAGCTATATATAATCTTTTTCATAATTCCCTGGATTAAAAGTTTACATTATATTTAGCCTGAACCGCCAAATTAAATTGAACTGAAGCATCGGAAGTTATCCGAACTACACTACTACCATTATTGGTAGTTGCGACAGTAGCCCTAATCCCAACTCTTTTAACTTCCTTCAAATCCTGTAGTTCGTTTGAACTAGTACTAGGATTATCCTCTAATCTTATAATATCATTAATAGTCGTTGGTTGATCTTCCGTGCCCCCTGCCAAAAACTTACCATCGAATAAATTCATTATAACAGTACTATCTTCATCTAATAAATCTGCAGTGAAGTCTAGGTCAATTGGTAAAGAATTTTCAGAGGTGAACTTGAATAAAGCATACTGTAACTCTTGGGTATCGATGCCTTCCAACGAAACGGTCTCATTGATTTCCAGACCACTTAAACTAAATTCCAGAGGCAAATTAATTTCATACCCCACTTGAATGTACGAGTCCCTTGTTACGAAATTATTAGGAATATCATTAGGGTCAATTAAACCATCAATTTGCAAGCTAACCGAATCAGGCATATTATTAATTAGGTTTTTAAATACATTGTCGAAGTTCACCTCTGATACAGCAACAGAGCCTTCTTCGGAAGCTTCTAAATCGATGGCATTGTTTATTGGCTCTTCAGTAGATTCCCCATTTTTAAAGGATGTGAAATTATTTACATCAAAACGAACCGGCAGCCCCATTGAATTAGAAAACATTATTCTAAATTGTGGATTCTCAAAATAATATTCTATATCATTTAATAGCTCACTATCATCCAAAAAGTCTGTTTGAACTGTATTTGATTCAGTACTAATATTTTGAGAGCTTAAATCTCCGTAAAGTGCTCCAAAATCCATATCCTGAAACCCAATATTTACATCTAAACTGTTCACTCCAAAAACTAAATCTTGATTAACTCTGGAAAGGGATAGTTCAAAGGAAAGCTGTACTTGTCCTTGAGTAGGGTCACCATTAAAGCTAAAGGCAATATCGTTAAACTGATTTACACTTTGGTCCGTGGATATAGGGTTAAACCCATCATAAATAAAATTTTGATTATAATCCAATATAGAATTGTCGTTAGGATCTTCCATTGAAAATGATAAATCTACATTGGCAGGAAAATCTTCTTCCACTTCTATTGCAACTTCACCCGCGTCAATTACGATTTCATCTAAATTTGCCGGATTTGGATAATCAATCATTACTTCTCGCAATACCGTTACTTCACCATTCGAATTGAACAAATCAATTTCTTCTTCTGTCAAAATGATAGGAGGAACATTTAAGGACGTATTGTTTAAAGTGTAATATTCTGAAGCGGATTGGCTAAACAAACTATCATCAGAAATGGAAATCACAATTGTCCTATTGGCATCAGTCGTAAAATCAATACTGCTGGAATTTGATTCTAATATTTCCGTAAGCGTAAACTTTGAATCAATCAAGGGAATCCCAAGTTCTGGGCTCCATTTAATGTCTTCAACAGACAATTCACTCAGCTCAGAATAGCAACCACCAATAAAAACTGATGCAAAAAGTGCCAAATAGAAGCCCGATTTTCTGAAAATCCATTTCATATTATTAAATTTTGATTCAAATCTACCTAAAATTGAATGATTACTATAAAATATAGAAATAAAAATATATGGAAAAATCAATGTTTTTTATAGGAATTTGCCCTCCTCATCCATTAGAAAGGGAAGTTCATGGAATTAAACAGGAGTTTTATCAAAAATATGGGATCAAGGGCGCTTTTCGTTCAAAAGCACATATTACGCTACAAATGCCTTTCAAATTGGCTATCAGTAAAGAAGATCTTTTTTTATCAGCATTAACACAACTTTTACAAAATCAAAAAAACTTTACTGTTCAGCTTAAGGATTTTGGATGTTTTGAACCAAGGGTAGTTTTTATTAACGTAATGGATAATTTTGATCTCAATGAACTACAAAAATCGGTTGCGAACTTTATGAGGCAATTTCAAATTTTTAATGATACACACAGAAAAAATGGCTTTGCCCCTCATATAACAATCGCATTTCGTGATTTGAAAAAACCTATCTTTTATGAGATTTGGAGTGAGGTTAAAGATCGCACTTTTCAGAATTCATTTTTGGCCGATTCGCTAACTGTCTTCAAACATAATGGCAAAGCTTGGGATATATTTAAGGAAATCAAATTTGGTTATACTTGATAATTGCAGTTTCCAAAATCCTTCTTTACTTTAGTATTTAACTAAAGCCTTACTCAATAATGAAGCAAAAAATCAGAATATGGCTTCGGAATTTTTTTGGATTTTCAAGAACTGAGACCAACGGATTTATAATTCTCGTCCTTTTGATGCTTATCATACTTGCCGCACCGTTTGCTTCTCGTCAACTATATAATATTTACAGCAAGAGCGTACAGTCTGCAGACGACAAAAAACAGCTAAAATCTCTAATGGCGGAGCTTAAAAATTCAGTGGAGATTAAAACAGTAGAAAAC
This sequence comes from Marivirga harenae, assembly GCF_030534335.1. Classification (GTDB taxonomy): domain Bacteria; phylum Bacteroidota; class Bacteroidia; order Cytophagales; family Cyclobacteriaceae; genus Marivirga; species Marivirga harenae. Next base: position 1,550,643 of record NZ_CP130565.1, on the reverse strand, counting down.
AATAATGAAATCTTTAAAACATTTGATCTAAATAAATCTAGCGTTCATCAGCTGATTTCAGCAGGCTTTCCTGAATACCTTGCCGAGAGGATCGTAAAATACCGAAAAAAGATAAAACCCTTTGAGTCAAAATCAGAGCTTTTGAAAATATACGGAATGGATAGCTCCTTGTATGAGAAAATTCATCCGTTTATAATGCTTACGAAAATTACACCTAAAGCTGAAGAGAAATTTGAAACTGGTAGTAACAAGGACAACACGATTAAGAAAGAAAAAGACACTAAACGAACGACTGAAAAAGTAAAAATCCAACGATTCGATATTAACAAAGCAGATACTGCCCAATTGCAAAATATATTTGGTATAGGTCCTGCTTACTCACAACGGATTACCAAATATCGAGATTATTTAGGTGGCTTTAATTCTCTGGATCAGCTTGAAGAGGTATATGGATTAAAGAAAGAAAATTTAGATTCTCTTCTCAAGTATGTCTTTATTGAACAGAAAAAAAACTTAAAGCAACTTAAAGTTAATCAACTTAATGCTGACAGTTTGGTACAACATCCGTATATTTCCTACAAAGAAGCAAATGTGATTATCAATTACAGAAATCAACATGGGAAATTCAATTCGAGTGAGGACCTACATTCCATCATGATTTTGGATAGTAGCTGGGTGCAAAAAGTAAGCCCTTATCTTTCATTTGAGTAGTCAATTTCAAAACTCACTTACAAAAAAGCCAATATTTTCTTAACTTGATTCTTTGCTAATTATTAATATATGCACGACATCCTAAGGTATTATTTAAAACGGCTAACGAATCTTTCCGGCACCAATAGGTCACTCCTACTGTTGCGCTTGATTTCTGACCAAACCTTAGATTTACATGACTTCGATTTCCTGTTAAATAGAAGTTCTTTTTCCTTAATAGAGGATTTAATTGCAAGAAAGAAACACATTCCTCTTTCTGCCATCTCAGATCCCCGGCTCGAAAAAAATAATATCATGAGCAGGAAGTTGAAAAAGTTAAAGAGAATTGAAAAATTTATATATGACGAAAGAGGAGCAAAAGACCTTTATGTTGGATGGCCTTTTGTTAGAGGCAAATTTCAGGGCGGAACCTCTGTTCGCTGCCCACTTATTTTTTTTCCTATTGAAGTAAATGAAGTGAATGGTCAATGGGTGATGGAGTTAAGAGAAGATGTCAATATCACCTTCAATAAATCGTTCCTATTAGCCTATGCGCATTTTCATGGAATTAAAATAAGCGATGAGCTTATAGAGAAAGTATTTGAAATCTATGATCCTGATAGCAGAGTCTTCAGAACTGATTTGTATCAAATTTTTAAAGAAAGTCCGATAGAACTCAACTTCAATCAAGATAATTTTATGGATGTACTGCATCCCTTTAAGGATTTTAAAAAATCTGATTTTGAAACTTACGAGAAAGAAGGCGAACTTAAGCTGTATCCAGAAGCAGTCATTGGGATTTTCCCGCAAAGTGGTTCTTACTTAGTACCTGATTATACATACCTTCTAGAAAAAGATCAGGAAGTTAAAGATATAGAAGAGTTTTTCTTAAGTAGAAACCCAGATAAACAAACCGAAGATCCTTCTGATTACTCCCAACGGTATCGATTTATTGAGAGCGTCAAGGAAGAGGAAACCTTCACCGTATTCCCTATGGATGCCTATCAGGAAAATGCCCTGAAAGCGGTGAAGAAAGGGAATTCATTAGTAGTGCAAGGCCCTCCCGGAACTGGAAAGTCTCAATTGATAAGTAATTTAGTAACAGACTTCATTGCCCGAGGTAAACGAGTATTGGTGGTTTGCCAAAAAAGAGCTGCCCTTGATGTAATTCATGAGCGCATGAAGTCAATTGATATGCAACCCTTCGTAGCCCTAGTACATGATTTCAAGAACGATCGAAAAGCTATATTCGAACAAATCCAAAATCAAATTGACAGATTAGAAGAGTATGAAGCCAAAAATAATGGCCTAGATTCTGTGCAAATTGAAAGAGAATTTCTGAAAACCAGCAGAATTATTGATCAGATTGTTGAAGAAAAAGAGGAATATAGATTGGCATTATTTGATGAATCAGAATGTGGTATTTCCGCTAAGGAGCTCTATTTAAATTGCAATTTTAATGATACTAAAATCAATTTAAAGCAGATTCACCGGCACTTTCATAAAAAACAAATTGAAGACTTCGCTAAGAAACTAGTTCATTTTCAAACCTATGTGGATGATTTCAGTAAGGATGATTTCATTTGGCAAGATCGTGTGAATTTCAAAAACTTTGATCTGAGTGACAAAGCGGAGATTGTAAAATTGTTGGAAAAAATTCCGTCCTATTTCCAACAGACGTCTGAAAAATCAAAGAAACTGGTTGGTTCATCAATGAGCTTGAAAGAATTTGAAGATGTAGTGGAGCATCAAGAAAAATTAAATCAACTCGAAGAATTACTAAATACAACTGCTTATCAATACTTACTTCACATGTTCAATTATTCTGATGACAATACAAATGCCTTATGGCTCAGCAATGTCCAAAGGGTACTAAATGATTGTTATAAAGATGGTGGAATTGAAAGCAGTTTGCAGTCAAAAGATTTAGGGAGTTTACAAAAAATCATCCAGTTAAGAAGACAATCTCGAAAAAGACCTACCAAGTGGATCCATTGGCTACTATTTGCGAAAGAGAAATACTTTTTGAAAAAGGTCTTGCTAGCCAACAGCCTTCCCGTGAATAGTGCAGGAGTAAAAGACTTGGAGAAACGACTGGATAATCGCCTCAATTTTGAGCATAATATGACGAAACTCAAAAAACAAACATGGTTAAAAGATATTCCATCGACCAAAAATCAGATGGAACTAAATCATTGGTTTCAAGAGCAAACTCAAGCTATAAAGTCGAAAGAAATTATAAGCTCTTTCACTAATTTCAAAGCATTTTCCTTAATTGAAGGAAAAACCCTATCAGAATTCTTAGAAAAAATTAAGGCTATTATTCAATTATCTGAGGATACTATTAAAGAGAAAAATGAATGGAAACGGTATCTCACTAGAACCCAAATTGATCAGCTAGAACAAGAAAGATTACCGCAGACTTACATTAAAACATTCCAAAGGCACTTTGATGAACTAGTTCAATTTGACCAGCTTTATGAAAGTTTAGAGAATCATGAGAAAGAGGTAGTAAAGCTACTAAATGAAAGTGAAGTCACTATTGATCATCATAATATTAAAGCCATTTTCTTGAACAGCATTTATTTAGAATGGATCAATCATATTGAAACCAAGTATCCAATTTTACGAGAGGTCTCCACAAGAAAATTTGATAAACAAACTGATGATCTCCAATATGAAATTGAAAGTAAATTAAAATTAAGTACTGATATTCTTAACCTAAAAGTACGGGAAAGGACATTTGCAAATGTTGAATATAACCGATTGAATAATCGGATTTCTTACAGAGACTTGAGCCATCAGGTTACAAAAAAACGACAAATATGGCCAATAAGAAGGGTTATTCAGGAATTTCAAGATGAATTGTTTGATCTTATACCATGCTGGATGGCTAGTCCTGAATCAGTTTCCGCTATTTTTCCCATGGAGGAAATTTTTGATTTGGTAATTTTTGATGAAGCCTCTCAATGCTTTGTTGAGAAAGGAATTCCTGCTATGTACAGAGGAAAGCAAGTGTTGGTAGCTGGGGATGATAAACAGCTAAGTCCAAATGACCTTTATAAAGTACGATGGGAAGAGGAAGAAGTGGACCATCCTGATTTGGAAATTGACTCTTTATTGGATTTGGCCAACAAATATGTAATGAACCTGCACTTGGCTGGACATTATAGAAGTAAATCATTAGATCTTATAGAGTTCTCTAACCGTCATTTCTACAAGAACCGACTCCGTTTACTGCCTGACTTCAATTATATTAACAAAGCTGACCCAGGAATTGATTATATCAAAGTAGAAGGTATTTGGGAACAAAATGCCAATGAAGTTGAAGCCCTGAATGTAGTAGATCTAATAAAGGAATATCTAAAAAATGAACCTGAAAAAGAAATAGGTGTAGTCACTTTTAATGCGCCACAACAAAGTCTGATTTGGGATATTTTAGAAGAACAGATTGCAAAAGGGCATCTAACTTTACCCAGCAAATTCTTTGTGAAAAATATTGAAAATGTTCAAGGTGATGAAAAAGATATCATCATTTTCAGCACCGGCTATGCTCCTGATAAGTCTGGCAGATTACGAATGCAATTTGGGAGCATCAATGCTCCAAAAGGAGAAAACAGATTGAACGTGGCTATCACGAGGGCCCGTGAGAAGGTAATCATCGTTAGTAGCTTGTTCCCTGACCAGCTCAAGGTGGATGATGCTAAAAACAATGGGCCGAAGCTCTTAAAATCTTACTTACAATATGCCTTAGATGTTTCCAAGGGTAACTTTAAACCTGTGCCAAGTCCAGTCGATAGCTTCGAAAGTAGTTGGTTCCTAAAATTGAAGGTAAAAGAGAAGTTAGAAAACAGTATGAAAACCATAAAAGCAGAAGAAGAATTGCCTTTTGCTGATCTGAGTTTTAAGGATAAAGAGCAGTACAAAGGTTTGCTACTGTCAGATGATAATCTCTTTTACGACAATCCTTCGGTTAAAGACATCTTTGCTTATACTCCCTCCTTATTATCAAAAATGAACTGGCCGTACATTCAAATCAAGAGTCGAAATTTCTGGAATGATAGGGAGGAGTTGATGGAAAGAGTTGTGCAATTTGTGAAAAGGAACGATTAAGTTTACCCAATTTAGGTTCTCGTATGACTGCCTGACGAGTCCCGAGCTAAAATATGTATGTATATGAATAAGCATTTCTTTCATCTTCTTTCACTTCAGAATCGCTTCTATTTATGATGCATGAACAAGAAAATTGCAGATTATGTAAAACCCTGAGCCCCATGTTTCACATCACAAATGATAGATATTATTTCAAATGCCCAAATTGTGGTGGAATATTTTTATCTCAGTTATTTCTACCTAATGAAGCAAGAGAACTAGATCGTTATGAAGCCCACAACAATAATGTGAGAGATACTCATTATCGTCAATTCGTTTCTCCTATTACGGAAGCGATAATTGCTTATTTTAACAAACAACACATAGGATTAGATTTTGGTGCCGGTCCGGGTCCTGTGATCACCACTGTTTTACGAGAAAACGGATATCAAGTGGAATCATACGATCCCTTTTTTGACAATAGACCGGAAGTTCTCAACATAGCCTATGATTACGTAGCTTGCTGTGAAGTAGCTGAGCACTTTCATCAACCGTACTTGGAGTTTGAACAGCTGAAGTCTCTGCTGAAGCCTGGTGGTAAACTATTTATTATGACTGACCTTTACAAAGAAAAAATCAATTTTGACAACTGGTACTATAAAGATGATCTGACACATGTGTTTTTCTACCAAAAACAGACTTTTAAATGGATTCAAGACTCGCTCGGGTTTCACGACTTAGAAATAAAAGGCAGGCTTATTACCTTCAGTAGATCATCAAATTCCTGACTTGTAAAGCTTTAAGTTTGATTTGATTAAATATAATTGTATATTATACAACACTAAACTATTTTTTCAATCATGGTCAAGAGCTATCAAGGAGCATTCATCAAAAAAGAATCGAAGCAACAAGAACAAAAAAGCGTCTCAGTTGCCGATTACATGGCTAGAAATCTTATCACTTTCAATCAGCATCAAACAATTTACGAAGCCATGGATATTTTGATGAAAAAGAAAATATCTGGTGGACCGGTTGTAGACGAGGAAAACAATTTAATAGGTGTGATTTCAGAAGGTGATTGCCTAAAAGAAATTGTTAAAGGCAAATACAATAATTCACCAAAACTACCTGGCTTAGTAAAAGATTATATGGCTACTAATATTATTCACATTGATCCCGACACGAATATTTTCGAGGCAGCCAATATGTTTCTTAGGATGCGGTTTAGAAGATTCCCTGTTTTAAAAGAGGGGAAATTAGTTGGACAAATAAGCCAACGCGATATAATGAGGGCAGTACGAGACAGTCAAGAAGTGAACTGGAAGCATTAAAAAAGCCGAAAAAATAATCTTTCGGCTTTCTTCATTATATGTCTACTTTGAAATTAGTCAGCAGCTAATGCTTCTGCTCCAGCTGTGATTTCTAATATCTCTGTTGTAATAGCTGCCTGTCTAGTTCTATTATAAGTCAATCTTAATTCTTTCAACAATTCACCTGCATTTTCTGTCGCCTTGTCCATAGCTGTCATTCGTGCTCCGTGCTCTGATGCGTTTGAATCTAAAAGCGCTTTAAATAATTGCGTCTTTAATGACGTTGGAATTAATTCCTTTTCTATATAATCTCTAGAAGGCTCGTATGAATACGCGTGATCTGTATCAGCTTCTCCTTCATTTTCTGCTCTAGCAATTGGAAGAAACTGTTCCTGATTCAGTACTTGAGTAGCAGCATTTTTGAACTCATTGTAAATGATTTCAACTTTATCATAAGTCCCCTTCTCAAATTCATCCATTACAAATTGTGCTGCTTCACTGACATCTTCAAAATTCAATCTATTAAATAGGTCAATGTAATCAGCATTATTGGGAAGCTTATTTCTCTTTAGAAAGTCTGCGGCCTTTTTACCAATTGTCATAAAATGCAAATTACCATTTTCCGCAATTGACTTGTATTCACCTTCCATTAAGCTTTTAACCCTACGTGTGACTGTACTATTAAAAGCTCCGCAAAGACCTTTATCAGAAGTTACCAAAATCAATAAAACCTTCTCTACAGTCCTTTCTTTAGCATAAGGATTGTTCATATCTTCCCCACTGCCACTTACGTTCTGTAGAATAGCAGATAGTTTTTGGGAATAAGGACGCATCATCGTGATTCTATCCTGCGCACGCTTCAACTTCGCTGCAGCCACCATTTTCATGGCTTTGGTTATTTGTTGTGTTGAAACAACTGAACTAATCCTATTTTTTACTTCCTTCAGATTTGCCATACAGCCTTTTATCTATTTTAACCTCTAATATTTAAAGGAAAAAGTTAATCTTAAAACGTAGTAAAGGAGCTATGCTTAGCTCCTTAAAAATATTAATATTTAGATGATAAATCGTCCGCTACCTTCTTCACTACTGCGATCAAATCATCATTAATTTTACCTGATTTAAAAGCATCAAGTGTCTCTTTCTCTTGGTTTTCCATCATCATGGCAAACTCCTTTTCGAAAGCTCTAACCTTATCAACAGGGACTCTATCTAAGAATCCTTTTGTAGAAGCAATAATAATCGCCACTTGCTGCTCCACAGCAACAGGAGAATACTGTCCTTGCTTCAAGATTTCTTGGTTTCGCTTACCTCTTTCAATGATTCTTTTCGTTGCTGGATCCAAATCAGAACCAAACTTAGAGAAAGCCTCTAATTCACGGAACTGAGCTTGATCTAGCTTCAAGGTACCAGATACTTTTTTCATTGATTTAATCTGCGCATTACCACCTACACGAGATACTGAAATACCAACGTTAATAGCGGGTCTAATACCAGCATTAAACAAGTTGGTTTCTAAGAATATCTGACCATCTGTAATCGAAATTACGTTTGTTGGGATATACGCTGAAACATCACCCGCCTGGGTTTCAATAATTGGAAGCGCAGTTAAAGAACCTCCACCTTTTACTTTATCCTTCAAAGAAGGTGGCAAGTCATTCATATCTTTAGCAATAGTATCGTCATTAATTACTTTTGCAGCTCTTTCCAATAAACGAGAGTGTAAGTAAAATACATCTCCTGGATATGCTTCACGTCCTGGAGGTCTTCTTAATAGCAAAGAAACCTCACGATATGCAACCGCTTGTTTAGATAAATCATCATAAACAACCAATCCCGGACGACCTGTATCTCTGAAGTACTCACCGATAGCAGCACCAGCGAAAGGGGCAAAGAACTGCAAAGGAGCTGGATCAGCTGCAGAAGCAGAAACAATAGTAGTATAAGCCATTGCACCAGCTTTCTCTAACTCTGCAACGATTTGAGCTACAGTAGAAGCTTTCTGTCCGATAGCTACATATATACAATAAACTGGATTACCAGCATCATAGAATTCTTTTTGATTAATAATGGCATCAATCGCCACGGCCGTTTTACCAGTCTGACGGTCACCAATAATCAACTCCCGCTGACCCCTACCAACAGGAATCATAGCATCAATTGATTTAATACCCGTTTGAAGAGGCTCACTAACTGGCTCACGGAATATTACACCTGGAGCTTTACGCTCTAAAGGCATATCAAAAAGTTCACCTTCGATCGGCCCTTTTCCATCAATTGGCTGCCCCAAAGTATCAACTACTCTACCAGCAATGCCATCTCCCACTTTAATTGAAGCAATTTTTCCTGTTCTTTTTACAGCATCGCCTTCTTTAATTCCTTGAGAGCTACCGAACAATACAGCACCAACGTTATCTTCTTCCAAGTTCAACACCAATGCTTGTAAGCCGTTTTCAAATTCCAACAACTCACCGGATTGTGCTTGTGTTAAGCCATAAATTCTTGCCACACCATCACCAACTTGAAGGACGGTACCAACTTCTTCTAATTGAGCTTCTGTTTTGAAGCCTGAAAGTTGTTCTCTTAATATTGCTGAAACCTCGTCTGGTCTAACCTCTGCCATTATTCTATTATTATAGGTTAATTAATTTTTTAAATCTGTTTGATATATTGATTTCGGGTTAATTCCCTTCTTAAATCATTCATCTTACTTTGAATGGATTCATCAATTTGCTTATCACCCACGCGGATTAAAAAGCCACCAATCAAAGATTCATCTACTTTTTCGCTTAATTCAACCTCCTTACCGGAAATCTCTTTAACTATTTTAATCACTTCAGAACGCAAACTATCATCCAGTTTGAATGTAGTGCTTACTTCAGCAGTAATAATCCCCTTATGCTCATTATAAAGCTGCTTGAAAACTTTTGCCATTTCAGGTAAAACAGACTCCCTGTGTTTTCTTGAAACAATATCAAAAAACAAAGATGTCATTTCTTGTACCTTATCTTTGAATACTGCCCTGATAACAGCAGCCTTTTTCACGCTCTCCAAAATCGGATTATCTAACATAAGGATAAACTCTCTGTTTTCCTTACAGACCTTAGATAACAGCTCCATATCCTCCTTAATCTCTTCTAGCTGATTTTTCTCAACTGCGAGATCAATTAAAGATTTGGAATAACGGGATGCAATTCTATATTCTGACATTTGATCAGATTAATTGAGTTTTAAATCTTTCATGAAATCTTCCGCTAAAGCCTTTTGTGCTTTATCGTCAGATAAGTTTTTACGGATAAGCTTTTCGGCTATATTTAATGAAAGTTCTGCAACTTTAGTAGTTACTTCTTTCAAAGCAGCATTTTTCTCCACCTCGATAGAGCTTTTAGCGTCCGCAATCATTTTGTCAGCTTGCTTTGCTGCATCAGATTTAGCTTCCTCCTTTATTTTATTAGCAATATCCGTTGCTTCTTTCAATAGCTTATCTCTCTCTAATCTTGCCTCTTGCAGTAGTTTTTGATTATCAGCCTGCAACTTTGCCATTTCTTCTTTTGCATTTTCAGCTGATTGCAATGCATCTGCAATACTGCCTTCTCTAGCTTTTAATGAGTTCAAAATTGGCTTCCAAGCAAACTTTGACAATAAAAACAAGAGAACAAGGAAAATGAAGAGCTGCATGAAAAACAAGCCCGGAGAAAAGTCATTTATTAATTGTTCCATCTCTTAATTTGATTAATTTAAGTTTTAAAAAACGCTATTTGCAGCCTAGCGCATACAAATAGCGTTACTTTTTAGGATTAAATCATCCAGCAAGGATCAAAGCACCAAATGCTAATCCTTCTAATAATGCACCGATGATAATCATAGCGGTCTGAATTTTTCCAGAAGCCTCAGGTTGTCTAGCAATACCTTCCATTGCTTTTCCACCAATTTGACCTAGTCCGATACCAGCACCGATTACGATTAATCCTGCTCCAATTAAATTGTACATGATAGTTGATTTATATTAAATTAAACAAAAATACACTTTTAATGATGCTCCTCTACTGCCATACCTATAAACAATGCTGACAGCATTGTAAAAATGTAGGCCTGAAGAAAAGCCACTAATAATTCTATTAGCGTAATAAAAAATGCCAATCCAAATGAAATACTTGAAGAAGCAACAATTCCAAATTGTGAACGCATTGTAATAATTAAGGCGATCAAACTCATTACTACCACGTGACCTGCCGTAATGTTTGCAAACAAACGAATTAATAATGCGAATGGCTTAGTGAACATTCCCAACACCTCAATAGGCATTAAAATAATCTTCATAAGAACAGGAACACCTGGCATCCAAAAAATATGTTTCCAATAATCTTTATTCCCGCTAAACTGTGTTACAAAAAAGGTAATCAAAGCTAATCCTACAGTAACTGCAATATTACCAGTGACATTAAATCCTAATGGAGTTAATCCTAATAAGTTTAAAATCCAGATATAGAAAAATACTGTGAGTAGATATGGAATGAATTTCTCGTACTTAGAACCAATATTAGGTCTAGCTATTTCATCTCTGACGTAAATCACTAGAGGCTCCAAAATTCTTCCAACTCCTTTAGGAATTGATCTTTTATTGTATCCCTTAGCTAATGAAATAAATCCTAAGAACATCAATAAAGACGTTAGCAACATCCCTACTACATTTTTAGTGATTGAAATATCCAAAGGCTTTGGATTAGTAGCGTGACCCTCTTCATCTAAGTTGATTTCTCCCTCCGCATTAGTTTCATAAACTTTCCCATGAAACAAGGCAAAGTGTTTCCCATTTGATTCAGCCACCTCATGACCGTGATCAAAGTTAGAGGAAGAAAAAACATGCAATCCATCAGACCATAATATTACCGGAAGAGAAAATCCGTAATGCGTTCCAGTTTTACCACTAGTCCAAAAAGTGAAATCATGAGAATCTTGCAAGTGATGCTGAATATATTCGTTAATCTCCTCTTTAGTGTCAATTTGTCCACCATCTTCTGAACCTCCTGCAACCGCAAATAACGTATTAACGTTGATTAGCGATATTAATAGTGCGAACAACAATGTGTTTCTCATTATAGTTGGATTGATCATTCTACTTTTTACGATTGCCTTAATTTGGGGGCAAAGGTAATCATTTTCTTAATAAACATAATTTTTTTATTAAGTTTTTTGCCCTTTGAAATTTCACTCATTATCCTTGGCATTCATTAGCCTTCCGCTATAGATCGCCTCAAATACTAAAAACATAAAAAAGGGAATTATGATAGATATTCGCTCAAGAAAATCCATGGATGTCTCTGAAAAAATAGTGTCTTTAAAGACCAGTACGAAGAGGCCGATCTTAACAAAAACGCTAGCCAAGTAGAAGTAACCCACCTGATCTGGAAGCTTTTTGCTTAAAAGCTCAACTGATCCTACTATAAAAATAAATGCAATGAAGTGAAATATATAAACAGAATCTAATGAATACGATAAAAACTCATTCTGACTTGAAATATACCATTTTTGAAAAAAAAGTGCAGAAACAGCTATTGCTACTGTTATTAAGGTGAAGAGTATAAGTCTTTTGTACATTGATTTATTCCTGAGACCTAATTACTTCTCGGATTACAACAAAAATTGAAAGAAAAACTGCTAAAAGCGTGATTATTTTGGTATAAATATCCGATCCACTTCCAGCAATTTCGTCAATGTATTCACCTAGGAGATGTCCCAAGTAAATTGTTACAGCCATTTGAATAGCTAATCCAGAGAATTTTAAATAATTATTAAACGGCTTTTGCTTTTTCAATTTTAGGGTTTGATTGTCCGTTAGCAGTTTCATCTCCTATTTTAATGGATTTGTTGGTAACGCCCATTTTACACTCTCCATTAAAAGTAGCTCCTGATTCTACAATCAATTTATTAGTAATTATATCACCATGCACTACTGCAGATGGTTTTAAAACCAATAACTCTGTAATTTCTACAACTCCTTTAACTTCCCCTTCAATCTCCGCATTTTGCGACAATACATTGCCTTCAATATGAGAAGTATTACCTAAGACTAATTTTGATTTAGTTTTGATATTGCCTATTACCTTACCATCAATTCGGATATTTCCAAAGGTTTCTAAATCCCCATTTATCGTAGTTCCTTTACCGATAGTATTGCTTGAACTTGTGATATCTTGTGCCATTTGTATCTTATCTTGCTTGTTATTAAACATCTCCGTTTCCTTTTCCTATTATATTAAAAAGTAATAAATTCTTCCGGATCCACCGGATTTCCATTATACCATATTTCTAAATGAACATGTGGTCCCGTAGTTAGTTCCCCAGAATTGCCAATTATGGAGATTACTTCGCCAGCATTTACAAAATTACCAACTTTTTTCAATAATGCCGAATTATGCCTGATTACTGAAATTAAATTTGCTCTATGTTGAACCGCAATCACATATCCTCCGTCTTGAGTCCATGATGATAATATAACGGTTCCATCCGCAATAGATTTTACTGGTTCATTTGTTTTTGCCACTATATCAATTCCATAGTGGTCAATACTCATATCGTAAGGTGAACTTACTATTCCTTGAATTGGTGGAAAAAAGAAAATATCTTTTAATTCATCGGAGTAATTATTACTTGAATAGCTGGTTAAACTAAAGTCCTGCTCTTCAAATTCCTGTCTAATAATGGAATCTCCTGCATCTATCTTCTGAGGGTTAAAATCCTTGTTCAGATCATCAGTGTTCACTTGATCTGGCTCTCTATAAGTCTCTCCATCCGGCACGTCTCCCTGTAAAATTGTTTGTAAATTCCCAATAAACCGGTCTTGAGCTCTCAGTCTTGATTTCAGAGAATCCATTTCTGTAGTCAAGGACAATAGTTTTTGATTATACTCCATCGTAGTATGTCTTGGATCAAACCATTGTGCCAATAAAGATTGGGATAAATATAATGCCCCAATAAATATTATAATAAAAGATAATAAACTAATAACCGCTACCTTTGCATAAGTAAAGTTAATGGTAGATACTTCAGCCAAGTTTTCTTCGTTTCTTACCACCATTTGATATCTTGTGGTAAGCCAATTGGACATTGTCTTTCTTATTCGCAACTTTGTTTTTTTATTATTTAATGCAAAAATACATATTATCAACGACTCTCAATACTTTTCTTATATGAATCGCTTATTTTAGTCGTTTGAAAATTACAGTGAGTTACTATATCAAAAAATATCGATACCTACTACTAGGCTTTTTCTTAATGATTGCAGCCTGTTCACCTGAAAACTCTGGCCTTGTCGGATATAGTTATCATAATGTTACAGCAAAATACAATGCATATTTTATTGCAAACGAAAAACTCCAAGAGGTATTATTAGAAATAGAGGATGCTCACCAAAACAATTTTAACAGGGTTTTAAAAGTTAAAGCTCCAATTGACACAAATATTGTTAATGCGAATCAAGAAAAAGTAGACGATATTATAAAAAAAGCATCAATAGCTATTCAAAGACATAAAGTAAGTAAATGGGTTGATGATAGCTATATTTTAGTAGGTATTGCCAGGATGCTAAATCGAGAATATGAAGAATCAATTGAGACCTTAAAGTATGTTAATGTCAATAGTAAAGATGATCAAACAAAATATTTAGCACTTACCTATCTTGTTAGAACCTTTACAGAATATGGTGAATTAAATAATGCTTTAGCAGTTATTGACTACTTAAATAGACAAAAATTATCTAAAGCGAATAAGAGAAAATTGTATCTAAATGCTGCTCATTATTATCAAATCTTAAATGATCCTAATAATGTTATTAAGTACTTAAGCGCTGCCATAAAATTAATGTCCAAAGGTCCTGAAAAAGCTAAAATGCATTTTATCTTGGGGCAACTTTACCAAAAATCAAAATTAGATGCCGTTGCTTATGATAACTATGGAGAAGTTCTCAATAACAGGCCTCCTTATGAATTATCATTTTACGCTAGATTAAACATGGCACAAGTAACAGAGCTGTCGAAAGGTGAGGATATTAAAAAGATCAGAAAGTATTTTGAACAGTTACTGAAAGATGGTAAAAATGTGGACTTTAAAGACAAGATTTACTACGAGATGGGTGAGTTTGAACTAAAACAGGGAAATATTGAAGAAGCTATCCCATTTTATAAATCATCGATCGAAAATAGTGTTGATAATCAACGACAAAAATCTTTCTCCTACCACAAATTGGGCTTGCTGTATTTCGATGAACTTAAAAAATACCCCTTGGCTAAGGCATATTACGATAGTGCTTATAAAATCATGCCGGAAGATGAAACTATTTATCAACAGGTTGCTACAAGACAATCGGTACTTTCAGATTTTATTAAGCAGATAAATACAATTCAAGAAAACGATTCATTAGTAAGTCTTGCCCAAATGGACAGCAGTGCAATTAATAAAATATTTTTGGCACAAAGGAATGAAAGAATCGAAAAAGAAAAAGAAGAAAAAAGAAAACGTGAAAGGGCTGAAAGAAATCAGGCTGCTAACAATAAGACGACTGCATTTGAACAAGGTCCAAATATCCAAACCAATACAGCACCAGGTGGTGGATTTTATTTTTATGATCAAGCAACAGTAGCTCAAGGGAGAAATACTTTTAAAAGAATTTGGGGAAATCGATCATTACAAGATGATTGGAGAATGAAAAGAACACAAGTTTTTGACGAGAGTAGGTCGGAAGAGCAGGAAAGTGCCCCTAAAGAATCTGTAGCTGATAGGGAAGAAGACTTATCTGAAGAGGACTTGATAGCTCAAGAAAGAGAAAAATTCTTTAATTCGATTCCATTTGAAAAAGAGCAACAAGAAAAGCTATTTAACGAAATGGAAATAGCTTATTATAAATTGGGAAATATCTATAATTTTGATTTACAAGAGAAGAAAGATGCCATAGACACTTATGAAACACTCTTAAGCCGCTTCCCAAAGACAGAGTACCGCGCTGAAATTCTTTACTTATTATATATCTACTATGAAGATAAAGAAGAGGTAAAAGCTCAAACATTTGCTAACGAACTACTCAAGAGTTTTCCCAACACAATTTTCGCCAAACTTATAGAAAACCCTAATTATCAGGAAGAAAGTAATTTGGCAAGTGCCAAAGTGAAAGTGATCTACGAAAAGGCCTATCGTCTTTATCAAAATGAAAATTATCAGGGAGCCATCAAAGAAATCAATGAGGGTTTAAATAACTATCCTGAAAATGATTATGAAGACAATTTAAAACTTTTAGAGGCTCTTATTACCGGAATTACGGACGGTAAAAATCCTTATAAGTTCAAGTTGCAAAGCTTTATGGAGAATTATCCAGAAAGTGAATTATACAGCTTTGCTAAAAGCCTTTTAGCTGCAATTGACAACCTTGATAAGAAAAGGCAACAAAATGAACAAATCAAATACGTCCCATTTTTTGAGCAGGCCCACTACTTCGTTGTTCTGTATGAAAAAAATAAAGCGTTGGCTGGTGTACTTCCGCAGGAAATAGAGGATTTTGGAAATAAATTCTTCCCTGAACAAGAATTAAAATCTGGAAATCTTGTTTTTAATGATGACTATTCAATGATACTATTGAGCGAATTTGAGGGAAAAGAGATTGCAGAAGCATTTTTTAAGAAATTTAATAGTGATTTATCACCCTTAAAAAATTTCAAAAGCCTAAATTTTAGTAATTTTGTAATCTCAAAAGATAATTTTCAAATCTTCTATCAAGCAAAAGTGGCGGACAGTTATACTGAATTTTTCAATACAAATTACCAAGTAACACCATAGGCATTTTTTAGATTTGACTGCAAATTTATGAGTTCAACTAATATGAAAAAATCAAAGATATTTAAAGCTGTAGCGGCAATGTGGGCTATTTTTATTATTTCCATCATTGGTTTTGCCTTATTTATTTACAGTATCAGCATTAATCTTAACGGCTGGTATGGGGAACTACCTGGCTTAAAATCCCTTGAAAACCCTAAAAGTGATTTGTCTTCCATCTTATACTTTGCTGATAATAAGGAAATGGGGAAATATTATAGGTATAACAGAAGTCAAGTGACTTTTGATGAACTTTCTCCTAATGTTGTAAATGCACTAATCGCCACAGAGGACATACGCTTTACTGAGCATTCAGGTATTGATCTTAGAGGTTTGGGACGAGTATTCTTCAAATCTATTCTAATGTTTGATAAAAGTGCTGGTGGGGGAAGTACAATTTCACAACAATTGGCCAAAATATTATTTAGGACACGAAGCGATTTATCAAATGGAAGTTTAAATAATGTTCCTGTTCTAGGTTTAGTAATAGCCAAAATGAAAGAATGGATAGTTGCTGTAGAATTAGAAAGATCCTATACCAAGAAGGAGATTATCGCAATGTACCTCAATACATTTGAATTCGGAAGTAATGCATTTGGGATAAAAACAGCTTCCAAAACATTTTTTAATACTACTCCTGACCAACTAACGATTCCTGAAGCAGCTGTTTTAGTTGGTCTATGCAAAAATCCGAATTTGTACAGCCCGGTTTACCAGCCTGAAAATGCATTTCAAAGGAGAAATACTGTAATGAATCAAATGAGAAAATATAGTTATATAGATGACACCGCTTATGATTCATTATCAAGCAAACCGATAGAATTAGATTATGACGTTGAAAATCATAATGATGGACTTGCTACATACTTCAGAGGAGTTATTTTATGGGATCTTTTGGCCTGGAGCAAAGCTAATGGCTACGATCTCTATGAAGATGGTTTAAGAATTTATACGACCATCGACAGTAGGATGCAAAAGTATGCTGAGGAGGCTGTTGAAGAACACATGAAGTTCCAACAGGAGCTTTTCGATGAACATTGGGAAGGGAAAGCGCCTTGGAGAGATGAATCCGGAAGAGTAATAAAAGACTTTGTTGAAAATGAAGCTAGAAAAACACAAGCCTATAAATATTGGAAAGATGAGTTTGGAAATGATGAAAAGAAAATATTTCAAAAGCTAAAGGAACCCAGATCTATGAAGGTTTTTAGTTGGGGGGGTGAAATTGATACAGTACTGAGCACAATGGATTCAATTCGTTATTTCAAGCAATTCCTACACGCTGGATTTATGGCCATGAACCCTAATAATGGTCACATCAAGGCTTGGGTAGGGGGCATTAACTATAAGTATTTTAAATATGACCATGTAAAACA
Source organism: Marivirga harenae (assembly GCF_030534335.1). Taxonomy (GTDB): domain Bacteria; phylum Bacteroidota; class Bacteroidia; order Cytophagales; family Cyclobacteriaceae; genus Marivirga; species Marivirga harenae. The sequence continues at coordinate 1,533,317 of NZ_CP130565.1, read as the reverse complement.
GGGAAGAAGACAACCTGGATCCACATTTAAGCCACTTGTTTATGCAGCTGCAATTGATAACGGATATTCTCCTTGTTACCAAATAGAAGATGTGCCTGTTACATTTGAAGTCCCAGGAGATCCACCAACTTGGACACCTTCTAACTCAGATGGGAAGTTTTCAGGAGAAACCATGACCTTAAGGCAAGCTATGGCTCGGTCACTAAACTCTGGAACTGCTTACGTTATGAAGAAAATCGGTCCTCAAACTGTGGTCAACTATGCTCAAAGACTTGGTATAGAAAGTCCTTTAGATGCAGTTCCTTCATTGTGTTTAGGCACTTCGGATGTATCAATTTATGAGTTAATTGGTGCTTACAGTACTTTTGTGAACGAAGGCTTTTATACTAAACCATTTTACATTGAAAGGATTGAGGATAAAAACGGAAAGATATTAAAGCAATTTGTCCCTAAAACTGGAGAGGCATTAAGTTCTGAAACTGCCTATGCCATGCTTCATATGTTGAAAGGATCCACCGAAATTTCAGGCGGCACTGCTTTAGGCTTGGATAGGGAATTAAGAGAGGAAAATGAAATAGGAGCAAAAACTGGGACCACTCAAAATTATTCAGATGGTTGGTTTGTTGGTGTAACCAAGGACATCGCTGCTGGCGCGTGGGTTGGGGGAGACGATAGAAGTATACATTTCCGAAATATTGGTTTGGGGCAAGGAGCAAGAATGGCAATGCCAATCTGGGAGAAATTTATGAAGAAAGTTTACGAAGATGAGGAGTTAGCAGTAAGTAAAGGAGAATTTAAAAAACCATCTACTCTGTCCATAGAATTGGATTGTGAGCAATATATGATGCAACAAAACAATGTAACCGATTCCACTGAACAAATTCAAAAATTGGATGTTGATGGCATACAATAAAAAATTGTGAAATGTACGATGCGGTATTTCTCAAGCCTCAAGATTTAAATGAATTACCTAAACTACCTGGGGTTTACAAATTTCATAATTCATCTGGGGAAATAATTTATGTAGGAAAAGCAAAAAATTTAAAAAATAGGGTATCAAGCTATTTCAATAAATCTGCAAATCATAATAGAAAAACAATAAGATTAGTTCGCGAGATTGAAAAAATTGAAATAGCAATTGTCAACTCCGAATTTGATGCCCTTCTTCTTGAAAACTCATTAATAAAGGAGTTACAACCTAAATACAACATTCTACTGAAGGACGATAAATCCTTCCCTTATTTGTGTATTACAAATGAGCCTTTCCCAAGAATTATTTCAACTCGAAAGAGAATTCCTAGAAACGGAACATATTTTGGCCCGTATGCTAGTGTGAGGGCAATGAACAATGTCTTAGAATTAATTAGGAAGTTATATACTATTAGAACCTGTAAACTAAATCTTACAGATCAGAATATTAAAACAGGAAAATTTAAGGTTTGTCTTGAATACCATATTGGCAATTGTAAGGGGCCATGTGAAGGCTTACAAAATCATGATAACTATCAAAAAGATATTAACCAAGCAGCTGAAATACTAAAGGGAAATCTAAATATCCCTAAGCTACACTTCAAAGAGAATATGCAAAGTGCAGCTGATGAACTAGATTTTGAAAAGGCACATAAATTTAAAGAAAAGTTCGACCTCCTAGAGAAATTTCATAGCAGATCACTAGTTGTTAATCCAAGACTTACAGATATCGATGTGTGTAGCATTATATCGGAGGATAAATATGCATTTGTCAATTACATGCGTGTGAAAAACGGAAGCATTAATGTAACCAAGACGATTGAATTAAAAAAGAAGCTAGACGAGTCAGATCAAGAATTACTACTATTAGCATTAATCGATTTACGGAAGCTCTATGAGAGTACTACAAATGAAATTTTAACAAATATCGAGATTGAGAACTTAGCAGAGAGTTTTCATTTTATTAAACCTCAAATTGGGGACAAAAAGAAACTTGTTGAAATGAGTTTGAAAAACGCTTTGTTCTTTAAAAAGGAAAAACTGAATCAAAATGAGTCCAGTAAGATAAAAGAACTTAGGGTACTAAAGCAACTCCAGACAGACCTTCGCCTAAAGGAGCTTCCCCTTAAAATTGAATGTTTTGACAACTCCAACATGCAAGGCACCAATCCAACAGCGTCTATGGTTCACTTCAAGAATGCTCGACCCAAAAAGAGTGAGTACAGACATTATCATGTTAAAACTGTGATTGGCCCAGATGATTTTGCCTCTATGACAGAAATTGTAGGAAGACGATACAAAAGAATACTAGATGAACAGCAAGATTTACCCAATTTAATTGTAATAGACGGAGGAAAAGGTCAGCTAAGTGCAGCAGTAAAAGCATTAAATGAATTGGAACTATACGGCAAAATTCCAATAATAGGCATTGCTAAAAGACTAGAGGAAATATACTTTCCCGAAGATCCCTATCCAGTCCATATCAGCAAGAAAAGCGAGTCATTAAAGTTAATTCAGCGACTTAGAGATGAAGCACACCGCTTTGCCATCACCTTCCACAGACAAATCAGGAGCAAGAATAGTTTCACTACTGAACTAGAAGGAATTGAAGGAATTGGAGAAAAAACAATCGACCAGTTACTCAATCATTTCAAATCTGTAAAGAAGATAAAAGAAGCTTCTTTTGAAAATCTTAGTAAAATTGTAGGCAACTCTAAGGCCGAGTTAATCATAAAAGCCTTTAAATAAAAAAAGGAAGGTATACACCTTCCTCTTGAACAATTCTAAATCTTTTGATCAATAAGACCACAATTCGTGTTCTTTTTCCATTAATTCATATTCTAACCACTGAGAGGCCATTATACCTTGCTTAGGTGATTCCGAATACACGTCAATAATCATGTTATCATCAGGGTTAGCAACCTTCACGATTCTGGCATTGAACAATCTTAAAGCAAAAGCATCTGCTAAATTTTTATGCTCAGCACTGTTTTGCGGATTAAACCAAATCATTTGTTCTGGATTGCTTCTAAACAGATCCACCAAATCAAGATATTTAAAAACCCCAACTGTTCTTTCAACGCCTGAAGTAAAGTTTGCCGCAGGAATAATAATTTTTACAGCTTGAATATCCCAAACTAGCACGGAACGCTGCTTATCAAATATCATATCCTCTACTATTTCCAAGGTTGACATCTGCCTAACTGTAAATTGGGTAGAAATCTCTGTAGTTGGAGCACTTTCTTCTTCCTCTTCTGCAGCATCAGCTGTATCACCCCATCCATCATCACTACCCCATGCATCACCACCAGAATCTCCCCAACCATCGTCAGCACCACCCATATTCATATCTTTCAAGCTTGGGTCTTCCAATTTTTCCAAGAATTCCTCTTTGGTCATTCTATTAACCATGGAGTCCCCTTTGTAGATAGGAAGTATTCCTGCTTTGGCAGCATTTACTATATGTTTGGTAATTTCATTATTAGATGAAAAGAATGGCTTGTTTTGCTTTTCCTTCAAATCCATTCGTCTCCAAACACGCTTCTTAAAAAACATATCGTCCTCATGAATTGGGTAAACCGAATTTGGATTATACCCATCATTTGCCGATTCTTGAGCTTTTGACGGTTGTACAACAACCATCAACACAACTCCCAACGCTAATATCACAAACTTTTTCATAACCTGTTAATTTCTTAAATTCTATTAATTTAGAGTAATCGGGAAGACTTGCTCACCTAGCGCTACCTCTTCAGTATTTCCTCTAAAATTTCTTCTTAATACTTGATCTACCTGCACTACCAATCTATCTCCTGGTCTTGCATTGGACATCAACTGTGATATATTCACAGTTTCACTTGTAGCTTTTATAGGCTGACCAACAGGTCTAGGCCCTCTGGCTAAGGTGATTGTCCACCTAGTTACTTTGTATTGAGCATCCTTTGGTAATTGTGCTTTAAAGTTGTCATCAGGAATGGCCTCTACCCTCAATACACGTAAAGCAGTAGCTTTTTCACCTTGCTTCAAGTTCACTGGTTTAGAACCAGCAAATACTTGCACGTCAGGTTTAGGTATTCTACGAACATCGAAAACCTTATTGCCTATTTTGGTACTTCCAGAACTTACCCCTAAAGTTACTTTTGGAGCGTTCGGTATAATTGTTACCCTACCTCTTGCTTGTCCTTGGATAGAAGTTCCGCCTTGAACTGAAAATGAAGGATTATATGAAGTTCCTAAGGCAGGAACCAATACGTCTAATTCATTTCCGCAATTCAGATACAACTGGCTTAGAGCAGCAGATTGTACTTGGATTACAGGTTCCGCAACAAAGTATTCAATCTCCTCACGATAAACACTGTCTTTTAATTTTGCAGTTGCTTCATAAGTTTTTCTTGCTGTACCCTCTTCACCGTAAGAACCAGCTGGAGTTACAGTAAATTCGATTTTACCGTTCCCATTTTCAACATCAATTTCATTACCATTAAAAGTCATTTCAGGATCTTCCGCGGAAGAAGATGCCGCTACTATAAGGTCAGCTTTATACTTAGCCCCAGCTGCAACAACTTTGGATTCCGGTAAAGCAACCAATCGAATTAAATCAAATTTCAAATCACCAGCACCCACTTTTCTTGCTAACAAATCTAAAGCTCTTGACTCATAAGCCATAACTTTGTTTTGGTAGTCACTGATAGTTGCTAGAGCTGCAGGAGTTGGAGAGCCCATAAATTCTAAAGTAGCCCAATCTTTACCTTTTTGATTAGGATCATTTTGAAAACGAGGATTTTCATTGGCGTCAAGCGCTAATAAATCGAACGAAACCGCAGAATCACCAACTGCCTGATCGATATACTTCGAATATTCATTTAGCTCCTTTTGAAGTGCTATTCCATTATTTTCGTTTTCAGGTAACATATAGTTACTAACTCTGTCATAATCAGTTTTACCTACTAAGTCACCATTTTCGTCTCTATCACCAGTGATTTTAACAAAAGTTTCTTTGTAAGTTGCCAATTCATTAACCATCTCTCTGGTCTTTTGACGAATCTCTTTAGCCTTATCCAAGATTTTCACATCATCTGGGCGACTACCGGATTCCTCTACAGCATTTTCAATTCTGCGAAGCGTATTACCATTCTGCTCTTTAGCGGCATCAACAGATACTTCTAAGGAGTTATTTATGTCGATGAATTTGTCGAGTACCGTAACACTAACGTTAAGCGCCAAAAGGGCAGTCAGTACCAGGTACATCATGCCGATCATCTTCTGTCTTGGGGTTTCTTTTCCTCCAGCCATATAGATTTATATTTTAAGCTTTAAAAACAAATTAACCTTTCATAGCAGATAGCATATTGCCATATACCTTATTTAACTGAGAAAGATTAGTTGTTAAGTTTTTAACTTCTGTTTGGAACTGTGCAGTATCTTTACTCGCCTCAGTCATACTATCTAAAGCAGTTGACAAATTCTTGTAGAACTTATTCATCGCTTTAACATGGTTTTGAGAATCTTGCAATTCCATCTCATACACTTGATTCAATGCCGTCAAGTTTTTGGTTACCGCTTGTACTTGTGAATGATACGATTTAGCATCCATCGAAGCGTTTGACATCTCAGACATTGCTTTAACAGTAGTGTCATAAGATTTATTCATTTCTAATAAAGACTTGCTAGCTTGCTTAACGTTGTTAGCATAATCATTAGTTGCAACGGCTGCATTACTTAAATTAGACATTTGTTTGGCAGAGTCTGCCATGCTTTTCATTCCATCTCCTAAGCTCTTTATTAGTTCTGGACCAATTTTCCCTTCCTCCAAAACCTTGTCTAATTGTTGTGAAGCAGAACCTCCAGACACAGAAGATATTTGTTTTTTCCTTGGGGCTGGTTCTTCATCAAATTCTTCCGCCAACTCTGGATATACTTTACTCCAATCAACTTCGTCATGTGCAGGTTCAAATGCACTCAATAAGAAAATTATGGCCTCAGTACTTAAACCAACACCCAACATAAAAGATGCACCTGGAAGGTGAAGAATCTTAAACATGGCACCGATAATTACGATTGCCGCACCAATACCATACACCTTAGGCATTATGGTCTTGAATAATAACTCCTGAAATCCGCCTTTTTTATTACTCATGTTTGTAGTTTTTTATGGTTAATGTCTAAATATTGTTTTATTTTTTTAAAAAGTCAATTAAAATTCTGCACCTGATGACCTGCCAAGGTAAGTCATTGCACATCTAAATCCTATATAAGCTCTTGTTGAATCTTTATGTTCGAATGCTCTAGTACCTGTTTCAAGATAAAAAGCAATGTCTTTCCATGAACCTCCCCTAATAACTTTTCTAGGTTCGCTTTCATCAAAAAATGTTGGATTTAAATCCCAAACCAAAGGAACTGATGCAGGATTAAAGGCATCCTCACACCATTCAGCAACGTTACCCGACATATCAAATAAACCAAAATCGTTCGGGAAATAAGACATTACTTCTGCAGTATAAGCGTTTCCATCATCATAATAATTCCCTCTACCTGGTTTAAAGTTAGCTAACATACATCCTTTCGCATTTCTTATATAAGGATTACCCCAAGGGTACTTGGCCATATCTCTACCTCCTCTAGCTGCGTATTCCCATTCAGCTTCTGAAGGCAAACGAAAAGCAGGCATTGGAAACTCACCCAATGATTCTCTATAAGAATTCAAATAGTCTGTTCTCCATTCAGAAAAAACTTTAGCAGCTTCCCAATCCACACCAACAACGGGATAATCATCGAAAGCAGGGTGCATATAATAATACTCCTGCATTGGATCTCCCATATGATTAGTGAAATCCTTCATCCACACTGTTGTGTCAGGGTATAGCTCCTTCATTATGTAGTCCCTGCCAAGAGTAGAGGCTGAGTCCTCCATCATTCTTTGAATAAACTGACGGTACTCATTATTGGTAATTTCAGTTTCATCCATATAAAACCCACCAATTGTAACCTGTCTGTTAAAATTAATTTGACTTGCTGCCACATCTTCGTCAGCTTGTCCCATATGAAAAGTTCCGGCTGGAACTGCTCTCATACCATAAGGAGTAGCCATATACCACCCTTCTCTACCGGGAACACCTACCAAATTACCTCCATCGCCAGCACCACCTCCAAAAAGACCACAGCCTTCAAGGAAAAGAGTAGCAACAAACAAAATTGATAGGGTTAATTTTTTCAAAACACCTTTATTATTCATAACACCTATTTGTTTCTAACTAAACGCTAATATATTGACAATTATTAAATATATTCTTTACACCTTAATAATAAAACCTCAAATTGTAAGGTTTTATTGTATTTTAAATATTTTATAGAAATATCTCTACAATTTTCACAAAAAAGTTTTATTCTGCAAGTATTTTACGATTAATGTCTAAATCTTGGCGTTCGCACCACCTTTTTTCCCGATGTAGATATAGCAGGCAACCTATAACTCAACATAATTTCATGTGAAGTGGTGCTCTTTGCGCTTTGTGCTACAAGGGTATAATCGAAAGCATAACCTAGTTTTAATGTGTTTTCTTTAAAGAAGCTATACCCCAACATCACAATAGCAGCTTCCTGCTGTCTGAAGGAAAGTCCACCCCAAATTTTTTCTTTGTAGGTAGCAACTGCAGAAACATCAAAAGTGTAAGAACTAAATTCAGTAGTTCTTACTAAAAAACTTGGCGTTAAACTAATGTCGTAATTTATCGGAAAGGTATAACCACCCGTTACTATTAAATCCTTTGGATATGGATTTCTTATGGCATCTGACCCAAATCCAAATTCTGCCTCTATTAAATGGTTGAGAGCAGCCCCCACATAAAAATCCTTATGTTGAAAATTTACCCCAATTGAAAAATCAGGGCGAACTTGGGTCGGTTGTATATTATTGATGTTTGGGTCATCAGGATCTATTACAATGTACCCGTCCTTATTAATATTTTGGGTAATAACGCCTCCTCTGAAACCAATACTTAATTTAGAATCTTTGATCCCCAAATGATAGGCTCCAGATGCTTGCACCTGAATAAAATTCTGATTGGCAATATCATCGTTTAAGACATAAAACCCAAACCCACTATTATATCTCATGATTGGAGACGTTAATGAGATTAATTGGGAATTAATACCACCGACAGGACCGTTTGAAGGAGCGTAACCTGCCCACTGCGTCCTGTGCATTGCCGTTAATTTTGTATAACCTTCTACTCCCGAGTAAGCCGGGTTATTAAAAAGATTATTAAACATGTAATGAGAGAACTGCACATCTTGACCTTGGACATTAAAAATGCCCACTGTCAAGAAGATTACGCTCAATAATTGTAATGTTTTTTTCATATCCTCAACACTTTAGAAGGATAAATATAATAAAAATAACTTTTGTTCAAGCTTTTATGTAATTAATTTAAAGTTATTATAGAATTAAATATATTTAATCCACTTTAAATCAACTACTTAAGCCCATTAGCTTTTTTTATATAAAGTTCCAATGCTCCTGTCATGGAAGGTGCGTTTGGTAATGGTGCTTCAATATCTATAATTAAACCAGCATCTCTCGCTGCCTGAGCAGTAGTAGGACCAAAAACAGCAATCCTTGTTTTATTTTGTTTGAACTCAGGGAAGTTCACAAATAATGAATTAATTCCTGAGGGACTAAAGAACGCTAAAATATCATATGTAATATGTTCCAGGTCTGATAAATCAGCCGCAACAGTCTTATAGATAGTCGCTTCCGTGAAATTATAGCCATTCTTATTCATAAAAGATGGAATGTCATCCTTTCTGATATTAGAACAAGGAAACAAATATTTTTCGTTCTTATGCTTCTTAATTACGTTCAAAATATCCTGTGCGGTTCTCTCTCCCACGAAAACTTTTCGCTTTCGTACCACTATATATTTTTGAAGGTAATTTGCGGTTTGTTCCGAAATACAAAAATATTTCATCTCAGGTGGCATTTCCACCTTACTGTCTTTACATATCCTAAAGAAATGATCAACTGCATTTCTACTAGTAAATATAATAGCAGTATGTTTCAGGATATCAATTTTTTGCTTCCTAAATTCCTTCGAATCGATAGGATCAACTTTGATAAATTGTCTGAAATCAATCTTGATCTTGTACTTGTCCGCCAATTTATGATACGGAGAGTTTGAAATGTCTGCCGGCTCAGGTTGTGAAACCATGATACTCTTTACCGGATAAAATCGGTCTTTTACACTTGTTGACATACTAATAAGTCTACTTTGAAAAGTTTAATCAAATGAAATATTTAAGTCCAATTAAAAATGGGAATATTTCTGTGGTGCAAAAGTAAGAAAATAAATAGAGATTAGAGAAGCTGCTTAATTTTAATATTTTAAAATATATTAATATTAACCTAGCAAGATAAAGAGCTACTATTCCATAAATGGCTATAGTTAACCAAATTGAAGGGATTGACCCAACATATAGATAAATTAGAATTGAAGTAAAGAACAGAACATTGACGAAAAATAGATTGATATTTAACAATTCTTTTATGTAAAAGGCCGATATTCTATTATTTCCAAACAAATTTGAGGCAACTGCAACTAAAATCACCTTTCCAATTAAGCCAATAGAGATTATAGATATAATTTTTATAAAGGCCAGTATTCCATTTGATTCTATCTCAAGAAAACTAATACCCTTGCCCATTATCAAGAAATAAATTAAGCCCGCTGTTAAAAAAACATACAATCCTGCAAATACCAAATTGTCCTGGTCCATTATTCTGATGCGAGACTGATCTCCTTCTTTCAAGCGGAAGGTAAATATCTTACTAATGGATAAAATATTAAGGTAACGCTTATCGTAATTCGCTTTGACAATTACCATAAACAGTGAAGCGCCAATCAATAATATCAACAAAATATTGTCAGAGATCCATTTGTTCTCCCGAGATGAATTTTCAAGACCTTGATAATCCAATTTAGTGTCAGGGTTTTCAATTGAATAAACACCAAAACTCATGTTTTGCAGCTTTTCATCCCAGCTTATATTAATTTGTTCTGTTGGTACCGACTTAAATGAATACTTCAGAAAATTATTTTCAGACTTTTCTATTAACTTTTCCCCGGAAAATAAATAGGTCGGAGCATCAGAACTAACCTCTAAAATTGATTCTGAGAAATTTTGAAGATCTAATGTTATTTGTTTGAGAGTGTCGGAGGGCCATTCATCTATATTTGTTAAGGTATCGGCTTGGTGCCACACGCGTAACTCACTATCACTTACAGCTGAGTCATCCTCTTGCATCTTATTTTCTTGCACACAGGAAAGTAAGATTGAAACTGACAACAAATAAATTAGCCTGTTAATTAATGACATACTGATTAAAACATATGATTTTTCTACTTCTCAATCTGAGTCTAGCTATGATTATAAGCTGAGAACCTCTTATAAATTAAAAGACTGCAATATAACCAAAATGCACCTTTCCTTGAGAAAATTCAGGCTTATTTCCCAACTGATTTCCTAAAGCATAAATTATCCTGAACCAACCATTTTGGCTTTTGACGTCTACCCCAGCACCAAAGGCATAGACCCAATCTATATTCTTCGGTAATTTTGCAAGGTCTGTAAGTAAGAAAAAACTAGATCTTTGATCTAAAAAGTATCTGTAATTCAAATTTAGAAGTCCATAATAACGGGAATAGAAGAAATTTCTGTCAAACCCTCGAAGGTTTTGCAACCCGCCTAAGCGCAGTAAGTCATTTTGAGACAATGCCGGGTTTTTGATGATCGCATATTGTGGGACAGCTTCTAATAATATTCGCTTTCCTAACACTCTCTGAAAATGCAACTTAATGCCAGTACTAAAGCTATTGCTAACTTCTGGAACATTTTGCCAAGCAGTAGGTAATGCCGAGAAATTCGTAATTTTCTTGTTACCAAAACCAAAATTAAGGGTAGCAAAGGAATAGTTGCTTAATTGCGGATACGTTAATTCATTTCTCCAATAAAAATTAATGAGAACAGCATTCGTGTTAGAACTTCTCAAAGGATTAAGGTTTGAAATTTCCTCCTCGGAAAATCCCCTAAGAATATTATTACTGAGCCGTTGATAGGCCATACCAATACTGAAATTACTCCATATAAAATATTGCACTCCTAATTGTAAATCAGTTTGAAGAAATGTGCTGTCTTCTTGCAAAAGCTCAAACCCAAAATTTAGGCCCAATGGACTTTTGAAAGCGTGGGATTGACGAAAACTGGTATTTAAAATTTGAGAATTAGCTGAATACTTCTGCCAGAATACATCCAATCCTACACCTCTCTTGAACAAATTCCTTAATCGCGCATCCACTTGTCCTGTTAGATTCGTCCGATTCCCTTCAGGAATCAGCCCAATAATTGCATCAAATTGATTGCTTTTCACCTTTTGTAAATTTACTTGGATCTTGGCTTTATTATTAGCAAATGAAAGAGTCGGAGAAGAGGCTAATCGTAAATACTGGATTTGATCTATTTGATTTCCGATCGCATTATATGCTTTAATATCGAATGGTTCATTATAGCGTAAACTTAGTAGATTGCTTAAATATGGAACATTAACGGCCCGACTATCTCCATCAATTTCGAGACTGTCATAGACAATAAAATTTTGTGGGTTAATCCTGACAATCGCTTCAACTTGATTTTCGTCTAAACTGCTAATGCTTAAATTCGCTTTAGCAAGTGGAAATCCTTTCCGATGATAATTCATCCGGACGTAATTCCTTAATTTCTTATTAAGCACGTATTGATTAGCAATTTTACCGCTCAGTTTCTCTACATTTTGGACAGCAATGGGTATTTGACCATTATAGACTTGAATAGGCTTCCAGAAATAAGGCCTACCTTTCTCTATTTGCAAGTCGTTGTTCTGGTCAATTACGACTTTAGCTTCCCAAAAACCGGATCTTATGAGGGAATCTTGAATTTTATTCCTTTGTTGTAAAAGACTGTCGCTGGAATTTTGAGAATATGCAAAAGAGAAGGTTGAAAAATATAGAAATGAAAACAGGAGGGACTTCTGTAAAATTCGGTTTAAATTTGCGTTAATTTTGGCAGGTATATACATACATATTCCCTTTTGTAAGCAGGCGTGCTTTTACTGTGATTTCCATTTTTCCACCAATATGGCAATTAAAAATGATATGGTAGAAGCAATTTGTAAAGAAATTGAACTTCAACAAGAATATCTGAATGGAGAATTAATCCGATCCATTTATTTTGGCGGGGGAACGCCTTCGCTTCTAGATGAAACTCATCTAAAATCTATCTTCAACTATTTAAATAGGTTTCATAATATCGCATTTGATGCCGAAATTACATTTGAGGCCAATCCTGATGATATCACTCAAGACAAGCTGGAAATCCTTTATCAAAATGGAATTAACCGATTAAGTGTGGGTATTCAATCCTTTGACCAAGAAGTATTAAAATGGATGAATAGAGCACACAATAGTCAAGAAGCTTTCCGGTGTTTAGAATTGATAAAGAAAAGTGACTTCGATAATTTCAGTTTAGATTTGATTTATGGAATCCCCAATTCAACACACGAGACTTGGGAAAAAGATTTAAAAAGTCTGGTTGGTTTTCAACCACCTCATATTTCTTCCTATTGTTTAACGATTGAGCCTAATACTGTATTTGGTAGGTGGCAGCAAAAAGGAAAGCTCAATGAAGCTTCGGAAGATTATTCATCAGAGCAATTTCTATATTTATCACAATACCTGACAAATTCAGGATATGAACATTACGAGGTGTCAAACTTTGCGAAAAAAGGGTTTCACTCCAAACATAATAGCAGCTATTGGGAACAAAAGTCTTATTTGGGGATTGGGCCATCGGCTCATTCATATGACGGAAAAAACAGACAGTTCAATGTCTCTAGTAATGGAAAATACTTGAAGGCTTTACAGTCCAATGAAATCCCTGCTCAATTAGATATCTTGACACAGGAAGATCGAATCAACGAATATTTGATGACTTCCTTAAGGACATCTGAAGGGTGTAATTTGAAATTTCTAGCTAATGAATTGAATTATGATCTAGTAAAAAATGCAAAGCCACAAATTGAGCATTGGAAAAATACTGGACTTTGCACTTTAGAGGATGATATTTTAAGACTTACCCTAAAAGGTAGACTTTTAGCCGATAAATTGGCTTCGGATTTATTTCTGGTCAATTAAAGGCTCATCAAATCTTTAAACTTAGTGGCTTGTCTTCGGCTTACTTCAACCTTATCTCCTCCTTTTAATTTTACCATCAAGCCTCCATTAAACCAAGTTTCAATTTCATCTATCCATTCTAAATTGATGATATGTTTCCGGCTTACTCTAAAGAAATGCTTATTGTCCAATTTCTCATCCAATGCATTTAATGATTTATGAATCATTGGTTTATTCTTATCAAAATAAACTTTAATGTAGTTTCCGTCAGATTCGAATAAGCGAACATCTTTTAATCTTACAAACCAGCAATTGTCCCCGTCCTTTACGAAAACCTGATCGTTTACAGTCAACTGGTTATTACTTTTTTGTCTTTCGGCTTGTGCTTCTACTTCCTTGCGGATTTTATTTATAGATTCGGTTAGTCTTTTTGGTTCAATTGGCTTTAAAAGGTAATCTAAAGCATTAAACTCAAAAGCTTTCAAAGCATATTCATCATAAGCTGTGGTAAATATGACTTTCGGGGTTTTTTCCAAGGTTTCCAACAACTCAAAACCAGTTTTACCAGGCATCTGAATATCTAAAAAAATCAAGTCAGGGTTTAGCTTGTCAATCATTTCTTCAGCTTCATCCGCATTGGCTGCCTCGCCCAAGATTTCAATATCTTTGTATTCTGCTAATAAAGTGCTTAATTCTTTTCTAGCGAGCCTTTCATCATCTATTATTAATACCTTCATGTTTATAAATTAAAAATTCAATAATTAACTTGTGGGATCTTCACAGTTGTTAATACATTTCCTTCCGATTCGTTTTTGATATTAAACGAGGCTTCATTATCAAAAATCAATTTCAACCGCTGCTTTGTGTTTTCCAAACCAAACCCCTTGTTCTTTCTTCTTTTATCCAATTTAAAGCTTCCTGAATTTCTGATAAAGATATTCAAGCATTTTTTATTGTCCAACTGCGTTTCTATTGAAAGTTTCCCACCGTAAGTTAAGTTAGAAATTCCGTGCTTAATACCATTCTCCACCAAAGTTTGAATCATTAGCGGAGGAACTTGATATTTATAAGAATCTGGGTGAATTATAAATTCAGTTGTCAATCTCTCCTCATATCTGATCTTCTCCAACGCCAAGAAATCTATAACGGTGTTTAACTCATCGTTAAAATTAATCAATCTTTTTTTATCCAAAATTAGAGAGTTTCTCAAAATATTGGAAAGTTGAGTGATAGAATTCTTTGCTTTGGCTGGATCTTCATCTACCAATGCCCTAACACTGTTTAATGCATTGAAGATAAAATGAGGATTTAATTGAGATTTAAGGTTGTTCAACTCAATTTCATTCATAGCTGCATCATATTTTAATGACCGATTATAATTCTCCACATAGTGATACATAAAATAAACCAGCGACCATAAAAAATACAGAATTAGGTTAGCCAATATACTGAGAAAAATTACGATAGGGTTCAAATCAAAGGCGGGATCCAGCAAGCCTAATATAGAGGAGATGCCAAATAAGAAGGCATAATTGATAATACTTAAAATCAAACAAGCAATAATTACTCTTACGACCAGTTTTTGAATGATTATTTTTAACCATCCGTTGCTGATAATGAAATTTCTATATAAATGAGTAATACTAATATAAAAAGGAACCAAGATAAGTTGGCCCGTGGCTTGTTGCGAAGACAGCCTTTCACCCAAATATGCCAAATAAATATTCAATAAGCCATAAGCAGTCCAGCCAACTATCTGAAGCGTCCAATACAGTGCCTTTTTGTTCATTCCGTGCTTAGGTTAAAAAATATGTAACCAATAATTTGGTACAAAATAAGCCCCTTTTTATAGATTAAAGAAACCGTCTGTCAAATCATGCTACCTTCTTTTTATCTTTCTGACTCTTAACCTTTGGCACAAATGGCCTAATAATTAAGCGAGTACCTCGATCGTAGGTAAAATAATTCCAAATCCAATTACTTAAGATAACGATTTTATTCCTGAACCCAACTATAGAGATAAGGTGTACAAACATCCAGATAAACCACGCGAAAAAGCCTCCAAAATGCAAGTTTTTAGGAAGATCGACCACAGCTTTATTTCTACCCACAGTAGCCATACTTCCCTTATCTAAATATTTAAAAGGTTTCTGTTCATTCCCCTTCATTGCTGCCAAAATGTTTTTAGCTAATCTATCTCCTTGTTGCATGGCAACTGGCGCCAACATGGGGTGTCCCTTTGGAAAATCCTCTGTTTGCATTAAAGCAATATCTCCCACTGCATAAATATTTTGTGTTCCTTTTACCAGATTGTATCTGTCGACCTGGTACCTGCTATTTGAAACGCTTTCTTCTGAAAGTCCTTCTATAACATTTCCCATTACACCAGCCCCCCAGAGCAGCGTAGCAGCAGGAAGTGTTTCACCATTACTGAACTCTACTTTTTCACCATCGTAGCTATTAACCATAGTGTTGAGCTTTACATTCACCTCAAATTTTTTAAGATATTTTTGGGCTTTCCTATCTGCGAAATCAGACATTCCACCTAAAAGCCTTCCCATGCCTTCTACTAGGTAAATGTTTAATCTATTAAAATCCAAATCTGGATAATCGTTAGGTAAAACGTGCTTCTTTAACTCACCCAAAGCCCCAGCAAGTTCTACGCCTGTGAGACCCCCACCCACAATAACAATATTCATTAAGCTCTCAATTTTAGCCTCATCGGAACTTAAAACTGCCTCTTCAAAATTTTGCAGTATGTGACTTCTAAAATCTAAAGCCTGTGGGATTTGCTTGAGCGGGAAGGCTTTTTCGAATTTCTCGTTCTGACCAAAGAAATTCGTTTTTGAGCCCGCAGCAATTATCAGATAATCGTATTCCAATTCGCCAACATTACTAATGATCTTATTCTCCTGCTGATCAATTTTAGATACAGTAGCCATTCGAAAATATATATTCCTGTGATTTTCAAGTAACTTACGTAAGGGCCCTGCTATCGAATCGGGCTCGAGACCAGCTGTTGCCACCTGGTATAATAAGGGCTGGAAGGTGTGATAATTATGCCTGTCCAAAAGAACAATTTGCACATCTTTGCCAGCAAACTTCTTGGCCATCGTGATGCCAGCAAAACCTCCACCTACGATTATAATTCGCTTTTGATTAGTATTAGGAATTTTAAATGAATTGGGCTTATCCATAAATCTTTAAAGTTAAAAACTAGACCCTGTTATAACTCATTTAAAAATATTAGGTTTAATATCTTCTATGTCATCTGAATTAGTTTTAAGATGCATTTATTCTTACATAAGCTGAAAAATTTTCTAACTCTTAAAATGGCAAAATAATACCAGAAATCTCTTCTTGAAAGTGTACAAAGACAAGTTCACTAGGTACTCCAAAACAGGAGACTAAGCATCATAAAGAAGGTGCAACTTTTAGACGTCTTGTTTAAATCCTATTTCAATTCAACCATCTACCATTTAAGAACAGAGACAGAGTGTGCTTTACGCTGATATTCAAATACTTATTAATATTGCCCCCTGAAAGGATTTACATCCAATCTTCGCAAATAAACGATATGTAGCGTTGCAAAAAATATATTATTAGATTACAAGAGCCCTCATAGATCCAAATATTATTAGGTTTTTAATTGCATCAACAAAATATTATTTTTAATAACTAAAACTTGATTAAAGTAATAAATCTTACATATAAATTACATTAACCGAATTATTTTTTGTGATCTCGGTGCAACTTATCGATAATATTCTGCGTCCTGAAATCAAAAGAACCTAAAACAAAATAAAATGAAAAGGGTAATAGTAACTTTAGTAATAGCACTTGTATTCAGCAATGCATATGCAAGTAAAGAATCGGTTTCAATCGATCCAAAATTAATCAAAGAAGTAAAAGCAGAAATGGCAGAGTCATTCTTCATCAATGACGTGATTGAAGAAGAGCCTGACGTTTTAATTTATAGTACAGAAGGTGAGTTATTGCACAGCTTTCAAAAAGATAACATTGATCCTGTAGCTATGAGAAATGTAGATTTATTGATGGATTATAAATCTCAGAAAATATTTATTAAAGAAAAGGAACTAAATCCTAACATTTAGGATTTATAAGACATAGTTTAATTCATAGTGAATGGTTGATGTTTTGGTAAGTAAAAGCCTCTACACTGAAAAGTGGGAGGCTTTTTACTTTTACCATCTACTCTTGCACAACTGCATCTAGCAACTGCAGTGCATTCCTACCTAAATGTTCAGCAATAATTTTCCTATAACTTGGACTAGTCCTATAGGATTCCGTCAAGAATTCTTCAAATGGCTTATCCCAATCGCTATTCTTAGGCATTACAATTCCAAACTCTTCGGCCGTTTGATCTCCAGCCGGATGTCTTTTAATAGGTTTTTTGGATTTTGTCGCATCTAAATAGTACGTAAAATCAATATTGGTGAAATAATCTGTGCTATTCACAATCTTTGCCAATACTTCATCAAATGAATTAACATACTCTATTGTAAGACTAGGATAATATTTACTCTTTATCTTTAAAATTTGATCTTCATTAGTAGAGCCTTTAACTGTAACCGCCTTTTTACCAGCAAAAACATCAGCAATTTTACTCATGTCATTGAGCGTGGGAAGTGCACTATTACTTAACATCATGCCGATATTAGTGATATATGGCGGACTGAAGTTATATTCTGCTTTTCTTTTTTGAGTTATAGTAGTATTGCTTAAGCCAAAAACACCATTTGATGATTTTTTTACTGCGTTTAAATAAGCTGTAAAATTATTTGCATGAGCTTTTTCCATTTTGGAGTTTACCGTAATACCATAATTATCTAGTAAGTAAAATTCAAAATCGCTCATTACATCCACACAAACACCTTGAACATTTCCGCTAATTTCAGCGGCAAAACCAGGTGATTCAGAATATACATAAGTTAGATTAGCTGTTTTCGTCTGTTTTGCTTTAGCAAAGGAATCCCCTGTATACTGTGCACTGGATACAAATCCAATAAAGAACATGGGGACCATAAAAAACGAGTTAAATAGAAGCTTCTTCATAGTTTCATTTTAGTGTCCAATTTGTAAAGTAATTAAACCTTTTATAATTAGGAAGTAATATTCTGTAAAACAAATACTTTTATCGACAAAATACTACTTATTAGAGAAAGGATATCAAAATAATAGTTATGCAGGCATTCAATTATAACTATTCCTTTATGCTAAACTAGCATCTAAAAACAAAAAAGCACAGCCTCAAAAGAGCCTGTGCTTTTAATAAGCTCACTAAAGAAGCTATTCAATCATCCATCTATGGATCCCATTACTCGTTTCATAAATCCATTTAATGCTTCTTTCTTATCGGTTCCTGATCTAATATCTTTATGAACTTCAAGAGCACCTGAAAAATTTGAAAGCAACTCACCTATTACTTCTAGCTCCTCATCTTTAATTCCTTTCGCTTCAATTAAATCCTCGAGCAGATCCATACTTTCCACAACATAATCCTCATCGTTTTTTTCGATGAATTCTACTACGTGCTTAATTATTGGTAACCTCATCTAATAAATCTGTTATAATGCTTGGCTTATTTCCTGATATTGAATTTACTAATTTACCGTTTTTAAAACCGGCAAAAGTTGGTAGATTTTTAACTTCTGCCAATGATCTTGAATTTGGTAATTTTTCGGCATCAACATAAACAAATTTTACGCTTTCATTCTCCCCAGCTAATCTTTTGAATTTGGGCTTAGTAATTTTGCAATTTCCGCACCATGTCGCACCATACTGCACCATTACCATATCATTTTCATCTACTATCTCTTGTAATTTATCTTCTGCTAATTCTATCATTATTTAAATTCGTTTAATTACTTATACCTAAATGAACCACAAAATTACGAATAGGTTACAATTAACTAAATTGATTGTTTACATATGAAAATAGATAAAATCTATTAAGAATAACACCTCTACAAAAGCTCATAAATCCTATTAAAGGAACTCGCTTTTGCAATGTATGATTCTAATTCAGCAATCGGCATTCTTTCTTGCTCAGTGCTATCCCTATGTCTTATGGTCACGGTTTCATCCTCTAAAGTTTGATGGTCAACTGCAATACAGAATGGCGTTCCTATCAAATCTTGACGAGTATAACGCTTACCAATAGAAGCAGCTTCTTCATAGACAACATTAAATGCTCCTTTCAAGGACTTATAGATTTCCTGACCTTTTTCAGCTAATCCATCTTTTTTCGTTAATGGTAATATTGCTGCTTTCACAGGCGCAAGAGCCGGATGCAATTTAAGATAAGTCCTTTTTTTGATATTATCTCCTTCGCCAATCTCTTCATTTTTAAAAGCACTACAAAACAACATTAAAAACAACCTATCGGCACCAACTGAAGTTTCTACTACATAGGGAATATAATTTTTTCCTAGTTCAGGATCAAAATACTGCAGCTTCTTTTTAGAAACTTCTTGATGGCTTTTCAAATCGAAATCTGTCCGACTGTGAATTCCCTCAACTTCTTTAAACCCAAAAGGAAATTTATATTCTATATCAACAGCTGCATTGGCATAATGCGCAAGCTTTTCATGTTCATGCAACCTTAAATCTTCATCTGCAATACCGATAGCTTTGTGCCATTTTACCCGCATATCCCTCCATTTTTCATACCAACCCATTTCCTCTCCGGGGCGAACAAAAAATTGCAGCTCCATTTGCTCGAATTCACGCATTCTGAAAATAAATTGGCGTGCAACAATCTCATTTCTGAAGGCCTTTCCAATTTGTGCAATTCCGAAAGGCACCTTCATTCTGGCCGTCTTTTGAACATTTAGGAAATTAACAAATATCCCTTGGGCTGTTTCAGGTCGTAAATAAATTTTACCCGAACCATCTGAAACGCTTCCTATTTGAGTGGAGAACATCAGGTTGAACTGTCGAACTTCCGTCCAATTTGAGGTACCTGAAATAGGGCATTTTACATCCTCAGAAATGATTAGCTCACGAACAGCTTCCAAATCTTCTGCTTCAAGGAGCTGGCCTGTTTTCTTCAATAATTCATCGGCCTTTTCTTGCTGACCCGAGTTCTCATACTTTGCTGCTTTATCTTCCAACAAGACATCCGCTCTGTATCTTTTTTTGGAATCTTTATTATCAATCATTGGATCATTGAAACTTTCGATATGGCCAGAGGCTTTCCAAGTATCGGAATGCATAAAAATCGCTGAATCCAAACCAACAATATTATCATTAAATCGAGTCATGGTATTCCACCATAATTCCTTGATGTTTTTCTTCAATTCTGCTCCATAGGGCCCATAGTCATATACTGCTTGCAAACCTTCATAAATTTCGCTTGAAGGATAAACAAAACCATATTCTTTAGCGTGAGCTATGATATCTCTAAAAAGTGTATTTTCGGGAGTTTGTTCTTTCTTTGCCATGCCGCAAAGATAAATTAAATCAATTGTGGATAAGAAAGGATTCTTTGAAATTTTAAGTTTTAGGTAATTTTATTGTAAAAGTAGTTCCTTCTCCCTTTTCTGATTGTAAGTTTATGTTTCCACCTAATCTTTCTACCATGTCCTTCACAATATATAAGCCTAAGCCAGAACCTTTAGAGTTTTCTGATGCTCGAAAAAACATGTCAAATATTTTTGGTTGTGCCTCTGCAGGAATACCTTGTCCGTTATCGACTACTTTAATTAAAATTTCGTTACCTAAATCCTCGGTTTGGACGGCCACATATTTTCCTGGACTTGCATGACGATGATATTTAATTGCATTATCCACCAAATTGTTTAGCACTACTCGTAGTCGTCCTTTATCAGTTTTTACAACGGTATTCTCACTTATACTCATTCTGAAATCAATATCTGCAGATAGCTCTCGATATTGAGTATTTTCAAAAGTTTCCTTTACCAGATCATAAAGATTTACACCTTCCTTGATAATATCTGTTCGTGTGTTACGAGCAAAGCTGATAATTTCATCTATGAATGTATAAAGCTTTTTCACTCTATTCTTCATCATGCCAAGTAACTGCTTTAACTCTTGGCTATCTTCAGTCGTATCACCTATATTAATCAAACCTTGAATGGAGTTTAGGGGTGCTCTCAAATCGTGAGAAACACTATAAACGAATCTATCCAACTCAGCATTGGTTTGTTCCAAGAGCTGATTCTTTTCTTTAATTTCTTCCTCTTTTAATTTTTTATCTGTAATATCAACGAGGAAGCCCACCATTCGCACCGGTTTTTGATCAATAGACCACTTGGCTTGACCCGAACCATGGAACCAACGATAGCTTCCATCTTTACACTTAAGTTTGTATTCAACAGAAAACGGTTCTTTTGTTTGAAGGTGTCTTTTAAAATCGTTTACCAATCGGGGGTAGTCTGATTTTTCAGCCAACAAGTTTTTAAAACTAGATTGGTCAGGTGAAAATTCTTTGGGATTGTAGCCCAGCAATTCGTACAACTTAGGTGACCACCATTGTTGATCCCTATTGATATTTTCCCAATCCCATATTCCAGCGTTAGTACCCTCAACGGCCAAGCGAAATCTTTCCTCGCTCTCCTTAAGTTTACGGTCTTGCTCCAGTATCTTTTGCTCGGATTTATGCTGTAATTTCACTTGAAAATAAATCACAACTATAAGCCCAAGAAAGGTGAAAAAATAGTTCAGGAAATATATTTTGTCCTCTTTTGCTTCATTTATGGTATCGACTGTGACAATTTTATATGCCGTAAATTCACTGATTGCAAAACATGCAAAGGCAATAAGTCCATAAAAAAGCCAAATTTTGACTTTTTTGTAGCCAAATAGCGTGATGGATGCGACCAAGATCGGAAATAGGTAAAGTTGTGAACCATAATACTTTCCTTCATTGCTCATAAAAATAAACACAAAGAAAATGGCAATCAGAAGCAAACTATGTTTTGCTAGTTCATACTTCCCAAAGCGGTTTAACAGAAACCCGAAAATACCGCCAAAAATACCTACCATGAATGATGGTGTTAGTGAAATATCCCATAAAAAAATATTAAGCAGCCCATTGACCGTGCTAATAAATGAAAGAATTAAACAACAAACACCGACAAGTAGCGCTTTACGGTAGTCTCCTTCAGATTTTATGTGGGGCGTTTCACCCAGTATAATATTTCGAAATGAGCGTTTTTTCATACTGACAATCAGTAAATATACTTATTTTTCGAAATATTTTTAATTACGTAAGACGTAACAGATTACGTTTGATGTATTATTTTACCAAAATTTGGGTAATAAATTTTTATTACAAGATTTTAAACAATAAAAAAGGCGAATTGTGGAGCTAATTTAGATGTAATAAATTTCAAACAATTTTATTATTGCTTTTGTAGAATGAACGTCCCCATTGTATGCCGATTTTGCACCACTACTTCCTTATAGGGCTCTATGAGTTCTAAACCCAAATCCGTTAAAAACCCTATAAGTGCTTCGGCATTAACAGCAAATCGAATTTGTTCATTTGGAAACTGATAAACATTTTGATTGATCTCAACAGTTCCTTCAGCTAGATAGCGATCGGTCATGCTCCGAATGAAAATTTTTCCATCGGGTTTCAACAATCGCACTAATTCCAAAATCATCTTGTGAAAATGCTCATAGTTTTTAGCAAAATGCAGTACTGCGCTGCAAATGATCACATCAAAGGTTTCATCCGGAAAAAGAATTTTATCTAGTTTCATCACGTGAAACCTGGCTTCTATATCTTGAATTTTATACTGCTTTGCCACTAGTTTTAAAAACTGAATGGCTTCTGGGTTTTCATCGATTCCAAAAACGTCCATGCCATTTTGAAGGCAGTAAGTAAGGTTTCGACCCTCGCCACAACCTGCATCTAATACCTTGGCATCCTCTGGTAAATATCCCTTCAGAATAAAATCGAGCCAGTAGAGGTCAATGTTCCCTAGTTCTCTATTCAGTTGTTTCCAATCCATTATTATATTGCCTGTAAGACTTTTCAAATGCAGTTTTACCTATCTCTACCAGCTCATTACTTCTGTAAAATTCAAAAGTACCGCATGAGTTTCTCGAAATCTGAACCAACATATCCGGCTTGATGATTTCCATTTGCAAATTGGTCATTTTTTCCTGCATTAAGTCTATAGATCTATTTAGCAAATCAAAATAGCCTAGCTTCTTGGGAGTCGAACTAACCTCTTTCCCATTATTCATCGGCCAATACTTCTTTATCCGGGTTGCAAATTCTTCCAAAAACTGTTTATTTTTTTCATCCTGCTTCACTTCTTCAGCAGTTACCGCCACTTTCTTCTCAAAAGGAATAGCCGCATTTACATCTACAGCAATCAAAATATCTCCTTGGGTACGTTTTACCCGATTTAGAGGTATGGGATTGAGCACGCCTCCATCCACTATTTCTTCATTATCTTGGTACACTGGTGTTAATACGGTGGGAATGGCACAAGAAGCACGCAAAGCATCCATTAAATTCCCTTCTGAAAAGAGTATCTCTCTCTGGGTTCTAATATTGGACGCCACAGCTGTAAATGGGATTGGAAAATCTTCTATTTTAAATTCGCCCAGGAGTTTTCGCATCTCTTTAAATACTTTTTCTCCCCGCACAATACCTTGAAAGCTTAAAGTAAAATCTAATAGTTTGAAAACATCAATTTTGTCGAAATGAGTCACCCAGTCTTTATATTCTTGCATTTTTCCAGCCGCGTACAGTCCGCCAATTACAGCGCCCATACTTGATCCTGAGATAGACGAAATCTCAAATCCATTTTCCTCCAATGCTTCAATTACGCCAATGTGGGCAACTCCTCTGGCGCCACCACTTCCTAAAACTAACGCTACTTTTTGCTTCATGTCAATTAAAAAATTTGGCTGTAAGGCAAGTTAGGAAAAAATGGGACGGAAATTAAAGATATTGGTCATGATTGCTTTATGATCTAAGAACTGGCTATTTCTCACAAAGTATTACATAAAGAAGCGGAATATAACAATTACACCCAAAAATAAGGTGACCGCAACTGTCGTGAGGACGAAACTCCCTCTGTCCTTCGATTTTTTTGAATCGCGATACGCTAAATAGAATGATGAAACTAAAAAAGGCAGATAATACCAGAGATTATATACCTTTAGCAGAAACAATGTGAAAACTCCAATTATAATCAGTAATCTTAAATAAGCACTCTTGTTTTTCATGGTCTAAAGTTAATAAATTTCAATTGCTTTCCAGTTGTTCAATATCCTCTTTAGCTTTTTTGAGCTTCGGATCAATTATCACTGAGTTAAAATTATTCCAAAATTCTTCATTATAAGGTGTTTCAACATCAAATAAATCCTCATCCACCGCCATTGACTCTTTATACTTAATTCTTTTAAAGTCTCTTCTTCTGGTTTTTACATCCGTTACGTAAAAAGCGGCATCATAAAACTGCACTTCTGTTTCCCATCCTCTGTTTCGGTTTGCCAAGCATCTCTTACCGGGGCCTTCCATTTTATATAACTCAAATAATACTTTTTACCAATTTTTCGGTAAACCACACTGGATTGTTTATAAACATTTTTCAAAAACAATTTCTCTTGATCCTTATTAAATCTGGCTTCATTGGAGTCTTCTACAGGAAAGAATTGGTGATTAAATTCTAGTTTAACAATGCCATAATCGGTTGAATTGATATATATTTTTCCAAAAGTTTGGAGACCACCAAGATGGAAGGTGGGAGAGTAGTAATCTAATACATAAACAGCTCCATTATCGGATTGAATTACTGAATCCAACTCAAAATCAAAACGATCATAATATCCTTTTAAATATTGGTAGTTTTCTGTTGTATTGTAGCCTCTGATATAGTCAAAATCAAAAGATTTGTACAAGTTGTTTTCATCGCCACCCATGAAGTATTTATAAACTGTTTCAAAGAAACTGTAGTCGATATAATCCTCGCTTTTTTTCAATTCGTCCAGTCGGATTTTTAAGCGATTGTAGGGTAAATCAAAACCATTATCCTGCACGGAAACTGCTGCCTCTAGTAAACGAACATAGCTATTGTTCCTCACTACCATTTCGCGGTAAAAACCTTTCAATAGAAATGACCTGCGAGAATAATTAAATGGAATTCTCTTTATGGCCTCACCTACAATAGCCCGAAGTGTATCTTTTGTCGGCTTCACTATTACTTCTTCAAGCATCCCCTCTTCTGGGCTTAAATAGTAATTCAACTCTTGACTTTTTAAATTGGAGGCCAGCAATTCCAAATCCTCGTAGCCAATGCTTGAAATCACTAGAGTATCATACTTTTCTTTTAGTGGAAAGCGAAAGCTAAATTGTCCTGCTTCATTGGAATGAGCACCCATCATGGTGCCTTTTAAGTGGATATTAGCAAAGGGAATAGTGGATGAGTCAGCCTTGGATAATAGAACTCCACTGATTTCTTTGTATTCGGGCTTAGGATTTTGTGACTTTAATAGTGTTGAATTGAAAAATAAAAACAGGAATGCTATGAATAAAACTTTCATATAGGGAGTTGGTAATTTTAAAGGTTGAAATCAATTTACTGAAAAATATTAATTAAACTAAATCAATAAAATGCTATACCTGAATATGTTCCTCAATGAATCACTCTTTGAGTTTTCTTTTCCTGTACTCTAGTAAAAATATAGTTCCCTGCATCACTATTACAGATATAATACCGTAGGTAGAATTGAACAAAAAGATGCCAAAGGAAACGATAAGGAGTAGAAGTTTTACAAAGGTGGAATTCTGCATGGTCTCTTTAGGTTAAAAAGTAGTTTAGTATGAACCACAGAAACGTTAAAATGTTAAAGTCGTCTACTTATTCACCTCAAAAGGCCAACTAATTAACAGATTCGCTAAAGAAGTTCTCTTCTTTTATTAAAGCTTGCGGTTCTCCTTGACTTGTAATACTGCCATTTTCCAATATGTAGATGTAGTCAGAGAAACCAGCAACTCTCATTCTGTGACTTACAAATAAAATAGCCTTCTCCTTTTTCAATTGCTGTAATAGATTTAGAATAAACTGTTCTGTATTTCTATCCATAGCGGATGTACCTTCGTCAATCAACAATAATTGTGGATTGCGGTAGAGTGCCCTGGCTAATCCTACCAACTGCTTTTGACCACCAGAAATATTGGCTCCTTCTTCTCCTAGCAATGTCAAATAGCCTTGAGGAAATTTTCCAAAGAAGCGATCAAAGCCAAATTCTTTACACCATTTCACTACATGCTCTAATTCTGCAGGATCATCGCTCAAACAAATATTGAAAAGTAAATAATTATTGAAAATCTTAATGTCTTGAGGGACGACTCCTATTAATTTTCGATACCCTTCTAAGTCTAAATCATTAATTGAATTCCCGTCTATTTTTATGAATCCTTCCGATGGTGCATAAAATCTTTGAACCAATTGAAAGATTGTGCTTTTTCCTGCACCGCTTTCTCCCAAAAGGGTAGTTATTTTTCCCTTTTCAATATTCATATTGATTTGGTTCAATAAATTTAATGAACCGGGATAATGAAAATTTAAATTTTCAACAGTTAAATTATTTATCTTTTGAATTTCAATTTCCTTTTCCCCTTTATCTTCCGTTTTTATTCCTGTAAACTCTTCCATTCTGTTGAAAGCTACTTTCGCTTCCTGAAACTGAATATTAAACAGGGCAATTTTGGTTAAAGAAGGGCCTATAGAACCTGAAAGGGATAATAAAGCCACCAAAGAACCAATTAATAAATCTCCTCTCAATACTAAAAAGGAGGCTAAAGATATTACCCCTACTACCAGTAATATCCCAGCTAACTCAGTTAGCAACCCAAACTTTACTTGAATTTTACCCAATTTGAATATCTGCTCTTGAAAGTTTTTATATAAAAAGGTAGTACCCTTATGAAAAAGATTGATAGTTCCTGTTGTCTTTACTTCTGCTATGCCTGTAATCACATCTATGTAGTTTCCTTCATTGAGCGCATAAGCACTCATCACATCTTTTTGGGCATTAATGATCGGTTTATTCAATCGCCATAGGATCAACCCATAAAGAGGTATAAAAATAGAAACAATTAACCCTACTTGCCATGAATAAACAAAAACCCCAATCAGTGAAATGATAATGACCAAAAACTCTATTAAAAGATTACCAATCAGATTGCTGATAGAAGATTGAATGCGTCTTGTATCATTCATCCTTGCTACCATATCCCCTGTTTTTTTGGAATCGAAGAAGGGTTTGGGAATATTTAAAAGGGATTGAAAAAAAGACCTTATCATTCTATTGTTAAAATCCTTGCTTTGTGTAATCAAAAATGTAGATCGCACATAGCTTAACCCCATCTTAATCAATAAAATCAAGGCAAATAAAACCAGTCCTATGATGAGTTTGCTGACTTCTTTGGTGGGTAGAATAACGTCAATCAGTTTTTGGCTAAAAATGGCAGTGGCCAATGAAAAAATAGCGATTAAAATACCTAAAAAGAGTGCGGCTAATAGAATATTCAGATCTTCCTTTACCCAACTCAGCAGATTCTCATATTTTTTCTTTTTGGACTTTACTTTTTCAAACTTTTGATTGGGTGACAGCTTTAGCAAAGCTTTGGATTGCCAAACTTTTTCTAGTTTTTCTTTTGACCATAGTTCTACCCCCCTACCCGGATCATTGATCATTAATTGATCTCCCTGAAAACCATAAAAAACAATATAGTGCTGTAATCTATTTTCCAGAATCACATGTAGAATAGCAGGAGAATCGAGTTCCCTTAAATTTTCAATGGATTCAGCTTCTAATCCTTCTACATCAAAACCCAAATCATTTGCTCCTTGAAATAGCCCTAATAATTTAGTGCCTATTTGAGTTGTCCCTGTTATTCTTCTGACTTCATCCAAACTATGTTCCCCATCATGAAATTTGATGATAGAAGCCAAACAAGCAGGCCCACAATCCGATTGGCCGTGTTGCTGAACGAAATATTGGTTGAGTTTTTTTAACATTGGTTAGGTTCGTTTAAATACTTCTTTATCAACTTTTCCAAAGTTCTAAACTTTGGAAAAGCTTGTACTTATTCCTTCATTCCAAGACTTCTAAAATCGCTTCAATTTTCACTTCACCTTTGAAATGCTTTTTTAACGACCCATTTTCGTATATAAAAGTTTGTGGTACACCACCAATCATAGTGCTTGTCAATGAATCAGGATTAACTTCCACATAATGTTCTGCAAGCTTGTATTGCTGAAGAAAATCAATCGCTTCATTTTTAGGTTCAAAAGAGGCCAATAGCAACTGATAGTTTTGAAACTTCTCAATATTCTTTTCAATTTGCTCCATTTCCCATTGGCAAAAATGACAATCACTGTTGAAATACATGAAAATGGTAGGTTGGTCAGTATTTGCTACTTTAAATCCCAGATTATTGGTCAAGGAACTGAGGTTTTGAATAATCGCTTCCGATTTACTTTTCTGATCTAATTTTTGAATACTTGAATAGCCCATCCAAGATAAAAGACCAATCACTAATAGCCCGAAAATGATAAGAAGTTTCTTTTTCATTAGGCTCCAAGGTTAATTGACAGAAATGTGACAAATAATATCCAAACTACTAATGCCGACCCATAAACAGGCAGTGTGAACTTCAAAGCAGAATCATAATCTTTTTTCATGATCTTTTTGATTCCTAGAGCTAATGCTAAGAGATAAATAACTTCAAATAGATTTAGGGATTTCAAAGGAAAAATGAGCCATGAGTCTAATTGGGAGGCATCAAAAAGATTAAGTAATGAAAGGGGTGCAAAATATTGTACATCACTAAAGGTATAGGACGTTTCAAAAAGGCCAAACCATATTATTAATATAAATGATGGAAGAAGCCACACAAACTCTGCCACTAAAACTACTTTGAAAATCGATTTAAAGCTTATTTTAAATCCTGCAATAATAGTCCCGCATAGAATCCAAAAAGTAATGAGGGAAAATTTAATAAGGTAAATCACGGGCATCAGAGCATAGTTTAACCATGCCCATTTTTTCTGTTCGTTAACCATTTTAAGAATGCGCTCATAACCTAATTGATTTTGAAAATAATCAATATATATATATTGTCATTAATAATGTATGATTGAAGAACATAATTAATAATGCTACTAATTAAAATCAAAAATAAATATAGATATGTTGCTTTAATTTTATTCAATCTTTTAATTTTCTATCTATAATAATTATTGGTCAATATTTAAATTTGAAATATCAGAAATTTCAGTCTTTAAAATGCTACCATCTGTATTAATTAGAAATAGAGAGGAAGTAATACTTTTAGCTATATTTAAATCATTAGTTGAAAGAATAATGTTTTCAAAATTACTAGCCAAAAGATATTCCAAAAGTTTCTTTTTCATTACAAAGTCTAATCCTTCAAAAGGCTCATCAAGTATTAATCCTTTTGGTTTATTTAACATAGCTAAGGCTATTAACAATTTCTTCTTATTTCCGTACGACAAAAATTGAATTTCTTTATCTTCTAATTCAAAAAAATCAATTAGGGCAGTTATCCGTTTTCCTAAAGTTATATTATCAATTCCATGTAGTTTTCCACAAAATCTAGTCATTTCACTAACTTTAAGATTTAGCGTAAGAAATTCCTCCCCAAATTGAAAACCAAAGTCCTTTTTAATTCCTTCAAAGTTATTTAATCCCCTATATTTAAATGTTCCATTATAATGTTTAATAAGACCAGCAAAAAATTTTAAAAAAGTAGACTTACCACTCCCATTTTTACCAACAATTATATTAATACCTTCTGGCAAATGAATGTTAATTTTTTTCAAAACTGTTTTAGGTGGATAAAAGATATCTAAGTCTTTTGTTAAAATTTCCATAATATTATTGAAAGAATAGAATAAATAACTGTTGTTACAACATAATAAATAAATTTACCAACATTTAAACTTACCATTATTGAACACATATAAATAATTAATACTAAAAATATTAATTCAAGAATCATAAAATTAACCCCTCTATAACTTGTTAAATTAAGTATTGTAAATACAATAAATAAAGGTATATAAGTTGTCAAATAGGCATGAAAAATTTTTCTTATTGATATTAAACTGAAATATTTAAAGTTCCACACTTTATTTGGTTTTCGTAAAAAATATATTTGCAAAGCAGAAAAAAGAGAGAATTTATTCGCTGTTAAGATCTGTAGATTGATTAACTGAAAAGAAAACAAAAGGTAAAGCACTAATAAAAGTGATAAATTTATTACAATGAACTTAGAATGTAATATTTTAAAATAAGAAATCACTACAGGCTTAGCTTTTTATAATTAATTACAAACTGAAATGAAAAAACTAAGATTGAAAATAATACAAAAACATAAATAAAATTATGAAGCAAGTTGTTAAACACAACTTCGATTTTTAATAACGCTCCAAAAATATCATTATTAGTACCGACATTAGCATAGAGTATAACACCTATTTGTAATAAAAAAAATAAAACTACAGCAAGGTTTTTATTTTTTAAATAAAAATCCACAAACAACAAGTAAAAAGAATTGTATAGAAGGTATACGCTTACTAAAAACAAGTATGCTTGGAAAGTATTAGACAACTTAAAATAATAAATTGTCAGTAATAAAAATAATATCAGACTAATTAACTTACCTCCAAAAAGTTCATTTGCAATCTTATATTTAAGCTTGTCTAGTTTATTCACAAAAACTAAATCCAAATATTTACATCGATTAAAGAAAGTCTTTTCTGACATGATATAATCAAATACCAATAAGACACTAATAAAGCCAGAGATTGGTAAAAATAAAGGATCAATATTATAATTGGATTCTTCTAAGAGTTCTGTACCTAAACCAAAACAAAATAATAGTAAAAAGAACGCAATTAGTAAATATACTACTAAATCAAAAGGGAAATGATTAAAGAACCACACACCAGGTCTGCCTAAAAAAACAAACCCTATCGGTATTTGTTTTTCTTTTGAACGAACTAAATTAATAAAATAGTAATTTAAAAAAGTAATAACTTTTTTCATCAATTTTTTGAAACAAATAAATGCGTCTATACTTTTAGTATAAACGCATATAATTTTTAAATACTCCCTCCAACTACACATGCAAATGCTAAAGCACCAAAATAGCCAGCGGCTGCACCTGCTGGGCCAAATGCTGCTCCTACTCCAGCAGCACTACCTGCAATGCCTGATACCGAGGAAGCTGCGGCACCTGCAGCACATCCAACCCATGACCATCCACCCTCAACTTGCTCCATTTTTTCAATACTCAAATTTTTCATAATTATAAGATTTATTAGTTAAACATACACAAATAACTAAAATCATCTTATGCCTTTTATTTATTTTTAAATAAAATTATTTATATTTAAATAATCACAACTAAAACCTTAAAGTCATGTCTATAGGAGATTACATCCGCAATATACGTCTTAAAAAAGGCTATAGCCAACAATTTATAGCGGATAGAATAGGAATCAGCCAAAGTAAATTTAATAGAATTGAAAATGGTAAGTCTGACATCTTACTGAACGATTTATTTCAAATCTGTCAAATATTAAGATTAAATTACATTGATTTGCTTCAGTCAATTCAATCAGAGGAAGCCAAAACTGATGAAATTGAAATAGCTGACCTGCATAAAGAAATAAAATCATTGAAAAGCGAACTTCAAGAAATTAAAGAATATATGTATTCAAATAGTGGGGGGGGGGTAAATACTTTTCATGCAACTTTTCCAAAGTACTAAATTTTGGAAAAGGTTTTTGCTTGAGATTACAATATCGAATGAATTAATTTAGAATCTGTGGGCATTATCATCTTTCTTCTCTTTCTTTTTGCTTAATCAAAATGAAACAAAAAATCAAGAAAGTTTAATGCTACCGAACGCATGACCCACCGCCGGCTCGCTAAACTTTCCTCCCTCCCGCTTTTCCGAGTTCCTCGGAAATGGTCGTTTTAGCACTTTTCCAATATTGCAAAAGAGTACACTAAGACAAAATTTATTTAATGAATGCATTAATAGCTGACACCCCCAATTTCGCCTTAAGCGAAAAAGCGGGTAGGAGGGTAAAATGGCGGGCCTGCTTGTGCAGACAAGCCAGCATTGGCATTTGTGGAAAGTAGCTTCATTTTACCTAGATTTTTTTCTTACTTTTTCATCAATGGAAAAAGTAAGAAGCATAAAACGAGCATTTAAGCAATCTTACACTTAAAATTACTCTCTAGAAAACCATTGAACAATGAGAAAGTCTCTTTAAACCAATAAACTGTCTTAATAAAATTTCACCAAGGGAAATAGGAGCGGAAAGATCAATTTTTAACAAATATCATTTCCTAAGTACTATTCTTTGGAAAAAGGTCTAAGTTACCTGAAACTACTTATTCACCTCAATAAACTTATTTACATCCTTCGATTTTCCGAGAAGGATCATAATATCAGTTTCTTTAAGAAAAGTATCGGCCCTAGGTACGCCTATGATGTGTTCTACTTGCTGTAATTGACCGTCCACCTTTTCATCATACAATCTTTTGACAGTTATCAAGTTCAGGTTATATTTTTCTCTTAATCCAATTTCGCTAATGGTTTGATCCACAACCCGGGCAGGAGTATTGATCTCCACAATTTCATAATCATCGGGTAATGGAAGGAAGGATTTCATGTTGGGATGGAGCAGCATTTCAGCAACCGTTTTACCTACCGTTTCTTCGGGAGACAAAATCTCTTCTATTCCCATTTTCTCTAAAATCATACGCTGTTGTGAATTGGCGGCTCTTGCAATAATTCGCTCTACTTCCAATTCCAACAGTAAAACGGTAGTCAATAACAGTCCTTCGAAATTTTCACCTATGGCCACCACTATTGCGTCCATATCCTGAATATTTTGGGCTTTTAAAGCTTTCACATCTGTGGAATCCAATGCAACAGCATAGGCGACATCATCTTTTATCGCCTCTACTTTATCAAGGTCAATGTCGATAGCTAGTACTTCCGCACCACTGTCACTCAAAGTACGTGCGATGGATTCTCCAAACTGTCCTAATCCGATTACTGCAAAGCGATTGGTCATTTACTCTTATTTTTGAGGTAAGATACTAAAACTTCCAGACCTTTATCAAATTTATTGTTATTAGGAATGATCACATCTGCATCATACTTAAAAGGATCTATGTATTTTTCATAGGTAGGCGCCACATGTTTTTCGTATCGATACAAAACATCATCTAAATCATAGCCGCGCTCAGAATTATCACGCATAATTCTTCTTTTCAACTTAACATAGTCTTTTGCGTCAATAAATACCTTTAGATCTAATAGTTTTACCAGTTCCGGAAAGTAAAAAACAAATAAGCCTTCTACCACTATTATTTTAGAAGGTTTAAATTCCAACATCTTGGGGACTACATCTGGGTTATTGAAAGTATATTCCTTTCGACTTACTGGCTTCCCTTCTTTCAGCATTTTTATATCACGAGCATAATCATCAAACTCAATGGACTGTGGAGTATCGAAATTTTCCACTCCGTTTTCGTCCTTCGGCTGTAAGTGTCGGTCTTTATAATAATTGTCTTGGGAAACGAGGCAGATTTCATCTTTGGGGAAATGGTTGAGCAGACTTTTCAGAAACATTGTTTTTCCTGAAGCACTCCCTCCTGTGATGCCTACAATGAATGGTTTGTTCATGAATACAAAACTACAGTTTTATACTGTTTTTATGAATTTGTTTTTAAAAATTCGACCAATTTTTTGACTGCTATTGATCGGTGGGAAATATTGTTCTTTTCCTCCAGACTCATTTGTGCAAATGTTTGAGAATAACCTTTTGGGATAAATATAGGATCATAGCCAAAGCCTTTATCCCCATTATGTCTTCTTGCGATTTCTCCTTCTGCAATTCCTTCGAAAAAGTGTTTTTGATTGTTAATAAAGGCACAAATCACTGTTCGAAATCGTGCCCGTCTATTGGGCGAACCTTCCAGCCTACTTAATAAAAGTGACATATTATCCTGATCTGATCGTTGAGGGCCTGCATATCGGGCTGAGAAAACGCCTGGCTCGCTATTCAAAGCTTCCACTTCAAGGCCCGTATCATCTGCAAAACAATTGATATTATAGTTATCGAAAATGTATTCGGCTTTTTGTTGAGCGTTACCCTCCAAAGTGCTTTGATCTTCTCTTAGTTCCTCATGACATCCTATATCCTTCAGTCCTAGCAGTTCAAATTTTTCTCCTAAGAGCTGAGAGACTTCCTTGATCTTATTGGGATTATTAGTTGCAAAACACAGTTTCATAACATTACGCTAATCTCTATTAATAACTATTTAATCTAACGCGAAACTCAATGTTTTCACCATCAGGGATACTACTAGGAACTGTATTGCTAATACCTCTATTGATAAGAAGCTCTCCAGGTATAAATAGTCTGTAATCAGCATTTCTATTCATCAAACTGATAGCTATCTTAAAACCTACTACCACTTGATTCGATCTCAAGGAGAAATCTGTTCCTATTCCCGAAATAAAAGTTTCATCTTCACCTAGTACCCTGCCCTCGTAATCCACTGAAACGCCAGAACAAAAATCTGGAGAATTGCCTTCTCCCGACTCAAGCACTGAGTACCTGATTCCTGAAGAATGAGTTTGGTATTCAATCCCTTCTGATTCTAAAAAACTCTCTATTTCCTGGATTTGTTGTTCTAACCTTGTTTGGTCTGCTGAATTTTCAGGTATTTGATTGCATTGAACTTCCGACTGGCAAGAAAAAATACCAACAAATAAAACAGTAAAAATGCTGATTGATAATAGATTTTTGATCATTACAAATGATAATTTATTCATTGATGCTCACTAATTCAACTTCAAAAAGTAATACTTCATTGGCGGGAATGGATCCGCTCCCTCGTGGTCCGTAAGCCAAGTATGACGGTAAAATCAAAGTTGCCTTTCCACCTTCATTTATCAATTTTAATCCTACATCCCATCCTAAAATTACCTGACGCTGCCCTAATGTAAAACTGAAGGGTTCATAAGTTCTAGATTCACTGAAAATCTCTGCATCTTTTGCAACTGATTCAATAGAGGTATCGAACACCTTTCCATTTAGAAATTTCCCGACATAGTTTACTGATATATTCTGCCCGTTTTCTGGTTCTCCTCCTGCTCCCTGCTCTTCAATAATATAAAATAAGTCATATGAGGTCAGTCTCTCAGCAGTTAGATTATTATCCTCAAGATATTCCTCAATAAGTAGAACATCTTCTGCCAACTGTTCTTCTGGACATTCTCCGTAAGTATTCTCACATTCCTCCTCGCAGGATGAAAACAGGACTGTAACTAGCCCCGTCATCATCAATAACAATATTTTTTTCATATTATTTTACCTCCACTAGCTCAACGTCAAAAATCAATGGACTGTTTGGTGGAATTCTACGACCTGAACCTCTTTGACCATAAGCTAAACCTGATGGAATATAAAATGTGGCTTTACTACCTTCGTTCAACAACATTAGTCCTTCATCCCATCCAGCGATCACTTGCCTTTTACCAATAGGAAAACTAAATGGTGAATAAGTGCGGTTTTCGTTGTAAACCCCTGCTTCCTGTGCAAGTTCTTCATACGAAGTATCGAAAACGGTTCCGTCCATCAATTTGCCAACATAGTTCACACTTACAGAATCACCTTGTTGCGGCTGTTCACCACTACCTTCTTGGGTAACGATGTAGAATAAACCTGACTCAGTTCTATTAGCTTCAATATTATTTTGTGCCAAGAAGTCTTTAATTAATTGATCATCAATTCCTTTTTGCTCCTCGGCCTTTTTCTGCATTTCTTCCATGGCTTCCACTCTCTTTTGCTGTTGCCACTCCATGAAACCAGCAGTATCTAATTTTTCCAATGTTTTCGCAAATACTGTCAATCTCTCAGCTTTGTCTTTATCCTGAGAAATGGGCTGTCTGAAGCCTTCAGTCAATACCTGACTTGCAGACAACTTAGTTTTTATGCTATCTCCTATTTGCAATTCCTTCAAAATAGAGAATAATGGGCCTCTAGTTGAGAGTATCGAATCATTAATTTGGACAGGCAACTCGCCATCTCTTTCACTATCAATCATCACTGAATCTTTGCTATCGACAATTTTGATGGAGAAAATAGCAAAATCGCCTTCTTCAAAACTTCCGCCTTCTCCTGACTCAATTAGGACATATTCTACACCATCTTCTGTCTTTTCTTGCTTTTGACTATCACATGCTACTATAAGTATAAGTGATAATAATCCGAATGCCAGATTTTTAAAATTGTTCATAAACTTCTATTTTTTCTCTGTTTTTTAATTGTTTAGCGTATTTTTTAATTATTTTTTCGAATAATTTGACGGTCTCAGACAAGCTCATATTTACTTTTCCGCCTGCCGCATTTTTATGACCACCACCCTTAAAGTATTCTCCAGCTAGGGTATTCACTTCAAAATCACCAATAGACCTTAGCGAAAGTTTCGTTCCATCTTCTGTTTCAGTAAAAAGTGCGGCCATCGTAATACCATCAACCGATAATGCATAATTTACTAATCCCTCTGTATCTCCGTTTTTCGAATTGAATTTCTCCAAATCTTCCATAGAAATAGCGAAATAAGCTGCATGTTCATTTTCAAATACCGTAAGTCTTTCACTCAGGGCAAAACCTAAGAATTTTAAACGATCCAAGGAGTTGGTATCGTATATCAATCTAGAAACTTCTGAATTATTTGCTCCTAAGCTTATCAACTCTGCCACAATCTCATGTACTTCCTGAGTTGTATTTGGATGTTTAAAAGATCCGGTATCAGTCATAATACCCGCATATAAGCAATCCGCAGTATCACTATCAACTTGCTCCTTATCACCAAAAAGTTTTATTAATTTGAAAATTAACTGAGCAGTTGAAGCTGAATCTACATCATGATATGCGTATTCTGCAAAATCTTCTGGATCACGATGGTGGTCTATTAGAACTTTATCTGCTTTAGAGGCCCTAACCGCATCCCCAAGTTCATTTATCCGATTAAGATTGGAAAAATCTAAGCAAAAAATAAGATCCGCCTCTGCTACTAGCTTTTTTGCTTTCTCCTCATTCCCATTCTCATTGAAGACCATAACTTGGTCATTACCCTTCATCCAATTTAGGAATTTGGGATAATCTGTAGGTGTTATCACCGTAGCAGTATGTCCTGTTTTAATTAAGTAATTATAGATTCCCAAGCTACTACCCAATGCATCAGCATCTGGCTTTTGGTGAGTAGTAATTACAATATTCTGAGGGTTTTCTAAGACCTCCTTTAATTTTAAAATATCCTGCATGAATCAGATTAACCCTAGTGGGATTAAATTGATTTGCAAAGTTGATAAGAAAATCATGAAAAACAAACGCCTAAATAGCTGAGCGTTTGATGAAATCAGGAATTCATGTGCAGTTTAAGGAAATATAATATTTCATATCAGATTAATCCCTTAAATTTGCAGCTCAAAATATTTAACTCAATAAAATTAATACAATGGCTGGAAACAGAACATTTACGATGATCAAGCCCGATGCAGTGGGTGAGAACAACATAGGCGCAATTACAAAAATGATAGAGGAAGGTGGATTCCGAATTGTTTCTATGAAAATGACAAAATTAAGCGAAGAGAGAGCTGGACAGTTTTATGCAGTTCATAAAGAGCGTCCTTTCTACAAAGATTTGGTTGCTTATATGTCTGGTGGCAATATAGTAGCTATGATTTTGGAAAAAGAGAATGCTGTTGAAGATTTCAGAAAATTAATTGGAGCTACCAATCCTGCTGATGCCGCTGAAGGAACGATTAGGAAAATATTTGCTTCATCTATTGAAGCAAATGCAGTTCACGGTTCTGATTCAGACGAAAATGCACAAATCGAAGGAAGTTTCTTCTTTGCTGATATCGAAAAGTTTTAAGAAATCGACCTTTTTTCTACTGAAATGAATGGAGGCATCTGTTAGCTAACGGGTGCCTTTTTTTAATTAATTAGTTACGATCTCCGATGCCGCTGGAGAATCAAAAATTTCTTTGAAGCTATATCTGTAAATTACTTGAAAAAGGATATTGTAGGACATAGAAGACATAGAGCTGGGAGCATTGTTTCTATCCTGACTCAGGCTATCTTTAACGATTGCTTGTTCTTTCAATGCATTTAAAGAATCAGTTTTTTCGCACTTCTTTTTTTCGGGCTCTGCTTCAACCTTTTCCTTCTCTTTTTTCTCATCTTTCTCCTTGGCCGAAACATCAAATGCATAAAATGAAGCGAGTATTAAAATGATAATACCGGTTTTTTTGTGATTTAACATGGTTATTACATTTTGATGTTACCAAATATATTGAATAAATATGAATTTATACTAACAACCTATTGAGAACTTCTAATTAACTGTAAGGTTTCAATCAATCTTTTACCAAAAGTAAAAATTTTCTTTTGTCTGCATGGCAATAGCTCTATTTTCAATTATATTAATGAAAAATTATACCAATTCACTATGGAACCTACTCGACTGTTTGATTTATTAAGCTACCAAAAAGCTAATAATCCACTAAATGACACCTTTTCCTATAAATATGAAGGGAAATGGAAAAATTACAGCATTGATGAAGTGATCAACATAGTTGATTCCATTTCTAGAGGATTTATAAAGTTAGGCTTGGCCAAAAATGATAAAGTAGGGATAGTCTCTTCCAATAGACCTGAATGGAATTTTATTGATTTGGCGCTGCAGCAGATTGGGGCCGTGAGTGTGCCCATGTACCCTACTATAACACCAAAAGACTATAAATTTATCTTTGAAGATTCCGGATTAAAATATGTTTTTGCCGAAGACCAGGAGCTTTATGATAAAGTGAAAAAGGCTTCGGAAGGGTTATCTTTTATTAAAAACATATATTCCTATGAAAATTTAGCAGGCGTACCGCATTGGACAGAACTTAAAGAAAGTGGTGAAAATGATGAGACTGATCTACAACCTTATAGAGATGCAGTTGAACCGGAAGATCTAGTGACCTTAATATATACTTCCGGAACTACAGGGAATCCAAAAGGCGTCATGTTGACCCACAATAATGTGTTAAGTAATGCGAAAGCAGTCAACGAAAATTTAAACGTGGATGGCATCAGAAAATCTTTGAGCTTTCTACCGCTTTGTCACATATTTGAAAGAACCAGTGTTTATTTCTACTTATACAGAGGTGTAGCAGTTTATTATGCCGAAAGTCTAGAGAAAATTGGTGATAATTTAAAAGAGGTTCAGCCGGATATGTTCACCACTGTTCCTAGACTACTGGAAAAAATCTATGATAAGATAGTGGCTAAAGGAATGGAACTTTCGGGCATCAAAAAATCCATGTTCTTTTGGGCCTTAAACCTCGGACATAAATACGATCGAAATAAAAACCAAGGGGGCTGGTACAACTTTCAACTTAAATTAGCGAATAAGCTTATTTTCAGTAAATGGAGAGAAGCGGTTGGTGGTAACATCAAACTAATCGCATCTGGTGGCGCTGCATTACAGCCAAGATTGGCTACAATTTTCTGGTCCGCACAAATTCCTGTTTTAGAGGCTTATGGTTTGACAGAAACTTCTCCAGGAATTGCTTTCAATAGATACAATAAAGAAGATATGTTGATTGGAACCGTTGGCCCAGCACTGCCAGGAGTAGAAATAAAAATTGCGGAAGATGGAGAAGTTTTGGCAAAGGGTCCTAATATCATGAAAGGATATTATAATCAACCAGAAAAAACTGATGAGGTGATAGACAAAGATGGCTGGTTCCATACCGGAGATATTGGGGAAATGGTCAATGGTAAGTTCCTCAAAATTACTGATCGCAAGAAAGAGATGTTTAAAACATCAGGTGGAAAATATGTTGCGCCACAATATATAGAAAACAAACTCAAAGAATCAACACTCATAGAAATGGCCATGGTCGTTGGCGATGGACAAAAATTCCCGGGAGCATTGATTGTTCCTAATTTTGAAGCCTTGAGGGAGTGGTGCCATCATAAAGGCATAGCTTATTCCTCCGATACAGATATGGTAAAGCAACAAATCATTTTAGATAAATTTCAAAAAGAAGTAGATAAAGCCAATGAGCAGTTTGCTCAATATGAAAAAATCAAAAAAACGGTTCTAATGCCAAAAGCTTGGACGGTCGAAAATCATGAGCTTACGGCTAAACTGAGCTTAAAAAGAAAGATAATAGAAAACAATTATCAACAAGAAATTGAGAGTATTTATAAGGATTAAGTATTTCTGCTGTTTTGAATAGTGATATATTTCGCCCTTTCAGGGCTAAGAGGTTGCTTTTGGTTCTATGCACAGGGCTTCATCCTGTGTTAGAATATTGGGTCCTTTCAGGACTTAAAGGTCAAATGCCATTTAATTAGTGGGAGGATGTTTAAAAATCCTGTTTTTTAAAGGAAATATTTAGTGCTACTTTGTTACATTTTATGCTTTTGCCCATAGCTGTCAGGTTTCAACAATATGACTTGCTTGGTCAAGTAGGACAAACATCTAATTGATAAAGAAGGGATGTTATATCGAAGCGTAGGGCTTCACCCTACGCTAAATAAGTTAAATTCAATCCAGCCCTAAAAGAGCGAAATATTATGTGGTGTCAAGACATAAGTTTTCTGACTCTTCCATCCTCACCCAACATTATCCACTTAAAACGGTATAATACATCATACCAAAAATCATTAACTATGAAAAAATCGATTTTTATACCTGCACTATTATTCAGCATGTCAGTCGTCATATCTTGTCAGGCTGAACCGGAAAAGAAAACGGCTGCTACTGAATTTGAGACCATAACTATTGCAGATGGATTGAATAATCCTTGGGGTATGACTTGGCTACCCGATGGCAGAATGCTAGTTACTGAAATAAAAGGAGAGATATTAATAATTGAAGGTGATAAATATAATGGCAAAAAACTCAATGGAGTTCCTGAAGTTTATGCAAATAATCAAGGCGGTTTATTAGACATTCAAGTACATCCGGACTATGAGAGCAACGGCTGGATCTACTTCAGTTTCTCTAAGCCAGGCGATGGTGGTGGAAGCACTGCCATTATGAGAGCAAAATTAGATGGAAATAACTTAGTCAATAAAGAATTGATATATGAATCATTTCCTAAAACCCGATCTGGTGTCCATTTCGGTTCCCGTATAGATTTTAAAGATGGCTATATATTTTTTACTATTGGTGAAAGAGGAGAAATGGATAATGCGCAATCAGTAGGTAACCCATTTGGGAAAGTTCACCGGCTTCATGAAAACGGAGATGTTCCGGAAGATAATCCATTTGTTCAGATCCCTGATGCCGTAAAAAGTATTTGGAGCTATGGACACAGAAACCCTCAAGGTATGCAATTTCGTCCTGAAACTGGTGAGCTTTGGGCTCATGAACATGGACCAAAAGGCGGAGATGAATTAAATATTGTGCAAAAAGCCAAAAATTATGGCTGGCCCGAAATTAGTTATGGAATAGATTATGATGGTAGCATAATTACAGATGAAACCAAGAAAGAAGGAATGATGCAACCCGTTCATTATTGGGATCCATCGATAGCTCCTTGCGGGATGACTTTTGTGACTAGTGAACGTTATCCCGAGTGGGAAAACAACATATTGATGGGCTCACTCAAATTTAGATACTTAAATAGAGTTGTTTTGGATGAGGAAGGAAATTATGTGAAGGAAGAGAAACTATTAGAAGGCATTGGCAGAGTAAGACATGTTGCTGAAAGTCCCGATGGATTTATTTATGTTGCCGTAGAAGGACCAGGGAAAATCATTAAACTTATGCCAAAAAAATAATTCTTCTTTAGCTCCCCATTAAAACAGTCCTATTTCGCTCAAAATGCATAGGACTGTTTTTTTATGTTTACTTTTAAAAATCTATTTCCAAGCTAAATTTGCATTTAAAATTTGCTTAGTGTAAATTAGACACTAAGTATCTACACTAAATTCCATCAATTATTACTTTTTTGGATTAGTATTTATCAGTAAATTATATTTTACAATTGACTGACAATCAAATTTATGCACAATAATTCTCTTTACAATTCGGCTTTTGAACATGATGCCTGCGGGATAGGCACAATTGTTAACATTAATGGAAAAAAAGAATTTCAACTTATTCAAGATGCTTTGGATATGTTGGAAAACATGGAACATCGCGGTGGAACAGGTGCTGACAAGCAAACTGGCGATGGTGCAGGAATCATGTTGCAAATTGATGAGCATTTCATCAAGTGGACCTCCGAAGATGCCAATATTTCATATGAAAAAAATCAGCCCGTAGGCACAGGTATATTCTTCTTTCCTAAAATGACAAAAGTTGCAGATGAATGTAAAGCTGTATTGCATAGTCATGCACAGGAGTTAGGATTAAAAATATTGGGCTACAGAGCAATTCCAGTTAACGAAAAAGTACCGGGAGCAGGTGCAAAACCAGTAGAACCACTAATCGAGCAGGTATTTATCCAAGCAGAAAGCCAAATGTCTTCTGTTGAACTGGAGCGAAAGCTGTTTGTATTAAGAAATTATAGTACCCATTTCATTGGTCATAACGTGCAAGGAAACAATAAAGCATTTTATGTGTGTAGCCTTTCAACCAATACCGTTATTTATAAAGGTCAATTAAGGACCAACCAATTAAGAGAGTATTTTGATGATTTGAGAGATGAAAGATTCAAATCTGCATTTGCCATTATTCATTCAAGGTTCTCGACCAATACTTTCCCAAACTGGAAACTGGCGCAGCCTTTCCGTTTTATAGCTCACAACGGAGAAATCAATACTATAAGAGGAAATGTGACCAAAATGAAATCGAAAGAAGCCAATTTCGATTCCAAAGTCTTTACAGATCAGGATTTAGAAAAATTATTACCCGTTACCAATCCAGAGCATTCGGATTCTGCAAATTTGGATGGTATTGTTGAAATGTTGGTATTGGACGGAAGACCTTTAGAGCATGTTCTGATGATGTTGGTTCCGGAAGCATGGCAAGACAATAGCATGATGGATAAAGATCGTAAAGCTTTTTATAAGTATCATGCTTCTATCATGGAGCCTTGGGATGGACCAGCGGCCTTGATCTTTACTGATGGTAAAAAAGTAGGAGCGACCTTAGATAGAAATGGATTACGTCCTTCCAGATTCTGCATTACCAAAAGCGGCCGACTGATAGTTTCGTCAGAAGCAGGTGCCTTAGCAGTTGCATCAGATGATGTGATTCAAAAAGGAAGACTGCAGCCTGGAAAAATGCTGATGGCAGATATAGAACAGCAAAAAGTACTATTTGATGAGGAAATTAAATATGGAGTTACATCCAATAAATCCTATCAAGATTGGATAATTGCGCACAGAGTAAAACTAAGAAACTTACCAGTTCCTGAAATCAAAACTGAAAAAATCTCGGGCGATATACTTTTGAGAAAACAGAAAGCATATGGATATACTTCTGAAGAACTAAAAGTAATTTTAGCAGATATGGCAGTTCGTGCAACCGAACCCATTGGGTCAATGGGTGCCGATACTCCCTTGGCTATTTTGAGTAAGCAAAGTCAGCACATAGCCAATTATTTCAAACAGCTTTTTGCACAGGTGAGCAATCCGCCAATTGATCCAATTCGAGAACGAATGGTGATGTCTTTATTTACCCGCGTGGGAGAGAGTCTAAATATTTTAGAGGAAACCCCTGCTCATGCAAAGCAAGTTCATATTTCCCAACCTGTGCTGCTAGATTCGGATATTGCCAAATTCATGTATTTAAAAGATATCGGTTTTGAGTATGAAATTATTGATTGCGTTTTCAAAGCTGATGGTGAAGCGGGAAGATTAGAGGAAGGAATAAATACTATTTGTGCAAAAGCAGAAGAAGCGGCCAATAACGGAAAAGTGGTTCTAATCCTGTCTGATAAGAATATAGATGTAAATCATGCTGCTATCCCTTCTTTGATCTCAACAGGAGCTGTGCATCAGCATTTAGTGAAGAAGAATTTAAGAACTAAAACGGGACTCATCATAGAGGCTGGTGATGTTCGTGAAACGCACCATTTTGCTACCATCATTGGTTACGGGGCAAGTGCCATTAATCCATATTTAGCTATCAAATCCATTGAAGATTTACATGATAAAAAGCTTTTGGGTGAGGATATTAGTAAAGAAGA
Source organism: Marivirga harenae (assembly GCF_030534335.1). GTDB lineage: Bacteria > Bacteroidota > Bacteroidia > Cytophagales > Cyclobacteriaceae > Marivirga > Marivirga harenae. The sequence goes on along the minus strand of NZ_CP130565.1, from coordinate 1,488,863 downwards.
AGCTGTTGCCAACTATCAAACTGCTATTGGTTATGGGTTATTGAAAATCTTATCCAAAATGGGCATCAGCACTTTGCAATCTTATCAAAGTGCCCAGATTTTTGAAGCTTTAGGCCTGCATTCTACAGTAATTGAAAAATGTTTTACGGGTACTATATCAAGAATTGAAGGTATAGATTTTGATGGACTAGCACGCGAAGTTTTAGTGAGACATTTACAAGCCTTCCCTCAAAATGAACATGTGAAAAAAGGATTGGAAGTCGGTGGTGTCTACCAATGGAAATTGAGAGGTGAAAAACACCTTTTCAATCCAGAAACTATCCATTTATTGCAACATTCAACAAAGACAGCCAATTTCTCATTGTATAAAAAATATGCATCTAAAATTAATGATCAAGTAAAAGATACACTAACCTTAAGAGGGCTATTTGATTTCAAAAAACGAGTTCCCATTTCTCTATCAGAAGTGGAACCAGCGGACAAAATCATGAAAAGGTTCGCCACCGGAGCCATGTCTTTTGGTTCTATTTCCCATGAAGCGCATTCTACATTAGCTATTGCCATGAATAGAATTGGTGCAAAAAGTAATAGTGGAGAAGGGGGAGAAGATGAAGTTCGGTTTGAGGTTAAATCCAATGGCGATTGGGAACGCTCTGCTATCAAGCAAGTAGCTTCAGGTAGATTTGAGGTGACCAGTTACTACTTGACAAATGCTGACGAGTTACAAATTAAAATGGCGCAAGGGGCCAAGCCCGGAGAAGGTGGCCAGTTACCTGGACACAAAGTGGATGAATGGATCGGAAGAGTAAGACATTCCACACCAGGAGTAGGATTGATTTCACCTCCTCCACATCATGACATTTATTCTATTGAAGATTTAGCACAACTCATCTTTGATTTAAAAAATGCCAATCGAGCTGCAAGAATTAATGTAAAATTAGTTTCTCAAGCCGGAGTTGGCACTGTGGCAGCGGGTGTTTCCAAAGCCAATGCAGATGTTGTTTTGATCTCGGGTGCTGATGGCGGAACTGGTGCATCTCCCTTAAGTTCAATCCGTCACGCGGGTTTGCCGTGGGAATTAGGATTAGCTGAAGCCCACCAAACCTTGGTGAAAAATAACTTAAGAAGTCGAATAACAGTACAAACCGATGGCCAGATGCGAACGGGGAGAGATTTGGCTATTGCAACTTTACTAGGCGCAGAAGAATGGGGGATTTCTACTGCTGCATTGGTAGTAGAAGGCTGTATCATGATGAGAAAATGTCATACCAATACCTGTCCTGTGGGTGTTGCCACGCAAAATCCTGAACTTAGAAAATTGTTCACAGGTGACCCTGAACATGTGGTGAATTTCTTCAAATTCCTGACTGAGGATTTACGGGAAATCATGGCCCAGCTGGGCTTTAAAACCATTGAGGAAATGGTTGGACATTCAGAGGTGCTTAAAATCAGAAATGATGTACCGTTCTGGAAACTGAAAGACTTGGATTTAAGCCCAATTCTATATCAGGAAAATATCCCTGAACAAGTGGGGGTTTTCAAGCAAATTGAACAAGAACATGAATTAGAGGAAGTGTTGGATTGGAAATTACTGGAAACTGCCAAAGAGGCAATGGAAAACCAGAAGCCCGTAACTGCCACTTTCCCAATTCGAAATATCAATAGAGCAGTTGGCGCTATTTTATCTAACGAAATCAGTAAAAAATATAAAGGAGAAGGACTTCCTGAAGATACAATCCGATACAAATTTGAAGGTTCTGCCGGGCAGAGTTTTGGTGCATTCTTAGCGAATGGAGTGACATTTGAGATAGAAGGTGAATCCAATGACTATTACGGAAAAGGACTATCAGGAGGAAAACTAATTATTTATCCTCCTGAAAATTCCGATTTCGATGCTTCAGAAAACATTATCATTGGAAATGTAGCCTTTTACGGAGCTACCTCAGGTTATGCTTACATCAACGGGATGGCTGGAGAACGATTTGCGGTGAGAAATTCAGGCGTTAGCGCTGTAGTGGAAGGCGTTGGAGATCATGCCTGTGAATATATGACTGGTGGAAGAGTAGTTGTTCTCGGTGAAACTGGGAAAAACTTTGCAGCCGGCATGAGCGGTGGTATTGCTTATATCTTAGATGAAAAACAAGCATTTGAAGACAACTGCAATAAAGCAATGGTAGGTTTGGAAAGCCCCTCAGAAGAAGATGTAGAAGAATTGAAAACGCTTATAAGCTACCATGCACAGGCAACCGGAAGCCAAAAAGCAGATCGAATACTGGATAATTTTGCAGAATATCTTCCAAAATTTATCAAGGTAATTCCTCATGATTTCAAACGCATATTAGAGGCTAAAAAGGCCGAGGAACAAAAAGAGAATGAAAAAATTGTAGCATAATATGGGACAACAAGACGGATTTTTAAAATTTGATAGGGAGTTGCCCGATAGCAGATCCCCAAAAAAAAGAGTTGAAGATTTCAAGGAAATATATCAACCCTTCCCTGAGGTGAAAACCAAAAAGCAGGCAGCAAGATGTATGGATTGTGGCATTCCATTTTGTCATTCTGGTTGCCCTTTGGGCAATATCATTCCTGAGTTTAATGATGCGGTTTACCGCGAAAACTGGGAAGAAGCAGCCGACATTTTATATTCTACCAATAACTTCCCTGAATTTACAGGAAGAATTTGTCCTGCCCCATGCGAAGCAAGTTGCGTATTGGGCATTAATAAACCGGCTGTGGCTATAGAACATATTGAAAAAACGATAGCTGAAAAAGCATATGAACTAGGTTACATAAAAGCAGATCCTCCTAAGACCCGAACAGGGAAAAAGGTAGCTGTGATTGGTTCTGGACCTGCAGGATTAGCTGCTGCAGATCAATTGAACAAAGCAGGTCATTGGGTGACTGTTTTTGAACGAGAATCCAGAATTGGCGGATTATTACGTTATGGAATTCCGGATTTTAAACTGGAGAAGCAATATGTTGAACGCAGAATTAATATCATGGATGAAGAAGGTGTCCGCTTTAAAGTAAATGCGGAAGTGGGTAAAAATATTAATCCGGACATGCTGAAAGATGATTTTGATTCAATTGTGATCTGCACAGGCTCGACCGTTCCTAGAGACTTGCCCATTCCGGGAAGGGAATTAAAAGGAATTGAGTATGCTATGGATTTCTTGACCATGCAAAACAAAGAAGTAGCAGGAGATTCTATTGAAAATAAAATTTCAGCAGAAGGCAAAAATGTAGTAGTGATTGGCGGGGGTGATACCGGTTCAGATTGCATAGGTACATCACACAGACAACATGCCAGCTCCGTTTTACAATTGGAATTAATGCCAAAACCACCTCAAAATAGAGGTGAATCAGATCCTTGGCCCTTATGGCCCATGACTTTACGGACCTCCTCTTCGCATGATGAAGGTGGTGAAAGAAAATGGGGGGTATTAACCAAAGAGTTCAAGGGCAATGAAAAAGGAGAGCTAACCCATATTACTTTGGTGGACATTGAATGGGTAACTCAAGCAGGAAGACAAAACATGCAAGAGATTCAAGGTACTGAAAGAGATGTCCCGTGTGAATTAGCGCTATTGGCCATAGGATTTACGCATCCAGAAAATCATTTGCTTGATAGTCTGGGAGTGAATAAAACTCAAACTGGAACAGTAGAAGCCAATGCATACAAAACGAATGTAGAAAATATCTTTACGGCCGGAGATGCCAGACGAGGTCAGTCTCTGGTTGTCTGGGCTATTTCGGAAGGTAGAGAAGCGGCAAGAGAAGTCGATCAATTTTTAATGGGGAAAACAGAATTGCCTGCTAAAGATGATTCATTCTTCAATGTGGCGGAGTTGAGTTGAGCCCCTTTTGGAAGAATTTATTAAGGCCCGAAGGGCTGACACACCAAAACGTAGAGTTGAAGCCCTACAAATAAAAGTGAGTAGACATTAGCCCTGAAAGTGCGTAATATTACGCCCTTTCAGGGCTTTTTGAGTAAGTCTGTTTGACCACAGGGCTTCACCCTGTTATATAATATTTTGTCCTTTCAGGACTACTTTCATTGTACAGCCGTTATTTTCATTGGGTAATCTCCAATCCAAACCTTTAGTCCTTTTCGTAGTTAAAAACATAATCAGTAAAAAAACCTAAAATGAAGTCTTACGCTATTGTTGATTCTACCCGGATGCCCATAATTACCGTGACCTTCACAGGTGAAAAAAGCACAGATGAAAATTTCCAAATGTATCTGGATGGGGTAGAAAAATGCTATGATGATCGAAAAACCATCGCAATTATTTTTGATGCAAGCAATGCCGTTATTCCAAAATTATCGCACCAAAAGAAGCAAGCAACCTGGCTCAGCCAGCACTGGAAATTAATGCAAAACTACTGTTTGGGTACTGCTTACGTAATCCCAAGCACTGCAATTAGAGCTGTACTGAAAATGATTTTTTCATTTCAAAATCAACCTGTACCCTACAAAATAGTATCTAATCTGGAAGAAGCAGAGTCTTGGATCGAAGAACTGAATCAAATAAGTTCCAAATAAAGAGCCCAGTTTGGTGGATCCTTATCGACTGTCAATTCGAATAATCAACAACTTCAATACGAAAGTAATTAGCTATGGGTTGAGATCTCTCCAAAACTTTTCCTTGATTTTTATCTTCAAATAAGGAAATAGTAGCATTGTCATCAAGTTTCAAAAATGCCTTATAAATCACCTTCTTAAATGTGGAGCTTTGATTAGCCCTGCCATAAAACTTTTGACTCCGTTTAACCTTCTTTATAAATATCTTTTCTGGAGACTCAATCCTTTGCCACTTTCCAAATTTAAAGAAGAACAAGAAAGAGTTGTACTCCCTAAGCTGCTCACCTCTGAAATCAATTCCTGAATATGCAGTAACGATGAATCCTCCCAGCAAAATAAAAACAATACTCGTCCAAATATTAATGGCAGTCAAGGCTATACCCGAAAATAAAAATACATACCCCAGGATTTGAAACTGGAATGGAAATAATAATCCGCTTTTTACATTTAAATAGAGTGTTGACATCTTTAAGAAACTAAAGCCAAAGTCTTCAATATACAGAATATTTCCTAGAATTATCGCCAAGTCACCGAATAAATGAATGTCAAAAAAAACCTGATATTAATCATTATTTTCGGTGGTTTTACTCAATAATACTTATCTTATGGGTAGTAAATTTGCAACTGCAAAACAACAAGAAAAATGGATAATTCATTAAAAATAGTAACTGCACAAGAGGCAGTTTCAACAGTAAAATCCGGAGACAGGGTGTTTATTCAAGGTGCGGCAATGACTCCTGTAACATTAATTGATGCCTTGGCTAATAGACACCAATCTTTGGAAAACGTAGAAGTGATGCATTTGCACACTGAAGGCCGAGCAGCTTACACGGAGGAACCATTCTATAAATCATTCAAAATTAATAGCGCATTTGTAGGTGGAAATGTCAGAAAAGCAATTCAAGCGGGAAGAGGTGATTATATTCCCATTTTCTTAAGTGAGGTGCATTGGCTTTTCAGAAGAAATATTTTACCCTTAGATGTGGCTTTTATTCAAATCTCCACACCTGATCAACATGGGTATTGTTCCTTAGGAGTGTCAGTAGATGTAACGATTCCTGCCATACAAACAGCCAAACTGGTAATTGCACAAGTTAACCCTAATGTACCAAGGACACACGGTGATGGTATTATACACGTAAGTCAAATTGATTATGCCGTTGAAGTAAATGAACCTATACATGGCCATGACATAGTTGTAGCTTCAGAAATAGAGCAAAAAATTGGCGCTCACGTTGCCGGTTTGGTGGAAGACGGAGCTACCTTGCAAATGGGTATAGGAGCGATTCCGAATGCGGCTTTACAAAATTTAGGCAATCATAAAAACCTGGGGATTCATACCGAAATGTTTTCTGATGGAATTCTGCCATTAGTGGAAAGTGGAGTGATCAATGGAAGCAAGAAAGAAGTGAAAACAGGTAAATTAGTAACCTGCTTTGCAGTGGGCTCCCAAAAACTATATGATTTCATGGATGATAATCCGCTAGTGCATATGAAGGAGGCGGCTTATACTAATGACACGGCCATCATTAGAAAAAACCCAAAAGTAACCGCTATTAATTCTGCAATAGAAATTGATTTAACAGGTCAGGTATGTGCTGACACGATTGGAAAAATGCAGTTTTCAGGGGTAGGTGGACAAATGGATTTTATAAGAGGCGCTTCTTTATCTGAAGGAGGGAAGGCTATTATTGCAATGCCGGCAGCTACCAAGAAAGGAGTGAGCAAAATTGTACCATTCTTACAGGAAGGAGCAGGTGTTACCACTACCAGGGCACACGTTCACTATGTAGTAACTGAATATGGAGTGGTGGATTTATATGGCAAGAATTTGAATCAAAGGGCAAAAGCCTTGATTTCGATTGCGCATCCTGACGCGAGGGAGGAATTGGAAAGGGCTGCTTTTGAAAGATTTAAAGCTCACTAAAGCTCTTTTTCTTTGCCCCTAAAGGGGAGATAGGGAACAGTGGGAATGATTTAAGGGCTAGTGGTTTATTTAAGAGTTAAGGAAAGAAGTATTTCGCCCTTCCAGGGCTTGGTTGAATTTTAACTTTTTTAGCGTGGGCTTCACCCCACGCTTATATATGTCATCCCTTCGGGATTTTAATTATATGATTTGAACAGTATTTGCAGACTACTGATGAGGCTTCCAGAACTTAAGTCCTGAAAGGACGACATATTCTAACAAAGCGTGAGGTCTCTGTTCAAGATAAAACTATCTCCAAAACCCTGAAAGGGCGAAATATATGGAGTCTAGTTCTTTACTGAAAAATGATCTTTTTGACTTTTTCTTGACCTTGATGGCGAAATCGGAGGAAATAAATGCCAGGACTTAGACTTTCTCTTTGGATCTGGATTTCGTTGTAGCCGGCCTCTAAATCATAATTGAATATTTTCACTTGTCGGCCGTTGCTGTCTTCCATACTGATTGTCAATTGATCAGTTTCAGGGATGATCAGTGGAATGGTAAATTGATTAACCGCAGGATTAGGATAAATATCCATGACTTTAAATCCACTTTCTAGATTGGTGCACAATCGATTATTTTGACTGTTACTGTCATTGTAATCACCGGTTTTAGGAGTTGCATTAATACAAATTTTTGACAAGCCTCTTAATTGCTCATCTGTTAGTTTTAAACTTAATGAAAAGTTTCTATTGCTTTCAGGATACAGCGGAGTTTCTAAGCTTTCCGTTACCGAATAACTGCCTAAGTCAACATCCAAATCAATCCTATCCGGAACCAAGGAGCCCCTATTGCTGATGTTTAAAACAAAGGTGGTGAATTCATCATCTTTGCTTACCCTTAAATTACTTAGTGAAACATCTAGACTAGGCTCCCTTACTCTTATTTGCTCGTAATGTTCGTCAGTACAGCCTGCATCATTGGTGAGAATGAGGCCCAGTAGGTAAGTGCCGGGTTGGGTGATGGTGTAGTTGAGTTCTTGGCTGTTGGAGATGGTGTCGTTGCCTAACAACCATACGTATGATGAGCCGGTCTGACTATCGTCTGACCTTGATGATGAAGTTGGAAGTTGAGAGTTAGTGGTGGGAAGTTTGGATGACACCCCTATAATCCCCTCAAGGGGATAGTCCTGCCCGCTTGGGCTTGTGCTTAAAGTGAATGGATAGGCTCCGATGTTTTGGGTGATTTCAAAGAAGGCTGTTGGTACTGGGGAAATGCTGATTTCTTTGCTTACGCTTTGCACACAACCGCCTTGGGTTTCTACTTGAAGACTGAGAAGATAGTCTCCACTATCCTCAAAAATATACTGCGGCCGGGCATCGGTGGATATCACTTCCCCATCAATACTCCAATTATATTTTTTCAAATTATTCCCATTTAAATCCGTTAAATTTTCAAACTCCACGGCTTCCCCAGCACAGCCTGTTCCCCAAGCAAAATCTGGTTCGGGCAATTCGTTGATGGTGAAGCTTTTCGTAATGGCATTGCTGCAAAGATTTTCATTCTCTTGTCGGTAGGTCAGCTGATAATTACCTGCTTGACTGAATAGATAAGCAAAATTCTCGCTTTGACTGCTCTGCAAAATTTCTCCTTGAGCATTTTTCAATTCCCAGAAATGGGCACTAATACCGGCTATATTTTGAGGGGTGAACAATCGGTTTTCGTTGATACAGCTGTTTTCAAATTCGAAATCAGGTTGTGGCAATGCATTGACCGAGATGGTTTGAGTGGTATCGGTAGTACAGCCATCAGAGGTGGTGACTTGCAATCGTACATTATATGAGCCGGAAGCAGGGAAAGCAAAAGTAGGATTGGCCTCCGTGGAAACATCCGTTTGGGTGCCGGAAACGCCAAAATCCCAGAAATAATCGGTGATATTGGAAACTGCAATATTCACCTGTTCGCTAAATTGAACGGGCTGGTTGGCACATGCCACTTCCGCCTCAAAAGCCACTGATGCCAAGGGTTGAATGCTGACATCCTGCGAGATGGTAAAGTCACATCCGTTGGAGGTAAGGGCTGTTAATTGTACATTATAGGTACCGGCCGTATCGTAAAGATGGCTAGGATTTGTTTGGGTGGACTGCGTGCCATCCCCAAAATCCCATTGGAAACTTTCCAAAAATTCGCCTTGACTGGTATTTTCAAACTGAAGAATTTCATCCAGGCAATTATTCGCTATTTGGAAAGCCACTATTGGCCCCGGATTGACAGAAATGGTATCGGTTTTCTCCACTTCACAACCGGCCATATTGATACTTTGTGTTACAATATATTCTCCTGCTTCCTGGTAAATATGCTCGGGATTTTCTTCCGTGCTAGTGTTACCATCACCAAACTCCCAGAAAAAAGTGGCTTCAGTAGGTAGCGTTGTCAAATTGTCAAAAACGATAGGCTTTTGTGAACAAACACTGCCTTGGGCACTGGCCTGAAAATCGGGGACAGGCTGTTCCAAGACTTGCACTGAATCAACAAAAAGGTTACTACAGCCACTGGTATCACTTACGCTTAATTTTACGGCATAGGTACCAGCAGTGGCAAAAGTATGATTAGGATTAGCCTCCGTACTTATTTCACCATCCCCAAAATCCCATTGATAGCTATTAAGCTCGGCTGTACTTTGGCTTTCAAATTCAACGGCATTTGCAATACATAAATTATCCCCTGTGGTAAAAGCGATGTCAGGTGCTTGGTTTTCTGTTACGGTAATTTCTTTGGTGATAGAGGCTGAATTTCCGTTAGGGTGGTAGGCGGTTAGGGTTATTGGGTAAGTCCCCGGTTCAGCATAGAAGGCCTGTGGTTCGAATTCAGTAGAAAAGGCTGTGGAAACAAGGCAATCGTTTGGGAAATCAATAATTACAATCTTGTTAGCTGACCATACAGTACTTAAAGCAACAAAGCTAGAATTCTCCTTTGCTATATCAAGCTTAAAATTGTTTTGAAGACTACCGAATTTACCCAAAGAACTAAATTGAATTGTATTTAAAATACTGTCATCGAACTTCAATTTAAGTAAATTCCCACTCAGCGTAGAAATAAAACCATAATGATTACTCGCGTCCCTTACTAGCTTAATGCTGTAGGGATTATCTGGAGGTAAGTCTACTGGGGTGATATTAGTGCTGCTTGGATTTGAAAACAAATTCAGTCCAAAATCTAGTCTATGTAATGTGCGTGAGCTGGAACCCACAATAAAGCCGTACCAATTGTCAGCTTCCTTAACAAAATCTATATCCGCAATATTAGTAACTCCTGTAAAACTTGAAGTTACTAGAATGTCTGCGGGAGTTGGAATATTGGATAGATGAGTACCCAAATTAATTATTCGTAACAGATCTGTACCCGTATAAAATGCAACCCAGCTATTTTGATCTTTAACGACTTCAATCCCATTATTTCGAAGGTCTTGGTTTCCTGCAAGAAGTACATCCACAACAGGATTGGGATTTGCAAGATCAGTACCCATGCTAATTCTCACAAATTTATTGGTGTTTCTGTTAGAGACAAAGAAGTAGATACTATCATTTTCAGTTACTACTTTTATATCTTGAGGCTGGTCAAGTGCATTACCGAGATTACCAATATTTGAAATGAGGGGGTCATTTTTTAAGGAATTTCCAAACTCTAATTTGGTGATGGTACTATTCGTAATATTAGTAATAAAGCCATACCAAAGACCTTTAAACTCAATTAGTGAAATGCCTATAGGTGTTGATAGGTCGCCTTCCGTGAATTGTTGAATCGTTAGATCTGTTAATTCGAAATCACCAACACAAAAGTCCCACTCATATTTCTCAGCATTCATTGAATTGTTTTGCACCTGAAAGTTTTCATCGATACAAACCTCAGAAGGCAAATTGAAGTAAGGAGTAGGCTCATTTGAAGCCTGTACTTCAATTATACGCTGGGAATTGAATACGCAACCCTTTGCCGTTATGACTTCCAAATTGACCGTATATTGCCCTTCGCTTAACGCATAAATAGCCGTATCTGTAGTTTGTATTTCTCCATCAATATCCCATCTATAGCTTATATTTTGAGAGCTGTCAAAATCATTATTCCAATTAACCCACACGTTGAAAGGAAGGTTTTCAAAAGCCTCGGTTGAGTAAATACTATCCACAACTTCATCGAAAATTTGAATATTTTGGATAGTAATATTTTCACATCCACTGGCATTACTAACAGTCAAGATTGCTTCAAAAGTACCTGGATTATTGTAAGTAATTTGAGGGTTTTCAGCTGTACTGTTTTCCCCGTTACCAAAATCCCATTGATAACCTGTAATATTGGCTCCCGTGCTTAAATTTGTAAACTGAATGGCTTCCCCCAAACAATTGCTGTCATAGGAAAAATCTACTTCTGGCCCCTCTATAATCTCCAAAGTGGATTGATAAGTCACTACACAACCCAAAACATTGGCCTCTATTGTGATGGTTTTAGTTCCTGAACTTTCAAAAATAAAACTAGGATTTTCTTCTGTGCTACTGCCTTCTCCATTAAAATCCCATGACCAGACTACATTATCTCCAAAATCAAAGGGAGTAATGTTGTTAAAATCAATAGATTCAAATGTGCAGTACTCTGTTTCAGTTGTTGAAAATTCTGGTTGAGGCTCTGGTAAAATAATTAAGGTGTCATAAAAGATATTGGGGCATCCATCTGTGCTTTCTATTTCCAAAGTGATAATATATTCCCCGGACGCGGTATATTGATGCATTGGAGAAATGTCAGTACTTGTATTGCTGTCCCCGAAACCCCAACTGTAAGTGGCGATATCACTTGATGTATTAAAATCAAATTGTACATTATCTGCTATACAATACGCAGAATCTGAAATAATTTCCCCAACTGGTGCTTGGCTTTCACTTACGGTGATTTCTTTGGTGTTTGAGGCTGAGTTGCCGTTAGGATGAAAGGTCGTCAGAGTGATCGGGTAGGTGCCTGAAGTCGAATAAGAAGTTATAGGTTGGAATTCAGTAGAGAATTCGGGAGTCACTTCGCAATCATTTGGGAAATCTATGATTATAATTTTATTGGCATTCCATATTGAAGTTAGCCCAACAAACTTTGAACCATCTTTGGCAATATCAACTTTAAAATTATTAGATAAAACATCAAAGTTACCTAAGGAGGTAAATGTTAAAGTATTTAATATGCTTTCTCCAAAATCCAATCGCAAAAAATTACCGCTTGATGTGGAAATAAAACCAAACTTATTTGATCCTTCCTCTGCTAATTTTATGCTATAAGGTTGTTCTGAAGAAAATCCTGTTGGAGTAATATTATTGACACTAGGATTTGAAAACATACTTATTCCAAAATCTAATCTATGAAGTGTGCGTGAGCTATATCCTACGATAAAACCGTACCAATTATTACTCTCTTTAATTAAACTAATATCCCCAATATTACTAACACCTGTAAAATTGGAGGTAACTAAAATATCTGATACATCTGGAATGTTAGATAAGCTATTTCCTAAATTAATTATTCTTAAAAGGTTTGTTCCAGTGTAAAAAACTATCCAAGTATTATCATCCTTTACTACTTCTATTCCATTATTTAAAAGATCTCTATTGCCACTTAATAAAACATCTACAGTTGGTGCTGTATTATTTAAATCAGTTCCTAAATTTATTCTGACTAACTTATTATTGTTTCTATTTGAGACAAAAAAATAAATACTGTCATTTTCTTCTACCACCTTTATATCTTGAGGATTATCAAGTGCGCCCCCCAAATTCCCAATATTAGAAATTAATGGTTCATTTTCCAAAGAGTTACCAAACTCTAATTTAGTGATTGTATTATTGGTAATATTAGTAAAAAAGCCATACCAAAATTCCTTGTATTTAATTAATGAAGTACCAACAGGTATTGACAAATCGCCTTCATTTGACTGGTTAATTACAAGGTCGTTTGCTTCTAGATCCCCTTGACAAAAATCCCACTCATAACTATCCGCGTTGATAGAGCTGTTTTCCAGTTGAAATTGCTCATCTAAACAAACCTCAACTGGTAAGTTGAAATCAGCTGTGACTTGAGCTAAAGCTGAAAATGAAATTGAAAAGAATATGATACTAAATAGAAATCTCATTAATATATTATATCATTTGCCATTAACGTATCTTCAACCATTTGTGCTAGATTCTTATTTGCTCTCCAGTTTAATTTTGCATTAATTTTAGATGAATCAGCATATATTTCAGCTACTTCATTTTTTCGTTTTCTTACAATGTTCATTGGGATTTGTATGTCTAATTGACTCTCGAACTCATTTATTAATTTAAGTACTGAAATTCCCATTCCACGCCCAACATTATATACATCATAGTTTAAAGAACTGTGTTCTTGATTTAAAAATTCCATCGCTCTTAAATGGGCCTCCACCAAATCCTCCACATGAATAAAATCACGAACACCACTTCCATCTTTAGTGGGTAAATCATTTCCGTAAACGGGTAATGCATTTACTTCTCCTTTAATGACACGAATGATTTGTGGTACAATATTCTTCGATCTATTTGAGTAATACTCTTTTAAGCCTGCTTTTGAATTAGAGCCGATTGGATTAAAGTATCTTAAAGATACCGCTTTAAAATTTCTTTCCTTAGCAACATCTTTTAAAATATTTTCGCAGATCCATTTAGAATTAGCATAGGGATTTTGAGGATTAATGGGGTGGTTTTCATCAACTGGAATTTTATTAGGTTCTCCATATAATGCACAAGTAGACGAAAAAATAAAATTACTTAATTGAATTGAAGAAGAATATTTTAATAGATTTATTAATCCGCCCACATTATTTTCATAATAAGCTTGAGCATTGTTGATAGATTCAAATGGATCTTTTAGTGCAGCAAAATGTATGATTGTTGTTATATCAGTATGACTACTAAAAAATTCTTTAACACCTTTACTATCCTTCAGGTCTAGATTTTCATTATGAATTTCCTTTTTGGTGTATTCTTCAATTTTCTGCAGTGAATCTTTTGTGCTATTGGAGAAATTATCAATTGTAATTATATTGTTATAGCCTAGTTCTAGCAATTTTAAAATGCAATGAGACCCAATGTAACCAGCTCCGCCAGTTACTAATATTTTCGTGTTATTATTCACTCTAGTAAAACTTTATTATAAATAGATTCAACCTGACTGAAATTTCTGTATTTCTTTGCTATGGCACTGTAATGCGAAGAATCCAATGGCAGATCTAATAAATGTTTAAGTCTTTTTATCACATTCTGTAAGTTCAGTTGTGTGTATTTCTCTATTAAAATCCCTCCTTTTTCCTTTTCAATAAAATCTGATTCATCACCGATACCTTGAGAAAGCAGTATAGGTAATCCACAAGCCCAGTATTCACCAATTTTCACTGGGGACTGAAACCTACTAACTTCCATACTTTTGATAGTGGCAAAAGCAAAATCTGCAATATTTAAGAATTGGGGCATTTCTGAATGTTTGACAAATTTTTTAATAAGTTTTTTTTTGGGGATATTAAATTCCTTGAGTCTTTTATTGATAAATGAATCTTTCTCATTACTCAAAAGCAATAGATGAAAATTATCAAGCTGATTAGAAGCCTCTTCAAATAGTTTAAAAGCTTCTTTATCGTGATATAAATTGCCAAATTTACCTGCATAAACTCCAACCGTTGCATCAGTTGGAATATTAAGTTCCTTTCTCATCTCCATTTTGATATCACTATCAGGGTAGAACTTACTCAACTCCACCACACACGGGACAACCTCTATTTTCTTTGGGTTTACCCCTTCCTTTTCTAGTTGTCTTTTATAATTTTGAGAAACTGTTAAAATATTCTGAGCCTTAAGTTTTACTTGTTTTTCCCATTTCTTTTGAAAAACATATCGGGGATCGTAGCTTTTCCAAGTTCCAGAAAATTTCATGTATTCTGCGTGCGGTTCGTAAGACTCTACTATAAATGGAATTTCAAGCACTTTGGAAGCCTTCAAAGCTAAAACGCCAGCAGGAGCTCCCCTTGCAATTATCAAATTAATATTATTCTCTTTTGAATATTTAATAATTTGCTTCGGGAAATAATTAAAGTCATAGATCTTATTGAGCAAATTAGGTTTAATATTTTTGCTAAATATAGGTTTATAATTGACCCGTAATTCTTGTAAAGATAGTTGCGACAAATTGCTCGGTTTTTCTCTTTGAGTATTTACAAAATGTAACTCTTCGACCCCTTTTAACTTTTTTAATATTTTTAAGTTGGGAAATATGGTAGAATGGGTTAATGGATCATCCAAATTCCAATAGCCAAGATATAAAATTATTTTACTCAATTGACCTTGATAATTTCATTATTTTTAAACCAGATTCTTATCGCGTCTATAAAACTTCCTTTCGATAAATAATCTAAAGTCATCGATTTTAGAAATTTTAACCTAAAAATAACTAGATCAACAAAACGAATCTCTTTCCATTTTTTAAGTTTTGATTCAATATATCTATATCCATTTTCAAGTCCACTTAAATTATTCATGACAGAATTAGGGCTATCTCTATAATATAAAATTGATTCTGTTGTAAATGAATAAAGTCCACCGTTTCTGGACAACTTCATATAGTAAAATAGCTCCTCACCATGAGTTAGATTTTCATCTAAAAGCGTATCTTTAGCATAGCTTGACTTTACCATCCAAGTGGGGCCAAAAAAAGACTTCCCAGTTAATTTCACTAAATCTGTTAATGGATTCCCACTAAAAGATGGAGTCCAAACATTATAAATTACATTTAAATGTGAATTCATTCTTACTACTTGGCCATCTACAAATGTAACTTCTGGTTTGTCTTCAAAAACCTTTAATCTATGTTCTAAACTTGTAATAGTTAAAACATCATCCGCATCTAAAAAACAAAAAAAATGCCCTCTTATATTTTTTAAGCCACGGTTTCTTGCTGAACTCACCCCATTATTTTCTTGTTCAAAATACCTTATCCTTTTATCATTGAATGACAAAGCTATTTTTTTTGAGTTATCTGTACTCCCATCATTTATTAATAATAGCTCCCAGTTTTCATGAGTTTGATTAAATACTGACTCAATAGCTTCATTTAAATATTTTTCGGCCTGATAAAATGGAATAATTATAGATATAAGTGCTCTCAAAATCAATTATTTACTGGAAAGAAATCGTTGGTAATGGTGAATTTACATTATAAAGGTGAATTTTGAAGTAATTTAGTACTTCCCTAATTTCATTAATCTGCTTTTCAGAAAGTTGCTTTTGCCAATATTTTAATTGAGAACCTTTACCATCAAGGATCGGGCTCCCCTTTACTGTGGAAGTACTTGCCTTATTTAATTTAGAAAAAGCTGATTCTGGAAATTCTATCCTCCACTTATCTTCGATCCTTTTTAGTTGCTGAATTCCATCCATAATCAATGATTCATAAGTAATAGTTATCCATTTTTTGTTATTCTCATTATGATTTAAAGGAACAGAATTACAAAGGCACCAAGTAGCAGCTAATTTTTTAATTTTTGTGTCAAGAGATAATAAATAACTTTCATGTTGAGTATAAAATTCAGAGTAAGGTTTATCATAAGGGATTTCGAATTGATTACTCACTTTATCCCACCCACCTTTCTTTAATTGACTAGCTACAACTGCACAAGGATGACGCACAATATATAAAGGCAAGTAATTAAAATTAAACTCGTGAGTAAGCCAGGGTAAAAGTTGATTTGCACGGCAAAATTTAACTACTAATTGGCTACAATTTTTAATCTCCATAGGCTTAGTAAACTGACATAAATATGAATTTAAAATCTTACCTGAGAATAATTTTTCAAAAGAAGCTTTAATTTTTGGCTCAGAAGCATTTTCAGATATAAACTGACGATAGGAGAAATTTAGATTTTTGAAGGTGGGTTCTCTTTCTAGCAATAAAGGCTCCCAAAGTATTTCTGTTTTAGGGATGGACTGTATGATTTCGGCTAACCAAGTTGTCCCTCCTCGAGGATCACCTACAATGGTCATAACATTATTCGGCTCGAGCTCTCTTTTTAATTGGAAATGACCCCAACGAAAACGATTATATTCGCGTAAGAGTTTATTTAGTATTCTTTCAATCATCTGACATCAATTGCTCCATTCGCTCTATTAGTTTATCGTAGGTATAATTTAAAGCATAATGTATTCGATCCTTCTTTTTGTCTGTATGATTCCAAGCATCCAAATTAGCGACTACATTTTTGAATAGTTCTAAATATTCATCCGCTGATTTGCTCATGTAAAAAAGCTCTTTTTGATAGAGCTCTTCATATTCTGCTGTCCAGGTTGCCATTATCATCTTGCCCGAAGCCAAGTATTCCATCATTTTGTGAGGAGTAGCATACTCACTGTCATAAGCTAGTTGATAAGCTAATAAAAGGACATCAGCAGTAATTAAGTATTGAGGAAGTTCCTTTGCTGGAACAGATGGAAGGTAGAATCCATTTGCTTTTTTAATGAGAGTATTAATAGCTTGATTGTGCTCACTTTTACTTCCTAAAAATACAAAATCCACTTTTGGACATTGATTGACTAGCAAGTTCATTAATGACCAATCAATATGTGGCATATCCATATTACCAATATAAAGTGCCTTTACAGTATTTTGACCTGGTAAGGTAATTGACTCGTATTGATTATTAAACTTTTGTACTCCATGACCTATTAAAAAACTGTTATCATTGTATTTTGCTAGACGCTGAACTAATGGAGGAATAACGCCTATGCAGAGATTTGCAGTACTAGCTGCTAGCTCAGTATTAAAATCCTGATTTAAGTCTACTATGTGTGAAATGCAATAGACTTCTTGCGGCAGAGCCGAAAAATCAAAGAAAACGGAATTGTCAAAAGACCAAACGATATCAAATTTCGTACGGCAGCGTTTTTGTAACTTCTGAAACTTCTTTCGAATACGTTGCCTTTGCAGAAGGCTAGGAAAAAATCTCAACCCTTTTATGAAGCCTTGGTAGTGAACCGAAAAAACATTGTGGTATTCCGTCTCTTCACAAGACTCTTGGGCCGTAGGTGGATTTAAAAAATATACTTTATTGCCTCTCTTTGCCAAATAAGTAGCATAATGATGCTTAGAAACAAAGATGTGATTCCAAGGTTCGGGGGAGATAAGGAGGATGGTTTTGTTTTGAAGGTTCATTTAATAGAATAATAACAACTGTTTCATTAGAAAGATTTTCATTCTGCATAGTTACATGAAACATACTAGGCTTGAGAACTGCCGAGTAAACTTACAAAGTACAGAAATGTCTTTTTGGTCAATTTTTTTCAGCTAATTCCTTGTAAATTTTTCCAACGATCTCCATATTATATTTCATATCCATCATTTTCGAAACTTCGGGAGATAATGGGTCATGCTCAGTATTTTCGTCTAGTAGAGTCGTTATAGTTTCTGAAAGTTCGGTAGGATCCCAACTACTTAGTCTCACCACATTTTCAGAATAAATATCTTGATCATAGTCTAATGGACCCAGTATTATTTTGACTCCACAAAGCAGTACCTCCATTGCTGATACTGGACTCCCATCTGACACAGGCGTCATAACGACTAAAGCAGATTTTTTATATAGCTCAAAAACCGCCTCTTGTTTCTGCTTCCCAATAAATGAAAAATCCACGTCAGTCATTTTAGACATGGTTTCCATTAAGCTATTTTGATAATCTATGTCGCCACAGTCTTTACCTACAAACACCATTCTATATTTTTTCTTTAGCTTTATAGGTAACCAGTCTATAGCTCTTAAGCAGAATTCATGGTTATAAATTGGTTTGATATATCGGGGGAAAAGTATAAATGGCTTATCATCTTTAAGTGGAAAAAACGATCTAGTATCTGTCTTCAGTCGTTCCAAATCTACACCTGTCCTCACGACAGTCATTTTGTCTTTTCTTCCCGAGAATTCAGTAATAGAATCTAATTGTCTTTGCGAGGTTCCTGTCACCCAATCTGCCTTACTAAATACATATTGATAAGCTGGTCCTACTAGTTTATTTATAAAATTCTTTTTTGCAAACACCTCAGGGATGGTTTTTAGTACGTCTGTCCCTAATGTGGTAATTACCATAGGCTTTTTAAAATACCATCTAAGTAAGCACCAAAGAGCACTTGGCTCAGCATATTGGATATTTATCACATCAATATCGTAGGACAAAATTGTTTTTTTGATAATCCTAGCTGATCGAATAGTTCTAAATATCCAGAAAAAGGAAAAGTCGGAAATTGACTTGATAATAGGTAGAGAATTCAAATCTCTATTAGAATATTCTACAAAATGTGGTTTTCTGGCAATTATATACGTTTTAAACCCTTGACTATTCGTGAAATAAGTAATCCATTTTTCATCATGAATCGAATTCGGATCTGCTATAAACAATATATTCATTGGGTACTCGTTTAGAAATAGTAAATGTAAAATATATAGACATACGCACGCAATAAAAAAAGGTACGCCAGTTTTTGACAAGGTAAGGGCGTTTGATAATACTGTGCCATGAAGTTTTTATTGCTTTGACATAAAGTTCTGCATACATATAATCAGCCGCAAACTGCCTGTATATTTTAGAAGGATCTTCGATATATGGCAATCGGAGCTCATTTAAATATTGATCTACCAGTTGAGATTTCCCTTCCATAAGATCATCTGTTCCCCTTTCTCTACGTTGTTTGGCAAGATAAATAACAAGATCCTTGGCAAGTAATCTATCTGGGTCACAAACTTTTGAAATTGAGGTATCATGCTGCCTATAGTAATATAGAAAATCAGGTAAGTTATAGCATGGATATTTTTCTGCAATTAAAATAGATAGATCATAATCTTGATATGATAGTCTTTTAAAATAACTTCTAAAACCTCCGCCAATATCATCAAGTACTGACTTTTTTATAAACATTGTAGACCCACCAATAACATTATTTGAGTATATATCCTTAATTATATCTTCATAATTTAATGGCCTGTTACTATGCCTTATTATTCTACCATTTTTATTTATATATCCCATCTGACAGCCAACCATCCCCAATTTTGCATTTCGTGAAAATGCTTTCAACTGGAGTTCTATTCTGCTCGGACTCATAATATCATCTGCGTCTAAGAAAGTGATGTACGACCCATTTGCCTTACTTATCAGTAGGTTTTTTGAAATAAAGGCTCCTGTATTTTTCGTTTTTGCAACCAATTGTATCCTTTTATCCGAAAAATCGCTAATTACTTTGCATGTCTTATCCGTAGAACCATCATCACAAATCAAAAGCTCCCAATGATCATATGTTTGGTTGACAATAGATTCAATAGCTTGATGAATATATTCTTCCGCATTATATGCAGGCATTATGATTGATACTAAGGGTTTGACGGTACTCATTTATTTAAAAGATAGTTTCGAAGAACCAAAGGCTCAGTACATAGCAGTTTTACTAAAAAGTTGGAAAACTGCAAAAAGGAATGTCGTCTACTGATTAAGAGGAGATAAACAACCCTCTTATTGTAAAATTCGGAACTTGCTGGGCTAATCTTAGAATTTTTACTTTTATGGTATCTTTTGAGCTTCCGTAGTTTCTTGTAGAGAGCGTAAGTCCTATTGGGAGGGAGCATATCATATCCCTTGTGAAAATTTCTCAGAAATAAGGTTTCCTCTGTACTAAGCTCGACATGCAAGGCATCGAACCATAAAGTACGTAAAGTCTCATTAGAATTACTTCTTTGTATTTCTCTTTTTCTTGCAGTAATTGATTGATTGTGTTGCCTATATTTTAATAAAGGCTGGTCTATATTTCCTAGTTTGCCCACAAGAATAGCTCTTGTCCATAAATCATAATCCTCTGAAGGTAGTTTTTTTGGATTATACCCGCCCAATTTAATGATAGCCTCTTTGCTGTACATCACCGTAGGGTGTGCAAGTGGGTTGATAAAAAAGCTGATAAAGAACAAATCACTAGGTTCTGTTAGTCGTTTCGGCCAGCCAAGTGACCTTCCGTTTTCATCTATGCTAATAGATTCAGTTCCGCATATTATAATACCACTATTTTTATTCAGATAGTCTAATTGTACTTGCAATCTGTCCGGCATTGAAATATCATCGCTGTCCATTCTTGCGATGTATTCTCCCCTTGCCAGTTCAATTCCCTTATTCAAATGTACAACGTAGCCCCGGTTCTCCTTACTAAAGTACGGTTTAATTCTCTTGTCGCTGATAGCATATTTTTGTATAATTTCCTTCGATTTGTCGGTTGAGCCATCATCAAAAATTAAGAATTCAAAATCAAAAAGCGTTTGATTTAGTATGCTTTCAATTGCATCTTCTAAATACCTTTCAGAATTATATACAGGCATTAGAACAGAAACTAATGGAGATGTCATTTTACTTTAATTTATTGTAAATAGCATTTTTTAATGCTCTGAAAGATCTTTTGATTCCTGCGGAACCGTCTTCAAAACTATTTTCTGAAGCTAGAGTCTTCTCAAGCGATTTAATTTTTAAATCCCACAAATCGGGGTGGATTTCTGCTATAACAGTATGAGGCTCTTCTTGAATAACCTCTTTACTGAAAACAAACATATTCTGCCGATACCAAACATCTACCTTTGGGTTGTTCCAGACTTTCGGCCGAATCAAATCGTATCGTTTGTAGCCATACTTAATAAATTTGTCAGCCCAATATTGAGGCCATTGTTCATTGATGTGGTTTTGGCCTCCTTGTCCAGGAATTGCTGCTGAAAAAACAATATTATTCGAATGCCTACATAGGGTCTCTATTAATGTATCACTCACTTCCTCAGGTAAATGTTCAGCAACCTCTAGACATAAAACCAAATCAAAATCACGATCTAAATCTATTTTATACCTTAAATCAGCCTCTTGAAAGAACTCATCTTTTATAACTAATTTTGATTTATCTAAATAACTACCGTCCAACCCTAGAATATCTGTAATGTCTCTCTTTTCATAAAACACTTTTAACCAAGTACCCAAACCACATCCAATGTCTAAAATACTTTCAGGAGAAAATATGCTATCAATAAGTGGGACAATGAGTTCAGCAGCCTTGGTGTTATGTATATCTTCAGTATGAATATATAGTTTCTGCATTAATCTTGTTTAATTATATATGACAACCCCTTTGCAGTTTTATGAATCCTTGATGTTGATTTAGTTTTGCTCAAGAAATCATGCAAAGCCCTACTGCAACCGTCCCAAGTGTAATAGTCATCGAAAATTATGACTCCACCTCTAATTACCTTTGGAAATAAGTTGTCTAAACACTCCATAGTAGAGTCATACCAGTCTGCATCCAATCTGAGAATAGCTATTTTTTCTTCAAACTTGTAATTTGGAAGAGTTACCTTAAACCACCCTTTAACTAATTCAAATTCTGCACCGCTTAATAGCATGGCCTCTTCAGCTTCCTTAATTTCTGCTGTACAATTATCGTGGTAATTTGGTCCATTGATATTTTTTTGCCATTTTAATGCGGCTTCACCATCAATCTCCTTAGCATCAGGCAATCCTTCAAAACTATCAAATAGGTAAACCCTTCTATTTGAAAATACTTCTGCCATGCCTGCACTCATTCCGCCTCTCCATACCCCGCATTCTACAATACACCCATCGACATTTGAAAAACCCGATACTAATTCAATGTTATCAACATACAAATCATGAGGAATCATTGTAAATTTACAATATTTCGAATATAGCTTAGCCCCTAGATCTTCAAAAGGATGCTTAGCCTTAATTTTATATCCAAGTTTACTAACAGTGAACTTTATAATTTTCTTAATCATGTAATCAGTTTAGAATGAGGTACTATGTAACCATTTTTGTGGGAATGCGGCTGCGTTCTTGCACTAATAGGAGAGGTATCTATCTCAAATGAAACACGCTCTTTTTCCCAACTAAAAGTGTCAGAGTAATGAGAGCCAACCCATACTGAAACCGTATAACTACCCGGAATTAAGGGAGGTAAAACTATCTCAGAATCAATCTCAGTCTCTTTATTATAATTGATAAAAGGTTTCTCTGTAGGTATAGCCTGAAAAATCGGAACGTTTTCAATCGAATATATATTGAAAGCTATAAAAGCAGGTAAATGCCTAGTATTTGAATTCAACTTTGTTATCACTCGTAACTTGTGCATTGGCTGCTTGCCTTCAACGAAAACTGTAACACCAACTATTTCTAATGGTAGTTTAGTATCAAGTTTTTCTTTTATCCAAGAATTTGAAGTAGTGGCATGTTTCACACTTCCCAAATATTCCTGTATGGTTTTGTCAATTGTATCATGAAAATTTATCCTGCCATCAAGCAAGAAAATTCCATTCTGACAAAGAGTTTGCACCGCCCCCATATTATGACTCACAAATATCACCGTCCTCCCCTCATTTTTACTTACCTGATCCATTTTGCCTAAGCACTTCTTTTGGAATTCGGCATCTCCTACAGCCAGCACCTCATCAACAATTAGAATTTCGGGTTCAAGGTGGGCAGCCACCGAAAAAGCCAAGCGTACTTTCATACCAGAGCTGTAGTGTTTAACGGGCGTATCCAAAAACTTTTCTACTCCGCTGAAATCCACTATTTCATCAAATTTTTGTCTGATTTCGGCTCTTTTCATGCCCAATATGGTGCCATTGAGATAGATGTTTTCCCTGCCTGAAAGTTCTGCATGAAAACCAGTCCCTACTTCCAATAAAGAGGACACACGTCCATTTATTTCAAAGCGTCCTGTGCTTGGGTCTGTAATGCGGCTGAGTATTTTCAAGAGAGTGCTTTTGCCTGCTCCGTTCCTGCCAATTATTCCAACAGCCTCTCCATGTTTGATTTCAAAGTCAATGTCTTTCAGTGCCCAAAAGACTTCTTTCTCGCTGGCATCGGGCTTGAAGATGTTCTTCAGCTTATTGCCAATGGCATGTCGGAAGTCTCCTTCTTTTTTATGGCCGATGATGTAGTTCTTGCCTAAGCCTTGTACGCTGATGGCGGTGTTGGTCATATTTTGTTTGGTTTCTCGCTAAGTTTAATTTTTTGAAAGCCTAAGGCTTTGGGCTAACCACAAAGGCTCGAAGGCACAAAGAATCTGTATTATTAAATATCTTTTTTGATTTTATTTGGTGCTTGACGTTTATCAAAAACATCTGTGATCAAAATATCATCATCTATTATATCGTAAAAAATTTTGCAGTGACCGCTAATTAGGTATCTATGTCCTAAATTTTTAAAGGTTAATAAAGGATCTATTCTACCAATTTTAGGATGGTCTTCAAGTTTTACAGTAGCATTTACAATTTCAGTTTGGATTCTAATGCCAACATCCTCACCAGCAATTCTTTTATAAAATTTGACTATTTTTTTCCAGTGCTTAAACAGACTGTTCAGACCAAAGTATCTTCATCCTACCAACTTTCCGTAATTTTCAATAGCTCTTTTGTAGAAAAAACCTTACCTTCTCTATAATCTTTTTCGGCTTTTTCAGAGCGTTGAATAATATCCTGCTCGGTTAAGTCTTGTAACTTATCTTCTTCAAATATCAAGGCAATTTTATCTAAGGTACTTTCATCCTTATGCTGAATAATTCTATTAATTAGTGATAGCTTTTTTGTTTGAATGTCCATGATAATTAGATTTCAATTACTATAATTTACACAATTCAATTTAAAAATTAAATTATGCAATTTCATTTTTTAACTTAACAGGGATATTGTTGTCGTGGTTTTGTTTTTAGATTCGATTATAACCTCAAATAATATTATGGATCTCTAGAACTCTTACTTAAAGCTGGCATCTGGTTTGAAGATGTTTTTCAGTTTTCGTGATCCCCACTTTGCTCCGATTACGGCTCCGCCCTTTCAGTCCCATTTTTGGAACTTAGCTAGCCTCCTATAATCCCCCAATGGGGGATGGGCACAGAATTTAATGAAGTAGTAGAAAGAAAATTTATCACTATTCTCTTTTTACCAGTCAAACCGGTACAACCGTCAGACCAATATGCTGAAACATTCCTCTCAATGGTTCAAGCGACTGATTGGACCAGGTTTCTCAACAATACAAGCTTTTCAGTATCAGCAAACAAGCACAAACGGACGCTTGCGCTATTGCAGTAACTCCACTAAAAATGATACTTCCTACCCTTATTATCTTCCTCTTTTCCAACTTTTTTCACTTTGGCCTTGCTTACCTCTGCTTTTAAGCTTAGGCCTAGACTTTCAATATATACAATTACTTTGTCTTTTTGAGCGATAATTATTTTACCTTGTTGTCCTTTCATACCTCCGTGCTGTATTTGCACTTTATCACCTTTTTCAAGGGGCTCCACACTTACTTCCTCATATTCTCCCAACAAATTTTGTATGGCTTCAATTTCCTTGGGGCGAATTTTTGCATCTGCACCCAAATGACGTACGAAGTTCACCACACCTGGAGTTTGCAATATCCGCAATCGCTCATGATCATCTTGAAACTTTACAAATACATAGGAAGGGAAAACAGCAACTTTTACTTTCTTTTTTCTATCTGACCACTGTCGTAATACCGTTTGGACTGGGCAATAGACTTCTATATGCTGATCGGCAAGCCTATCTGCAACCTTCTTCTCCGTTCTGGATTTCGTGTAAATAGCAAACCAATGTTCCATAAATTATAATATATTATCCAAAATTAATGCTTCTCACAGTTTATAAAAAGGATTTTAACTGATTTCGATGAAGAATGTGAGTTGGAAGTCAGAAGAGCGAAGTTGGGAGATGGATGTTGGAAGTGGGAAGTTAGGCAGAAGAAGTCTAGATTCTAGGCTCTAGCTTCTACACTATATCCGCCATTACTTTCTCTACTCTTTTGAAATACAGAAGTCCAGTGATGAAAAGGAGAATAACTATGCTAAAAGAGAAGTAAGCAAAAATACTGGGTGGGTCACCGCCTAGCAAACTCCATCTAAAACCTTCTACCACACCTGCCATAGGATTTGCATAATAGACAAAGGAGGCCCAATCAGGAATTCTGTTAAACACATCTTTAGCTTGATAACCTACGGGAGTCGCATATAATCCAAACTGTACTAAAAAGGGGACTACGTGCTGAAAATCACGGTATCGAATAGTCAAAGCGCTTAGCCAAATTCCGACTGCCAGTGCTGAAATAATGGTTAAGGCAATAAAGATGGGCAGATAAACAATATTAGCTGATGGAATAAACCCATAATAGATCATTAAAATCACCACAAATAGTAAAGCTATGGCAAAATCTACAAATCCCACTAATGCTTTTGATAATGGAATTACCAAACGAGGAAAATAGATTTTCTTCACCATCTCCTGGGCACCAATAATAGAATTACCCGATTGATTCAATACGAAAGAAAAATAGGACCAGGAAGCCATTCCGCATACAGCAAAGAGCGGGTAAGGAATTCCACCAGTATCAACTTGCGCTACTCTTCCAAAAACTACCGTAAAGATCACAAGAGTGGCTAATGGCTGAATAAATGCCCAGGCTAAACCTAAAAATGTTTGAGCATATCGAACTCTCAAATCTCGGTAGGCCAAAATGTAAAACAAATCTCGGTAAGCCCATAATTCCTTCAAATTAATGTGCCATTTCGGTTTGGAAGCGTCAACAACTAGTTTTTCCATGCTACTTGAGAATGATATACAGCGTTTTAAATTAATTTACAAATATAGGGGAAAGAGTTAGAAGTTTAGAGTTAGAAGATTGTCAATCGAAAATCACCCTAAAAATTTGAAATAGCTAAAATAAAAAGCTTGAATAAAATTCTACTCTTCCCGATATTCCAACAGATCGCCAGGTTGACAATCCAAAGCTTTACAAATAGCTTCTAAAGTGGAAAATCTGATCGCTTTAGCTTTGCCCGTTTTTAAAATTGATAAATTAGCAACTGTTACCCCAATGATTTCAGCCAATTCTTTCGATTGCATTTTTCTTCTGGCCAACATGACATCTACATTTACGACTATAGGCATGATTTAAACAGTTAATTCATTTTCTTCTAATAACCTCTGTCCTTCTTTAAAAACCTGGGTTAAAATAATTGCCGCAAAAGCAAAAAATACGTAGCTAAACTCTATTTTGAGTCCAATTTTACCAGGGCTAAGAGCAATGAACTGGATGATTACTAATAGTAAAGCTAAGCTGCTTATTCTACTAAATGCTTTTACGTTATCTTTAGCAAAAGTTCTGATACTCTTTATATTAATCATAATTTCCTTTCCATATCCCAATATCAGAAACCAGACAATTAGTATGGCCAGATTTTGGATAATCACAAAGAAAGATACCCAAAAATTACCCTCTCTTAAATTATAAACAATGTGGCCCGAACCTGTACCAGATAAAGATACTGATTTTAAGAATTCTGAAAGAACGATAGTGTCGTTTACGAATGAACCGATAAACATTACGATAATTAAACCTGCTAATAAGGCAATAACAACCCTTGCCACCTGCATCAATGCTGCACTAATAGATAAGATAAGATTACTTTTCATAGTTCTACTTTTATTTATTATTGGCAAAACTAAACAAAATTATTGTTAAACAATAATTATTTATCGTACATATTTAATTCTATCTTGAATTCTACTTCAATATTCTCATTGACTTGCACCATTCCGAAGAACTTTTCAGGTGCTTCTAGTCCAAAATCTGTGATGCAAAGCTGCATTATTGCACTAGAAGTAATTGCATTATTATGAAGGCTATTTTCTACTTTTACTTTATAATTCTGTTTTTCTCCGGCCATCTCAATCATAATATGAGCCATATTGTGATCTGTGATTTTAGTCATTTTAAAAATGATGTAGGGATAATTCTCGTATTCTAATAAATCATGGAAATCATCCGTCATTTGGGAATTGGGGCATTTAAAATTGAGGACTTTTAGGAAAAGTGCCTCATGTTGAATTTCTATCTCATTTCCTTTTTGGTAAATAGCTACTTCAAATTCATTTTCAGGTAGGTTAGCACGGTAGCTACAATTAAAACTATTAACATTTGTGGTTCCATGGATTTCCACATATGAGGTTTGGGTATTGATTTTCACCAGTTTCTTGCTGTTCTGTCCAAAAACAGGAGAAAGCCCAATCAGAGAAAGAAGTAGAATATGTAGAAATGAAAATTTCATTTAGCTTTTTAATCCAAGGGTAAATTACGTTTTGTTTAATTTAAAAAAAAGCGATGAAGCATTGCTCCACCGCCTTTCCCTAAACAAGATGCTTCAAATTAGAAACTAATTGCTGCTTCAATCATCACACCCTTGAATTCTGCTCCTGCAAATCGTCCTGCCCACGCATCACCATTATACTGTTGATTTACATACTCTACTTTAGTAATGATGTTATCGGTTAAGAACCAACCACCACCGAAGTTCAATCGGCTAATGTTCATGTCCTCTGTTGCAGCTTCAGCCATTTTACCGTTTACGGTATTATAACGTCCACCAATGTAGTATCGATCATTTGCTCCAAATCTGTACAGTGCTTCACCTGCAATTTGAGTCATGGCACCATCACCTTCATTCAAACCGCTAGCTACTTCATAGATACCGAAGAATTCAAATCCTCCTGCTTTAATAAATGGGTTGATTTGTACTGCAGATATCTTGGTGAATCTCGCATTAAATCTGCCATCAAAATCGCTTCCTTGAGCCGCAACACCTTGCGCGTCATTTCCTACTGTATGCAATACTTGGTAATATCTAGAACCTCCACGGTCACCACCGTACAACCAAGTTCCAGTACTTGTTCCAGTATTTACATACCAGCTACCAGTTAAACGGGCTCTGAAATCATCACTGATTTGTTTGTCAAATCCTAACTTGGTGTAGAAAGATAATTTATTATCCGTTCCAGAAGTTACGCTTTGGTTTAATTTACCGTTTGTAACCCCAACTACTGCCAATAATCCATTGTTTTGAACAGTTACTTCACCAAAAGCTTCAGTAGAGAATGCATCCATGATATAGTTACCGACAAAAGGGTTGTAAATGGCTCTTGCATTATCAGTTCTTCTGAAGTGTGCGTCACCATAATTAAACTCATCCAAACCTACGGTTACGGTTGTGTATTTCATTACACCTTCCATAAAACCTTCGCTAATGAAATCCAATTTATCAATTTGTAAGTGACCCCCTTTTACCCATGCTTCCGCGTGGTGACGAGCAGATAAATAGGTACGTAAGTGTAATCTTACTCCATCATACATTTGAACATCTAAATTTAAGTTTGCAGTAGGTAAGTTCATATTGCTATTCAACTCTTTCAATTCTAAACCTGAACCAGCCGCAGCGTCATTACTTTGACTTAAGCCTTGAAATTGCATGGCAAAATCACCACCTACTCTTACTTTAATTCCTTCATATTCTACTGTATCAGCTTTTGAAGTTTCAAATACATTTAATCCTGGTTGCCCTACTGGTCTGAAAAACTGTAGGTTTCTACCGTCCTGTGCGAAAAGCACTTGCGCAAAGCCCATTAAGAGGGCGATCATTGTGAATCTAAAAAACGTTTTCATGGTTTTCTTATTTAAATTGTTGTCTTTGATTTATTTATATTGTGCATTAAATTTTATGGTTACTTGATCGCCTGTTTTGATTGTTCCAAATACCGCAGTAGGTGGGTCAATTTCAAAAACAGACATTTTGAAGGTGATATCTCCGCTGAATGCAATGCCATTACTTGCATCTGCTGTTACATTCATATTGACTATTTTACTCACTCCTCCGATAGTTAGTAAGCCTTTTGTACTCATAGTAGTCTTATTTCCATCCACTTTTACATTATCCATTGAGCGGAATTCATATTTGATAACCGGATGACTTTTAGCTTTCAAAGCTTCATAAGTGTTATCATCCATTGCAGATTTTCCACTTTTCAAACTTTTCACCGGCACATTAAAACTTAAGCTTTTAATACTTTGTAAAGCATCGCCTTTTATTTCCACATCCGCTTTTCCATCGAACTCCTCAGCTTCAATTGTCCAATCATGAACTGTGGAAGTTCCATCAATGCTTAGTTTAGTATTGCTTTCGTTTACCGTTAATTGCTGTCCGTACACCAAGGGTGCAAAAAACAGCATCATTATGATCATTAAATTTCTCATAGCTTTTGACTTTTAATTATGATGTAAAGGTGGGCGGTAAATGCTAGCGAAACCATGATCTACGTCATAGAAAAATATGATTAATTGCCCTGAGAGTGTTATAGTGACTCTTTTGCACAAATCATATAAATTAAATTGGTTACTGATTGTAACAAATGGCTAAAAAAATCTGGAAGAGGGGTGTATTTTCTAATGCTTTATCATATTTTTACAAAGATAGCTTTTGGAAAAGGCTTCATATTAATCAATTCATTATGAACATATTTACAAGGATAGTCGAGTTTGGAATCACAGATAACATATCTGATTCCGTTAAGACTAAAATAAGATTAGGGAATATTCTTAATTTGGCTTTGATTATTATCATTAGCTTTTATGCTATAATTTCTGGATTAGTCATACCCGAGGTTTTGCCGTATTGCCTATATGGCCTGGTCGCTTATGTGATTGTATTGAGCACCTCCTATTTTGGATTGAATGTTCTGAGTAGATTTCTAATGTCTATTATGCCGGCATTGGTAATAGGAATGCTACATGCAGTTATCATGCAAGCAGAAGATATGATTCTCAAGGAAATTTATGCCTTCCAAATTGTCGGTTCTTTAATTGCATTTAGCTTATTTGATTATAAAAGAGCTCAATTTTGGTTGCCAGCATTTATCATTTCCATAATTCCAGTCCTCTACATTCATGAATTAAATAACTATTTTGATACCAGCTTTGACAACTCCACCTTTCAGCAAGCCTGGATCAGGACTACAGTTCTGTTTGGAGCGTTCTTGTTAGGAGGGTTTCTATTTATCTTTTTGCAGAGACTCAATCAAAAAGAATTCGACAAAGCACAAGAGCTTACTAATCAATTTGCCGATGAAAACCGAAGAGCCACAGAAAAGGAGAAAGAACTAGAAGAGTCTTTAGGTCAACTCGAAAAAGCACAAATTGAAGAAAAGAAAAGGGCATGGGCTACAAAAGGTTTAGCGGAAATAGGCTCACTCCTAAGAGGAGAAGAGGATTTAAAAGTATTAACAGATAAGATTATCACCTTTGTGGTGAAGTATTTAGAGGCTAATCAAGGAGCATTATTTTTATTGGAAAATGAAAATGATCAGGATTTGATGCTTACCCTAAAATCTGCATACGCCTTTAATCGTAAAAAGCATTTGGAAAGAAAAATGAATCCTGGAGAAGGTTTGGTAGGTCAATGCTATCTAGAGAAAGATTATATTTACTTAACCGAGATTCCTGAAAGCTATATTACCATTAAAAGTGGTTTAGGCGATGCTAATCCAAGATCAATTCTGATCACTCCAATGATTGTGAATGAAGAAGTCTACGGCATTTTTGAAATTGCATCATTCCATACCTTTGAACAATACCAAATAGATTTCATGTTAGAAATGGGGGAAAATATTGCCATGCAACTAAACAGCCTCAAGAATAACGAAAAAACCAAGCATCTTTTAGCTGAAATGCAGGAGCAATCAGAGCAATTGCATTCGCAAGAGGAAGAGATGAGGCAAAATATGGAGGAATTGCAAGCCACTCAAGAGCAACAAGAGCGACAAGAAACAGAGTTGAGATCGGAATTAAATGACGTTAAAGAGGCCAAAGAAAGAATAGAAAAACAGTTAGAGCAAAAGGAAAAATTAATTGATCAATTGCAAAAAGGCTAACAACCACTTATCAGCAAAATAATGCAATTATAAATCTATTTATTGCAGTTAATAATTATTGGAATACATTTGTAAAAAAAATTACATCAACGTGCATATACTTACCGCAAAGAACCTTAATAAAACATTTCATGAAAATGTAGCGCTTCATAACGTGGAATTAGAAATCCCAAAGCAATCAATTTTTGGCTTGTTGGGTCCAAATGGAGCAGGAAAAAGTACTTTTATTAGAATTGTAAACCAAATCATTAACGCTGATAGCGGTCAGATCCAAATCAATGGGGAGAATTTAGCTCCAAAGCATATTGGTACAATTGGCTACCTCCCTGAGGAAAGGGGCCTGTACAAAAAAATGAAAGTTGGCGATCAACTATTGTATCTGGCTCAATTAAAAGGCCTTTCAAAAAAAGAAGCTGTACAAAAAATTAAGGCTTGGTTGGAAAGATTTGAGGCATCGGATTGGTTAGATAAGAAAATCGAAGACCTATCTAAAGGAATGCAACAAAAAGTGCAGTTCATCTCTACGGTGATGCATGAACCGGAATTGATAATTTTAGATGAACCTTTTTCGGGTTTTGACCCTATTAATGCCAATCTGATAAAAGATGAGATTTTAAGCCTGAGAGAGAAAGGAAGCACTGTTATTTTCAGTACACACAGAATGGAGTCGGTTGAGGAAATGTGTGACTATATTGCATTGATCAATAAATCTGAGAAGATTTTAGACGGTGAAAAATCTACAATCAAAAATCAATTTAAATCCAATCAATATACTTTAGTACATAGAGGCAACGGTATTTCAACTAATGATACCTTCAATCTGGAAAATAAATCAGAATTGGGCGATGGGTTACAGCAATCAACCTTAAAATTGATATCAGGCTCCTCCTCTAATCAAGTACTACAGGAATTGATTAATCAAAATGTAGATATTGTGTCATTTCAAGAGGAAATTCCATCCATCAATGACATTTTTATCCAATTAGTAAAAGGAGATAAACAAAACATTCCAACAACATAACCTTAAAATAACCATCAGATGAGCAAGATAGGCTTAGTAATTAAAAGGGAATTCGACAGCAGAGTTAAAAAGAAAAGTTTTTTATTAGCAACCATATTAGTTCCATTACTTTTTCCTGCAATAATTGGCGGTATGCTGTATTTCGCTATAGAAGAATCCAAAAATGCTGAACAACAACAAGTTTATGTTTTGGATGAAGCAGGAACCTTTAATTTCGAAAACGATAACAAATATGCTTTTGAAGAATTAAACATCAATTTAGAGGAAGCTAAAACTATATTTACTGAAAGTGAGGCTTACGCACTTTTGTATTTACCAAAATTGGAATTGAGCGATCCGCAAGGGATCACCATGTACGCCAAAAAGAATCCTAGTTTGCAAGCCAGCTCCTATTTTGAAAATCAAATAGAATCTCAAATTCGAGATCAAAAATTAAAAGCTAGCGGAATTAATGAGGAGGAATTAGAAAGTTTAAAAACCAATATAAGCTTAAGTACTATCAACGTATCCGATTCTGGAGAGGAAAAAGCGAGTAGTGCAGGCGTTGCTTATGGTATTGCTTATGCCTTTAGTTTTCTTGTTTATATGTTTGTTTTGATTTACGGAAGTCAAATCATGCAAGGCGTTATTGAGGAAAAATCGAGTAAAATCGTTGAAATTATTGTTTCTTCTGTGAAGCCATTCCAACTTATGATTGGAAAAGTAGTAGGGGTAGCTTCAGTGGGCTTATTACAGTTTGTAATTTGGGTAGTTTTGATTTTTGTTCTATCATCAGCTGTTTTTAGCATGTTTGATTTGAATCCTGCCGATATGCAAACTGCCCAGCAAAGTATGTCGGGCATGAATGGCAATACCGAAGCACAGGAAATGATGGAGAATTCTAAAGTAGGGGAAATACTCAATATCGTTTATGATATTCCTTATGCCTACTATATATCAGTTTTTGCTTTTTTCTTTGTCAGTGGATATTTATTGTATGGTGCCCTATTCGCAGCAGTTGGATCAGCGGTCGATAATATCTCCGATGCTCAGCAATTCACCATGCCGATTACCATGCCTATGATTATCGGGTTCTTAGGAACCTTCATGTTCGTAATGCCCGAACCGGATGGGAATGTTAGCTTTTGGTTGTCCATTATTCCCTTCACGGCTCCTGTAGCCATGATGGCCAGGGTTGCCTTTGGTGTTCCTGCTTGGGAACTGGCTTTAAGTATGGGGCTGATGATCGTTGGATTTATTTTTACTATTTGGATGGCTGGCAGAATTTATAGAATTGGAATATTAATGCATGGTACTAAAGTGAATTACAAGACCCTATTGAAATGGGTGAAAACAAATAGTTAGTGGCTAACTTGAGTTACTTTTTATATAAAAAAGCTAACAATTGAACTTCCATTAAATAGATATGATCTATTTGAAATTTGTCATATGTAAGCAATTTTTAGTGAATACTATTTTATAATCCAATTTAGTAGAATGATTTTATTATCTTGAACAGACTATAGAAGCCAGAACTATTGATAGATTTTGTTAAGATTCTCATTTATGTTTTAGGAAGTGTTTTGATACTTATCAGCTTACTTCCTTTAATTCGTCATGATTATTGGACTTTTCGTGTTTTTGAGTTCCCTAGAGCGCAAAAGTGGGTTTCAAACCTAATCATAGTCATTGCCTCCTTTCTCACATTCACCGCTGAAGAATACTTTTCTTACGGTTTTATACTATTACTTATTGCAAACCAATTTTATTTAACCTATCAGATTTATCCATATTTACCCTTTGCAAAAAAGCAGATTGATTCTGTGCCAACTGACCGAAAACCTAGCATTAAACTATTAATTGCCAATGTTCTGCAAGGTAACCGGGACTGGGGAAAATTGGCCAAAATGGTACAGAAAGAGCAATCTGATATTGTATTACTTTTAGAAACTAACGAATGGTGGAAAGAAAAATGTGTCAATGCTTTTGGTAATGATTATAAGTATCATGTCCTAGAAGATAAAGAGAATACTTATGGTATGCTTTTATTTTCAAAATTGGAGCTTATCAATACAAGAGTTCACCATTGGATTAAAGATGACATTCCGTCAATTGAAACGGATATCAAGTTAAATAATCGTCTAATAAAACTATATGCGATTCATCCAGAACCCCCAGTACCGTCTGAAAATCCAAAATCTACAGCTCGTGATGCTGAGATTTTACTTGTAGGACAAAAAACCCAGGCTGATAAAACACCCACAATTGTGGCTGGTGACTTGAATGATGTGGCATGGAGTTATACTACTGAGCTATTTTTAAAAATTAGCGGTCTATTGGATCCGAGAAGAGGTAGAGGATTTTTCAGCTCCTTTCATGCAAAGCACAGTATTGCCAGATGGCCGTTAGATCATGTTTTTTGTTCAGGACATTTCCGACTGCAAAAAATGAAAAGAATGAGCGATATTGGATCCGATCATTTTCCTATGTTTCTGCAACTGTATCTAGCTAAAACAAATGATGATAGTGATGAATTGGAATTGGAAAAAGAAGATAAGATCTTGTCAAAAGAAAAAATTGAAAAGGCTTAGCTGCAAATGAAAGCTGAAAGGCGTACAGCTTAAATAACTGATGAAAGCACTTTCAGTCTAAATACCTAACTAAAAAGAAAACTGAGGCAGGTTTTTGCTATTCTTAAAATAAGGTTAATTACTAATCCAATTCCTTCTCAAAAGTGAAAATTACGGTGTTCAGCTGTCCTCTGCTATCTTTCAAAAAAAGTTCAATTACCATTTCGTTGTTAGCTATAGTCTTTACTTGCATGAAACATCCATCCTCCCGATAAAAATACCCGTCCTTGTTTGATCCTACTAATTCAAAACTTGCAATATTAGGCCAATATCTGGCTCCAGCGCCTGTCCTGGAGATAATATTTTTAGCAATCAATAAAGAAAAATCCAAATCTATTGATTCCTCCTCTGTTTGATCAAAGGATTTGGTGCAAAGCCAATTCCCTTGAATTTCTTCTTGTATATTTTGATAGTTTACTTCCATCTTAATCGATCTCATTTATTAATATATCCCGTCTTGACCGAAACCCAAAATGATCCATTTTCCTTTTAGTTGAAAATTCCTGCTGGCCAATGGTAGTATCATTGATCTCATTCATTGGTGCTAGCAATTCAGTTGAATACAAAAAAGTAGAAATACCAATATTGCCAGGTGAGTTCATAGGAACCCACCAAAAGGCAATAATTGATATAACTAAGAAAAACTTCATCCCCTAAGCTTTTTATCAAAGTTCGATGGATAATCTAAAATTGGCAATACCCAAAAATGGGTATTTTTATTTCGCATAAGCTTCAGCATGAAGTAAAATATGTTCTGAAAGTCTCATTTAATTCATTTTTTCTGTATAATTTGTTTCTAAAGAAGTACGGATGGTATGCATATATGAATAAATTAAACTAGTACTATTTTATAGCATAGATCAGAATTTTGATGTTGAAAGTATTGACCTACGCAAGCTTTTAAATGAGCTTTTTCGAGAGGATATTACCGATTCTTGTCTTATGAAAACAAAAGCTCTGAAAGGTCTAATTGTCAATATTTAATAGAGAAGTTTTAGCATCCTTGCTTTAACTACAGCGAAAAAATAACAACAAAAAAATTCAATGATAGCTTTAATGATGATGATGAAAGGGAATGTCAGGCTAAATGTGAAGCGAGTTGTTAGAAATGTTGCTAAAATGATCTTAGATAATATGAAGAAAACCCTTACAAAACTCGCATGCATCTGGATACTTGCTGGTGTATGTTTTTTTGGCACCACTCATAACATAGTCGCCCAAAAATCCCCTTTTGACGAAACGCTTAAGGTTTTTGAAACTAGTTTGATGGTTTTTTTTGAATCAAAGTTATTTTTAGAGATAGATACATCAACGGCTTCTGGAAAAACAGCCTTATATGCTGAGTTGCAATTAGTCAAAATGAAGGCTGAATTTATCGGAACGGATCTGACTAAAGGTGATTTATATTCAACATTGAAATCATCAAAAAACTCTGCGATTATTTCCCTAACATATGGATTGCTGGTTTTCAACCAGCTAGACTTTAAATTCGCAGATTATTTCTTAAATAAGATGACGAATCGAGAAATGCTAGATCAAAAGGAAAAGAGCTGTATTTTAGCTACTCTTAAAGAGCATAAAGTAGATGAAAAAAGAATTGGAGACTTTTCGAAAACAGATAGATCCAAGGATCTTCAATTATATTTTTCCAAATTATTAGGATTTTTTACTGGATGTAATTCTTAAAAGACATAACAAGTTAAAATAAAAGGGCTTGTTTTACTCAGTATAAAAAACCCTTTTTACTCTCTCTGAGATATTGGTAAGGATTTCGTATGGGATTGTACCAATCGCTTCTGCCATTTCAGAAATATCGGGATTCTCTCCAAAGACAATCACTTCATCTCCTGCACGACATTCGCTATTGGTCACATCTACCATTGTCATGTCCATGCATACATTGCCGATAACCGGAGCCAATTTTCCATTGATCATCACTTGTCCAACACCTTGGCTAAATTTTCTATTGAACCCATCTGCATAACCAATTGAAATCGTGGCAATTTTCATTTCTTCATGAGCCACCCCTTTTCTTGAATAGCCAATGGTTTCCCCTTTTCTAATTTGCTTTACTTGTGAAATTACAGTTTTTAATGTGGAAACTGATTTTAATTGGCTACTGTGAAGGCCTGTGGGATCGATTCCGTACAAGCCGATTCCCAATCGCACCATATCAAATTGGTAGTCTGGAAATCGGCTGATACCTGGACTGTTTAATAGATGTAATATTG
The DNA here is from genome assembly GCF_030534335.1 of Marivirga harenae. Lineage (GTDB taxonomy): Bacteria > Bacteroidota > Bacteroidia > Cytophagales > Cyclobacteriaceae > Marivirga > Marivirga harenae. The sequence continues at coordinate 1,451,631 of NZ_CP130565.1, read as the reverse complement.
GTTTATAGCCTATATGATCAATTATCGCATCTGCTGATTTCTTAAATGACATAGCTTGCTGAGCAGAAAATCCATTGTGCAATGCTTCATCAGATCCAGCCAGGTGGCTAAAAATGGAGCTTACTTTTAATTGGGGATTGTCCTTTAATAGTGACTTTAAAATATCCATTTCCACAGGCTCAAAACCCAACCTATGCATGCCTGTGTCTAACTTCAAATGGATTCGAAATTGCTTCTTTTGGTTTCGAGTATAGCTAGCATAATCTCTGAAAATTTCCTGGCTGTACAATTCTGGTTCTAAATCATATTGGTGGAGAAGTTCAAATGACCTAGGGTCCGGATTCATGACCATAATGGGTAATTTAATCCCGTGCTGGCGCAAAACTACCCCTTCATCTGCATAAGCAACTGCTAAATAATCCACATTCTGAAATTCCAGCCAGTTAGCAATCTCATGACTACTACTGCCATAAGCAAATGCTTTTACCATCACCATGGTTTTAACATTGGGCTTTAATCTCGACCGGTAAAGGTTCAAATTATGGGTTATTTTATTGAGGTCTATTTCTAGAACGGTTCCATGGATCTTTTGCTCTAATCTCTGGACAATTGACTCAAAACCAAACCTTCTAGCTCCCTTTATGAGAATTACTGCCTCTTGAAAAGGATGATCTTTTTCATATTCTAGAAATGAATTGGTGTCTTCAAAATTAATAACCTGCCCCTCGTAATGATTTGACAGCAGTGAAATTTCATCTCCTATCCCTACGATCAAGTCGAGCTTCTCAGAAGAAATTCTTTCTGCTAGCTGTTTGTACAAAATTTTTGAACTGAGTCCAGTTTCTAATAAATCTGATAAAATGAGAACCCTCTTTTGATACTGCTTTTGCTGGCTAAAAAATTGCAGGGCTGTATCTAAGCCGACCAAATCATTATTATAGGAATCATCGACCAGGTATGTATTGTTCTTACCTTTTTTGGTTTCCAACCTCATATTTAGAGGTCTCAGATCATTTACTGTATTTTGAATTATTTTGATAGGTAGCCCTTCGTGCAATAATAAAAGCAAACAATGCGTGATATTTTCCAACGAAGCATAATCCTGAAAAGGCACATGAAAAATATGAAATTGCTCATCAAAAGGAATTCGAATAGCAGTTCCATTTCCACGTTCTTCCCTTTCCACAAAAAAATTAGAAGTATTATCCTCAAATGACCATCCTATAAACTCTTTTTCTTCAAGTCTTGGAATATTATGTAGCGAATTAGAGACTTCAGGGAAATCTTTACAAAATATGATGGTTTTTGCATCTTTAAATAACAGAGCCTTTTGATTTGCTTTTTCTTCCAAACTAGAAAACCCTTCATCATGAGCAGTGCCCAAGTTCGTAAAAATTCCAATTTCAGGTTTGATAATGGCTTCCAATTTTTCCATCTCCCCCAGCTTGGATATACCTGCCTCTATTATTGCATAATCTTGATAGTTATTCAAATGCCATAAAGATAAAGGCACTCCTACCTGTGAATTATAGCTTCTTGGACTTCTATAAACTGAATAAACTGATTCAATTAATTTTCCCAACCATTCTTTTACAATGGTTTTGCCATTGCTTCCCGTAATGCTTATTAATTTACCAGTAAAGCTTTTTCTTTTGTAACCAGCTAAAGACTGCAGAGCTTCCACACTGTTATTAGACTTAAAAAAATTGGCATCAGGGTAATTAAGGCTACTAATTTCTTGATCAATAATGAAATTTCTTATCCCTTTTTTATAGAGTTCATCAATGAAATCATGACCATTGTGGCGCTCTCCCTTTATTGCGATAAATAAATTTTTAGGATTGGTGACAGCATTCCTACTGTCTATGTAAATATTCTCAATAGTTCTATCTTTTCGGAGCTGATAAATATCTCCATCTAGAATAGTAGGTAGGGAAGAGAATTCAATTTTCAAATTATAGGACAAAATGAATGATACAAAATGAATATAAAAAAAGCTTGCTCGAAAGTTAATTGCATGGTGTTTTGCAATATTTCCATTGATATAAAATGGAAATTAGTTTCAAGCAAGCCTAGAATGATCTATTCTCCAGCGTTTTCCGGTTTAGCAGACAGGTTTTCTAACACCTCTTTTAGAGGAACCCGCGCACCGTCTTTGTAAGGTACGATCCAAGCCTCTTTAACGCCCATTTTTCTTAAAGTCTTTTTGAACCGATCGGCCTCCCAATAATCTCTAAATCGTCCTAGAGTAATTCTTTGTAAACCCTCTTCCGTCTCTTCTCCACTGAAATTGGGATTATTTTTGAAGTATTCGGACATATCGATATTTTCAAAAGCTCCTACTTGCACTTTAAACCAAGTTCCGCTTTCATCCAATGCATTTGGCTCGCTATTTTGACCTTCTTTTACCTTTTTTGCCATCTCGTTGGCCCTTTGTCGTTGTGCTTCAGCCATTGCTTTCGCCTCCTGCGCCTCTTGTCTCGCGGTAGCGATTTCAGCATTTTTATTGCTTAACTGCCCTTTAAGATTTTCCACTTCTGAATTTAAGCTGGCAACTGAACTTTTCAAACTCTCATTCTCTTCAACCATTGCCTTCATCTGCTCCGGATTTCTTTTGAGCTCTTTGGCCATTTTTTTCATTTCCTTTTTTTCCTTCCTGCTAAGTTGAGCGGAAACGGAAAATGCCATGCAAAAAATCATTAAAATGGCGATTAAACTTATCTTGCTTTTCATATCATCAATTCGGTTAATTCAATTTTGTACAACTAAAGTAAGTAAATAACTACTATAAAGACAAATAATACTATTTATTGTTTTTTCAAACTGCCGATCATATCCTCTGGTTTTACCCACTGATCAAATTCCTCTGCGGTCAAAAATCCTAGATTAACAGCCTCATCTTTAAGTCTAGTACCATTTTCATGAGCCGTCTTAGCTATCTTGGCTGCCTTCTCATATCCAATTTTGGTATTTAATGCAGTTACCAGCATCAAGGAATTATCTAAATGTTCTTTAATTCTTTCGTAGTTGGGTTCGATTCCAATAGCACAATTATCATTAAATGATACACACGCATCTCCTATTAATCTTGCGGACTGAAGAAAATTAGCCGCCATCACTGGTTTGAAAACATTCAATTCATAATGCCCTTGCGTGCCCCCTACTGTTATTGTAACATCATTTCCCATTACTTGAGCACAAACCATAGTTAAAGCTTCTGCTTGAGTAGGATTTACTTTACCCGGCATGATTGAAGAACCAGGTTCATTTGCTGGAATTATGATTTCACCAATTCCGGATCTTGGTCCTGAAGCTAATAATCGAATATCATTTCCGATCTTATTCAATGAAACAGCAATCTGCTTCAATGCTCCGTGAGATTCTACTATTGCATCATGAGCTGCCAAAGCCTCGAATTTATTTTCAGCCGTTCGGAATGGCAATCCTGAAAACTCTGCAATCTTTTTGGCAACTAATTCCGAATATCCATCTGGTGTATTAATTCCAGTTCCAACCGCTGTTCCGCCCAGCGCTATCTCCGATAGGTGATCAAGTGTATTTCTCAGCGCTTTCAAGCCGTGGTCCAACTGTGAAACATATCCGGAAAATTCCTGACCTATGGTTAAAGGAGTTGCATCCATTAAATGTGTCCGTCCAATCTTTACAACTTTTTCGAAGGCTTTTGATTTATCCTTTAATGTATCTCGTAACTTTTCAATCCCGGGAATAGTAGTCTCTATGACCATTTTATAGCAGGCTATATGCATTCCGGTTGGAAAGGTATCGTTAGATGATTGGGATTTATTCACATCATCATTAGGATGGACTAATTTATCATCCTCATATGTTTTTCCGGCCAAGATCTGAGCTCTGTTCGAAACCACCTCGTTTACATTCATATTGGATTGTGTACCGGAGCCCGTTTGCCACACTACCAAAGGAAACTGATCGTTATGCTGATTATCTAAAATCTCATCACAAACCTTTGAGATTAAATCTCTCTTTTCTTCACTTAAAGCACCTAACTCGTGATTGGTATGTGCCGCTGCCTTTTTGAGGTAAGCAAAGCCGTGCACTATTTCCAAAGGCATACTGGCTTCAGCACCTATTTTGAAATTATTTCGACTTCTTTCTGTTTGGGCGCCCCAATACTTATCAGCAGGCACTTTCACATCACCCATTGTGTCTTTTTCAATCCTATATTCCATTTCCAAATGTATTTTTCGATTAACAGCGTAAAATTACAACTAATCACATGAATTGCTATGATAAACTGTGAAAATCAGCATACTAATAAATGATTATAATCAAACCAAATATTAAATAAGTCATAGTTTTTTAGTAAATGATAGAAAATTCCAATATTTTTGCACCGCATCAAATGAAAGGCTTAAATGAATAACCTATATAGAAGGCTGATGATAAGCTTACTTATGATCTTTGTCTGCGTCTTATCTGTAAGCTATTGTCATCAATTAAAAGAAGGAGGAAAAAAGGTAATGTCCTCTTTACAAGACATTTCGACAGGCTCAACTGGCTATGCGGTATTCCCGTAAAAAGTGATTATTCAAAATATTTACTGTAAGAGTACATCTCATTCCATTAAAACCATTATTCAAAATAATCATAGCAATTAAGTTATATATATGATGAGTATTCTGAATTGTCGCTACAATTTGTATAGCCAGATTCATGAATTTCCCTTCAGGACGCCCTATAAATATTGAACCCAAGTATTATTCTTGTAATTCAAACCACCTCCAAACAGGTCTCAAAAATAGTTTAAAGACACATTTTTGCAATTATTTATATGTAATCTAAATAAAAGTAGTTTTTTATTTGTAAGCAATCTAAATAAAATTAATTTTGCATCATCATTAGAATCAATCTAAATACAAATATTAATTTTACAAAAAATGATCAAGTTAAGATTACTAGGATTATCACTATTGGCAGCTCTTGCCTTCACTGCTTGTGACGATGAAAACACTGTTAGTGAAAATGATGGCAACTATGAAATTCCATCGACTTATGATTTTGAAAATGTGAGCTATACAGGACAAATCCAAAGATTGGATATGTTAGATGAATTAACAGTTTACATGAAAACTGCTAACAACGGAGAAGTTTTAGACGCTCAGGCAATGTTGGATATGTATGCTAACGAAAACAATGCTTTTAACAATACAGAATTGAATGAAGCTGATAGCAAAGAATTGGAAAATAAAACAGTTGAAGGAGACATCAGCATGTTTCAGGAATTCATCAGAGATTTTGCAGCGGCAACGGCCGAGGCTGATGGCGGTGTAGGAAGCAATGGAACACCAGGTGTTGTAACCTCCAACGATGGTTCAAAACAATATTTCTTCGATGCTAACGGTATTGAGCATATCCAATATATCGAAAAAGGTTTGATGGGCTCATGCTTTTATTTCCAAGGAGTTTCTATCTATTTGGGTTCTGATAAAATGGATGTAGATAATGAAGAAATAGAGGAAGGAAAAGGAACAGCAATGGAGCATCACTGGGATGAGGCCTTTGGTTACTTAGGAGTAGCAACTGATTTCCCAGGAAATCCTGACGGGGCGAGATTTTGGGGTAAATATTCTAACGGAAGAGATGGTTTACTGGGCACAAATGAGGCTTTAATGAATGCCTTCATTACTGGACGAGCAGCTATTTCAAACCAAGATTTAGAAACTAGAGATGAGCAGATCGAAATCATCAGAAATGAATGGGAAAAAGTATCCGCTGGAACAGCTGTTCATTATTTGAATGCAGCGAATCAAGCATTTGCAGATGACGCCATTAGGAACCATACTTTATCAGAAGCTTGGGCTTTCATCCATGCATTGAAATACAATCCAAACAAAAAATTAAGCAATGCTGAAATCGATGGGGTTTTAGAAGAATTAGGTGATAATTTCTACGAGATTACCACCGATAATATCAATGCTGCAAAAGCGACTTTGGTTGAAGCTTACGGATTTGAAGATTTTCAAGACCAACTATAATACATAATGAGAAATTTAAGATTTTCTTTCTTCATATTAATAGTTTCTGTTTTTTTCGCTGCCTGTGATAATGAGTCAGGCAGTGAAAAAGTGGATTTTGACAGACAGGCTTTTCTAGTTAATATGGCTGATAATGTAATTCAGCCATCTATAGAAAACTTTGCCTTAGAAGCAGAGGGGCTTTCTGTTGCAACTAACTCTTTTAATGAAAATATTTCACTTGAAAGCTTGGAAGTTTTACGTGCTGAACTGAAAGAAGCCTGGTTAGTGTATCAACACTTGGCATTTGTGCAAGTTGGGCCGGTTGCCAATGTTAATTTAAGGGACAGAGTCAATATCTTCCCTGCCAAAGCGGATGTTATTGAAGAAAATATAAATACACAAGATTATGTTTTGGGTTCTGCTTCTAACGTGGCAGCCAAAGGCTTCCCAGCATTGGATTATCTATTATTCGGTACTGGAGAGACTAACGAGGACGTTATTGCATATTTTGGGAATCCTGATTTAGGAAATAATCGCTTGCAATATTTAACTGATCTGGTGGAAGATATTCAAACAGTTTCTAATATAATTTCACAAGATTGGCCTGATTATAGATCAACTTTTGTTGGAAACACCGGCACTGACGTAGGAAGTGGAACCAGCTTATTAGTCAATGAATATAATTTTCAATTTGACATAAGGATTAAAAATGCAAAAATCGGTTTTCCTGCAGGGGGTAATCCTAGAACGGGTGGCGTGCTTTCTCCTCAGGATGTGGAAGCCTTTTACTCTGGTTGGTCTGGTGAATTAGCAGAAAAAGCAGTTCTATCCTCCATACAGGTTTTTAAAGGAGAACACTTCAATGCCAATGAAGATGGTCTTGGTTTAGATGACTATTTATTAGCCCTAAATGCCAAAACACGTGATGATCAAGATTTAAGTGTGGCCATTATCAATCAAAAAACCTTGGCCCTGGAAGAAATGGAGAAAATTTCCAATCCTTACAGTGAGGTAGCCTCCGCTGAGGGAAGTCAATTGGTTGAGGTGTACAATGCTCTACAAGCTGTAATCCCATTAATAAAGGTGGATATGACTTCAGCTATGTCTGTTTCTATCACTTTCCAAGATAATGACGGTGACTAAGTGGCTTCCCAAATATCGCCTCAATCAAGTAAAGCATATTGCACCATTAGCTACCTTTCGGGTAGCTTTTGGTATTATGATGCTAGCCTCCATAATTCGCTTTTGGGCTAATGGTTGGATTGCCAAGCAATACATTGATCCTGACTTCTACTTTCCATATTTAGGTTTCGAGTGGATTCAGTCATGGGGAGAGCCAGGTATGTATATCCTTTTTGCCCTGATGGGAATTGCTGCAATTGGAATTGCACTAGGAGCCTTTTACAGATGGAGCGCAACCTTGTTTTTCGTAAGTTTCACTTATGTAGAGCTGATAGATAAAACCAATTATCTCAATCATTACTATTTTGTGAGCATCATTGCTTTCTTGTTGATCCTCGTGCCAGCGCATAAAGCCTATTCACTTGATGCTTGGCGCAAAAAGAAGCAAGAATTTTATGTTCCAGCTTGGAGCATCCACATTATTATTTTGCAATTAACATTGGTCTATTGCTTTGCCGGACTGGCTAAACTCCAAGCTGACTGGTTATTAGAGGCTCTTCCTTTAAAGATATGGCTCCCTTCAAGAGCGGACACCCCTATCATTGGACCATTACTAAATTATAAATTAACCGCCTACTTATTCAGCTGGTTTGGCGCTTTTTATGATCTGTCTATTCCTTTTTTCTTGTTATGGAAAAGAACAAGAATTTTTGCTTATCTAACAGTTATTGTTTTCCATTTCATGACAGCCGCTCTCTTCCAAATCGGAATGTTTCCTTACATCATGGTGGTTAGTACGCTCATATTCTTCTCGGAAGATTTCCATAAAAAACTTTGGCACAAAATCATGCCTATACAAAAACCGCTTCTAACCCACTCTTCTTACTTCTACAAACCAATTGTTTTACAGTATTTCTTAATAATCTTCTTCGGCTTGCAAATTTTATTGCCGTTCAGATATGCATTATATCCTGGGAAGTTGTTTTGGACTGAGCAGGGTTATCGTTTTTCTTGGCGGGTAATGCTAATGGAAAAGGTGGGCTATACACAATTCACAGTAAACCTACCTGAAAAAAATAAGGCATTTGAAGTAATTCCAAGCCAATATTTAACTCCGGTACAGGAAAAAATGATGAATACTCAACCGGATATGATACTGCAATTTGCCCATTTCCTCAGGGATCAATATCAATCTGATTATAATTCGGAAGTGGAAGTATTCGTGGAAAGCTATGCGACCATCAACGGAAAGGGTAGCCGCCCTTTCATTGATCCTGCGGTTAATTTGGCGACAGTAAAAAATAGTTATCAACACAAAAATTGGGTATTGCCTTATAATCAATGAGAAAACCGAATATCTATATTGTCATATTATTGATTAGTGCATTTACTAATTCTTTATTTGCTCAAGGTATAAGAGGAGTAGTTGAAGATTCTGAGAGTGAAAAAGGAATTGAATTAGCTGAAATTTTCGTCTTAGATAGTAATCAAAAAGCTGTGACCGATGGCAATGGAAATTATAAACTAAATCTGCCCGAAGGTAAATATAAGATAGCTGCATTTTACTTAGGGAGACAAAGTGAAATCAAAGAGATTGAATTACATGGCAATTGGGAAACCATCAACTTTACTTTAAAACCCTTACTGGAAACTTTAGAAGAAGTAAAAACCATCGGTAAAAAATCAAAGGTTTTTAATATTACAAGGCTTAATCCTGTAGAAGGAACACTGATATATGAAGCCAAGAAAAATGAAGTGATAGCTGTTGATCAAATCAACGGTAATTTAGCCACAAATAATGCTCGACAGGTATTTGCAAAAGTGCCGGGCTTAAACATATGGGAAAGTGATGGTGGTGGTCTTCAATTGGGAATTGGCGGAAGAGGATTAAACCCTAACAGAACCTCAAATTTTAATACGCGCCAAAATGGATATGATATTTCAGCTGATCCGTTAGGCTACCCAGAAAGCTACTATACTCCACCTGTTGAGGCTCTTTCTAAAATTGAGGTAGTGAGAGGCGCGGCCTCTTTGCAATATGGCTCTCAATTTGGAGGCATGATCAATTTCTTATTTAAGAAAGCTCCAGAAGGAAAGCCTGTCCAATTTCATACAAGAAATACAGCGGGTTCTTTTGGATTATTGAGCTCTTACAATAGCCTTTCTGGTAATACTGAGAAATTGGATTACTTTGTTTTTTATCAGAGAAAACAAGGCGATGGGTTTAGAGATAACGAATCATTTGAATCCAATACATTATTTGCAGATGTGAATTTCGATATAGGTGATAAATTATATTTATGCTTTGAGTTTACGCATATGGATTATTTGGCTCAACAAGCCGGTGGATTAACTGATAATCTTTTTGAGCAAGATCCAAGGCAATCAGTTAGAGAGCGAAACTGGTTTGGAATTGAATGGAATATACCTGCTATCATTCTAGACTACCGAATTAATGATAGAACTAAGCTAAACTGGAAGACATTTGGCTTAGTTGGCTCCAGAAAAGCATTGGGTAATTTGGAAAGAGTAACTCAAGCTGATTTTCCTGAAGAAGAACGAAATCTACTTTGGGATGATTATGAGAACCTTGGCTCTGAATTAAGATTATTGCATCGATACGATTTTATGGGTCAAATTCAAGCATTAGCCGTTGGTGCAAGGTACTTTAGAGGAAATACACAACAGCGTCAGGGGTTAGGACCAGCAGGCTTTGATGCTGATTTCCAATATAATAATCCTGCTAATTTAGAAGACTTATCTTTTAGTTACCCTTCGGAAAACGTGGCGCTCTTTGCTGAAAATATAATTAATGTCAATAATAGGTTAAGCATTACACCGGGTTTAAGATGGGAATATATCAGCACCAATAGCACTGGCTACTACCGAAATATGGTAGAAAATCTGGCAGGAGATATCATTTTTGATACCACTATTTATGAATCTAAGAATTTAGATAGATCTTTTATGTTGGCCGGCTTAGGCGTGAGTTACAAAACCCCAGCTGATTTAGAAGTCTATGGAAATATCTCCATGAACTATAGAGGCATAAACTTTAATGACCTAAGGGTTAATAACACCAATATTTTGGTTGATCCTAATTTGCAAGATGAAAGCGGTTACAATGCTGATTTGGGTTTCAGAGGTAATTATAGCGACTTTTTAAATTTCGACTGGAGCTTATTCTATTTGGCCTACAATGACAGATTAGGAGCGCTTTTACGCTATGATGATGCTATCGATGGTTTCCCAAGAATCTATCGATATAGAACCAATGTTGGGAATGCAGCGATCGCAGGAATTGAATCATATACAGAAATGAACTGGAGTAAATTTTTAAACCCGCAACCCATTCATGAAATTAGTACTTTTTTAAATGCCGCGTTTATTAGAGGACGGTATGCTGAAGACAATATGGAAAGCTCCATTGCTGGAAATAAAGTGGAGTTAGTCCCGGATTTGAATATCAAGACCGGTATCAATTACAATTGGAAAAACTTTTCTTCCACTTTGCAATTCACCTATTTGAGTGAACAATTCACTGAAGCTACAAATGCTAAGAGAACTGCAACCGGAGTGGATGGGGTCATCCCTTCATTTCACGTCCTAGATTTGAGTGCAAAATACAAATACAAATTTGCTCAGCTTGAAGCAGGTATCAATAATTTAACGAATAACTATTATTTTACTAGAAGAGCTGTTGGCTATCCTGGCCCTGGAATTATCCCTTCTGCAGGGAGAAACTTTTATGTGACTTTGGATTTGAAGTTTTAATTCACACAGTCGCCAGTGTCTTTTTGGTGAGGATTGCTGATCCCACGCACTAAATAAAAGCTGAAAACTTCCTTAAGAGCCTTATCTAGCAGATTCTTTTCAATCGACACCCCCTTCGCCCCCCTCAAGGGGGGAGACGTACGAAATTACTTTTGCTTTTAATTTGATATTTCCACTTTATCAAATTGTAGTCATAAGCATTGATAAAATTAATTATTTATTGCTGATATAAATCTGAGCGATCTATCCGCTTGAGGGGATTATAGGGGTGTCTTTTACTATACCAAAGAATGATTTAAACTTATCTTACCATACCGCTTTTAAAAACAGTATGCCACAGCACCACCCCAATACTCACCGAAATATTCAAAGAATGTTTAGTGCCGAATTGGGGGATTTCCAAACAATGATCACTTTGATCCACGACTTCTTGCTCAACGCCATAAACCTCATTACCGAAAACATAGGCATATTTTTCATGCGGTTCAGGAGTGAATTTCTCTAAACTCAAACTATTCTCAGCTTGTTCAACACTCAAGATTTTATACCCGTCTTTTTTTAGTTTTTCAATCGCCTCCAATGTGCTTTCAAAATGCTCCCATTCTACAGTTTCGGTTGCCCCGAGTGCCGTTTTATTAATTTCTCTATGAGGGGGTTGGGCGGTTATTCCGCATAAATAAATTTTTTCAATTAAAAATGCATCTCCCGTTCTAAAGGCAGAACCTACATTATTCATGCTCCTGACGTTATCTAACACCAAAACGATTGGATTTTTCTTCACCTTTTTGAAGTCATCAACTTCCAATCGATTCAATTCTTCATTGGCTAATTTCCTCATATTTTATCATCTTTGAACTGCAAAACTAAGAACATTTCCCTAAAAGCATGGCGAAGACTCAAGAAGCAAAGGAAACCCCTTTAATGAAGCAGTATAATCAAATAAAGTCCAAATATCCTGGGGCTTTACTATTATTCCGTGTGGGCGATTTTTATGAGACTTTTGGGGAAGATGCCGTGAAAGCAAGCAAAGTTCTTAATATTATTCTGACTAAAAGGGCAAATGGTTCTGCTTCCCATATCGAATTAGCTGGTTTTCCACATCATGCCATGGATAACTATCTCCCTAAATTAGTCCGTGCTGGGCACAGAGTAGCCATTTGCGATCAATTGGAAGATCCGAAATCAGTAAAGGGAATTGTGAAAAGAGGCGTAACGGAATTGGTAACCCCAGGCGTTAGTTTTGATGATAATGTGTTGGAAACAGGCAGGAATAATTATCTGGCTTCTATTCATTTTTCCAAAAACACTTTGGGGATTGCTTTTTTAGATATCTCCACAGGAGAGTTTATGACTGCTTCTGGAAATGCTCCTTATATCGACAAATTATTGCAAGGATTCCAGCCATCGGAAATCATTTATTCCAAGTCAGCTAGAGAACATTTCTCTCAAAAATTTCCCGATGATTATAATGTCCATCATTTGGAAGACTGGATTTACGCTTTTGATTTTGCTTATGAAAAACTGACTAAGCAGTTCAAGACCAATTCATTAAAAGGATTTGGAATTGAAAACCTTGAGGAAGGAATCATTGCTGCGGGAGCCATTCTACATTATTTGGAAGAAACTGAGCATAAAAAAATTGAACATATTGCTTCGATCTCGAGAATTGAAGAGGAAAAATATGTTTGGATGGATAAATTTACAATCAGAAATTTAGAACTAGTTTATCCGCAACAAGAAGGAGGAATTCCACTTATTCAAATTTTAGATAAAACCCTCACTCCTATGGGCTCCCGCCAAATCAAGAAGTGGATGGTATTACCGGTAAAAGATAAGGCGATCATTGAGGAGCGCCTGCAAATTGTTGAGGCTTTTCATAATCGAAATGATCTGAAAGAGCAACTGAACACTTCATTAAGATCAATGGGCGATGTGGAAAGGTTGATTTCTAAAGTAGCTGTTGGGAGAGTAAATCCACGAGAGCTGAATCAACTGAAAAAGGCTCTAGGTTTAATGGTTCCCTTAAAAAAAGCATTGGACGAATCTGATGAGCAAGCCTTGAAAAAGCTTTCCAATCAAATTAATCTTTGTGAGTATTTATATGAATTGATAGATGGTCAATTGATGGAGGATGCTCCATTACATACCAATCAAGGAAACTTGATTAAAGAAGGAGTGGACCATGACTTGGATGAATTGAAGAAAATAGCTTTCTCAGGAAAAGATTATTTGCTTCAATTGCAGAAGCGAGAAATGGAAAAGACTGGAATAACTTCTTTAAAAGTGGCCTACAATAAAGTCTTTGGTTACTATTTGGAGGTGACCAACTCCCATAAAGATAAAGTGCCGCAAGAGTGGATTCGAAAACAGACTTTGGTTAACGCAGAAAGGTACATTACCGAAGAGCTAAAAGAATACGAGGAAAAGATTTTGGGTGCAGAAGATAAAATGGTGGTAATAGAGCAGAGGATATTTCATAGTCTATTACAAAATGCTATGGACTTTGTCAGCCCTATTCAACAAAATGCCAGAATTATAGCACAAGTAGATTGTTTACTGAGTTTTGCAGAAATCGCTCAAGCCAATGATTACGTGAAACCGACTATATCAGATAGTACCGCTTTAGATATTAAATTAGGTCGACATCCAGTAATTGAACAACAACTGCCACATGGTGAAGAATACATTCCCAACGATGTGTTTTTAGATAATGAAAGCCAGCAAATCATGATTATTACGGGGCCAAACATGGCTGGTAAGTCGGCTTTGCTTAGACAGACCGCGTTAATAGTTCTCATGGCACAAATGGGGTGTTATGTTCCGGCCAAATCAGCTGAAATTGGCCTAGTAGATAAAGTTTTTACTAGAGTAGGAGCATCAGATAATCTATCCAAGGGTGAATCAACCTTTATGGTAGAAATGACGGAAACCGCCAGCATATTGAATAACCTTTCAGATAGAAGCTTGGTTTTGATGGACGAAATTGGAAGAGGAACGAGCACTTATGATGGGGTATCCATCGCCTGGAGCATAGTAGAATTTTTACATAATCATCCGAAATCTAAAGCTAAAACATTATTTGCGACTCATTATCATGAATTGAATCAGTTAGCGCATGATTTTCCTCGAATCAAGAATTTCAATGTATCGGTGAAAGAAATCGATGGTGAAATAATCTTTTTGAGAAAGCTAAAAAAGGGAGGAAGCGAACACAGTTTTGGTATTCATGTCGCCCACCTTGCAGGAATGCCAAATCCAGTGGTTTTGAGAGCCAATGAAATAATGCATCATTTGGAAAAGGATAAGATTAGGGATAAAGCCAATCGAAAAATAGAGGCCGTCCCTAAGAATAATTATCAACTAAATATGTTCGAGGCCGATCCAGTCCTTTCTGAAATAAGAGATCTATTAGATCAACTAGATATTAATTCCATGTCACCAGTTGAGGCCCTTTTGAAACTCAATGAACTAAAAAGTAAGCTGAAATAATTCAGTTTTCTTTTGTGGGAGTTGATAGCATTCATTTGAGAAAAAGCTAAATAAATTTAATTCTGTAATTTTTTATCTCTCCAAAAGGATCAACTACAATTTACTTGTTTACTCATTTAAATTATATGTAGATACATATAATACAGATTCACCCTCTTCCCTGAAGTGTGCTTCAAAGGCATCACAGCAGCAAAAGCTAAACATTTAACGCTAAAGGCTGTTTAAAGATCCTTATGGAAAAAGTTATAAACATTGAACAAGCACAAAAAGCAAAAAAGGATCCTATTGACTACTTATCTGATAATGTTGTGCTGCTATCACTTAATGAAAATTTTGATGTTCTTTCTGCCAATGAGACATTTTTGAAAGTCACAGGAATTGATAAAAACACACTAGATAGATTAAACTTTTTCCAACACTTATGCAGTGAACTTCCTGATTATATTCAAGACGAATTAAGCTACTTACTCCGTCAACAAAAATCTTGGAATGGAAACTTTGCTTTTTCGAATGTCAATGGTCCATCCTCCTGGTTCCATACCAACATTATCCCTTCCAGAGATGAAAATGGGACCTATATAGGCTTTAATTTACTGGCAACAGTGGGTAAATCTCAACAAAGCATGATAACTGAAAAGGAAACAACTGAAAGTTGGATGAAAGCTATTTTCAATGATGCTGATGAAGTTAATATTTTAATTGGCTTAGATGGAGATGTAATTGAATTCAATGCAATGGCTTACGAATTTTTTTCATGGTACACTCACAAAGAGCTGAGACTAAATGAGTTTATTTTCCATTATTTTGGAAGTAGTTTTTCAAATACCTTCAAAGCACTTTTTGAAAAAACTAAAAATGGTCATAAACAAAAGTTTTGTAGATCCTTTAAAAATTTAAGCGGTTATGAAAAGGTTATGGATATGGAGTTGAAGCCGGTTTCAAATTCTGCTGGAAATATTATGGGTATCATTTTGACATCGACTGACATCACTGAAGAAGTAAATCTGGAAAAGAGAATTAAAGCATCCGAGAAAAAATTAGACGATATTGCCTTTATCAATGCTCATGAAGTGAGAGCTCCTTTAGCTTCTATTCTTGGTCTACTGAATTTACTGGATTTTGAAGAAGTAAATGAAGATAGTAAAGTCATCCTAAACCACTTGAAAAGCTCTGCTTTTAATTTAGAGAAAATAATCCTGAAAGTGTCTGAAAGCACTTATATTAGCTATCCAGACTCAATTAAATCAGCTTAAAATAATCCGCAACAAAAATTTATTTATTTGTGTTGCACATCGTCCATTATTTTCAATCAATAAATGACTACATATCAGTTGCCAAACTTGCTCAATAACGGTTCGGGAGCGTTGGGGTAGCGAAGGTTTTAAAAAAAGGTGTTTTCTTTTCTTTTAGAGCAATTTGCAAAACAACTCTCAACTGCGGATTTAACTTAACCTTTGGTTGGGCGCGATACCAAATCCAGAGAAGACAGATTCTTTACACTTTGTTTCGCAATCCCGTGCTTGAAATAGTAAATCTGTGAGATGAACCACTTTGAAATTTTTCGCTAGACATAGTCAATAGCTGTTCTGGCAGGGAGACCATATTTTTTATAATGAATTATTACTTATAGATTTCACCGATGCATGAGGACTGAATCATTCTATAATTAGCCATATACTGGCAAAAGGACCATCTCAGGAAACACGATTTAAAACTCTGCACATTGATTTTTATAAAAGAGTGTTCAATTCCTATCTAAATATTTCAGTCACAGAACTATTTTGTAGATCAAATCGTTTTGAATTTTCAAGATTTAAAAAGGGATAAGTCCTATCTTTGTACTTACTTATTAAATTACATACTATTTAAAATGGCAGTTGCAGTAAAAGAAAACCTAAAGATTCGAAAAAAAGGCAGTTGGAAAAAAGAAATTAGTTTTGCCATCGTCCATTTATTGCCATTAGGTGCAATTTGGACAGGTGCTACTTGGTTCGATTGGACTGTCTGTGCCTTCCTATATGTTTGGAGAATGTTTTGGGTAACAGGTGGATATCACAGATATTTCGCCCACAGAAGTTATAATACTTCACGCTGGTTCCAGTTCTTAATTGCTTTTTTTGCACAGACCTCTGCCCAAAAAGGTGCACTTTGGTGGGCTTCACATCACCGCCACCACCATAGAAACAGCGATACCCTGAAAGATCCTCACAGCATGTTGCATTTTGGTTTTTGGTATTCTCATGTGGGTTGGATTATTGGTTCTGATTTTAAAAAAACTGATTTTAAAGTAATTTCCGATTACAGCAAATACCCGGAATTGCGATGGCTAAATAAAAATTATTTGGTACCTCCTGTCCTGCTGGCTCTACTAGTAATGGCTTTAGGCGGATTGGTCAATGGAGGAAGTGTACTTGCCATGTTTACAGCTGCAGGCTTTTCCACACTATTTATTGGATTCTTTTTGAGTACGATCATTTTATATCATGCTACTTTTTCAATTAATAGTATAATGCATAAATTCGGTAACCAACGATACGAAACCGGGGATGAATCCAGAAATAGCGTTTGGTTAGCTTTATTGACATTAGGAGAAGGCTGGCACAATAACCATCATTATTACGAGACTTCCGCCAGGCAAGGATTCTTTTGGTGGGAAGTAGATTTAACCTATTATGGACTAAAGTTTATGTCAATGATAGGGTTAATATGGGATTTAAAAGCTGTACCCAAACACATAAAAAAGTCAAGAAATAAGCAGGAAGCAAAAGAGTTAAAAGAGCAGTATAAAAAGCAGGTAGCTTAAATTTTTTTTAAATTTTTGTGAATTGCTATTGTATTTTAAAAGCAGCCTATTAAATTTGCAATCCCATTGAGGGAAAAGCGAGAGTAGCTCAGCTGGTAGAGCGCAACCTTGCCAAGGTTGAGGTCGCGAGTTCGAACCTCGTCTCCCGCTCAAAAGTTAGATAAGTGAGCATAAGGCTCACTTATTTTTTTGACACATACCACCTTCTTAGCCGGGATGGTGAAATTGGTAGACCTGTCTGCCTTCAATTATGAAAGTTTAAAGACAGGCAGGCACGCAAGACTTAAAATATTGTGAACATTAGTTCAGCTAAAGGAGTTTGGACAAAATGGTATAAAAAAATTAAAAAATTAATTTATTCAATGCTTTTTAGCATGAATTAAATTAAGCCGGGATGGTGAAATTGGTAGACACGCAAGACTTAAAATCTTGTGAACATTAGTTCGTGCGGGTTCAAGTCCCGCTCCTGGCACAAAAGCTTCTCAGTAATGAGAGGCTTTTTGTGTTTTATGGCATTTATACTAATTTGTATTTATGTTTACTACCTACGCCCTTCAGAGTATTCATAAAAATTACATATACAAAGGCTTCACATCAAATATTGAGGATCGGTTTAAAAGGCATAATGAAGGCAGAGAAAAAACTACAGCTCCTTACAGTCCATTTAAGATTATTTACACAAAACAATTTTCTAACAGAAAGGAAGCAAAGGATCATGAAAAATGGTTAAAGAGCAGCCCTGGAAGAGAATTTTTAAAAAGCTTACGATAAAAGACTTAAAATCTTGTGAACATTAGTTCGTGCGGGTTTACCTGCCTTTTTCATAGGAAGGTTCAAGTCCTGCAAAGCAGGCAAGCCCGCTCCTGGCACAAAAGCTTCTCAGTAATGAGAGGCTTTTTGTATTTTATGGCATTTATACTAATTTGTATTTATGTTTACTACCTACGCCCTTCAGAGTATTCATAAAAATTACATATACAAAGGCTTCACATCAAATATTGAGGATCGGTTTAAAATGCATAATGAAGGCAGAGAAAAAACTACAGCTCCTTACACTCCATTTAAGATTATTTACACAAAACAATTTTCTAACAGAAAAGAAGCAAGGGATCATGAAAAATGGTTAAAGAGCAGCTCTGGAAGAGAATTTTTAAAAAGCTTACGATAAAAGACTTAAAATCTTGTGAACATTCGATCCCTGGGGATTCTTGTCGTTCTTCAGCTTATTCTAGTCCTTCAGAGAAGGCAGACCGCACTTGTCATAAAAGCTTTCCTTTAATAGGAAGCTTTTTGTTTTCTAGAATATTTATACGTGTTCCTTCGAAATAATCCTTCAGACTTGTCCAAATCAGCTTAGTTGGAGCAGTTTATATTTTTAATAAGATCTTTCTTTTTTTGAAAAGAGATCAATCCAAGCAAAAAGAATCCACTTATTCCAGATATCTGCTTGCCAGATCGAAAGCAAATTGAACTTTATAAATCTATAGGCATAAAAAAAGCCTTACATTTCTGTAAGGCTTTGCTCCTCTTCTTGGACTCGAACCAAGGACCCTTTGATTAACAGTCAAATGCTCTAACCAGCTGAGCTAAAGAGGAATTTTATCCGTTTGGGAATGCAAATATGCAAGGCTCTTTTATTATTTCCAAATACTTCTTTTAAAAAAATCGTAAAATATTTTTCAAGCTATATTTCGTCAGTTTTACGCTCAGCAATTTCAATAAACCAGCCATTACGTCATGTTTTTAGTTGATAAAATTTCAATATAGTGTCAATATGTCTTATTTTACCAAAAGAATTTAATTGGTATAGATTTTTCTATGTTAACATTAAAAATTAATTGTTAAACCTTAAAACAAAAAAGTTATGGCACTTATAAAGTATAACCCAAGTTTACCTAATACTGAAAACAAAAGATTTTCAAGTTTATTAGACAGATTTTTTGACGAGTCCTTTAATGGTATTGGAAAAGAAATGCAGCACTTCAATCCTCAAGTCGATATTGCTGAAAGCAAAAAAGCATTTGAGATATCAGTAGCCGCACCTGGAATGAAAAAGACAGATTTTAACATTGATATGAGCGATGGATCTATCACAATATCTGGTGAGCGAAAGTTTGAGGAAAAAAAGGATGAAAAAAATTATCATTCGGTAGAGACACAATACGGCTCCTTCTCAAGAACATTTCATCTTCCCGACAATATCAGGGAAGACAAAATTGAAGCAACTTATCATGACGGAATATTAAATATTGTGATTCCTAAGGATGAACAAAAAGAATTAAAAAGAACAATTCAAATCAAGTAATCTCACTTTGGAATTGTTTTTTGAAGGGGCTAGGTCCCCTTCTTTCATTTTTGACAATATGTGGATGAACCGAAACGTTCATTATGCGTTTGAATAGAACAATTTAAATTATTTAGTGATGGAAAAAAGACAGTTTTTTATAGGAATTATTTTTGCTTCTATATTCAGTGCATTGCTTTCAGTAGGTGGTTTTATATATTTTAATCCTAGCACTTCTGGAACAGACAATCAAAATTTTGATGAAATTCAATCTAATAATACTCGATTTTCGAGCTTTTTGGATGAAACTGAATACAATGTCCCAGAAGGAATCAATTTTATTTATGCTGCTGAGCAAGTAACAAAAGGAGTGGTTCATATTAAAGCAGAGGTTGAAAGAGATGTTCCAAGAGGTAGATCTCCATTTGAAGAATTCTTCAGAGATTATTACGGTGATAAAAGTCCGCAACCCAGAAAAGGTCAATCATCGGGCTCGGGCGTAATTATTTCTCCTGACGGCTATATCGTTACGAACAATCATGTAGTTGAAAACGCCTCCAATCTAGAAGTGGTATTACATGACAATAGAAGCTACAATGCAAAAGTTATTGGCGCGGATTCCAATACCGACATTGCCCTGTTGAAAATAGATGAGGAAGATTTGAATTTCGTGGAATTTGGCAATTCAGATCATGCAAAAATTGGAGAATGGGTATTGGCAGTGGGAAATCCATTTAATTTAACTTCGACCGTTACAGCTGGTATAGTAAGTGCAAAGGCAAGAAACATAAATATTTTAAATAGACAGAACAGATATGGCATTGAGTCTTTTATTCAAACCGATGCTGCCGTGAACCCAGGGAATAGTGGGGGAGCATTAGTCAATCTTTCAGGGAAACTAATTGGTGTGAATACTGCTATTGCAACTCCAACTGGAAGTTATGCCGGCTACTCTTTTGCTGTTCCTTCTATTTTGGTCAAAAAAGTAGTGGATGATTTAAAAGAGTATGGAATTGTTCAAAGAGCTGTATTGGGTGTAAGTATCGTGGACTTGAATGACCCTCGTATTAAAGATCAAGATTTTGGTACAAATTCCGGTGTTTTGGTAGCTGGTACCACACCTGGAAGTGCGGCAGAAGCTGCTGGCATGAAAGAAGAAGATATCATCATTAAAATTGATGATAAAGACATTAAAAATGTTGCAGAATTGCAGGAGCAAATTGCAAGATACAGTCCCGGGGAGCGAGTGAAAGTAACTTATTTAAGAGGTGGAAAAGAAAACAACACTAAAGTTGAACTGAAAAGCTTAGAAAACAGTACTGAAATAGTAACTGCAAGCACAGCAAAAATGTTGGGGGGAGCGACTTTCGAGGATATAAGTGAAGATGAAATGGAAGCCTTAGATATTGCTGGAGGTTCTAAGGTTGTGGAACTTCAAGATGGAAAATGGAAAGATATAGGAATTAAAGAAGGCTTTATTATTACCGCTGTTGATAAAGGGGCAATTAAAAACACAGAAGATTTAATTGCTACCCTAAAAGGAAAAAGAGGCGGTGTATTAATAGAAGGAACATATCCTGACGGTACAAAGGCATACTATGGAATGGGGGTACAATAATCCACGACTTTAGTAAATAATTTTACAAAGGCACTCAAATCAGGGTGCCTTTTTCTTTTGTAATCATTCAAAAAAAGCCAATTTTGTGCCATTAAAAATTAATTGTAGAGGCTAAAATGATTGGATAATAGCTGAAAACATTCATTAAACTATTTAAACCTAATAAATCATAATTTTTGTAATTAATTGAATACTATGGATATTAAGAAAACTTACGGCTTAGAAGAGGCTCTAAACAAATTAGGAGTAAAAGGTCACAACGGTGGGACTTCAACAGGAAGTAACTGGATGGAAGGAAACGGGAAGATCAGCTCTGTATCTCCAGTAGATGGGAAAGAAATTGCCTCTGTGGGAGTAACAACTGCTGAGGATTACGAAAAAACCATAAAAACTGCTTCAGAGGCTTTCAAGACTTGGAGCAATATGCCTGCACCAGCAAGAGGCGAAATTGTTCGTCAGTTTGGAAATAGGTTAAGAGAATTAAAAGATCCGCTGGGCCGATTAGTTTCCTATGAAATGGGAAAATCCTTACAAGAAGGCTGGGGTGAAGTTCAAGAAATGATAGATATCTGTGACTTTGGTGTCGGATTATCACGTCAATTGTATGGATTAACCATAAAATCTGAACGACCAGATCATTCCATGCAAGAACAATGGCATCCATTGGGAATTACAGGTATTATCTCTGCATTCAATTTCCCCGTTGCCGTTTGGAGTTGGAACACCGCATTAGCTTGGGTTTGTGGTAATGTTACTGTTTGGAAGCCTTCTGAAAAAGCCCCACTAACAGGTATTGCTTGCCAAAATATTATTGCGGAAGTATTGAAAGAAAATGATATGCCGGAAGGTATCTCTTGCTTAATCAATGGAGATTACAAAGTAGGAGAAATGATGACCAAAGACGCTAGAGTTTCATTAGTATCTGCCACTGGCTCTATAAGAATGGGTAAAATTGTAGGCCAAGAAGTAGCTTCTAGACTAGGTAAATCTATTCTTGAATTAGGAGGAAACAATGCGATGATCATCTCAAAAGAGGCTGATTTGAAAATGACCTTAATAGGGGCAGTATTTGGCGCAGTTGGAACTGCTGGTCAGCGTTGTACTTCAACCAGAAGATTAATCATTCATGAGGATATTTATGATGAGTTGATCGGTAAAATGAAAGATGCCTATAAGCAATTAAGTATTGGGAATCCATTGGATGAGAAAAACCATGTTGGGCCTGTAATTGATCAAGATTCTGTCAACAACTATTTAAAAGCCATTGAAAAAGCTAAAGCTGAAGGCGGGAAAGTAATTGTTGAAGGGGGCGTATTAGAAGGAGAAGGATATGAAAGTGGGTGTTACGTAAAGCCAGTCATTATTGAAGCTCAAAATGAGTTTGAAATCGTGCAGGAAGAGACATTTGCACCGATTTTATATGTAATGAAATATAGTGGAGATATCGAAAATGCCCTTGCCCTCCAAAATGGAGTGAAACAAGGTCTATCTTCAGCCATTATGACCAATAATATGCAAGAGGCTCACAGATTCTTATCGTCTAGAGGATCAGATTGTGGTATTGCCAATGTGAACATTGGAACATCTGGTGCTGAAATTGGTGGTGCGTTTGGTGGAGAAAAAGAAACAGGCGGTGGCCGAGAATCTGGCTCTGATGCTTGGAAAGCGTACATGAGAAGACAAACGAACACCTTGAACTATGGAAATTCTTTGCCATTAGCTCAAGGAATTAAATTCGATATTTAATTTTTTCGATGAAATGCACACGTTTATTCGTGTGCATTTTCTATATTGAATTGTTTTTATACAACATTGATTTTATTAACTTGTTCCCAAATTAAAAATTGTTCAATATGAGTAAGTATCAATCCGTCATGCTAATCGATGATAATGAAATCGATAATTTGATAAACCAGAAAATGGTTGAAGCTGCAGGCTTGTCAAAGTATATCTATACACATACAGGTGCGAAAAGTGCAATTGAGTTTTTGAAAAATATTGAGCAATTAGAAAATGATATAGTTTCTGGTGTACTGCGAGATATTATCTTCTTAGACATCGATATGCCTTTAATGGATGGTTTTCAATTCCTGGAGGAGTTTAATAAATTGAAAGATAGTACAAAAGATAAATGCAAGATTGTCATGTTGACTTCTTCGATCAATCCACAAGACGTGAGCAAATCAAAGAAATATGATGCTGTTAAAAAGTATCTCAACAAACCGCTTTCTCAGGAGAGCTTAACGGAGTTATCTATTTAAAAGAGGCTACATTGTCTCACATGTATAAACGGAAAAAGCCCATTTAACATATGTTCAATGGGCTTTTACAATATATAATATAACAAAAATTAAACCACCAGTTGCTTTATTAGATTATCGTCAAATTCAAGTAATAAACTAGGTGCAAAGTGCTGCATCGGCTCTAGAGATTTGAACTTCTTAACCAATTCCTTAATTTTTTCCTCCTTATTCCTTTTCGATTCACTTAAAGAAATTTTCATGATTTTATTCAATACTTGAATATTCATGCAATTTTCCTTTCCTATAATTCTAATTTGTCTCTGAATACTGTTAATAAGCTGATTAAATAACTCATAGTCCTTCATCAAACAATACTCAAGTGCTAGTAATGTTTTAATTTCTAGCTGAGCATTTTGATATTTTTTCAAACTAACATCATTCAATAAATTATTTAACCATTTAGCAGCCTCTTCATGCTTTTGGTCAAAATGGCAACTCAAAGAACGATAAGTAGCATAAGTTATATATTGAGGAACATCATCCTTATCAGGTTCAAAATCCTGAAATAAAGCAACATTTTCTTCAGATAGCATCACTTTATCTGGCATTCTCTTAGCTCTTTGTATTTTTGTGATTAAAAATTGAGCAGGATAAGTAAATAAATTAAAATTAGATAAAAATGCTGCACAAGATTCATTGACCTCCTCGAAGTAATTCTCTGCCTTCCTATATAATCTGTAATGATTATAATACTCTAACTTTAAAAATTCATAAACTAGTTTTAAATGGAAATAAATGGAATCCAAACTATATAATTCAAAGATACCATCTGCCTTGGCCAACACATCCTCAATGGGGTCTAGGTCAACATTATTCTCGTCTTCTTCTACAAATAATCTATGAAATATATTTAAGCAATTTTTGTAGACGAAAAGTCTGTGGGAATCATAAATCTGACAGGTATTCAACATTTCCTTATTCAGGAGAACAAGCTCCAGTTTATTGGTCTCATCACCCGTTAAAGAGTAATTACCAAACTTAATGAAATAACTGCTTAACAGATCTTCTGCCTTGTCAACGGCCAACATATAGGCAACATGGCGATTATACAATTGGCTGTAGCCAAAATACTCTTCCGTGTTTTGGTGTAATTTTTTTAATGCCTTATAAACAATGGTGAGTTCGTTCGAAAGATCATAATCTATAAGCTCTTTCTCCAATTTTTTCAAAGTGGCAATGGCTATGGCCTTCTTTTTGGTAAAAATGATTTCATTAATATTAGCTACTTTCTTTAGAATATCCGTCCTCGGATTTTCCATTTGTTGAAGCAGGTATTCTTCGATTTTTTGATTTAATCTCGATCTTAACGTATAATAAGCATTAGTATTAACCTCAAGTTCCTCCATGATGGCATGATCACTAGAAGAACTTTCACGCATCGATTTTAGCAAATAAGCAGATTTTTCCGCTCCACCTGTTGATAAACTCTCATGAATCGCAAGATAATCCGCGTCAGAAAGTTGCATGATTATATTCTTAAGTTTCGCCATATTCTTATTAATTCACCGATTTTAAATCATTTCAAAGGAAAGTTAATTATTTAGATGAAAATCACACAAAAAAGTTAAACATTTATGAAAAAACCTTACATCTACGGCCAATTATTTCGTTTAAAACCACTTTAAATCTTATAATTTTACAATAAACCTCATTTTTCATGTGACAAAGAACTAAATTTAACTTATTATAAAATTTAGTCAATTTACATATTATGAGAAATATCGCATTAATACTAAGCATCTTTTTATTAAGCTGTCAAAATGATAAATCCCTAGATTTTTTTACTCAGGTTAACAATTTAGAAAAAATTGAAGGCAACTCAGAATATAAAAATAGTCCCTTCTTAAGTGCGGGTAAAAGACTCTATGTGGTGGGTCACCAAAACGGTACTTTCCCAGATTTAGGTTGGCATATAGAAGGCGAAATGGGAGGCGTGTGGATGCCTCCCGTTAAATTGCTAGATGGATATCATGCGGACATTAAAAAAAATAATGAACATGTATGCTTAACTCAAGCTGACCAATTTATTAATTATCCGATTGGTAGTGAACATATTTTTAGGGCTAAGAATCTAGGCTTAAAAGTAGCACAATTCCATTTTGTTCCGGGAAATGAAAACGGATTAATTGTAGCCTATCAATTAGAGAACATTCTTGCGTCAGAAAATAAATTCACTTTTACATTTAACACTGCTATTGATATTCGCCCTGCCTGGTTGGCTGATTCTTTAAATATTGAAGACTTTGATGATGAGGGAGAATGGAAGAACAGAAATAATACTTTTCTAGCAAAAGACTCGGGAAATAATTGGTATGCCGCTATTAGCGGAAAGGATTTCAAACCATCTAATTCCGAGAACTCTTGTAAAATAAAAAGAAGAGGAAACGGCTTTGACCATGCTTTGAGTCGATCGATAAATCTGAAAGGAAATGAAAGAAAAACCATTTATTTAATAATTAGCGGCTCTTATAAAAGTGAAAAAGAAGTTATCAATACATCTCGATATTTATCTAGTACCCCTGAAACCTTATTAAGGGAGAAAATAGATGCTTACCAAAAAGTAAGTGAAACTAATAATTTGAAAACCCAAGACAAAGACTTTGATCAAATGTTCAGGTGGTTGAAATATAATACAGAATGGTTGATGCAAGAGGTCCCAGATGTTGGAACTGGCTTAACCGCAGGAAGCCCAGACTACCCCTGGTGGTTTGGTACTGATAATGGTTATGCTGTGCAGGGCTTATTGGCATCTGGAATGCATCAACAAGCTTTACAAACCATAGATTTGGTTGTAAAATTATCTGAAAAGATTAATGGAAAGAATGGGAGAATCATGCACGAAGCTTCTACAAATGGCGTAGTTTTTAATCCAGGGAATCTAAATACTACTCCAAAATTTGTTAGTATGCTTTGGAAGGCTTACGCGTGGACTGGAGATGATGTATTACTGAAGTACTACGACTTAGTACATAGCGCAGTTGATTGGATTGAGTCTCAAGATACCAATGGAAACGGTTATCCGGATGGTGCAGGCATGATGGAAATCCATGGTCTTGATAGTGAAATGATAGATGTAGTGTCTTATCAATATGAAATGTACTTGGCAGCAGCCAATTTTGCGAAAGTAAAAAGCGACAAGGTCTTGGTTGATGAGTACTTGGAAAAAGCTAAAAAGCTACAATCAAAAATTAATTCTGAATGGTGGGTAGAGGAATTTAACTCTTATGCGGATTTTCGAGCCACCAAATCAGAAGCAATAAAACTGACCGAAGCTGCTATTATAAGAGCGGACAGCATTGAAAAGCCCTGGTCGGTCATTGAATTAGAGACTACTTTAGATACCATTAAATCCATGGAGATAAGCGGCCCTTCTCCATTTGTAGTTCACCATAATTGGATAGTCAATACCCCAATGGAAGTTGGAGCTGCCGATCAAGAAAAAGCTACTGCGGCCTTAGCAACCGCAGAAAAATATCGAAGTAGGTTTGGAATATTTGTTACTGGTATCGACCGTGATGAAAAGCAGGAAAAAGCCGCCAAATGGCAATCTTTTAGTTATGTAGGAGCTGTAATGACTTTACCCACTGGAGTGCAGGCCATTGCGGAAGCAAAATACGGAAACCCAGATAAAGCATTAGCATATTTGAAAATGCTACAAAACTCATTTAGTTACGCTCTACCTGGCTCAATGTATGAAGTCAGCCCTGATTTCGGTATGATGACGCAGGCTTGGAATATTTATGCAGTAGCAGTACCTGTAGTAGAAGAGTTTTTTGGTATTAGGCCAAAAGCCTGGAAAAATGAAATTATAATAAAACCTAATTTACCTACAGACTGGAAAGATGTAAGTCTACAGAATATTAGGATTGGAAACAATAAGCTCGATATATCAGCAAAAAGAGTAGGGAATATCTTGGAAATCCGAGTTTCTCAATTACATAACTGGACTATAGCTTTTGAATTTCCAGAAGCAAAAAGCATTATCTATGATGGAAATAAAATAAATGGCGGTAAAGTAGAATTATATGACAGACTTCATAACCTTAAAGTAGAGTTTTAATTTATTAGTTTAATTTCAAAACATTAATGCAAGCTTGGCGTTAAATCTCCAACAGTACATAAAAATATACAAATGAATAAAGAACTTATTATACAGACAATAGTCATCACATCCGCAATTTTATTTCCTTTTGTTACGGGTTTTGTTAATTCGAGGAAACAACAAAAGAAGTTGGTTTATAAAAGAGTGAAAAGCTAGAAGTTTTTTTATTTAGAAATAAGCTCTTGAATTTGCTCTAAATGCTCTTTTTGCAAAGGCTTGGTAAAATATCCTTTTACAAGTTTAAACTTATCGGATTTCTGAATATCTGCTTTGTCAGAAGACGAACTTAGCATAAAAACATAGGTGTTATCAGATGATACAAAATGCTCAATGTTTTCCAAAAACTCCCAACCATTCATAAACGGCATGTTGATATCCAAAATAATTGCGTAGGTTTTGTCTTGTGAATAGTCCTCCCGCAAAAACTCTAAGGCGTAAGTTCCATCTAAAAATTTTTGGGGCTTTTGAAAAAAAGAATCCCCTTCTACTATCATTTCGGATAGCATCAAGGATATTTCATCATCATCAACAATTAGGTTTTTTAAGTTCATTCGTTTTGGCTATTTACGTTTATTTCCTGAGATTTACTCACCACGGATTTTACTATTTCATCTAATTCCTCGGCTGATTTCAAAATATGATTATAAAAGATTTCCTTATCACTATCTGTAATTCTCTCATTCTTCATGGCATTGACCAAGCCCATTAAGCGAGCAAGAGGGGCCCTCACCACATGCGATTGTGTCCATGCAATATCCTTTAATATTTCATTCTGTTTCTCAACCGCTTCTATATGAAGATTCCTTTCAGTTACGTCATTGACTAAAATAATTTGAGCTTGTAGCCCTCTAAAAAGAAAGCTATTGGAACGTATCTCCACTCTTATTCTGTCCCCATTTTTCTTTAAATGAGTAAATTCACCATGATATATATTCTT
This sequence comes from Marivirga harenae, assembly GCF_030534335.1. Taxonomy (GTDB): domain Bacteria; phylum Bacteroidota; class Bacteroidia; order Cytophagales; family Cyclobacteriaceae; genus Marivirga; species Marivirga harenae. The sequence continues at coordinate 1,423,203 of NZ_CP130565.1, read as the reverse complement.
ATTGGGTTGTCTTTGCTTTATCATAGAGTCCTTCAATGCAGATATTTCCTCTGGGGGTCTAATGTCAGTAATATCCATTGCAAGAAACTCTTCATAGGAATATCCATAATGTTCGATAGCCGCATCGTTTACATCCAAAAATTTTAAGGATTTCTTATCATAAACCCACATGGGTAAAGGGCTAAAATGAAAGAGATCAGAATATCTTTGTTCTGATTCCTTCAAATTGACCATTGTTTTATTTCGCTCTATGTTATATAGGATGCTCTTATGCAGCACTGTTGTATTTAATACATCTTTCAAAAGATAATCAGAAGCTCCTAAGGACAAGGTTTTAATGGCAAAGTCTACATCAGTGTAACCTGTTAGAATAATGATGGGTACATTTTTTGAGTATTCTTTAATTCTGGAAATCAATTCCTCCCCCTCTAAATCTGGCAAACTAAGATCGAGAAATATCAAATCAATATGAGATAACTCATCTTTAAGTATATCCCTTGCCGATTGAAAATCTTTAGCCAATCTAATGTTCTTAGTCACACGGGTTTCAAGTAGAAAATCTTCAACCAAGAGGTAATCCCCAGGATTGTCCTCAACAACTAAAATATCATATCGATTTAAATTTTTAGACATACTAATTCTGATCTCTAGGTAAACTTACTATACTGAACCAAAATTGTTCAATACCAGAAATAGCAGTCATAAATTCATCAATTTCGACTGGCTTACTGATAAAACAATTAGCATGGTTATGATATGCTTTTTTGATGTCAGTATCTGAAGAGGAAGTAGTGAGCATAATAACAGGTATGCTATTTAGATTCTTATCATTTTTTATTTCTAATAAAACTTCATGGCCACTCATAATGGGCAGGTTTATATCTAATAAAATCAAATCCGGCAGAATGGCTTCTTCATATCCTCTTTTCTTCATAAGATGGTCAAGTGCTTCTCTTCCATTTCTAGCAACATCAACTTCATTGATGAATTTACTATCTTCTAATGCTTCTGTTGTTAGCACTATATCTCCTTCATTATCTTCCACTAACAGGATACGTATGGGTTTCATTTTTTTGGTTTTGAATATTTGAAGCTACTCATGGAATCATCAGCACCTTGTAGATTGTTTTCGATTAAACATAATATTAATCTCTATTTAAAATTTCATTTTTACAAAATAATTTATTCATCCTGAAAAAATAAACTTTTCCGGCTTCGTATTTCAAAAAACATGATAAAAATCATAGTTTTTGAATTTATAGTTGTTAATGTTAAATTCAATCTTAGTAAGATACATGTTTTTATTCAAAAATAGTATATGTGACAGGTAAAAATACTACTTCTATTAATTTCTAATTTAATAAGTAATAAAGGAGCCCTAAGCTTAAATTTCCCTTGATTGATTTATAGGAATCGTAAAATAGAATGTTGTGCCTTTTCCTTTTTCAGAGTCAACCCAAATTTTTCCGTTTTGGCTTTCTATAATCTTTTTCACTATGGCCAGTCCCATACCTGTACCTGAATATTCTGTCTTATTATGAAGTCTTTGAAAAATGTTGAAGATCCTATCAAAGTATTTTTTTTCTATTCCAATGCCATTGTCTGCAACAGAAAACTTCCAGTCCTTTTTTAGCTTTCTCGCTTTAATTAAGACTTTTGGTGGTATTTTTGAGTCTCTGTACTTTAGTGCATTAGAAATTAAATTCTGAAATAATTGAATCATTGGAGAAGGGTGACCAGTGATCTTTGGCAAATTATCAAATAGCACCTCTGCATTTAGCTCTTCTATTTGCTTTCGGTGTAATAAACAAACTTCTTGTACCACATCATTCAAATTGACCTCTGTTTGTTCTGCTTCTTCTTTACCGATTCTTGAAAAGTCCAATAAATCTAAAATGATTTGGCGCATTCGTTTGGCTCCATCTACCGCAAAATGAATATATTGATTCGCTTTATCGTCAAGCTGATTTCCATATTTTTTTTCAAGTTGTGTCAGAAATCCAGAAACCATCCGTAAGGGTTCTTGTAAATCATGAGAAGCCACATAGGCAAATTGTTCTAATTCCGCGTTTGAAACAGAAAGGGCATGGGTTTGCTTTTCCAGTTTTTCATTTATTTCAACTAATGATGTTTCATAAGCTTTACGATCACTTATGTCAGTGGTAGCCCCGATCATTCGAATAGCTCTTCCGCTGTCGCTCCTAACGATATATCCCTTATCAATGACATATGCATATTCTCCAGATTTCTTTTTAAATCTATATTCTTCCTTCCAAAAATTTACACTTTTATTATGAAGTGCTTCTTTTTGAGATTTTAATACTTGAGTTAGATCATCAGGGTGCACTTTTTGTTTCCAAAATGTAGGAGATTTATTCGCCTCCTCATTAGAGTATCCAAACCTTTTTTCAAAGCCCGTCCCAAAGCGTAAGGATTCTCCAGTTAGCAAATCCCAATCCCAAATAGCATCGCTGGTGGCTAAGGCTACTTTTTCAAATCTTTCATTTGATTGCTTAATCTCTTCATCAGCACTTTTCCTCAAAGTGACGTCCTTAAAATACACAGATAATCCTTTTTTCGAAGGATATGCACTTACTTCAAACCATTTCTTTAAAGGAGGGAAATACTCTTCAAAGTGAACTTTTTGTTGTAATTCTACGGCTTTATGATACTCCGTATAGAATTTAAGATTAATAGCGTCACCATATTCTGTCCACAAATTCTTATTAAGGATTTCGTGTCTCTTCTTACCCAAGACATTTTCCGCCTCTCTATTCCAATAAGTAACTGTCCAATCGTTATCAACGGCAAAAAACGCGTCCCCTATACTCTCTAAAATATCTTTTCTGTCTTTTAGTGCCTCCTGCAAAGCTATCCTTGATTTCTTTTGTTTATCAATATCTTGATAGCTCCCAAAAATTCGGTTGGTTTTTCCTCCTATTCTATCCGCTTGACCAATACACCTCACCCATTTCTCGTTTCCGTTCTGAGTTTTTATTAGGAGTTCCAAATCAAATTCTTTAGCTGTATCAATTAATTCATTGATAGCCTCTTCAATTAAATTCCTACTGTGGTCAGAATAGAACGATAAACCATCTGATAATGAGGGGTTATATTCAGCATCGACTTCCAATATTTCCTTTGTCATGGGAGACCAATAAACTTCTTCTTTTCCATTGCGCCAATTCAATTCCCAACTTCCGATCTTTGCTAAACCAGCAGTTCTTTCTGCAAGTATTTCCAATTCTTTAAAATCCGTAATATCGGTGATAATAGAGTCCCAAATAACTGTTCCATTCGAAAGTTTTTGAGGATTGCCAGAACCCTCATGGTATCGAATCATCCCATTAGGATGATGATATCTCCAAACAAAATGCCAAGGAGTTAATTGATCAGCAGATTTAAGAATGGATTCTTTCATTTGTGGCATATCCCCACCTGCTTCTATTCGGCTCCAAATTACCTCCGTAGTCTGCATGCATTCTTCAGGAGTGAAACCAAAGATTTCTTCAGATCTTTTGCTAACGAAATCTAATAAATCTGTACCGTCAGATTTTAAATGATATTGAAAAATCACGCCTGGCACATTATTGGAAATTTTCTCTAAACGAAGCTCCACGATTTTTTGATCATGTATATCTTGGAAACTACCGTATAAACGAACACATTGACCCTCAAGGAATTCTGCATTTCCTTTTGCCCTGACCCATCTTTCATGCCCTTTAAATGTGATTATGAGGGCTTCAAAGTCAAACGAGTCTCCACTACTGATAGCTTTTTCTACTGCTTCAGTAACTTTTTCGCGGTAATCCGAGTGATAAAAATTTATCGCTGTGTCTAAATCTGGCGTAAAATCATCTGGGACCTCATGAATCTCTTTGGTCGTGGGAGACCAAAAATGTTCATTAGTCTTCATATTTATTTCCCAACCCCCAACTCTCGCTAGTTTTATAGCATTATCAACTGTTTGCTGCAGTTCAATCTTTTCTGTAACATCTCTTGAATTTGCGACTATGCCTTTCACATGTGGCTCATCTAAAAGATTTGATAAAGAAGATTCAACCCACCGCCATTCTCCTCTACCATTTAAGAAACGAAAAGCAGGTAAATTGATGTTTCTTTCTCTTTCTAACTTAGTAAACTCATCACGCACCCACTCTAAATCGTTAGGATGAATAAAATCAAAAGCACTTTTCCCCAAAAACTCACCTGGATCACGGTCTAAGATTGTTGTTGATGTTGGACTGACATACTTGTAAATACCGTCTAAATTTAATATCGCAATTAAATCTCCCCCCTCTTGGACCAAAGCTTTAAATCTTCTTTCACTCATGTAGAGTTCCTCTTCATCTTTCAACTGATCCGAAGCATCTCTTGCAATGCAGTTCATTAAATTTTGGCTTGATTCCCAATAGCCTGACCAAACAACGGGTACTATGTATCCTTCTTTGTGCCTATATCGATTTCGAAAGTTTCTAAATGTCTTGCCTTTTTGGATTTCTTCAGCCACAGCTAGTGTTAAATCTCGATCTTCCTCGATAATAAATTGCAAAAATGGCTGACCTTCTAGTTCTTCAGGTTTATAGCCCCATAACTGCTCAGATGAACTACTTACCATTTGAAAAATACCATTTTCATCTATAGTACACAGAGTGTCCAGAGAACTATCCAAAACTTGTTGAAGTTTCTCTTGGCTTGCCTCTAGCTCCTTTCTTGCTTTTAGCGCCTCAGTGACATTCAAAGAAGTGAGGAAAATTCCTACAACTTCATCCTTTTCTGAAAAAATTGGCTTTAACTTCAGTTCGTAAAATTGTTTGGCCTCTGATCCCTGGTCTTGAACGATCTTGTTCACTTCCTCTCCATTAGAAACTAATTTTAGGCACATTTTTAAATCTTCCCGTTGATCTAACTTTACTGCATCTAGGAGAGACTTTCCTTTTTCAATAGCACTTTGCAAAAGGAAATTAGAATGAGTACTCATTTGTTTATTGAATGATACTACTTTCCACTCTCTATCCAAATAAGTATACGCTTCCTCAGTATTGTCAACAAGTAATTGGAGCTCATGCAGCAGCGAAACTCTTTCAGTAATATCAGTCCCAGTTCCGAACACGCACTCCTCGCCTTTGTACTGAATTAATGAAGCGGTGAAATAGAGGGGTATATTTCTGCCTTTGTTATTAGTAATCGAGGTTTCTATTTCAGCATGGCCCGTTCTAAAAACTTCTCCGATTTGGTGTTTTACCTTAGTTCTTTCTTCTCCCTGAAAGAAATCTTCAACTTTTTTGGAAGCAATTTCTGCATCGCTAAATTCTGTTACTTTCTTTAATTGCTTATTCCACACATGGATCTTTCCATCTCGATTAAATAGAAAAAATATAGCAGGTAAATTTCTAATTATGTCATTTGTGAGTGAGTTTTGCTCTTCAACTTGCTTTTGGGCATTGACAAAATCACTAATATCTTGAAAAACCCCAATGAGCTTTCTGGGTTTTCCATCATTATCATAAAATAACTTGGCCTTTGAACGAACATGAATAGTTTCTCCAGACTTTTTAATTAGTCTTTTCTCTATTTTATATTCTGTCTTATTTCGCACGACTTCTTCCATCAATGCTGTGGCACGTTGCCTGTCCTTAGGGTGAATAACAGATAGGCCCTTTTCAAAAGTTACCTCAAATTCATTAGGCTCAAAGCCAAGCATTTTGAAGACTCCCTCTGACCAAGACAATTCATTATTTTGGAGATCCAATTCCCATGCCCCTGATTTAGTCAATGACTCAACTTGATCATAGAGAAGCTTTAATTTTTCAAATTCTGCAGGATTCATAGGGATTTAGTAGCGGTGGTAAATTTTGTGTTGAAATTGAACCTTTCACGTAACAGCAATATAATAAAAACTCAGCTAATATGTAATAAATTTTATATGCGTTATTATTTTATGTAGATACAAGACAATGCCTATTCTCTTAAATCGTTTCGAGATGCCTTAACTTTTGCATGAAAGTCCAACATAAAAACTGCCATGAGGTAAAATGGAACCATCACTATTCTATATCTGGAAAGCGTTCCAAAATTATAAGTAGATATTCCAACGCCAAATACAAAAATAATGGCGAAAATTAAGCAAAATAAAATGATGGGAGACTTCGCACTTTGAGTGAGATGAATGAATTTATTCCTGTAAAAAAGTCTTATGGTGAGGGCTAATAAAAAAAGTGCTTCTAAGGCAGAAAGCAACATTAAAGGATTATTGACTTCCCAAAGGTACGGTCGAAACAAAGAAACATTTATGGCTTGAGGGGCTAGTCTGAGCATACTCCCGAAAGTTCCATCCAATTCTCCCAAAGAATAACCTGAGCCTGCATCCTTACCGGTCCAGTAGCGAATATCATAAGCCGTAACTTGAGCAGTTTCTGCTATTTGATCCAAAGCATATCTACTATTATCTTCTCCGGCTTTTAAGGCTACATAATATGCCAATGCCGCTCCAATTGCTAGTAGAAATGGGGCCACCATAATTCTTAGCACAAAAGAGGGAATTCTACCAATTCTATAGAAGAAATACCACAAAATTAATGCAGGCATTAAACATAGAAATATGTAAAGTTTTATGGAAGTGATAATATAGATTGACAAAAGCAACAAAATAATATTCCTGATCAATTTCTGTCTTTCAAAAAAGATTTGGATAAATGAATAAACAAGAAATCCTGATGCTCCTAGGGTCACCGTATCTTTTAAAATACCTGATCCCCAGAAAAGAACAGTAGGAACAAAAAATATAGCTATGGCAAATTGAAGTTTGAGTTCTGGATAGATTTGACAAAATGATTGATACATCAGCCACAGGCCCCAGAAGGAGAAAAATGCAAATAACAAAGCTACTCCTGCATAAGAATTATAGGTAAGTACACCAAAAACGGAAGCTATTCTAACAATAAAATAGGAGGTGGTATCACGGTACATCCATATTTTGGAGGAATATTTATAAGTTTCCGGATCAAATTCTCCGTTTGCTGTGAGTAGTTTCCATCCAGCAGAAAAACTATCATAAAAGGCCTCAACAATATGCGATGCCCCATGGGTATAGTACGAGAAAGTATCTCCTCCACCGTAGTAAAATTGATAGATCAATCCCACACCAATTGCTCCAATCATCTTCAGCAGAAGAGCCGGAAAAAAATATTTTCTGGTTTCGCCATCAGCCGAAATTTCTCTTATTCCATATGCAATAAACATTAGGAGAAAGAATGTGATAGGCGCTATGATGAAATCTATAGTTTTCAACGCCTAAATCTACAAATCTTTCAGCTTATCTTTAGCACTTTTGAAAACCGCTTGCTTCCGTCCTGCTTTTTTCTTAGTTTTTTTGTAGTATTCTTCAGCCAGCTCAACTTCACCTTGCTTTTCTGCGATAAGCCCTAGGTGATAAATACTAAAAAGATAGTAACCGGCCTCTTCTTCTCCTACGCTTTCTGAAGAAATCATTGCCCTTTCGTAATATTTTTTTGCCTCGTCTAACTTAGCCTGGCGTTCATAAATTTGTCCCAAGAAAAAGCCAGCATAGCGCCCGGATGTCCCGCCATAACCTGTCCTCGCACTGTCTATATTTGCAAATATTTCTAAACATTCTCGCTCAGAATCTTGAATTCTTCCAGCTGTATAGAGTAAACGTGCGTAAAATCTATGAAAATAAGCATTTTGAGGATAGGTCTCATGAAGATACTCTGAAAGTTGTAAGCCTTTCCGTAACTCACCTTCATCTAATGCCCAGATTCTCATTAAAAAATACTGGGCTTCGGTACGGGTGTAGAACGCATTTTGAGCCACTTTGGTGAGTTGCTCTACGCCAAGCTCTTTATCTCCATCGTCAAAAAATCTTAGTACAGGCCTCAGGATAGGGTAGTGCTCTGGAACCCATTCTACGTAATAATTATAAAGTGCATCACCGAAAAGAAATTCAGGGCTTAAATTCTTATTTCCCTTACTTTCCTCCATATAATTCAATGCATCTCTTGCTTCAAAGGCGGCTTTTGTCCAGCTTTGATTTTCAGAATAGAAGCGTCCTTTAAAGCCATGAATGGCGGCCAAGAAAAAAGTGGCTTCCATATTATCTTCATCTCTTTCTTTCATGAACTCCGCATAAAACTGAGCGGTATCCAAGTATGCTATCATTTTTTCATTATTCGGATAGTGGGAAGGTTCGGGCAATATTTTCCACCATTCATTTAAGCCATACAAAAAGTAGGGTAGCGGGTGGTTTGGGAAACGATACCGCAACCACCTGAAATCTTTTTCCACTTTTTCATGCTCTGCGTTATAAATAGCATTAACAGAAGCGTTAACTTCCATTTGGATGTACATATTATTCAATAGGATACTGCTATCCTGTTCCATTACATATTGAGCCTTGAGGGAAAGTGCAAACCCTATTAGAAAGGTAATTAATAATAATTTTCTTATCATTTATCTTAGTATAACGAAAGCAAAATTAAAAAAGCTCGACTGAAATCGAGCTCTTTTAAAATTAATATTTACGTCAATTGTTTAATGTGCCATTTGTTTTTCTTTGAATTTTTTGATCTGTCTCCTTAAAGCTTCAGAAGCATTATCAACTCCTGCTTCAAAAGAATCACTTTTCTCTTTTGCAAATAGCTGATTACCTGGAATATTTAATTTCACTTCTACGATTTTATTAGCATTATTAGAGTCTTTGTCCAATCTCAAAAACACTTCCCCATCGATAAATCGATCATAGAAGGTTTCCAATTTGTCAATTCTCTTTTGAATAAAGTCTAGCAATTTTGCGTCTGCGTCAAAGTGGATCGAATGCATTTGTAGCTTCATGATTTTTGTGTTTTACGGTTAAACTTACGCTTTAGGATGTGCTTGATCAAACACCTTTTTGAGTTTATCAAGCGAATTATGGGTATAGACCTGAGTAGCAGCTAAACTGCTGTGACCCAGCAAATCTTTAACTGCGTTGAGGTCTGCCCCTTTATTTAATAAATGTGTTGCAAATGTGTGCCTCAGAATATGAGGACTTGTTTTACTTATTGTAGTAACTTGATTGAGATATTTTTTTGTAATTCGATTTATCATCATCGGATATGCTTCGTTTCCATTATTAGAAACGATTAAGGCTATGTTGCCGTTGCCCGAAAACGTTTTATTTTTATGAGAAATATAAGAATTCAATCGGCTCAAAATTTTATTATGAAACGGAATAATTCTCTCTTTATTTCCTTTTCCTAAAACCCTGATGGTTTTGGCTTGCATATTGAAATCTGAATATTTTAAACCAAGGAGTTCAGAGAGCCTGATGCCTGTTCCATACAATAGCTCCATTATTAAAGCATCTCTACTTCCTTCAAAATCGTCTGCAAATTCAATAATGGACAAAAGATTATCCATCTCTTTTTCTTGCACAAATTGCGGCAGCTCTTTACTTGTTTTTAAAGCCTTGATTTTTTGAGTAGGATTTTGCTTGATCCCTTCTCTAGATATGGCGAATTTATAGAAGGTTCGTAAAGAAATGATTTTCCTATTGATACTTTTGGGATTGATCTGCTCTTGCATAAGAGCAACAATCCAGGCACGAATATGGCGATGCTCTGCCTTCAGCAGATTATGAACCTGATATTGACTTTCTAGAAACCTGACGAATTGATTTATATCGTTTTGGTAGGAAGCTAAAGTATGACGGCTGTAGCGTTTTTCAAATTCTAAATATTTCCAAAAAGTATTGAGCATATAGTAACTAAGCTATCAATAAGTTTTAGGAAAGAAATACTAAGATTTTAAGCATAAAAAAAGTTAGTATCCTTCCCAAGCAATTACTGCAAGTGGATACTAACTTAATAAATATATTTGAGAATAGCTAAATAAAAATTAGCTGTCTAAATCCCTCATTTTTTGCCTGTAAGCGGCACGGATAACTTCTTTTCTTCTGGCAACAGAAGGCTTTACAAAGTGTTGACGAGCACGTACTTCTTTCAAAGCTCCGGTCTTCTCAAACTTCTTCTTAAAGCGTTTTAAAGCTTTATCAATCGATTCGTTTTCTTTTACGTTTATTACGATCATAATTTACACCTCCTCTCGTGAATATTCTCTCAAAATTTTAAGCTGTTGTTTATTAATAAAATAGCCCTTTGTTTTGAGGACTGCAAAGGTAGAAGAATGTTTTTGGAAAACCTAATGCATCAGTGCTTTATGATTTCTATCTACTTTTAAACTCTTTTACAGTTGTCCCGTCATTCTATAAAAATCATATAAACTGACTCGAAAAGCTTCTTTCTGATCCGTGTCAGCAAATAACGGCAACTTTTTATTGTTATGATTCACAAACATTTCTACTTCGTCAGACAGCTTATTGTAAAGCTTGGCAGTGAAAATCATCTCATCTTTACGTTTCTCACCCTCCATTGAAATACTTCCTTCTTCTTCTGAGTCAATAGCCTCCCAATGCACTTGAAAATTTTGTTTATTGAAGCTTTTTGTCATTTCAATTATAGGGTAAACTCTATTGACTCTCCAATTGACTACTAATGAGATATTGACGTAAAACTCCGTGGTATCGGTTTGTCTATCTTCATGCCTATAGATTCGCCATTCGCCTTTTTCCATTACTTCTATATCGTAATTTGATTGGCGCATATTTCTAAAAAATATGTAGGCATCATCAGTGTAATTAAATCTCAGCTTCTCTATTTCTACTTTTTTGGAAGTATTGATTGAGCATGCAAAGATGGAAAGTACAAAAAGTAAAATGAATTTCTTCATGATAAGAGAAACTGAATATTCACTTCTAAGTTTGAGTTCCGATTATTTCTTTGCTCTAAAATATTGTGAGCAGTAGTTTAGTGTTACTTGCAGAATTCAATCTTTTTTCTGCAACCCAAACTTTAATAAGTTGAAAGAGAATTTTAATAATCCAACCAAAAACTCAACGTGTCATTGGGTATTACATATCCAATTTAGAACCTCAGATAAAATCATCCCCAATTTTTCTAGAAAGTTGGGGAAATGACTAAGATCATTGTTCAATTATAAGGGTTTTCACCCTTTTATTTACCTTAGAATAGTAAATATAATCTAAACTTGGGTAGAAACGTTCGTATTTATTTTGAATTAAATTATTGATTTGTGCAATATTTAAGCTACTATCATTATTTATTTCATTTAATACGTACTGTCTTACGAGATTATGATTAGATTCAATTAACCCTACAATAGTTTCTAGAGATATTTCTCGCACTCTCTCATCTGTAATTTTAGGGTCTATCCTCCCTTCTGCCATTTTTAGGATATAAGGCTTCGCTTCATCTTTATAGATTGATAAAAGTGAATCTGTAATTGCGGCAATGTTCTGATCCTGAGCAGAAACCTCTACAGTCAACAAAATAATTATTGGTATAAAAAATAATTTTTTCATAGTACATTTATTTAATTACTATAAACATAAGAACATATTTTTTTACCGCCAAGACTCTATATACCTATTCTAATAAAACAGATAGCAACAGTGGTAGTGATAAGTTTAATAGGTTTTAATTTTTCGAATTATTGTATGTTACATTGTAACATTTATGAGTTTCTATTTCATATCTGCTTTAATAGCCCCAAATTCAATGAATCTCCCCATCCTTGATTGATGTAATGTTATCGCAACCCTTCTCTTTTTACGGTGTTTAAAAACCAAAAAATAATTCCTTATACCGAAAACAACTGGTCAAATGGTCGTTAACCAAACCACAGGCTTGCATATGGGCATACATGATGGTACTCCCTACAAACTTAAAACCCCTTTTCTTTAAATCTTTGCTCAAGGCATCAGATTCAGGAGAATTAGCAGGTGCTTCTTTCATTGATTTTATTTTGTTGACAATAGGCGTATGATTAACAAAAGACCAAATATATTGATCAAAGCTTCCAAACTCTTTCTGTACTTCAAGGAATTTTTGAGCATTGATGACCGCTCCATTAACTTTCAATTTATTGCGGATGATCCCAGCATTCTGTAATAACTCTTCAATTTTAGATTGATCAAACTCTGCTACTTTTTTGGGGTCAAAATCCTCAAAAAGCTTTCTATAATTTTCTCTTTTCTTTAAAACTGTTGCCCAACTCAAGCCCGCTTGAGCTCCTTCCAAGATTAAAAATTCAAAATGCTTTCGATCATCATGAACTGGCACGCCCCACTCTTCATCATGGTATTGAACATATTGGTCAAAACCTAAACACCAGGGGCACCTTTCCTTCTGTTTAGAATTACTAGTGGACATAGCTTCCTGCATTTATATCAATTGTCGTCCCAGTAGCATGGTCCATCATTCCACTCATCATTAGAGCAATGGTAGGGGCAACATCTTTAGGTTCCGTAAGTTTTGTAAGCGCAATATCATTCAATGCATAATCTTCACCATATTGGTTAATAAACTGTTGCGCCATATCCGTTCTTACAAAACCCGGAGCAACCGTAAAGGCTTTAATATTTTGTTTTCCAAAAGCTCTGGCAATGGATTTAGTTAAAGAAACTACAGCTCCCTTAGAAGTAGCATAAGCCAAATAATCAGCCGTATCGCCTCTAAAGGCAGCACGAGAAGAGATATTGACTATTCTGCCCCCCGCTTCCTGTTTTTGGAATTGTACTACGCTTCTTTTACATAGCAAGCCTACTGCATTTACATTCACATCCATGGTTTTGAGCCAATCATCTGTCCATTCTACTGCATTTTTATGGATATCGGACGATAAAGCAATTCCTGCATTATTGACAATGCCATCTAATCTACCATCAAAATATTCTAAAGTCTCACTAAATAGTCGTGCTACTTCCATCGCCCCAGATAGATCTGCTTTAATCAAATGAATGCTCGAACCCAATTCTGCTTTAAGTTTTTGAGCAGATTCCTCATTACGGTTATAATGGGCGACTACATAAGCCCCACATTCCACTAAGGCTCTGGTTATTGCAGCTCCAATCCCTCTGGTGCCACCCGTGACCAATATATGCTGATTTGAACAGTCAATTTTCATAATTACAAGTAGGTTGAGTTTTCTTAAGTCAATTTAGTAAAAAATCTAATGTATTGAAGTGTCAAAATATAATCATTGAGCAGCGTTCGCCTCAAAGTAAATAATCTCCCCCTCCTCTATTTCCAAATTGATTTGCAAAGGGTTGCAACAAACCTCGCAATCTTCCACATAAGACTGATTAGAAATACTTATGTCAACCAACATACTGATTTCCTGAAAACAATGTGGGCACTGAAAGAAATGTTCTAGCATATTTTTTATTTTTGATTATAGTTACTTCTTTAAATCCCAATAGAACGGAAACCTGTCAGGTTTTCACATAAAATTAATGCGATAAGACACCAAAAGTTTAGTTTTGTGATTTTAGTAAACCTGACAGGTTTTGGCTAAGTTCCAAATTTTTACCAAAGTAGAATTATAACAGAATTAAATAATCAACGTTTCGAATGATATGAAAAAATTAAGCTTGACAATCGCCACTATATTTATAGCAATCCAGTTTGCAAACGCCCAAGTGGGAGATAGTTTTCCTGAGATGACTGGAACTAGTCTAACTGATGAAGAAATAACCGTCCCATCCGCAACTCAAGACAAAATGACTCTAATTGGCATTGCTTTTAGCAAAAAAGCGGAAGATGATCTAAAAACATGGTTTCAGCCTATTTGGGAAAGATTTATTAGAGAGGCTGATCCGAATGCTTTAATTCCAGAAATGAAACCGGATGTAAACGTGGTCTTTATTCCAATGTTTACTGGTTTAAAAAGAGGTGCTTCGGGTTCCGCTATAAAGAAAATGCAGAAAGACGTAGATAAGAAATTACACCCCCATGTGATAGTTTATAGCGGAAAAATGGGGGACTATGAAGACCAACTGAATATGACAGAGAAAGACCAGCCCTACTTTTATGTTGTCAATAAAGAAGGTCAAATAATTTATTCAACTGCAGGTAGGTCTTCAATAAAAAAATTAAATGAAGTGGAAGGAATGGTTACAGATTATTAAATAATTCCTAAATATTTTAAGAAGTCAATTGCTAGATTATAAATACCGAAAATAGCAATTGAAATTAAAATCACTGCTATGAACCCCTTTCTGAAAGGGGTTTTTTGGTTACCAGATTTTTCACTTTCCATTATTATGAAATGACTTTGATAGCACCTTTCAATACCTCGGCCTTGACCTCTTTATTGTCACCTTTCAATTCACCATCCACCTGCAGCAGCTCTGCCTCGTGACAATAAATTCTAGCCTCTTCTACTCTATAAATTTCTACATAAGGAGAGTTTTTAATATCCCCAAGGAAAGACTCTAGGGTCAAGGAGAGCAAATCTCTTAAAGGAATTGGCTTAAAAACAACCAATTCAAAAGTGCCATCATCCAACTTGCTGCCTGGATTAATAACAGCACCTGAACCATAGCTGGAAGCATTGGCAAGAACAATCATTTCTGCTTTAATGGTTTGTTGAGTGCCATTAAAATCAATTCTGAATTCATTGGTTTTCTTATCGACAAGCGAGCTAAAAAATGCTTTTGCATAGGCCAACATACCCCTTTCCCCGCTTTCTTCGAATTCTCTGATCATTTTGGCATTAAAACCTAAATCACTCAAATGAAGACAAATGAACTCTTCATTGATCCGGATTGCATCCATAGAAATTGTTTTCCCTCTTAAGATTAGCTCTAAACTTTCTACTACCCCTTCTTCAATTTCTAGTTCATAAGCTAAGCCATTGGCAGATCCTAGTGGAATAATTCCTAATTGAATTTCTGAATTTATAACAATCTGAGCAATTAAATTCACAGTACCATCGCCACCACAAGCCACCAATGTGTCGGCTTTATATTCAGATTGCCTTTCTTTTATTTTTTCTAGATCATTTTGACCCGTTGTATAGAAAACCGCATAATCCTTATTATTTTTAGCACAGAAGCTTTTGATTTGACGTTCCAAATATGATTTATCATTGTCCCCTGATTTGGGATTGATAATAAAAAGTAATTTTTTTGGCTGCATTTAAACTAAAAATTAGAAATTATCCTACGCTCGCTAAATATACGATTTGCACTTTACTTAAAACGACTTTTAGGTATTATTTCTCCTCCTAAAATTGTCCCATTTATGGGCTATGGAAATCATAAGTTGATTTACCTAAAAGGAGGCGTTGTGGAAAATCGCCCAGAATTTGACGCTAAGGCAACGGATAAAAGGAGGAAGAATTTCAGGATCATGCTTTCTCGCTATCTGAGTTCTCCTATTCCCGAAATGAAAGTTCAAATCATATTGGAGGACGAGAGCTTCACAACTCAAACAGATGATTATGGCTATTTCAGTGCTTGGGTTGAGCCCAAAAGAGATTTTGAACCAGGTTGGCACCCTGTTACCTACGTGATCAACAATCAAGGGGGAGAAATTTGTAAGGCAGAAGGAGAGTTTTTGATAGTAGCGAAAGAAGCCCAATTTGGTACCATTTCGGATATAGACGATACCATTTTGGTTTCACATGCCACTCAACTATTCAAGAAATTCAGGCTCATCATGACCAAAAATGCTAAAACCCGTTTGCCCTTTGATGGGGTGGCTGAGTTTTATAAAAAGTTAAAGGGAAATGACAATCCTTTCTTTTATGTCAGCAGTAGCGAATGGAATTTATATGATTTTCTTCAGGATTTTTTCAAAGTCAGAAGTATTCCCAAAGGCCCATTTCTATTGCAAGAATATAAGTCGGGCTTGCGAGACCTGCTTTTTACTGGGGGTGGAAGTCATCAACATAAACAAGAAAAAATTAAAAGACTTATGTTGCTGTTTCCAGATCTGAAATTCATTTTGATTGGTGACAGTGGTCAAAGGGATACTGAAATTTACAGACAGGCGTTGCATGAATTTCCAACCAGGATTTTGGCTGTTTACATTAGAAAAATTGGGAAGAAAGATGAATTTGATCGCGAAACCGCGCAAGAATTCGAAGATAAAGGTGTCCCCTTATTAATGCTGGAGAATACTGAAGAAGCATTGAATCATGCACAGGAAAAAGGGTTTTTTTAGCTTTTTTCAGTGAGTTAAGTAACATTAGTCACTTAATAATTCTTTTCCTCAAACCGATTTTTCAGTCCAGCGTTAAATATGATATATAAATCTAAAAATTTAAAAATATGGGACTTAGAATAGGAGATACCGCACCCAACTTTCAAGCGGATACAACAGAAGGTAAAATAGATTTTCACAATTGGTTAGGTGACAGCTGGGGAATATTATATTCTCACCCGGCCGACTTCACACCGGTATGTACAACTGAGATAGGTAGAACAGCTCAGTTAAAAGAGGAATTTGCAAAGCGAAACACCAAGGTAGCAGTAGTAAGTGTAGATGATGTAAAATCACACAATGAATGGAAAAAAGATGTAAATGAAACGCAAAATACATCGGTAGAATTTCCAATTATTGGGGACGAAAATAGAGTAGTCGCTAATCTTTATGACATGATTCACGAAAACGCATCAGAAACAGCGACTGTTCGCTCTGTGTTTTTTATCGGACCGGATAAAAAAATTAAAGCCAGCATTGTATATCCAGCAAGCACGGGTAGGAATTTCGCTGAGATTTTGAGGGTAATTGACTCTTTACAATTATCAGCAAAATACCCTGTGGCAACTCCTGCGGACTGGACCCTGGAAATGATGTAATTATTGGTTTGGGAGTTAAAGATGAAGAGATTGAGGCTAAATTTCCTAAAGGACACAAAATTATAAAGCCTTACTTAAGAACTACCCCTCAACCTGAATAGAAATCAATTTGGTTTAAAAGTAGAAAAGGCATCCCCTAGCTAGTGGCTGCCTTTTCTGTTTTCATGAAATTATTCTTCATATCCCCAATCTACTCCAGTTTTCAAATCCTTTATGATCAATTTATTAGACTTGAGAATTGCTCTAATCTCATCAACCTGCTTATAATTCTTTTCTGCTTTGGCTTTTTTGTAAACTTCCAATAATGCATCAATAATTGGATCAACAGCAGTTGGCGTCTCTTCCTTTAAGCCCAAGATCTCCTCCATAAATGTTTGATAAGTCTCGGATAATTTTTCAAATGCATCTTGTCCTACTTCACCATATTTCAACTGACCAGTGTGCAGAGAATTAATTTTTTTCAACAATTCAAAAAGCTGTGCAATAGTTTTTGCAGTGTTAAAATCATCATTCATTGATTTATAGCAACCTTCACAAGCTTGGTCTATCTGACTGATTACTTGATCGTTTTTCTTACCCTCATCATTTTGAAAGCTAAGGCTTTTAACGATCTTTAAACCATTTGCCAGCCTTCTATAACCTTTTTGCGCTGCTTTCAAGGCCTCATTACTAAAATCCAAAGTGCTAGAGTAGTGGGTCTGCATCATGAAAAACCGAACCGTCATAGGTGTATACCCCTGCTCGAGCATTTTATGATCTCCCGTTACCAATTGAGTAGGCAAGAATGAGTTCCCTAAAGATTTACTCATTTTTTGACCGTTGACCGTCAGCATATTGGTGTGAATCCAGTAGTTTACTGGCTTTTTGCCATTTGCACCCACAGATTGTGCAATTTCACATTCATGATGAGGGAATTTCAAATCCATTCCGCCTCCGTGGATGTCGAAGGTTTCTCCTAAATATTTGGTACTCATCACCGTACATTCTAAATGCCAACCTGGAAAACCATCACTCCAGGGTGAAGGCCATCGCATGATATGATCATCCGAAGCTTTTTTCCATAAAGCAAAGTCAAGTGGATTCTTTTTGTCATCCTGTCCATCCAGCGTTCTAGTGTTGCTTTGTAAGTCTTCAATTTTTCTTCCACTTAACACTCCATATTCGTGGGCCTCATTGTACTTGGACACATCAAAATAGATTGAGCCATTTTTTTCATATGCCCAGCCATTTTCCAATAGCTTTTTATTGATTTCGATCTGTTCAACTATGTGTCCTGTAGCTGTGGGTTCAATATCTGGTTCCAAAATGTTAAATAAATCCATCACCCTGTGAAACCCATTGGCATATCTTTGGACAATTTCCATAGGTTCTACATTCTCGAGCTTGGCTTTTTTACCGATTTTATCCTCACCATCATCCGCATCATCTACTAAATGCCCTACATCAGTGATGTTTCTAACATAGCGCACCTTATACCCTAAATGACGTAAATAACGATTCATGACATCAAAACTCATAAATGTTCTTACATTTCCCATATGGGCATCACTATAAACCGTAGGGCCACAAACGTACATCCCTACAAAGGGAGGATTGATGGGTTTGAAGATTTCCTTCTGTCTAGTCAGCGAGTTTTGTATCTTTAATTCCTTGTCCATAAGGCAAAATTATAAATAAGATTCTCTTTTTAGGCACAAAAACATGATTGAATTTTGTGTTACATACTAATAATATGTAAATCTGTTCAGCAAGAGTATTTGTTTTGCTCAATTATTTACTCTAAATTTGCAACAAAGTTAGTAAAACAAGGTGACGAGGGGGCTTTTAAGTCCCCTCTTTTTTATCGTAGGATGATAGGTTTAGAGGATAAAGTAAGAGCTTATTTAGAAGAAATAATTGCAGAGCCAGAATATTTTATTGTGGATATTGTGATTAGTGGAAACGATAAATTGAAAATTGTTGTACTACTTGACGGAGATAATGGTATTTCAATTGACTACTGCGCTAGTGTAAGCCGTCAATTGGCACATCGAATGGAGGAAGACGAGCTGTTGGAGAAAGCTTATGTATTGGAGGTTTCTTCACCGGGATTGGATCATCCCTTAGCTAATCAAAGGCAATATTTAAAAAATATTGGTCGGAAAGTTAAGGTGGATACTACAGATGGAAAATCCATTCGAGGAGAACTTTTGGAAGCAAAAGATGACTTTATTCTTGTAAATCAGGAAATAAAGGAAAAAGGTAAAAAGAAAATAAAGTTGGAAGAAACGAAAGTTTCCTTCGAAAATATAGACAAAACAAAAGTCTTGGTTTCATTTAAGTAACATGGACACATTAAATCTAATAGAATCGTTTGCCGATTTTGCAAGGCAAAAAAATATCGACCGTCCAACCATGATTCGCATCCTGGAGGATGTGTTTAAAACCATGATTCGTAAAAAATACGAAACGGACGATAACTTTGATATTATTATAAACGCAGACAAGGGTGACCTTGAGATCTGGCGTTTCCGCGAAATTGTGGATGATAATTCAGAGGATATTTGGGATCATGATAAGATCAGTTTGACTGAAGCTAGGAAAATTGAGCCTGATTTCGAAATCGGTGAAGAAGTTGCCGAAGAGGTAGAATTAGAGCATTTCGGCAGAAGAGCGGTGACTACTGCTCGTCAAACTTTAATTCAAAAGGTAAAAGACCTTGAGAAGGATATTTTATTCAATAAATACAGTGAGCTTGTTGGTGAAATAATCACAGGTGAAGTCTACCAAATTCTCAGTCGCGAGATATTACTGACGGATGCAGAAGGAAATGAGCTTGTATTGCTGAAGTCAGAGCAAATTCCTAAAGATAGATTTAGAAAAGGTGATTCAGTTCGCGCTGTAGTTCATAGGGTAGAGATGCAGAATGGCAATCCAAAAATTGTACTTTCGAGAACATCACCTGTCTTCTTAGAGCGTTTGTTTGAGCAAGAAGTACCTGAAATTTATGATGAAATCATCAATATTAAGAAAATTGTAAGGGAGCCGGGAGAACGGGCGAAAGTTGCAGTTGAATCTTATGATGATAGAATTGATCCCGTTGGTGCTTGTGTGGGAATGAAAGGATCCAGAATTCACAGTATAGTTCGTGAATTGCAAAACGAAAATATTGACGTAATTAATTTTACTGAAAACATGGAGCTTTATATTCAGCGTGCTTTGAGCCCTGCAAAATTAAGTTCTATGAAAATTGATGAAGAGAATAAACGAGTTTCTGTATATTTGAAGCCTGATCAGGTCTCTTTAGCAATTGGTAAGGGAGGTCAAAACATCAAATTGGCAAGTAAATTAGTAGGCATGGAAATAGATGTATTCCGTGAATTAACTGATGCTGAAGAGGAAGATGTGTTGATTGATGAATTCAATGACGTACTGGAAGATTGGGTTATTGAAGAATTGAAGAAAGTAGGTCTTGACACTGCCAAAAGAGTGTTGGAATTAGGAAGAGAAGAGTTGGTTAGAATGACTGACTTAGAAGAAGAAACAATTGACGAAATATTTAAAATATTCAGTCAGGAATTTGAGTAATCATTTTTATTACTCAGGTTCAATAATTTTTTAGGAGAATACAAAGCATTTATGTCAGAAGAAAAAATGATGCGACTCAGCCTTGCGGCAAGAAAATTGAATGTAGGTTTATCTACAATCACGGAATTCTTGGGTAAAAAAGGTTATGAGGTTGATAGTAAACCAAACTCAAAAATTTCAGAAGAGCAATTTGGAATGCTCGCTAAAGAGTTTGCCTCCTCTGCTCAAGAGAAGGAGGAAGCATCCAGCCTGTCTATTGGTAAAAAGCATAATAGCAATGTAGTCATCGATTCTGATGCTGACAATGCTGATGACAGAAATGACGATGAAGATAAAGTCCTGATTAAAAATGCAGGTGAGTCTAAAGAAAAACCCTCTTCTGAACAGAAGAAAACAGAGGAAGATACTTCTAGCAAAAAAGAAGAAACAAAGGATGACGTCTATAAGTCTGAAAGCGCCAAATTATCTGGACCTAAAGTTTTAGGAAAAATTGATTTAGACGAACACAAGAAAGGGAAGAAGCAAGATTCTCCAAAACCCGCAGATCAATCTAAAAAAGAAGAAGAACCTGTAGCGGAAAAGAAAAAAGCTGAAGAAGCGCCAAAGGGGAAAGTTGAGGAGAAAGAAGAGAAAAAAGACGAGGCTGCCAAGCCTAAAGAAGGCAATGTAGAAGCCAAAAAAGAGGAAGCTCCTAAGGCTGAAAAACCAAAAGAAGAAGAGAAGACGGAGGAAAAAGCTAAAGCTGAACCGAAGAAAGAGGAAGCACCGAAAGCTGAAAAATCAGATGAGGAGAAGAAAGCTGAGAAACTTCCTTTAAAAGAAGAAAAACCAGCAGATTCTACTATTGCTGCAAGAGCAGATTCTTTGAAAGGATTGACCGTTTTAGGTAAGATTGATTTACCTAAAGAAAAGGAAAGAAAAGGAAAGAAAGGTGTTAAACCGGTTGCTTCATCTGATGATAAAAAAGAAGCAAGAAGAGGAAAACGACCAAGAAAAAGGATTGCAGGCAAACCTCAAGATTCAAAGCCTGGAGGTACACCGGGTCAAAGTAGAGGACCAGGTCAGCAAGGACCAAATAGAGGTGGAGGAAATGATAGAAACAGAGGTAGAAAAGGAAGAGTAGAAAAAGCCGAGCCTACTGAAAAGGAAATTCAAGAGCAAATCAAACAAACCATGGCCCGCTTGAGCGGCAAAACGCCAGGTGCTAGTGGTAATCGCTCAAAATATAGAAAAGAAAAGCGTCAAACTCAGGCTGATAAAAGAGAAGATGACTTGCAACAGCAAGAACAAGATTCCAAGTTGTTAAAAACAACTGAATTTATTTCAGCTAATGACTTAGCATCTTTAATGGATGTAAGCGTAAATGATGTGATTGCTAAATGTATGAATCTGGGAATTTTCGCATCCATTAACCAACGGTTAGATGCTGAAACAATTACCATTATTGCAGATGAGTTTGGCTTTGATGTGAAATTCACTGAAGCAGATGATGAAACTGAGGTAATTGAAGAACAAGATGCTCCTGAAGATTTAAAAGATAGAGCCCCTATTGTTACGATTATGGGTCACGTTGACCACGGTAAAACTTCACTATTGGATTTTATTCGTGAATCAAAAGTAACTGCTGGTGAGGCTGGTGGAATAACTCAGCATATTGGTGCTTATGATGTGATGACTGAGTCTGGCAAAAAAGTAGCCTTCTTGGATACGCCAGGTCACGAGGCATTTACAGCGATGCGGGCAAGAGGTGCTAAAATCACTGATGTTGCAATTATTGTAATTGCAGCAGACGATGCCGTGATGCCTCAAACAAAAGAAGCAATCAATCACGCACAGGTTGCAGGAGTTCCAATGGTGATTGCCATCAATAAAGTGGATAAGCCGAATTCCAATCCTGATAAGATTAAAGAACAATTATCGGCCATAAACATTCTAGTAGAAGACTGGGGTGGTAAATATCAGTGCCAAGAAGTATCGGCAAAAACTGGTGCAGGTGTGGAAGACTTACTTGAAAAAGTATTATTAGAAGCAGAAGTATTGGAGCTAAAAGCAAATGCTAAAAAATCTGCTGTAGGTACAGTTGTTGAAGCTGAACTTGATAAAGGTAGAGGGTATGTTACCACTATTATGGTGCAGGCAGGTACATTGAAAGTTGGTGATGTATTGTTGGCTGGTGCTCATTATGGTAAAGTGAAAGCCATGTTTGACCACAAAGGACAGAAAGTTAGTGAGGCAGGTCCTTCTACTCCTGTGCTTATGCTAGGTTTGGATGGAGCACCGCAAGCAGGAGATCGTTTTAATGTAATGGACAGCGATCGTGAAGCAAGAGATATTGCTAACAAAAGAGAGCAAATCCAGAGAGAGCAAAGTATGCGAACTAAGAAGCATATTACGCTTGATGAGATTGGTCGTAGATTGGCAATTGGTTCATTTAAGGAATTAAATGTAATCATCAAAGGTGATGTGGATGGTTCTATTGAAGCCTTATCCGATTCCCTACTGAAGCTATCTACTGAGGAAATTCAGGTGAACATAATCCATAAAGCAGTGGGTCCAATTTCAGAATCGGATGTATTGCTCGCTTCAGCTTCTGATGCTATTATTTTAGGTTTCCAAGTGAGGCCTTCACAAAATGCGCGAAGATTAGCTGATAATGAAGAAATAGAAATCAGATTATACTCTATTATCTATGATGCTATTAATGAGTTAAAAGATGCGATGGAAGGTATGTTGGCACCAACTACTGAAGAAATCATCACCGGTAATATTGAAGTTAGAGAAATATTCAAAATATCCAAAATAGGTACTGTTGCTGGTTGTATGGTAACTGACGGCTATGTTAAACGTAATAATAAAATCAGATTGATCCGTGAAGGTATCGTGAAATACGAAGGTGAGATTGATCAATTAAAACGTTTCAAAGATGATGTTCAGGAAGTGAAGAAAGGATATGAATGTGGTATCAGCATCAAAGGTTATAATGATATTAAAGAAGGAGATGTAATTGAAGGTTTCGAAGAAAGAGAAGTAAAAAGGACTTTGAAGTAAACTCAAAGTTAAACCATAAAATTTAAAGCCGATTAGATGAAAATTTAATCGGCTTTTTTGTTGAATACTTACCATCTCCAAGAGCCCTTAAATTCTCCAAAGAACTTATTATTCTTAATTTATTAGTTGTTATCTTTAATAAATTTAATTAAGTTTATTTTATGTTTAACCAAAATTTAAAACCTTATGAAGTCCCTATTCAAAAATTTTGCATTTGCTTTTTTTCTAACCGTCACTTTTGCTTCTTGCGATTTGGGAAATGAATTTGACAAAACGAGCAAATCCGATTTCAATTTTTCACCAAGCTGCCAAAGTAATCCTGATATTACTGTATTAAGTCCAAACTGGGATTCTAATAACAGAACTTGCCCAGCTACAAATCTTGAATTACAGGTTAGTGGTGGAAATGCACCCTATAGCTGGCAAATTAGTGGTGCTACTATAACCAGACAGGCCGGAGAGTATATTTACATCAAAACAAGTTCCTTTTCTGGTCAAACTTATTTATCCTTCACTGTTACTGATAATTGCAACAATAGCTATACTTTAAGTGGTACTGCAAACGGTAGCTATGGTGGATGTAACAATTTCTGTGATCAATATCCAAACTCCCCTTTTTGTGAGGATAATGGTCAGGCTTTATAAAGGGTCTGGCATTTGTTGAGTTAGTTTATCCACTTGCGGAAAGCAAAATCTAATTTATTAAGCCTGTGAGCCCTTCTTCGCAGGCTTAATTTAGTAACTATAATCTAGACCTGTGTCTACTTCCTAGCAATCAAATCCGCTCAAAATTATTCATTCGTTTTTTTTCATAGCCTTTAAAAATCAATTACATTAGTTCTAATTTTTAAAAACCAAAATATTACAAAAAAATGAAAAACCACTACTATGTTTTTGCTTGCGCAATATTAACAATGGGATTGATGTCTTGCTCAGGAAATGAAACAAAAAACACAGAAGAAACTACAGTTCAAGAAGAAAAACCAGTAGAGATGGTCGATGCAGTCAGCATTTGGGATGGGATTTCTGTTCGTGAGGAACCTAATTCAGAAGGTAAATGGGTATCTTCCATCAGTCTGGGAGAAAAAATAAAGCTCACTGGACATACTGCTGTAGACTCCTCTGAGAAGAACAGAGAATATGTCGAAATAAGATTAGGTGATGATAAGCAAGGCTGGGTTGTGAGTGATTTTGTTGAGGAAGGAACTGCTGTTACTGCTTTAAAAGATGTTCAAGTATACAAACGTCCAGATCTATTGACTAAAACTGATAATAGTTTCAAACCAATGGATGTGATGGCTTTAATTGACACACGTGATGAGTGGGTTGAGGTAAAAGGCAAAAGCCAAGGTGAAACCTGGTTTTGGTCCGGTTGGGTAAAACGGACTGATTTATCAGACAATGAAGTAGACATTGCAGTGGCAGTCTATGCTCAAAAAGCTTTTGAAATAGAAGATGAAGAGAAAAGAAGTAATGCCATTCAAGAAATTATAGAAAATGAGTCATTTATTTCCTCTCAGTTTATGGTGGATTTAAAAAACGAACTTAATAAGCTTCAAACTCAGGGTGATGAATTAATAGATGAACCCATAGAAGAGGTCGACAGCGTTGAAGTAGATGAAGAGGTGGAAAATCCTGAAGAAGCAATTAGTGAGTAATTAGAAAAAGTAGAAATTAATTAAAATAGCCATTCCTCGAGTGGCTATTTTTGTTTCCTGCCGGTTTAGTTCTATTAAAGAGAAGGCTCGCTAACCTACATGGCCAATTCATCTAAAATAAGAATATTTGAACCCGAAGAAATCCCCAAAACATTCGTCAAAGCCTGGAATCTAAAAGATGCCAAAATGCTAGCTTCCATTTTTGATGAAGATGCAGAGTTTATCAATGTGACCGGATTATGGTGGCACGATAGAGAATTTATATTTAAAGCTCATGATTACGGCTTGATAGTCATTTTTAAAGGTTCAGCATTATCTTTAAGAAAGCTGAAAGTCAAATATCTATCTGATAAAATAGCAGTAGTAAATGCCCGGATTCATTTAGAAGGCCAAACAGATATTGAAGATAAAAAAGCAAAAGCTAGAAATACCATTTTTACATTTGTGTTACACCAAAGCGAGGATGGCAAATGGAGCTGTGCCTCAGCTCAAAATACTGATATCGTTCCTGGCAAGGAAACGCATTTCATTGATGAAGGTGGGAATATGGAGGCAGTTGATTATCAGGCATCTACTTGAAGTAAATATTCTGACTTAAAAATCATAGCCAGCGATTAATAATATTGAATGGTTGTTAATCCCTATTCTACCATCTCTACTTGGCGTTACAAGTAAAGCGTTGTAAAAATCAAAACCCGTAAATACGTCAAGGCCTATACTCATTCCCATGACAAGATTTTGCTTAAATCCTGCTATAATACCATATTCCATTTGTGACGATAATAAATCTACGTTTTTATTCGTTGCCCACTGTCTTACCATAAAGCCAGCCGCAATGGAGCTACTGGAACTTAATAAATATTGAAAATTAATAGGAAATTCAAATGCGAGATGTCTTTGAATAGCCGTTTCATCTAATCTGTGCAAAGGATAACCTCTTCCATAATAATAAATTCCATCAAGCAGTGACTCGCTTTTATCACGGTAAAACAAATTAAGCCCTAATCCTATCCTAATTCTATCATTGATGATAGGCCTAGTGATCATACCACCTAAGCGAATGGCGGTAGCGGGGTAATTCTCCGTGTGATAACCCGTCACATTAAATGCAGTTAGTCCTACCCCGATCTTACCTTCGAATTGATAAGGCTTTTTTGTCTCTGGTTCCGCTTGTGCATTAATGATAATCGGGAAGCACAAGAAAAAAATAAATACTAAGCTGGTTTTCATAGGTTCAAGTTTTAATCTTATTTACTTTAAGTTAACTGTTTCCTGATACAGAAATTGTCAATCGATCACTATTTATCTTATAATTAAAACGTAACTATTTCTGGCTAAAGCTTTCAATTTCTAGTTCAAGCGTCAACTTGCACCATTAAACATATTCAAACCATTCTCAATCCCTCAAGTAAATTTTGGCATTATTTCAAATCACAAATCAACCCTTAAAGTAAAAGCTACTTGCATTTAAAACTTCCTATTGCGAGATTAATGGAAATTAAACATTCGCGATATGAGGAAATCATTTATAAAACAATGGATTTTTACTTTGCTTGCTTTGGGTTGTTATTTTACAGCCTCAGCACAAGAATTAGATTTAAAAAAATTGAAAGGCATTGATGTCCGCAGCATCGGACCTGCCGGAATGAGTGGGCGTATAACGGCTATAGATGTGGTGCATGATAATCCACAAGTGATGTATGTAGGATCCGCTTCTGGTGGACTATGGAAATCAGAAAGTGGTGGGGTTGACTGGAAACCGATATTTGATGACCAACAAATCCTCTCTATTGGAGCTGTAGCTATCCAACAAGATAATCCCGATGTGATTTGGGTTGGAACCGGAGAAGGAAATCCTAGAAACAGTTCAAACGGAGGTTATGGATTATATAAATCACTTGATGGCGGAAAAAGCTGGAAGTTGATGGGCTTGGAGAAAACCCGTAATATCCACAGAATTAGAATTGATCCTAAAAATCCTAACACAGTGTTTGTAGGGGCGATAGGTTCGCCTTGGGGTGAGCATCCTGAAAGAGGCGTTTATAAAACTACCGATGGAGGCAAAAGTGGAACAAAAGTCTTTTTGTTGATAATAAAACCGGAGTTGCGGAATTGATTATGGATCCAAATAATCCGAATAAGCTATTCGCGGCTATGTGGGAACATAGAAGAAAGCCTTGGACTTTCACATCCGGTGGGCCTGGATCTGGATTATATATGACCGTAGATGGCGGAGAAAATTGGAAGGAATTAACGGAGGAAGATGGTTTACCAAAAGGTGACTTAGGAAGAATAGGTTTAGCCATTTCAGCTGCTGATTCTAAAACTGTTTATGCCTTAGTGGAATCTAAAAAGAATGCCCTTTACAAATCAACGGATGGCGGTTACAAATGGAAAATGATCAATTCCGACATGGGAGAAATCGGAAATCGTCCTTTCTATTATGCCGAATTGTATACTGATCCCTCCAATGAAAACAGAGTTTATACAATCTTCACTTATGTAAATGTAAGTGAGGATGGCGGGAAGTCATTTAAAGAATTAATGCCTGCATACGGTACTGAAGTTGGTGTACACCCTGATCACCACGCATGGTATATACATCCAAATAAGCCGGATATGATGCTTGATGGAAATGATGGGGGATTAAACATCACCTATGATGGAGGGAAAACCTGGAGATTTGTGCAAAATTTACCTGTTGGTCAGTTCTACCACATTAATGTAGATAATGATTATCCGTACAATGTGTATGGCGGAATGCAAGATAATGGTAGTTGGATCGGCCCGGCTTACGTTTGGAAATCTCAGGGTATTCGAAACTCATACTTCCAGGAACTAGCATTTGGAGATGGTTTCGATGTAATGCCAGACCCTGACAATTCGAGATATGGATTTGCTCAATCGCAACAAGGTTTTGTAGTTCGCTATGATAGAGAAACAGGTAACAATCAAATTGTAAGACCCACACATCCTGATAAAGATGTATTGTTAAGATTCAATTGGAATGCGGCCATAGCCCAAAATCCATTTGATAATAGTTCTGTTTATTTTGGTAGTCAGTTTTTACATAAAACCACAGATAAAGGACAAACATGGGAAATCATTTCACCGGATTTGACCACTGATGATCCTGAAAAACAAAAACAATTTGAAAGTGGTGGTTTAACGTATGATGCTACAGGTGCCGAAAATAATACAACGATTACCGCTATTGCACCATCATCTCTAAAAGAAGAAGTAATTTGGGTAGGAACAGATGACGGCAATATTCAATTGACCCAAGATGGCGGAGAAAGCTGGACAAAAGTAAGCTCCAAAATCAAAGACTTTCCTGCGGAATCATGGGTCGCGCAAATTCAAGCTTCAACCTACAGTGCTGGAGAGGCATTTGTGGTAGTGAATAATTACAGAAATTTCGACTTCAAGCCGTATTTATTTCACACCACTAATTATGGTAAGAGTTGGACTAATTTAACCTCTGGAGATGATGTTTGGACTTATACTTTGAGTGTAGTACAAGATCCTGAAGAACCCAATTTGATGTTCTTAGGGACAGATGGCGGTTTATATTTCAGTGTCAATAAAGGACAAAACTGGCAAAAATGGACCAATGATTATCCGAATGTTCCAACTCGGGATATGGTGATTCATCCACGTGAGCATGATTTAGTCATTGGTACTTTCGGAAGAGCTATTTATGTAATGGACGATATCAGGCCATTAAGAGCATTAGCGACAGAAGGAAAAGGCATCTTAGATCAGTCTTTAAAATTGTTTACTCCGCCAACTGCCTATCAAGCGGTTAATCAGCAACCCAGCGGATCTCGCTTTGGTGCGAATGCGCTATTCAATGGCGAAAACAGAAATTCTAATGCAATGATTACTTACTTGATCAACAAACCGGAGCAAAAAGAAGGAGAAAAAGATAAGAAAGAACAAGAGGAGGAAGATGACAAAGATAAAGTAAAATACGATTCTCTTCATCTTAAAATCTATAATATGGAAGGTGAGGTAATCCGTACTTTAAGAGAGAAAGCGCCAAAGGAAAATGGCCTACATCGCATGTACTGGAGAATGAATGAAGCTTCCAGTCGACCTGCTAGCAGGAGGTTAACTAAAGAGGATGCTGAAGAAGTAGGTCGAATTGATGTATTACCGGGTACCTATAAACTAGTTTTGCATCTCGGAGAACAGAAGGACTCAACTGAATTAGAGGTCGAGTTTGATCCGAGATTAGAAGTTTCTGAATCTGATTTGCAAGCGCGTTATGATTTCCTAAAATCGATTGACCAAATGCAAGCTGTAGCCTATGATGCCAGCCAAAGAGTACTGGAAGCAAAGGAAACGGTAGATCATTACATTAACTGGATGAAACAGAAGGACAAGGATGCTTTCAAGGAACAGATAAAAGCAAGTAATGCCATTAAAGATTCATTGGAAGTATTATTTGAGCCATTTGTAGGGGAAGACTTTAGCGAAAAGCAAGGGATCATCAGAACACCAATTCCAGCTATAGATGACAGAATCGGACAAGCTTTCGCTTATGCAGCTGATAGCTTTGACCGACCAGGTGATACCCAAAAGCGATTGAAGCAACAAGCTGAAGAAGCCCTTAAACCTGCTATTGATGCACTTAATAAATTCTTTGCTGAGGATTGGAAAGCCTATCAGGAAAGCATTGGCGAATTAGACCTTTCCCTTTTTAAGGAATATCAGGCTATCGAAGTAAAAGAATAAATTACATTTTAGTATGATGGGAAAGCCTGTGGTGGAGACGCTGCAGGTTTTTTTTGTGCCTTACGATTTGAAATTATTTTACTACATTTATGATAGCAGTTCCTATACAGTCACACCTTAAAACTCATTATAATTTTTTAGGCGGTAGGTGGACATAAAGCCTGTCATATGCTAAGTTTAAATTATGAAATCTATGGTCGCCTACGATGAATATTATCAAACTGAAAACCTGTTCGGAGATCCATATCCTGAACTGCTAGAATTTTTGTCTCATTATCCGAAAAAGGGGAAAGTACTGGATTTAGGTTGCGGGCAAGGAAGGGATGCAATAGCCATTGCTCGAATGGGTTATGATGTAACTGGAATAGATCATTCCAAGGTTGGAATTGATCAAATGAACCAAATTGCCAAAGTCAAAAACCTACCCTTGAGAGGAAAAGTAGGAGATATCTTTTCTTATGATGAGTATCAAAACTATGATATTATTTTACTCGACAGCATGTTTCATTTTGCTAAGAAGGACAAGGCAAAAGAGATTGCATTAGTTCAGAAAATCGTTTCTCAGATCCGAACAGAAAGCTTGATCATATTCTGCATCCAAGACAGTGGGGAAAAAGTTAGCATTCTAAATAAAGCGATTGATTTTCAAGCTAAGTTAAGGAGGTTAGCAGATCAGAAATTTGTCTATACTTTTAAGGACCGGGAAAGCGGACATGAATCTGAAACAAAGTATCGTATGATAGCAGTGGAAAAGTGACTTTGTGATCTAATATTCAACTGTAACAGTCATTCCTGGGCTAACAATTCCGATCTTTTCCCAGGAGTCTTGACTGACTGACCGGACAAACAGATCATTGCCAAAGAATGAGGCAGAGAATGTCAATCCATCCTTTCCGCCCAGATCCTCTATCCACTCCAAGGAAATTACAAAGTTGTCTCGGGCTATGATATTGTAGTCTTCCAAGTCAATTTCCAAAACACCCTCTTGGGCATCGCTTTCAATAATGATGTTTTCTTTTAGGAGCGATTTACCAGGTAATCCATCTTCTAAATCGTACATATTAAGTCTGAATTTCAGGTGATCAAAATTGTTATTTGCAATGGATACGCTAAACTTTCTAATAAATGTAGGACTTCGCTTTATCTTTACTAATATTCCGACCTCGTTACCTAGCTTGTTGGAACTAAAGCCCGCAACTATACTTTTTGAAGTGGTTTTATTTCCCAGGACCTTCTTTTTCAATCTTCTATTGGTCACAACGACCTCGTCAAGTTCCGTGATTTCAGGAGACAAATACAGGATCGACTTGCCTTGCAGTATTTTTTTGAAGTCCTTTACCACAATGTTTTTGGCTTCGTAACCTATACTTGAAATTCGTAGCGTATCTGTAGCATAAGACTCGTTGAGCTCGAGACTAAACTTTCCTTCAAAAGTAGAAACAGTTCCAACTCCCTTTTTCACGATACCGATATTTACATAAGGAAGAGGCTCTTCAGTAGTTTTATCTTTTATGATCCCAGAATATATATTTTGGCTTACTGCGGGTGTGGAAAAACTGAGGGTGAATAATAGTGAGCAGAAAAAGGCACTGATAAAAGATTTATAGGTTTTCAAGTTCTTAAATTTACGATTCATTAAAAGTAGAACAAAAATACTTTCAGAACCACACGGAATAGTAATATTTAAAAATTAAAGTCAAAAAAAAGCAGCAACCCTTTAGAATCACTGCTAGTCTAACCAAAATATAGTTACGCCTATTCAATTACCACATCAAAAGTAGCTTGAATGTCTGTCTCTCCGCCTGCATTGCTCGGATCACCATTTGTAACTCCAGCTGCTGATTTGTCCGGCTCATGTCGTAAAATCACAACTAGTTGACCATCGCTAGCCTCACCAGTTGAAAAAATAGTAGCTAAACCAATGGGGTCTCCATTTCCATCTGCATCATCATATGCAAACTCAATGTTTAAGCCATTACTTTTTTGGAAGAAGAATTGGTGCTCTTCATCCTCTTCTATGATCTCTGCTGTGATGTCTTCGTTTTCTTCATCATTTCTAACTTCAATAGATACGTTGTAGTCAGTGTCTGCAGCTAATGTGCCATTGGTATAAACGGGCTCTATTGGGCCATCGCCATCTTCATCAAAAACTGAAAATACTACATCACTGCCTCCGGCTACTGGGGTGAAGGTCATTTCCAAAGTCGTAATTAACTCCTCCTCATTTTCTGGTTCCGGATCTTCAGTGTTACATCGTGAAAATAGCAATACGGCTACGAGCAGTAACATACTTCTTAAAATACTCAGTGTTTGGGTTTTCATTGTTGATATAATTTATTGTTAAAAGATGTAATTGATTCGTAATTCAAAATTTCTACCGGTTTCCGCTGCATAAAACCGTAGCCTGTTCAGGTAATCGGTATAATCTGTATTCATTAAATTGTAAATACTGAAGCCAATATTTAATTGTGCATTCTCTAATTTTCGAGTAGTATCCAAAGAGAAATTCGTAATGAAATAACCCTCCGGTACAGGAACAGTCGCTTGTTCGTAAGCCTCTGTTTCGGTAACCGGTGCCCTAAACTGCTCAAATACTTTTAAGCCACTTAAACTGAGATCTATTTCTTTAAATCCCAACTTATTACTCAACCTCCAGTTTAGGGTGTTTTCCCAACGATCTGCAGGCATAAAAATCAGTGGTAGTTCGTTTGAAATATCATTTCCCCTGATGATAGAAGCTTTTGTATTTAAGGTGAAATGGTGGAAGAATTCATAGCTACCTATAATATCGGTTCCATAAATATCCGCTAATGTCTGTTTATATTGATAAACTGGAAATGCTCCCCTAATTGTTAATCTGGGCTCTTCCGGTTGTAAATAGATATAGTTCTGTATTCTGCTTGCATAAGCATCTATATTTAGCCTAAGTTTTTCATTAAAGCTTAATTGCACACTATGTAACCATTTAATAGAAGTTTCTGGTGAAAGTCGATCATCTCCCTCCTCTATTGCTGCCACGCTATGGTGCAAGCCTTGACTGTACAATTCATTTATGCTTGGTGCCCTCTGGCTCCAACTTAAGTTGGATTTATATTTAATGCTTCTATTAATATCAAAACCTCCTCCAATTATGCCCGAAAACATATTATACTTATGTTGTGGGTTGATTAATTCATCTTCGGTATTAAATTTTAACACATCAATTGCAATGGCATCAAAACGCAAACCTGCTTCCATATTCCAATTTTCCTTTGCCCAAGATTCATTGAGAAACGCTCCAGTCTGAAAACTGGAGTAATTAGGAATTAATGGAGTCGTACCTGTCCCTGGCACGTTTTTATTATTTTGATATTCGTAATCTAATCCAATCTCACCGCTTAAGTTTTCCCAAATAGGTTCATGATGGAAAAGAAGCTTGGCAACATGGCTGTCTAGTTGTAGATCAACAGATGCCTTATCGCTCCTTCCGCCCCTTCGAATATCAAATTCTTGTCTGGCATTTTGTTGAAAAGCATAAATAAAATCGAAGTCTCCATAATCTGAGCGGTCTAAATGGATTTTTGCTTTCAATAATTGGTGGACAACATTTTGCTTAGGATTGTTGATTTCATAGGAAAAATCTTCTGTAAAGAATGGTGGCCGTTTATCTAAGGCTTCAAAGAAATTATCAACATTGCCAATGTGTGCTCCTCTTAATATCCCTATTTCAGTTGAGAACCTGCTATAAAAGAGGTCTGCTTGTAAATCATTCTTGATATAATTAGCAGCAGCTGAAAAATTTAATTCCTCGCTACCCGTATTAGTTAAATTATAATTGGCCGCATGTTGATCTCCTGATTTTTTTGCCGAGGATTGTAATCTCCAATTGATGGATTCTTCCTCGTTTAATAGAAAACTTCCCGATAGCATTGCAGAACCAATGCCTCCTCTTCCGTTTGTAAACCCTACTAAATCTAAACTTCCATGCAACACGGAATCTGGCACCAGTGGCTCCGGTTCCAACAACAAAGCTCCGCCTATCGCTCTAGGCCCATATTTTACGGAGGAAGCTCCTTTTACAACTGTTATTCTAGATGCTACAAAAGGATCAATTTCTGGTGCATGATCTACCCCCCATTGCTGACCCATTTGAGAAACCTCATTATTGACTACCTGGATCCTACTTCCATATAAACCATGAATCATCGGTTTATTTATGCCTGGTCCTGTTTTAATATTGTATACCCCAGGTAAAGTACTTACTGATTCGGAGAGCGATTTCCCCTTTAATTTCTTTAATTCTCTTGCAGAAAGCACACTTTCTACATTACTTAAGAGTACTTCTTCTCTTTTATGCGAGTGAACGCTGACCGCTGAGAGGATATTGTTTTTTGATTCTAGATAAAAGGTTTGCTTTAAATCTTCAATTTCAACTGATATATACGTACTTGCTTTTTGATATTCAACTTGGCTGATAATAAGCTCGTACTTATCATGACACGGAAGCTGAATTGTGAAGAACCCTTCTTCGTTGGTTTGAACTCCTTCGTTCAGTTCAGAGATGTAAATACTGGCAAAAGGCACAGGAACATGTTCCACTTCAGATAGTACTTGTCCAGAAAAGGAAACCATACAGTTTTCTTGAGCAAAGCCTACCGTTGAGAAGGCAACTAAATAAATGTAAAGTAATAATTTCATTAAACGCAACATTGTTGCAAATATATAAAAGTTGCGTTAATAAAAAGCCCCTTTGAAAAATTCTTTCGCCCTTTGGTGTAATTTTGAAATGGCAAAAATGGATGACACGCAATTTTTTAGTAGTATTGGGTATATTTTTAGCTAACATTTAGAGAATTATGAAGAAATTATTAATCATGATGCTGATTTGTGCACCATTTTTTACAGTGGCACAAGAGCAAGAATACAAAGAGCGTTTTGAACAATTGGGTAGTATGTTGCCAACCCCTAATTCGTACAGAACTGCCTCAGGTGCTCCAGGAGAAAATTATTGGCAACAAAAAGCCGATTACACGATCAAGGTGAAATTGGATGAGTCGGCCAACAAGATTACGGGTTCTGAAACCATCACTTACTATAACCAATCTCCACATCCTTTAAACTATTTATGGTTGCAATTAGACCAAAATATGAGAGCTGAAGGATCAGATAGTGAATTAGTTGGAACAGCTACTTTTTTTAACGATACTATTCCCGGAAAATATTTAGAGCAATATGTTGCCAATGGAGGTAATTCTTACGATTTCCCTGGTGGATTCAATATTGAATCAGTTAAAAATGCTGATGGTGACAAAATGGACTATCTGGTACAAAAAACCATGATGAAAATCCGTTTACCTCAAACATTAAAAGCAGGTGAAAACATTAGCTTTTCCGTTGACTGGAATTATTATGTAAATGACAGAATGAAAGGTGGCGGGAGAAGTGGATATGAGTATTTCGAAGAAGACGGAAATGCTCTTTATACCATCGCACAATTCTTCCCACGTATGGCGGTTTACAATGATGTTGAAGGATGGCAAAACAAACAATTCTTAGGTTCTGGTGAGTTTGCCCTTACTTTTGGAGATTATGATGTAGAAATCACGGTGCCAGATGATTTTATTGTTGGGGCTACAGGAATGGTTCAAAACCCGAAAGAAGTTTTAACAAAAGATCAGGCGAAAAGGTATGAAAAAGCTTTAAAATCAACAGAACAAACTTTCATTGTAACGGAAGAAGAAGCCATTAAAAATGAAAAAGAAAAGTCTTCAAAATATGAGACTTGGAAGTTTAAAGCAGAAAACGTAAGAGATTTTGGTTTTGCTGCCTCAAGGAAATTCATTTGGGACGGTCAAATGGTAGAATTAGAATCTACTAAACCATTTGCGCAATCATTCTACCCGAAAGAAGGAAACCCACTATGGGAAAAAGAATCTACCAAAGCAGTTAAAAATACCTTAGTATTATATTCTGAAAGAACATTTGATTATCCTTACCCGCAAGCAACATCAGTACATGCTGCTTCCATTGGAATGGAGTATCCCATGATTTGTTTCAACTTCGGAAGGCCTGATAAAAATGGTGAGTATTCAGTGAGAACTCAATTAGGCATGACTTATGTAATCGTTCACGAAATTGGACACAACTATTTCCCAATGATTGTGAATTCAGATGAGCGTCAGTGGGCCTGGATGGATGAAGGGCTTAATTCCTTTTTGGAATCAAACGTGATGTTCGAATATTATCCGGACTTACCTTATTCTGATAATATCCCACAAGCAGTTACAGGCTATATGAAAAGTAGCAAAGACCAGCAAAGAGCAATTATGACCAATCCTGAGCAAGTATTGCGATTAGGGCCTAATGCTTATTCAAAACCGGCCGCTGCCTTAAATCTATTGAGAAATACAATTATGGGGCCTGAGCTCTTTGATGAATCTTTCAAAGCCTATGCGCAAAGATGGATGTTTAAACACCCAACTCCAGCCGATTTCTTCCGAACTATGGAAGACGCATCAGCAGTTGATTTGGATTGGTTTTGGAGAGGTTGGTTCTATACTACCGATCATGTAGATGTAAGTGTGGATGAAGTGAAGTATTTCCGTATCGCTCAGGATGAATCTGATATGGAGAAAAATACCAGTGCACCAGCAGGGGACTTGGGTGAAAAAGAAGAAAAAGAAATGAAAACAGATTTCAGTGATGGGCCTGCTTATATTTCAGTTTCTGAAACTCCAGAGTTTTGGTACGGTGAATACCGCAACAAAGTGGATGATGAGGCCATTAAGGCTAGATATGCTGATAAGCACTTCTATGAAGTGACGCTAAGCAATAAAGGCGGTTTGGTAACTCCTCTTCTGTTCAAGATTGAATACAAAGACGGAACAACAGAAGAAAAATACATACCTGCTGAGATTTGGAGAAAAAATGAGGGTAAAACTCGTAAAATGCTAATTTTAGATAAAGAAGTTTCAAAACTTGTTTTTGATCCTGAAGGAGGATTAGCCGATACTGATAATGCCAACAATGTTTTCCCTAAAACAGAAAGCAAAACAAAATTAGACGAGTTTAAAGAAAAAGGAGAGTAAAAACCACTCTTAAGTAAATACTGAAAACCATCCTTTGGTAAATAGCTATGGGA
Source organism: Marivirga harenae (assembly GCF_030534335.1). Lineage (GTDB taxonomy): Bacteria > Bacteroidota > Bacteroidia > Cytophagales > Cyclobacteriaceae > Marivirga > Marivirga harenae. The sequence goes on along the minus strand of NZ_CP130565.1, from coordinate 1,386,347 downwards.
TGGTTTTTTTATTGAATCAGTTTTTTGTTCTCTTCTAAACCATGTTCAAATTGGAGGGTAATATGCCCAATTGAAAAATTAGTATGCAATAAGTCCTCAATATTCTGTTGAATTTCATGTGTCTGGCTCACATTCAAGTCTTCTCGTAAATCTACGTGAGCCTCCAAATGAATCGTGTATTCATCCAATTGCCAAACATGAATATGATGAATGTTCTTCACTTCTTCCAGCTCTTCTACTTCTTTTACCAATTGTGGGATGTTGATACCTTCGGGAACAAATTGCAACAATATTTTTGTACTACCCCAAAGTAATTGCCATGAGGTAGCTAGTAAATAGATCCCAATTAAAATAGACAATACGCCATCCACCCAAGTGACTCCATAATACTTCATGGCTAATCCACCACCCAAAACTGCCGCAGAGAATAAAGTATCTGAAAGCAAATGTAAAAAGGCAGATTTCATGTTCATGCTGTGCTTTGCATCTGCGGCTAAAAACCAAACGCTTAAGCCGTTTGCAATAATGGCTACTCCTGCCAACCAAATCACAATATCGTTATCAATTTCTAATGATTGTGTAATTTGTAAGCGCTTAATACTTTCTATTATGATGTAAATTGCAACGGCAATAATGACGGCAGAATTTACAAATGCAGCTAAGACCTCTGCTCTTTTATATCCGAAAGATTTGCTATATGTGGCTTCCTTTTTTGCCAGAATAATTGCTACTAAACTTAAAGCAAGAGCTGCCACATCACTGAAATTGTGCATAGCATCGGAAATCAATGCCATAGAGTTTCCTACAATTCCTCCAACTATTTGAGAAGCTGTAATGATGACATTGAGTAAGATGACCCACTTAAGTCTATTTTCTTTTTGCATAGAAATCAAAAATATGAAATCGTATTAGGAAGTGCTAACCTCATATGTAGTTTTGTGACAAAAAAAGAAGCCACTTGAAAGGTTTTCAAGTGGCTTCAATAGTTTTTGCTTCGTAAGGATATTATTTATCCATTTCCAATTGAAGGGATTGCGGTGTTGTCTGCAACTCACCAATTTCAATTTTAGAATCGCCCTTCACTGTAATAGTTGCCTTAATGAAATCTTCTTCCTCTGCTTTGTAGATATTCTCTACATATTTCTGAGGGTTTCTGTCAATATAGGGGAACCAAGTACTATGGATTTGAACCATTACTTTATGCCCTTTTTTGAATGTGTGCAATATATCCTGTAAGGCTATTTCTACTTCGTCTTCTTCATTGGGAACAAAAGGTTTTGGATCTGCAAAACTATCTCTAAACCTACCTCTAAAAACTTCTGCTCTCACTAATTGCTGATAATTACCCATCACTATATTCTTTGGGTTATGCTCATAGCTTTCATGATCACCAGGATATACATCGATTACTTTTACAATAAAATCTGCATCAGTAGAAGAAATGGCCACTTTTAATTTAGCGGCAATTTCACCTGCCAAAGTCAACTCTTCGTCTAAAGGATCGGATTCCCAAACTAGCACATCAGGTCTTCTTGAAGCATGGCGCTGATCATCGGTCATGTATGGACGAGGCGTAAAGGTTACACTTTCCGTAAAAGAGGTATAGGGAACCGGTTTAGCTGGGTCAGAAACATAGCTGAATTCATCTTCATTACTTCCTTCATCATTAATCAAAAGCTTGCCGTTTTGAGCAAAGCCTAAAGTGGTTTTCGGAATTTGTGGCGGCCAAACGTCAAATTTTTGCCATTCTTTTAAACCGGTATCAAACATATAAGCCTCAGGTAATTCCGGTTTGCCTTTGCCATCTCTTAAGAAATGATTGAAGAAAGTGCGCTCAATTTCTTTTTGATAGAATGTAGAGAGGCTATCGCCAAAATAAATATGATTTACGGCTTGAATTCCTCTTTCCCTCGCCCAATCTCCATGGCTCCATGGACCGAAAACTATAGTATTATAAGCGTCAGGACTGGTTTTTTCGATGGTTTTGTAAATATTAAGAGGACCGTATAAGTCTTCTGCATCAAACCACCCGCCTACAGTCATAACTGCATGATCAATATCATCTAAGTGGGGAATAATACTTCTTTTTTGCCAAAATTCATCGTAATTAGGATGCTCTACGGTTTGCTCCCAAAACTCATTATCGAAATGAAGTTTTTCAGTAATATTTTTTAATGGACCCATGTCTAAGTGATAATCATAACCATCAATTGCATTGGCTGTTCTCATTCTGGCAAAAGCTTCATTATACCATGATTCTTTTGTTGGTCCGTCTGTTTGGTAACCGAAAACAGGATATGCGGCTGTATAACTCTGCAAGTAAGCGCCATTGTGATGGAAATCATCAAAGAAGAAATCTCCAATTGGAGCTTGAGGTGAACTTGCTTTCAAAGCTGGATGAGCATCTGGTAAAGCCGCTGCAGTATAGAACCCTGGGTAACTAATTCCCCATTGACCCACATTACCATTGGTTTTACCTTTCAAGTGTTTCAATAACCATTCAATAGTATCGTAAGTATCAGAGCTTTCATCCGCTTCTTTTTTATGCTTATTGCCGGGAATGTTGGGGGTCATGTTAGTGAATTTCCCCTCTGACATCCATCTGCCTCTCACATCTTGATAAACAAAAATAAATTTATCTTCCATTAAGTATTTAGAAGGCCCCAAAGACCGTTTGTACTGATCTGCTCCATAAGGTGCAATACTGTAACAGGTTCTTTGCATCATAATCGGATGCTTCCCCTTTTCTTTCGGAGTGTAAATGGCCGTATAAAGTCGAGTGCCATCTCGCATAGGGATGTACACTTCTTCTTTATCATAGTTATCTTTAACGTAGGTGCTTTCCTCTTCCTGTGCCCAAAGACTAGGATTCAAAAACAAGAAAAAGCCAATCAATAATAGAATATGTTTTTTCATTTTTGCAATTAGTTTATTTTGAAGGGATAAGTTAATAAATAAGTTTTTGAGATGGATAAGATGGGAGGTGAATTTTGATGAATGGTTCCCGCACACCATTTATCACATTCCTAAAACTGTTTATAAGTTCCATCGTTTTCTTTTAATTGAATTACTAAATCATCATAATGAATCAAATTTTAGCAGTCCAAGATCTAAGCAAGACCTATCAATCAGGGGAAAAGTCCTTAACCGTACTTTCAGACATAAATTTTGAAATAAAAGCAGGCAGTAGTTGCGCTATAATCGGACCTTCCGGTAGTGGCAAAACTACCTTATTAGGACTATGCGCGGGACTAGATGAAGCAGGATCGGGTTCTGTTACACTTGATGGAAAACAGTTGGAAAAACTTACGGAAGATGAAAGAGCGGCTGTTCGAAATGCTTCTGTCGGATTTATTTTTCAAAGCTTTAATTTACTGCCCACTCTCACAGCTTTGGAAAATGTGATGGTTCCGTTGGAACTATTGGGAAAGAAAAATGTAAAACCCATAGCAGTAGATTTACTAGAAAAAGTAGGCTTGGGAGATCGAATGCATCATTATGCCTCTCAACTTTCAGGTGGAGAACAGCAAAGGGTATCCATTGCAAGAGCATTTGCCAACCAACCAAAAATCTTATTTGCCGATGAGCCAACCGGTAATTTAGATCAAGAGACAGGCGACACCATTGAAGCTCTGATTTTTGATTTGAATAAAGAATTAGGCACCACCTTGGTTTTAGTGACCCATGATCAAGAGCTGGCAAAAAGAACTGACCGCGTACTACAGCTCAAAGGCGGAAAGCTGATTAAAGATTCTGCCAACTTAACATCTCAAGAAGCATAAAACCATTCTCATGCAAAATTTAAACTGGTTACTGAAAATGGCTTGGCGCGACAGTCGCAGAAATCGCTCGCGTCTATTTCTGTTTATGAGCAGTATCGTGCTCGGCATTGCGGCTTTAGTAGCCATCAATTCATTTGGAGATAATCTCACCGAGCAAATTAATTCTGAAGCCAAAGAACTTTTAGGCGCTGATGTAGAGCTAGAAAGTAGGAGTCCTTTTCCTGATTCTCTTTATCAGTTTTTACAAGATGAAAACCTTCAGCTTTCTGAGGAAAGAGCTTTTGCCAGTATGGTCTATTTTCCAAAAAATGGCGGGACAAGACTCATAAATGTTAGAGCAGTCGAAGCCAATTATCCATTTTATGGAGCGATTGAAACCACTCCTTTTGAATCCGCAGAAAACTATAACAATAGCCAGAAAGCATTGGTAGATCAATCATTGATGTTGCAGTTTAATATGAACCCTGATGATTCGGTTAGGATAGGAAATTATGTGTTTTCCATTGCAGGTGAAATCAATAAAACGCCTGGACAATCTGCCATTACCACTACAGTTGCTCCGCCTGTATTTATTCCCTTTTCCAGGTTGGAAGAAACCGGATTAATGCAAAAGGGAAGTCGAATCAATTATAAACTCTATGTGAAATTTCCTGATGGCGTTGATGATCAAAAGTATTTTAACGAGGTCTTAAAACCCCGTTTGGAAAAAGAAGAAATCCGCTTTGATGATGTAGAGGAGCGAAAAGAAGAATTAGGAGACGCTTATTCTGACCTCACCGGATTTCTTAATTTAACAGCATTTATTGCCCTGCTTTTGGGCTGTATAGGAGTGGCCAGCTCAGTGCAGGTTTATGTAAAAGAGAAGGTAAAATCAGTAGCCATTCTACGATGTTTAGGTGCTTCTTCTTTACAAGGCATGTGGATATTCCTCATTCAAATTGCAGTCATAGGATTGATAGGCTCAGTGATTGGAGCCTTGATAGGAAGCAGTATCCAATATTTCTTACCCCAATTATTTGCTGATTTTTTACCATTTGAAATTGAATTGACATTTAGTTATAGTTCTTTCTTTCAAGGGATTTTAATTGGCTTATTGGCTTCAATACTTTTTGCATTGGTTCCGCTTTTGCAGATCCGCAAAGTTTCTCCTTTAAATGTATTAAGAAGTTTGGGCTGGGGCAAAACCTCTAAAGCGAGTCGTTTTGTTTATTTATTAGTGATAATCTTCGTTTTCGGATTCTCCTATTTACAGCTTGATTCCCTTCAGGAAGCGGGAGTTTTCACTGCATCATTGCTATTGGCCGCCCTAATCTTGATGGGCGTGAGTAGAGCTATCATTTGGGCAGTAAGAAAGTATCTCCCAGAAAAAGCGGCATTCACCACCCGACAAGGCTTGGCCAATTTATATAGACCCAATAATCAGACTTTAATACTGGTAGTGACCATTGGATTGGGCACGGCCTTAATCACTACACTGATGTTGAGCCAAGATTTGCTATTGGATAAAGTAAAACTGAGCAGTAGCGATAATCAGCCTAATATGGTGCTCTTCGATATTCAGAGTGATCAAGTGGATGAGGTAATCAATATTACCGAAAAGGACAGTTTGCCTGTCATATCAGAAGTGCCGATAGTCACCATGAAACTTCATAGTTTAAAAGGAGAATCTGTTGACGCAATTAGAGAAGATACTACGGCAGGAGTCCGAAATTGGGTGTTGAGAAGAGAATATCGAGTAACTTACCGGGACAATCTAATTGATTCGGAAACCCTTTTAGCGGGAGAATGGAAAGGAAAAGTAGAGAATCCGAGTGATTCCATATTTATTTCACTTGAAGATGGCTTAGCAGAAGATATGAAAGTTGGTCTGGGTGATCCGCTTACTTTTAATGTGCAAGGAGCATTAATCCAATGCTATGTTGGGAGCATTCGAGAGATTGATTGGCAAAGAGTGCAAACCAACTTCTTGGTAGTTTTCCCGGAAGGGGTTCTAGAAGAAGCACCAAAATTCCATGTCTTATTAACGCGCTATGAAGAAGTTGAAACCTCTGCGAAATACCAACAAAAGGTAGTCAGTCAGTTCCCCAATATCTCCATCATTGATTTGGATTTGATCTTGAAAACTGTGGATGAAGTCTTAGGTAAAATTTCCTTTGTGATTCAGTTTATGGCTTTCTTTAGCATCATTACCGGTGTGATCGTATTAATTGGAGCAGTAAATATCAGTAAATTCCAACGAATGCAGGAAGCTGTTCTGCTGAGAACGATAGGGGCAAGCCGAAAACAAATCGTACGTATCAACTTTATGGAATATTTCTTTCTGGGAAGTATTGCGAGTTTGACAGGCATCATCATCGCCATTTTATCTGCTTGGGGACTGGCTTATTTTAGTTTTGAAACTGTTTTTGTTCCCAATCTTTTGGCCGTGCTAATTACTTATGTTGCTATTACTGCATTAACCGTATTTATAGGTTTAATAAATAGCCGATCAGTAGTGAATAAGCCGCCTTTGGAAATATTGAGGAAAGAGGTTTAGTTTTTGTCTTGCAAATATTTCAAGCTTGCTACTAATGTTTAAATGGCACTAGTAGCATGGCAAAATTTATTTGTCCAGCTGGCCATAAAAATCATGTAGTACTTGTTCTCTTCAAGACTTAAAAACGAGGAATAGGGGAGAAAATAAGAATTCAATAAGTCATTTAAACCGCATTTTAATGCAGCTTAATACGACCTGAGATGTGTTATTTCTTATTCAATTTGGCAACTTCTATTGGTATAAAATCCGGTATATAGTCAGGAGTGCAATTTTTTGGAACGGGTTCGTCTTTATACAACCTAATTTTTTCACCAATTGCAATACATTGTTTTCGATACTTTTCATCCCAGACACCTATTTGACATACTGTAAAATTCATTGCCCATTGCACTTCAGGTTCTTCATTTGCCATATTTGATTCTACAGTCGTTAATAAATCCTTAGTATTGGGGTGATTTGTATTCCCTGTCCACCTTAATCTCGCTTGATAATACCAAAAAACTCTTCTTTGAAGCTTCGAAGTACTGTTTTGCCAAGACGCTATAATTGAGACCATTTTCTTGTCTTTACTTAACTGATTTGCCGTCAACCAATCAATTAACTGATTTCCTTCTTCAAATTCATGTTCTTGAATATCACTGTCTAGTTTGTCAATCAATTCTTGAGTCAGAAGCTTTTTGTCCATGATTAAAATAGCTAATTGACGGGATAAAAACTTAGCTGTAGACCAAAGCTCCATGGCTAAATCATGGTCCTTTTTTATTTCTCTGTCGATTTTTCGAAGATCCCCCAGCTTGGTGTTCTGGCTGATTTGAGAATTAATGTTATTAGCTTTTGATGATAGTTCTATATCCATTTACTATTTATAGCGCCACTCAATTTCAATTGATCGTTTTGATTGGGAATCTTAGTGCTTTGATCACCTTTCAAAAATGAGACTATAGCTGATATTGCTTTAAATATATTTAATTACTCCTAAAATAATGCATAAAAATCTATTTGAAAAATTCGGTCTCCCTTTCTTGATACCATTCCTATCATCTGGCATATCAAGTTGGAGTCATGACGGATTGATTTAGCACAAGGAATATGTACTCCGCGGTCATGCTGGTAGTAAGCTCAAATCCATCCGCGAAAAAAGGATTGCATTTTTTTGTTAGCCGCTCTTTTTCTTGGCCTTTTGGCAAGCATCTGCTAACCTCAATCTTTTTTTCGTTTTATTCCATTATTTCAAATTTCACATCATCGATAAATAATTCTACATCGAAGGGTGTTGGATTTGCAGTTGCTCCAATTTGGAATCTTTCATAGAATAAAGGTTCCTGCAGTTCAAAGTCAATTCCATTGTTAGCAAATTCAGTTTCAAAGAGACTTTTATTTGGCATATTCATACCGCTTTCGGATAAAACTTCTTGATTATTAATGAAGAGTTTATTTATACCATCGTTATTTTGAGATAATTTCAATTCCCAAACTACATTTACCCACTCATTTCTTGGAAAAGCAATTTCAGATTGTACAATAGTTGAGCCTAAAATTTTACCTCTTTCTATAGATAAATAGTCATTATCCTTCATCATTAATCTTATTCCGGGACATTGATTATCTGGTACTCTTGGGTCCCAACAAGAACAACACTCCAGGTCGATTAATAACAGATTCTCTATATTTTCCGTGGAAGCAATGTAGAAGTTTGCACTAATACTTACTATTGAACCTTCTGGCGCATTAAACCCAGCCTTTTCTATGTCCGCTTTTGATAGGGTGTTATCAGATGCTCTCGCATAGATTCTTAAAGAATTGTTTCCCTCTGATACTATACTACTTTCTAAATCTATCTCATTTTCTCCACCATTGGTATCAACTTGTTGCAAATTACTCCACCGGCTTCCATCATTTGGAAACAATTCCGACAAATCATTTCCTGAGGTTTCAAATCCATCTTCAAATAAATATCCATCTCTATTCTCATTTTCGGGCGCTACACCATCATTCTTTGAACATGATACCATTATCAAAACAAGCCCTATCAATATTAATTTCATTCTAATTTTCATTGGCTACAAAAACGTTTTTTTCTTCATAAGTCCTCAACAAAGAAGATGGCATTGTTATTCAAATCATACAACCCGAATTCGCTAGTATTCCAAGCCGTCTTTAATCTCAATTTTTCTCTTTTTATCGTTCCTCTTTCTAACAACTCTTCGAAAATTGGGATTACATTCCTCACAAAAACCTTCATTACAGACCCTCCGAGAAGAGGGTCATCTTCAGTATCTGCATGCCACTGTAGGTGAAACCAAAGGTTTTCTCTCCTCAAAACAGCGTACATATGGTCCTTGTGAAGACATTTGAATCCAACTTTTTTTTCATACCAATCTACGTCCCTGTCAATATCTTGACTAGGCAGAACTGGTGATATTTCTATGAACTCGGTTTTCATTTCCCTTTTGGTTTTAGTGATGCTGTTTGCCGTATTTTTTATATACGGAGTTGCCCACCGGCATTTCCTTCACGTTATATTGAATGTCTGTAATTTTTAATTTTAACCAAGTCCATCTAGCATTCTCCACTTTCCAAGATGCTTCACATTCTACTGGTATTTTTATTCCATTTTTTTCTTCAATTTTGGTGGCTCTTACGCTCCATTCCGTAGGGTTGGCATCATTAATATCTTGATAACGCATGGCCACGAATTTTTCAAAATTTCCGTTTCTGTCAAAATGAAATTCGCCTGAACCTTTAGTTCCTTTATATTCCATCGTTGCTCTTGCAGAATAGTCATCTATAGTCTCCCATTTTATATATTGACTCAAAGACGCTGAAGGAAACCAAACGATTTCTGCCAAATATCTTTGCAAGCTTGCTTGATTTATCTTTTCGTCATTTTTTGCAGTTGCAACTGGAATGAGTGAAAGAAGTCTGATTATCATTTCGCCTTCACCATCTACAAATTCGTCTCTACCCACTACCCTCAATATCGAGTTCATTTCAGCATTGATATTCCAATTGAAGGCTGGTGGTTGAACAGTAAAATATTGTTCTGCCGTACCATTATTCCAATTTGCTTGTTCAGGTTTCAATTTGAGCTGCAGTTCTTGAACTAAATGCACATTGGAAATGAATTTTTTACCAATTATTCCGCTCTTAGTCAACCATTTTTGAACAATTAGTGGTAAATCAGCAAGTGCTTTTTCGGTGACGATTTCTTGGCTTTGGATTTCCGCATTTTCAAACAGACTTATTCTTTCTTGGTTGACTTTATGCTTAAAATTAAAACTTGAGTATCCGAGAATTGTAGCTAATAGAATAATTACGTTTGCTGCTGTCCCAAATTTTGCGTCAGACCAAAAGTTGAAAATCAACACTTGCGAAATTATTACAGCTAAAAACCCGCTTAACCACCAATAACTAGAATGATTAAGAAATAAAACGATTGTAATAGCCAAAAGTAGAAAAGTCAAGAACCAAAATATTCCGAAAGTTTTTGAAATCGCTTGTGAAATCTCGTTAAATTCAGATATTCCGAATGCTTTCAGGAATCCGAATAAATGGATAATTCCGTGTATCCCAATTAATATGACTAAAGCTATTCGCATTGTTTTCTTTGTATTCTTTAAGGCTAAGAAACGTACAGCTTTTGGAGCCATTTATTTAATTTCGTTTCACCAATCTCTATTATCGAATTATAAAAAACGGAAGCATCCCTAAATTTTTCGCCAGGAATATTGAAATCCTTTTCGTCAACGCCTGCTCCAATCCAAAACATTAATCTTTAAGATTTCATTTGTTTTCAGTAACCAACTATTGGATTTCAGTTTAAAAGCCAAACTGGGTGTCCGTGCCAAATTTCACTTTGAACATCAGTCAGTGCTTTTTCTATACTCAGAGCAAGCAGGTTGCATATTTCCCCGTCCTTCAATTCTTGATTTTCGTTATATTGTTTTATTTCGGTGTTCATATTTCTCAACCTATAGGCATCCGTGCTTTTTGTTATTGTTAAATCTCGATTATGTATGATGTTATCGATTTTAATTTCGCAACTTTTGCTCCTTGGAAAATATAAAAATCCGAAAATGCATATTCTTTTCCTTTCTGTAATTTCATAGTTCCATTTACAGCCCCTTGCTTTCCGTGCGATAAAATTTGGTTGAGAACTAATTCCGCAACTTTTGTCGATTTCATTTTTTCCAACTCCTCTGCGAATTTTTGCTTCCCTTCAATTTTTTTATTGCCAATTATATTCCAAACAATTTCATCCGTTACGCTATCGGCAATAAATTCCAAGTCTCCCTTTGCAAAAGCAATATTGAAGTCCATTAGAAACCCCATTTTAGGTGAGTTTCCACAATTAAGGTTTGAAATAATTTTTGTCATTTCACAGATTTTTTAATTTCAGCACGCTGCTTCTTTGGCTTGTTTAAACGTCCAACTATCATATGTAAGCTGAACTTTTCAAATATCTTTAAAAGTATCTCATGATACTAGCCTACTATGCAAAGAGCTCAATGAGCTTATGGATGATAGTATATGTTACCAACGTTTATGATGTAATACTATATTCTTTTGCATTCCATTGATTTCATGAGGTTACTCTAAAATCGCGTTGCGAAATAACAAGAACTATTTCTATTATCATTCCAATTAATTATTACTAACAGTTCGCTGTAACTTTAAGTTGGTGGACAATCAATCGCAACTATCATATGAGTACTCCGAATCAATTATTCCAATGGTACTTGATATTGGGTAATCATTCGAATCATAGGTAAATTCATATTCTTTACTTACGTATACATCTCCATCTGGATTAGAATAATCAGCTTTTATAATATTATTTGACATCATATTTTTAAAAGCAAAATCAAACATTATTTGTGCATCTTCTCCAGTAGGTATTGACCAATTTACTTTAGCGGGAATATTTTCAAATGGATTTCGCATATTGTCATACTGAAATTCGGCAGACCATGCTTCTTCTCCATTACTCCAAGTAGCATACTCTCTAATCAACTGACCTTTTTCATTGTAATCATATTCTTCTGTTACGTGACCAACCCACTCTATTATCTGCCCCTTATCATTTAAAGTGTAATTGTCCACAATTGGAGACGACAATCTTGATCTGTTGGTTCGTACTTCGATAGATAAATTATCATAAGTAATACCTACATAATTTTCATCATCTGTCTTGATAGAAACAATCCTATTCTGATCATCATATTCTAATTGAGCAGAAAGGGTGTAAGTTTTTTCATAAAGAATTATGGTTAAGTCGATTGAAGAAACTAAATTATTTGAATAATTGTAGCTAAAGGTTCTTACATCTGAATCATCACTGTATTTGTAGTTTGTAATTCTACAACTAGCAATGTTAGGTTCTGGCTCTTCCTCGCTGCAACCCAAGAACAGAAGGCAGGGAACAATAAAAATGAAGAGGCAATGGATTAATTTTTTCATAGATTCTTAATTGTTGAGTTTATAAATGTTTTTCACTAAAGGTCTGTGGCTATCGTTAAGAATATCGGGCTTTGGGCTCTTCAAGGCTCCAAAAACCCAATTACTTATATATTTCCTCAAATGTAATCATTTTCAACTTTTGCACTATCAGCCCAATGACCTATATTAAGTGTTGAACGAATCCGCCTAAGGGCGGAAGCCTACCGTTTTGTTCAGACTTCCGTAACTTAGGTTGTGTATTCATTCATTAAATTCTAAGTTATGAAAAAAAAGTAAACCTCTGATCGAAAAAGCCTCTCAAAATGTGCTGGGCTTCGGCCTACAGTATAAAAGGCTGAGAAGTAGTATTGATATTGCTGGCAAGAGCCAGAGTACACTCACTAATTACGGGAGGTGTTTGGCACATATAGGTCTGCACCTGCAATGTGATCTTCTGGAACTCGATGAAGAGCTAATATTGGATTACCTGCACATGTTGAAGTCTAAAAGGAAGACGCCTTTTGACATCTTTTTCAAGCATACCGTCTACGGGCTCCGCTACCTCTACAGAATATTTGACCGAACAGAAAGCAGGGTCATATTGCCATCCATTGAAAGGCAGAAGGCCTTGCCCGTGGTGTTGAGCCAGCAGGAAGTGCGCTTGCTTTTAAAGACTCCAAAACTGCTCAAGCACAGGTTAATGATGGCATTATTATATGGGTGGGGTTTAAGGAATTATGAGCTGTGCAATCTTAAATTAGTTCACCTAGACTTGGAAAGGGCACAGCCTCATATTCAACAAGGAAAAGGAAGAAAAGACCGCTATGTGCCAGTTTGCGACTTGCTGATCCGAGGCGTTAAAACCTACCTGCAAGCTGAAAAACCAGTGGAATATCTTTTTAATGGACAGGCTGATAAAGAAGGAGGCTTTACAGGAATTTCAACCAGAGGAGTTCAATGGGTCATGCGACAGGCTCGCCAACATTCAGGCATCAAAAAGCAAATTACCGCCCATACTCTTCGTCACAGCTACGCCACTCATTTGCTGGAAATGGGCACCGATATCATCACGCTCAAGGATTTGCTGGGTCATGGACACATTGAGACTACATTGATTTACCTGCATGTGGCAAGAGTAAGCAGGGCTTTGCCTTTTTCCCCTTTGGAAAAACTCTATCCGCAATGATACCGGCCTTTGAAGTGGCGCAGGCCATCAGACAAGAGCTGCACCACCTTCCCAACATTATCCACAACAGCTGGAAAAGGAGGACGCTGTACGCACTGGCAAAATGCAGGACATCTGCATTGGGAGGGCACGTAGACCGTTGTGACAATCCCAAATGCCATACATTGCATATCAGCTATAACAGTTGCCGCAACAGGCACTGCCCAAAATGCCAGGGCCACCTGCAACAAAAATGGGTGCGGGAAAGAGAAAAGGACTTGCTCAACACTTCCTATTTCCATACCGGCTTCACCTTGCCAGACACACTTAATCAAGCCGCCTTGGAACAGCCCAGATTGCTATATGCGCTATTGTTCAAAACAGCTTGGCAAGTGGTAAAGGATTTTGCTGCCATTCCCAAGTTCAAGGGAGCCCAGAACGGCATGATTGCTGTGCTTCATACATGGGGGCAGAACTTAAGCCTACATCCCCATTTGCACTGTATCATTCCTTCCGGAGGATTGACCCGATCGCAAAAATGGAAAGAAGGTAAGGGAAAGGGTAAATACCTTTTCCCGGTAAAGGCGATGAGCAAAGTCTTTAGGGCTAAGATGGTTGCTGCCTTGAGGAGAGAGCAGCTGCTGACAAAGCAGTAAGGCCAACAGTTGTTCATGAAGAACTGGGTGATCTATTGCAAGCAGCCTTTTTACGGTCCGGCACAAGTAGTGGAATATCTGGGCAGATATACTCATAAAGTGGCCATCAGCAATCATAGGTTGACCGATGTGGGCAAAGACGGAGTCAGCTTCTCTGCCAAGGACTACAGGAAAGGAGGCAAAAAGCACATCGTGCCTTTAAAATCGGCAGAATTTAATAGAAGATTTGCCATGCATATATTGCCCAAAGGATTTACTAGTATAAGGCATTTTGGTATTCTTTCAGGCGGATGCAAAAAGGAATACAAAGTCATCGTAGATTCACAAATCGGTAAACTTAAGCTGCTCATCCTCGAGTTTAAAGGCACATGCTTGGGCATCTGACCTACATGTAAAAAAAGAAAGATACAGACGGTGGCCGTCTTTGACAAAAGAGGCCCCCAAGCCACTGGCTCAAAAAATAACATGAATACTAAAAACTCAAACGGCTGTGAACGTGGTGGGAAAACTATGCTCTAAAATCAGTTTTTTCATGTCTGCTAAAATCAAAATGATCTAGTTTGAGATCTGGAAAAATCCGATTTGATTATACTGCCAGCTTAGAAGTGGCCGCTTTTGAGCATTGAAACTCACCCCCAATGCTTCAATTTACCCATAAGGGGCTTGCAGTTCTTGCCAGCCTCTGATTCGCTCAACCTAGCATTCATGTTGGGTCGTACCGACCACACGAATGCTTAGTTGTTTTACCCACGTTTATTATTTCTTTACTATTTTAAACCTTTTCCACTTATTTTGATGATCCTTCAATGCAAGAATGTATATGCTCGGGTTTAGGTTTTTCACATCAATTTTACTACTTGTTCCTGCAGGAATTATCTTGTGAAATAATGTCTTTCCAGAAAAATCTCTTACAAAGACTGATAGTTCTTGATCCGCTTCATTGTTTTGGATATGTAAATAATCTTGTACTGGATTGGGAAATATCTTAATAATTTCGTTGTTAACATTACTATTAGAAGTAATAATTCCGTCAGAAAAGATGTATTGAGAACGTGATAAATCCGTAATTGCATGTAATCTAAATGACACTGGAGCTTGATTTAAAGTTGGTTCTTCAATGATAAACTGATCTGCACTAATATCTACAGAGTCTATTATAATGAAATCTTCAGAATTATCGCTTCTACTAATAACTGTATATTTCGCTATTTCTGAATTATTAGTCCAGGTTAAATTTATTATATTAGGTTGATAGGATATTTCTATCTGTAGATTAGAGGGTGCGTTAATTTTCTCAAAAATGAGAGTGTCAGAATAATTACTTCTCCCTATTTCGCTAAAAGCATGAAGTCTAAATTTATAAGTGCCCTCAGTTAAGAGGCTATTGTTTATTAAAGTTGTTGTTTCATTGCTACCAATAGAATCTAAGGAAATAAAGTTATTTGAAGAGTCTTTCAATAGTTCAATTGTATAACTCTCTTCAAATGAGGATTTATCATCCCAAGAGAATACGATATTGTCCCCCTGTTTTTCATATTTAAGTCCCTCAGGACGATTTAAAATTATTTTCTCCACAATTATTTCCTGTGATCTAGATGAATCTTTTAACGCTTCAAGTTTGAAGGTGTAAATTTTTTCAGATTCTATTCCTTCAGTAATAATGTACTGGTTTATATAACTATCTAATGAATCAAGGATCTCAAAATCACTACCATTACTACTTTGACTCACAATGGTGCTTTCAGCTATCTCGGAATTGTTCATCCAAGAAAGATTAAATGAATTAGGATTAAAAGAAATAGCTGCTTGGAGATTTGAGGGAGATTTAATGAATGGAATTGCTAGCGTGTCAGAAAGATTACTTCTACCGTATTGATTGAATGCATGTATTCTGAAATTGTAGAGTCCTTCATTTAATGAGCTTTTTATTTGGTAATTAGTGGAGTTAGCAGCTATAGAATCAAATGAAATGAAGTTTTTACTGGAATCAATACTTTGTTGAATAACATAACCGTGTTCAAATGAGGATTTATCTTCCCAACTAAATGTTGAATCTTGACTGGAATAGTTAAATTTGATTGGACGGTCTAGTAAAATTACTTCATTTACAATACCTACCGACTCTTCGATATCATTTTTGGCAGTTAATTTATAATTATAAGAGCTCTCTGGTGATACAACAGAATCAATATGAAATGTAGCATTAGCGTTAAGGGTTTTAAATAATTCCAAGTTACTAGAATTAGTAGACTTATATAATTGATAGGAATTTTCAATATTAGAATTATCTATCCACTCAATCTCTACTCTTAAGGGCTCATTTAATACTTTTAGCGTGGGAAATGTTCCTTTAATAAAATAGAAAGATTGCTCTGTAGAAAAGTTGGAGCCAATAAATGCTCCATCAATACTTTGAACTCCCCAATAAATATTTCCTTCACTATTTAATTCTAATTTTCTAGATCGGTCAATTGTGTTACCTGTCTTGAATATTTTCCTAAAACCGCTATTTATACTGGCAGTTGGTGAAATTAAATTCTGACTTAAAGAATTATCACTAACGTATAGGCTGTAATCTAAAGTTTCGTTATTGCTTTGGTTGTCACTTCCAGCATTCCATGAAAATAATGCTGAGGTAACTGAGCGTTCATATTCAAAATTAGTAGGAGGAAGAGGTTTTGTATTATTTGTGTATATGTTATTACCTCTCGAATTTTCATAAATAATGGGTTTCGTAAACCGATTGAGAGATACTAAGTCTTTATCTCCATCATTATTAAGATCAGCAAAAATTGTAAAGTCAAGGTATTGCTGTTCTATCCCTATATTTTCTACCTCAATAAAATCAGAACCTGTATTCTGAAAAAGCTTAGTTACTGCAATTGGATTTGTGGATCCACCACCTCTACCACTTATAAAGATATCTTGGTCTCCATCATTGTCATAATCTACCAATGATATTCCTGCGGGGAAGTTTTCTGTAACATTTGGGAAATTATAATCGGCAGCTAATGTACTATTTATAAATACCCCTTCATTATTTAGGTAGATACTCATCCTATACCCATCATTTCCACCACCTGTAGATATAATATCTAAATCCCCATCATTGTTTATGTCTATCCATTTAGATGTTCCATTGAATACTTTATAGAAATCACCTCCAAGTTTGGAAAATGTTTCGTTACCATTATTAATTAGTACATCAGTCACGTTTTCAGTTGAAAAATCCTCCGCAAAACCAGCAATTAGAAGGTCATAATAACCGTCATTATTAAAATCAGCCCAGTCCATGCTTGCCTGCCCTGTAGGTGTAATTCCGTGATTTGCTAAATTAGTGAAGGTATTATCACCGTTATTCTTATATAAGCGAGTGTAAATTTCTCCTGAAAGATCAGTATCTTCACCCGTAATTAAAAAGTCAAGAAAACCATCGTTATTAAAATCTATACAAGATAAACTTGGATTAGAAACATTGTAATCGTTTGTATAGAAAGCTGTATCAACGGCTGTTTCGCTTATATTTAATATACAGATAAAATTCTCAAATGTATCCCACTCAAAACCGCTGGCAAGAATATCTAACTTATCATCATTATTAAAATCTCCCCAAATCGCTTGAACTCTTACATTTTCAAGTAAAGTATGACTTAATTGAAAGGTTCCATTTATATTTTTATAGATAGATAGATTTTCAATTCCCGAATCTTCATGAGCTACTAATAGGTCAAGGTCGTTATCATTGTCATAATCACCAAGATCTATATAATTTGCATTTGGAATGTTGAAATTTATATCTTCATTAAATTCTTGGGCTTTGAGTATTGTTGAAGTACATATTAGAAAAAATAGAACTAGAAATTTACAATGGGTGATCTTTATCATGGTCAAAGTAGAGTAAGTAATTATTTGATATTCAGTAAATACGAAGTTAGTTTTTAAAACTAATAATTAATCATGTCTTTGAGTCTTATGCTTTATTTTCAAATTCAGTATATAGGAGGAGAAGGTTGACGATAAATAACCTTTTTCTATTATATGCTGAACCATATTGTGGGTAACGCTTAACTAAAATGAGTATGCGCCCAAGTTGCTAGAAGCACCAAAGCTAGCAGCTTGCAATGTCCATTCAAAGTACTCAGTACGCATATTCATTTCAATGTTTGTTAGAGATTGTTTAGTCATGCTATTCTTTTAAAATAGTCATTGTTCCAACTTTGGATTCACTTGAAATCTTAAGTAAATAGAGACCAATACTAAACTTGCGTAGGTCAATTTCTTTTTTTCTGTTAGTTAAAATTTTGTCAGCAAATAGCAAGATTCCGTTTATATCATAAATTGCTAGATCGTAAGCAATAGAAGTTTCATTGGGTTGGATAATTACATAATCTGTTGTGGGATTAGGATATACCGCAAAATTGTCTTGTATAAAATCTTTATCTAGTCCAAGTACTTGCATTACTTCAACCATTAAATCAAAAGGCTCACTGGAATCCGTCCCATCATTGACGGTAATTGGCACATTAATTACTCCAACAAATCCATTGTCAGGAGTAATTACATTATTGGATTGCGTATAGTTGTCACCTTCGCCAATTTCCAAAGAAAAATCAGTTGGGAATTTATTATCTGGATCTTGAACGATAAGGTCATTAATATCAATAGTCAAATTTGTTTCTTCTGGAGTACTATATGTAACATTTGAACCTGTAATCACTGGTGGATCATTCACAGGAGTTACTTCAATAGCTATTTCTGCTATTTCACTATCATCTGTTCCATCGTTAACCAAAACGGGAACAGAAAGCATCCCATTAAAATCTAATTCGGGAGTAATTTCATTGTTTGTAAATGTATAGTTGGCACCTTCTAAAACCGTCAATGTAAAGTCAGAAGGAAACTCATTATCCGGATCATCTATTTCTAAATCCTGTATTTCAATGAGTAAACTCGTTTCTTCGGGAGTGGCTAAGGACGAAGAAGTGCCACTTATAACTGGAGGAAAATTGATGTGAAATAATTCTTCATCCACAAAAGACGATCCTTCGAATGCATTATCAATAGATTGGACACTCCAAAAATAATCTCCAGGGTCTAGTTCATAATTGAAGTTAAATGAATTGCTACTTCCTGAGTTTCCTCTCTTTACAAGCTTTCTTTTCCCATCGCTTAGCGAAGAAGGATTTACTAATGTATCTGATTCGCTACGAACAAAGAGAGCATAAGTTAAAGCATCTTGAGGTGTGCTGTTATCGGATGCTAAATCCCATGATAATACAACTGCATCATTTTCAATTTGAGAAGTTAATCCACTTGGGGGTATAGGTTTGATATTAGCATTGCTTGCCTGAATTTCATTGGAATTTTCATTTACATAAATACCAGAATATATAGTGAAATCATTTCTTTGACCACTGATAAAAATATCTAAATCTCCATCAGAATCATAGTCAGCAAAGGCTGCTGCACTTTGCCCGGCCTCATCAAATGATGATTCAAGGTCAAATCCGCTTCCATTGTTAGAATAGAGTTGTGCAATTTTATCAGTTGCTGAGACAGTATTTCCTGTTATAAAGATATCCAAATCACCGTCATTATCAGAATCTCCCCACAAAACTGTTCCTTCGATTACATTTGGAAGCGAGCCTTCAAAAACTATATCAAATGATGATCCATTATTTTGGTAAATTGCTGTGAACGAAGTATTTGAATTTGTAAAACCAGCTACGAGAAAATCCAGATCTCCATCATTATCGTAATCACCAAAATCCAGTGAGCTCTCGGATAAGCCTTTAAATGAGTCTTCAAATACTAATGAAAATGTTGTTCCTGTGTTTTCATATAGCTCTGAAACCTTAGGTCCAGTACTAGTAAATCCGGATAGCATTACGTCCAGATCTCCATCTCCGTCAAAATCTACCCAAGAAGCAATTCCAAATGAAACACCAGTTAGGCTAGTCTCTACTTCGGTGAATGTTCCATTTTCATTATTATAAATCTTAGTCACTGATCCGCTTTCACCGTCTTGACCCGAGATCAAAAGGTCAAGATCTCCATCTGCATCATAATCCCCCCATTCAACTGATCCTCTATCAATACCATGTAATGAAACAGCTCCATTTAGAATCAATTCTCCTTCGATATTGTCATATAGTCTAGTGAGAAGTCCGTCTGTACCGGAACCAGCTAAAAGCAAATCTAGGTCACCATCATTATCATAATCACCCCAGTCTGAGGCTCCTTCAAATATGTTTGGCAAATCAGTGTTTAGAAGCTCAAAAGTCGAACCAGTGTTTATAAACAACCGTGTTGTAGCAGTGGCATCAATATCGTTTCCGGTTTGAATGAAATCTAGGTTGCCATCGTTGTTAATATCCCCCCAAGAAATACTTCCACTTCGTAATCCGTTTTGAAATGTTTCTTCAAGTGTAAATGATTGGCTAAAAGCGTTTATAGTCACTGTTAAAATCAGGCTTGCAAATAAAAGTCTCCTCATGTTTTGGCTATATGTGTACAAAAAATAATCTCTAACGTTAAGCATATGGCTTGGTGGTGGTTTTCGAAGTGCTTCTCTCCGTAACCACAGCAATGTTACTTAAATGAACTATTTTTTCTTTTATTGATTCCCCCGCCATAAGCTATTTTATCAATACTTACACTTCCAGCAAACAACATGGAAATTAGGTTTTGGATGTATCTGAACTGATATGATAAATATAACAAAAATATTTTAGACTCCCAGAGCTCAAAAAGCTAATGAAAAGTAAGCCCTCAGCATATTTCTTGCTTCTAGAACCTAATACCAAATTCTTTCCAAATGTCCTGTTTTCAATTAAGAATGACCCCTAGCAAGTTTAATTCATGAATTAGAACTCCGCCTTTTTGGTATCCTCTTTGCCAACAAGGGCTAGGTGGCTTTAAAGGTATTAAAGGGAATTCGGGTTCTTGGTGCCAAACAGAGATCCCTTGGAGAGCTTGCAAAAATGCTTTAAAAGTATTCTTCAAAATGCTGTTCTATATACTCTCTTCCATTTCAATAAGTAAGAGAGATATCGTCAAAATATACTTCTCCGCTTGTATCAGATGAGAATACTAAAAAGACTAGTAGACTTTTCGTGCTAGCATCTACCTTATCCAGTTTAATACTGTATTCTGTCCAATCGAAAACTCCAGTAATATCTTCCGTGGATTCTGTGGTTACAAACTGCTCCATATTTCCACTGGCATCATCACCTCTTAATACAACTGCAACTCCTTCACCACTCAAGTTCCCTTTTATTCTTACACTGAGTGTAACGCTCTTACCAGTTGGTAGATCATCATAAATGGCCTGAACCCAATAGGCAAATTCACTTGCATCAGCAGTTTGTGTTGATATACTTATTGATTTGTTTCCAGAAAATGATTCATCTTCTGTCCAAATGAAATTAAAATTGTCTGGATTGCCGGTATTTGACGTCCAACCATCTGGAGAAGTTGAGCCCTTCTCAAGATTACCATTTACAATTAATTGCCCTGACTCAATTTCATCTTCACTACAACCTACCATTGAAAAAATTACAAAGGCCAGACAGGTAAGAAACAAAGGATTCATTTTTTGTGAGTTCATAAGCTCGAATTTAAAGGTGAATTTAGTCATCGAATGTAGGTTGATAGAGACAATGATATGTTAAAGTTGATATTTTTAGCTTTTTATAACACTAAACTATGGGTTTTAACGGTTAATAAAAATCAAACTATTTCATTCTTGACTGCTATGGTTATATTTCTTTGCAGAAAAACAACAAAACACATGCCAAAGCATACTAATTCACATACTTTCCTGGTTTCCTTATCAATGCTAACGGTATTACTAAGTACCCCTTCTACTTCACGATATCCAAGCTTACAACTTTTGTAGTTCTTCTTTCTTAGTAGAGAGGAGAGCTACATCATCTCCTTTGTAAAGCTGATGCTGTCTCCCTAATCAAGCCCCATGCTCTTTCTAAGTGACCTTTAGTCAATTCAGCATGCCCACCTACCAATCTTAGTGAATACTTCCCATTTAGTTTAGTATGGGTGATAAATATTTTACCAGTGGCATTAACATTTTTCAACAACTGCTCATTGAACTGATTTAATCCCTCCTCGCTCATTTTCCCATTATTAAATCGGAAGCATAAAAGATTAACTGGAACTGGAGCCAACATTTCAAAATTATCCGTTTGTTTAATTTCGCTTTCTAATTCCTGTGCCCATTTAATATGATGGTCAATTATTGACCTTAATTTTTCAGCTCCAAATTCTCTTAAAACAAACCATAACTTCAATGCTCTAAACCTTCGGCCTAGTTGGATGTGCCAATCCCTATAATTATTAACCTCCTCATCCGCATCTGTTTTCAAGTATTCTGGAGTGATACTATAGGTTTGTTTGAGTAAATCAGGTTCTTTTACATAATATAAGCTGCAATCAAAATTAACAAACATCCATTTATGCGGATTAAAAACCATGCTATCTGCTAGTTCAAGCCCTTTACTCATCCATCGATGTTGAGGGCAAATCAATGCTGCACCGGAATAGGCGGCATCTACATGAAACCATATATGATATTTCTTCGCGATTTCCCCAATCTTCTCTAATGGATCCACAGCGGTAGTCCCGGTAGTGCCTAAAGCACCCAATACAAATAATGGTTCGTAGCCAGAATCAATATCATTCTGAATTTTCTCCTCTAGCTTTTCAGGAATCATAGCAAAATGCTCATCCACGGGAATTTTGACTAAATTTTTATAACCAAAACCCGCGATTTTCACATTTTTATCTATGGAGCTATGCGCCTGTTCCGAAGCATAAACTCTATATTTTGGCATTCTGAAAAAGCCTTTTTCATTGATTTGAAAATTACTGGCTTTTTCCCGTGCTGTGATTAATGCATTGAAAGTTCCGGTAGAGGCTGTATCCTGAATAGAACCTGTCCAGTCTTTGGATAAACCCAACAGATCACGCATCCATTCCATCATACGGTCTTCCAGTTCGGTTGCGGCAGGAGAAGTGAGCCATACCATGCCCTGAGTACCCAAAACAGACATAATCATTTCACCCAGGATTGATGGCTTGCTTTTAGAGGCTGGGAAATAAGCAAGAAAATTGGGGCTTTCCCAGTGCGTAATCCCGGGCATGATTTTGTCCTCAAAATCTTTAAAAATTGCTGTAAAGTCTTCAGGATTTTCAGGAAACAGGAGGGGTAGTTTCGCTTTTATATCACCGGGCTTTGAATTTGATAAAACAGGGTAATCCTCTACATTTTGCAGGTAATCTGCCATCCAATCCACCATGGAATGTGCATGCTTTCTAAATTCTTCTATATCCATTAAATACTTGCTTAAACCTTATTTTCAAATATACGGGTAAATTAATTATGCAATAAGTCTCAAGGGTATATAAATAAAAAAGTCTCTCCAATTTTAACATCAGAGAGACTTTTGATAAGAAGTGATAATTTAATATTATTTCTTCTTTTTGTATTTTTGGTTGAACTTCTCCACACGGCCTGCAGTATCCAAGAAAATTTTCTTTCCTGTATAAAAAGGGTGAGAAGCTGAACTAACTTCGATTTTAACTACCGGATATTCTTTCCCATCGTCCATTTTGATGGTTTCTTCAGAGGACATTGTTGACCTCGTTAAGAATTTCACGTCTGCTTGAGTATCCCAGAAAACAACATCTTTGTATTCTGGATGAGTATCTTTTTTCATAACTAGTAAATTAAATTATTGATTTCCAACCAATTCTTTTAAAAGGAATGCAAAAATAAGGGAAGGATTTGTTCTTTCCAAACCTCTTCCTGTTTATCCGTGATATATTTTTGGTTAACTTGCAGGCGCTAATTTGTTCACTATGAGATTCCTATTTGTTTTTTGTTTTTCTTTATCTGTTTTCAATGCTTTCTCTCAAGCCGTCAATGCTCCGTTAAATCGTGACTATTATCACCTAATAGAAAGACTGGAAGTAAGAAACGGAACATTTTCAGAAAGCTTCCATGCTTCCATGAAGCCTTTTAACAGAAAAGAAATTGCCCAATTTTTAGATGGCTTAAATACCAATAATTTAAACCGGAAAGATAAGTTCAACTACAATTATTTGAAAAATGACAGTTGGGAATGGGTCGATAGTGCAGACTATAAAAATGAAAAAGGCCTTCTTGGATATATTTACAAGACAAAACCCGATTTTTTAAATGTGCATGAAAATGAATTTGATTTACATGTCAACCCTGTTCTTGGTCTTTCTTTGGGCCAAGAAAGCCTAAGCGATAATAGACTTTTTACCAACACCAGAGGGCTAGAAGTTAGGGGTTTAATTAATAATAAGTTAGGCTTTTACACTTTTGTAGGTGAAAATCAAGTGGTTTTTCCCACTTATGTTAATGACTACATTAGCGATTTTAGCGCGGTTCCGAACGAGGGTTTTTGGAAACCCTATGGTGATAATAATGAAGGGGTCGATTTTTTCACAGCACGTGGCTATATTTCCTTTCAAGCAACCAAAAACATTAACTTACAATTTGGTCATGACCGCTTTTTTATAGGCAATGGGGAGCGTTCACTTATTTTAAGTGATTTTTCCCCAAGCTATTTATTCTTAAAAGCTGAAACCAACATTTGGAAATTGAATTACACCAATCTCTTCGGACTACAAACAGCAGATGTTGTGCTGCGAGGCAATCAATTATCGGGTACTCAAAACAAGTATCCCCGAAAGTTTATGTCGCTTCATCATTTAAGTTATAACATTACCGACAATATCAATATTGGTATCTTCGAGGCTATCATGTCTGGAGACTCCTCGGTTGCACAAAATCCAATTGATCCCATGTATTTTAATCCTATCATCTTCTATCGTGCCTTAGAACAGCAAGATGGTAGTTCGGGAAATGCCTTAGTTGGTATGGATTTCAGAGCTTTATTCTTGAAGCGATTTAGCCTTTATGGACAGTTAGTATTAGATGAGTTCTTGATCGAAAATTTGAGACAAGGGGGCTGGTGGGCCAATAAATGGGCGGTTCAAACCGGGATGAAGTATTTCAACGCTTTCGAAATCCCTAATTTGGACTTACAAGCTGAATATAATGTAGCTCGCCCTTTTATGTATGCTCATGATTCCAATTTCACAAATTATGCAAACTATAAACAATCTTTAGCCCATCCTTTAGGAGCCAATTTCGAAGAATGGGTAGCAACATTACGCTATCAAATTACCCCAAGAATACATTTCCAGGCCAAAGCAGTTCTGGCAGAATTTGGCACGGACACAACGGAAAACAACCATTTCGGAGGAGATATTTTTAAGGCCAATAATGCTCGATACAGCCATATCAATCCTGATACCGGACGCAGATGGCAGTTTGGGCATACTATAGGACAAGGGGAAAGCAATAATTTAAAGTTTATTAAAATGACATTAAGTGTAATGCCGTATCATAATCTATTTCTTGATTTGAATTACAGTATAAGAAATCAGCAAAGTGAGTTTGGCAATAATAGCAGTGAGAATAGATTTTATGGAATAGATTTACGATGGAATATCCCCAAGCGTGAAAATCTGTTTTAAAGCGTCAAAGCCCGTAAAAACATAAGGTTCTATTTTACTTAATAATTCCAACTTTCCAACCCTTTTGCGTTTTTGGTTGTCTTTGATTTAGAAGGTTTTGGTTGAAATTGAAATCTTTCTGTGGATGGCTGGTTACCGTTCATAGTTTTATGGTTGTAGGCGAAAAGGGTAGCATTGCTGCCCTTTTCTATTTTACAACAATTATACTATTCTTTATGATACCAAACATTGCTTTTTGGTCTATTGGCTCTTTCTTCTTTGCTACTTCTTTTAAAAATCCCTTTATCAAAATATACTTTATAGGAGAAAGAGGGTAGGAAAGGGAAAAAGCTTCTTTGATATAATTTTAAAGGCTCATCTGAATAGTCCAATTGTCCCAAACTAAAATCCGTATTCCCATCAACATGGTAATAATTAAAATATGGGTTTTGACGACTATAAGCATTGTAAATTGAGAAAGTCCAAGTAGCTCTGTTGCCTCTTTTAGTTAATTTATGATAGTTAAAGCCTAAATCTAAACGGTGGAAATCCCGCATTCTGCCGGAATTTCTTTCTCCATAAATTAAGGTCTCTCTTTCAATCTCCGGATTAAATGGGTCCGGAGAATTACGAAGCCCAACCGCCGGAGTAAAAGGAAGACCTGTTTGATAAGTCCAATTAGCAGAAAAATCCCATTTATCATTCATTTTTGTACTCAGGTTTACATTGAATATATGAGGTCTGTCATATTCAAAAACATAAGCATTGCCATTATTAATTTCAGGAAACTGATATTCTGTTTTAGATAAAGTATAAGAAGCAAAACCTGTCCATCTTCCTTTTGACTTTTTTAGCATCGTTTCCCAACCCATGCTTTCACCTTTTCCTCCACTTGTGATTTTGTTTTTCCAATTGGAATCACCTAATACGGCTGCTACTCCTTCTTTGTAAGTAGTCAGCTTATTCAACTCTTTATAGTAAATAGCGCTCTCCATTTGCCAATTACTTTGCTGGAAATTTGCTTTATAGCCTAAAGAATATTGAGTAGATCTGGAAGCTGGTGCCTCTTCATCGGCTGGAATCCAAATCTCATTTGCGCCAATGTCTCCGGTTGTGTAAAGCAAATGTGCGTATTGGTTTGCAGCGGTAAATCGAGCTAATAACCATTGGTTAGAGCTAATGCCAACTGCTAACTGCCCTCGCTGGACAAAATCAAAATCTGAATACCTATCATTTTGATAATAGTTGAATCTTCCTCCAACTTTTAATGAACTATTTTCCCAGAAATCTATGTGTTCGTCAAAATAAAGTGCCCCTTCTAAAACGGGAATTATTTGATTTTCTGTAAGTATATTCTGTGCATTAGTATTGTTGGGTTGATGGGTTTTATAAGAAACTTGTGCGCCAAAATGCGTGGTTAAGGAATTACTATTAAAATATTTCCAGTCTGATTGCAAGCGGTTATCCATCAAAGAAGACTGGAAGCGATTATCAAAAGTCGGTTCTTTATTATCTTCATCTTCAAAATAAAAACTGTTGTTTTTGAGTCGATAACGAACTACTGACAAGCTGTTTTCGCCTACTAATCGTGCATTGGGTTTATATTTCCATTGCAATGCACCCAACCAATTCCCCCAAACAGTTTGTAGCCGACTTTTACCTACTGTATTGGGAATAGTGGAAGCAGATTCAGCCCATAAATTTAAATAGTCATCGCCTTGATAAAAATTAGCTGATAAGGTATGCTTATCATTTAAATTATAAGTGAATTTTCCATTGAAATCATGAAAGCCATAGGCAAAAGTAAAATCATTGCCCTCAGAAAGTGTTGTTCCTAATGCCATCAATCCGTCAATCATTGTTTTTCTTGCACTCAGCATATAAGTTGCTTTTTTATTGAGCGCTGGTCCTTCCACCATTAAGCTTGTTGCCATAGGACCGATACTGAAATTCCCTTTAAATTCTTCAGCATTTCCTTCATATTGAGAAAGACTGATGATAGAAGATAATTTTCCTCCATATCGAGCAGGAAAACCATCTTTGTAAATTTCCATTGAATTAATCATGTCAGGATTGAAAACAGAATAGAAACCTCCTAAATGATTAACATAAATCAGCGGTATATTGTCGATCATGTATAAGTTTTCACCTGGACTTCCGCCACGAACAATCAACTGACTACTTCCTTCATTCTGGGCAGTAATTCCAGGAAATAATTGCACTGCTTTTAAGACATCTGGAGCTGCACCTATAGTGGGAATATTGGTAAAGTCCTTTGATTTAAGCTGGGTCATGGGCTGGAAAACATCTCTAACTCCCATTACTTTGACTTCTTTTAAATTCCCATCCATTTGAAGATCAACGAATATACTCTGGCTGTTTTCATTAACTTCAAGTACTGGGCTTTTGTAGCCTGCATAAGAAATTCTAAGAGAGTCATTAAGCTTTGCATTTAAGGCAAAATAGCCATTATGGTCGGTAATGACTCCTTTTTTTGTTTTGACATTGATAATATGCGCACCAATTAATTTCTCTTTGCCAGTTGCATCCCTCACATATCCTGAAACATTTACTTCTTG
Organism: Marivirga harenae; assembly: GCF_030534335.1. GTDB lineage: Bacteria > Bacteroidota > Bacteroidia > Cytophagales > Cyclobacteriaceae > Marivirga > Marivirga harenae. The sequence goes on along the minus strand of NZ_CP130565.1, from coordinate 1,358,619 downwards.
AGAGAAAGCATGCTCAAAACTGAATAACACAAATAAACTCAAGCAAAAGGTCGTAATCCTAATCATTGGTTGAAATAATTTTCGGTTCCGGAAGGATAGATAGTGTCTGTTTTTATATAAGAATAGCCTGCATTAATCCCATAAGCCCCATCAATATTATCAAAATTGGAAATAGCGGTTTGGTTTCCTGAACCTATAATGGGGTATCGACTATTTTCATATTGATAATTTTGCTTCATGAATTCATAATATGCTTCATTAAGTGTCCATAATTCAACCACTAAGGGGTAATTTTCTCCAACCCATACACCGTTTACATTAGTTTCACCAGCCTGATAATTCATAAAAACCTCTTGACTATTTCCGGTCATTAATTCATTAGTGAATAACGGAAACGGAACTCCTTCATTCAATAAAATGGGGTCTTCAATTTTGAAGATTTCAAATCTATTGTCGTCAATCTCTTCAATTTCAAAGTCATATTTTTTTTCCAAAAGTCGAATATTAACATAAAAATAGTTCTTTGCGGCATTATTAGGAACTTCTATCTTAATAGCTGGGTGAGTCACTCCTTCATCATCCACACCCGCCACATCAATATGTTCTATACTTAAAATGGGTTGAGGTGGGGGTATCATTTGATTGAAACTTGTTTTGAGTACTCCTGAAGCATCAAATAACTCAAAGTTATACTCTTTAGCTGTTTCAATCTGTTGATTTAATTTATAGGTGGCTGAGTTTTCATCATAACTCAACTCAAAAGTTTCATTTTCAACCATCAGTTGAATCAATGCATCTTCAACTGGCGGATTTCCCTCACCATTTACGGAAGTGGTTTTGGTTATTTCTACTTCTATGCTGTCCCCTGCAATCATGATATTATTAATGACCCAGTGATCATTAAATTCCGCGAAATCATCTTCCAATAATTTGGTGCAGCTTGAAATTCCAATTATTAAAATCAGAAAGACACTTAATAATATATTTCTCATAATTTAAAACTTTATACTTAAGCCATATCTAAAATTAGCGGGAGATCTGTAATTATATTCCACATAAACACCCCAGTGTTTATAAAGATGGTAAGCTAAGCCAGCTCCAATGTCATACTCAAAAAAGTTTTCTCTTTGGCGTAATGCATCATTAGGAACCGGAGAATATCTACCGCCTAACTTTGCATTGATATATAAATCTAACCGAAAACGATGTCCCTCAGAGAGCAAAATTTGTAAAGGGTGGATATTGGTTTGAAAACCATAATGAAATGCTCTATTTTCTAGGCCTGCGGTATATGGTTCATTATTGAAAGGGTTGATTCTTGTGACAAGGTAATAATCTGAGTGGGTAGATAAATAAGAGCCTACTTCAAGAAATTTAGTAATTCCTCTATTATATTCTATTTGAAAATAATGTATTTTTTGAAATCCTACATAGTTAAAATAACTATGTGAAGCTTTAATATTAGTTCTTCCTTCCAATCCATTTTGAGCCAAGGAATTGTTAACGCAAAGGGCAAGAAAGGCAATAACTATTAAGGTTGAATAGAGCTTTTGGTTCATTATATAAAATAAACCTCAAAGCTATATGATTTATTGTAGGAAATTGTAGGAAATAGAAAAAAATCATATCGAAAATGGTCTTCCGACATGATTTTATATTTTTACCATTCCAGTGGAACTTCCATCAGCAACATTTCTGCATCTGCATTGGCTTTAATCGTTACTTCTTCCAAATTTATTAAGCCAATGCCGTCTCTCTTTTTTAGCTTTTCGTCCTCGATTTCTACTTCACCTTCTAATAAGAATAGAAAAAGGCCATTACCTTTTTTCTTCATCTCATATTTCTTCTCAAAGCCTTCCTCAAAATCAGCTAAATGAAACCAAGCGTCTTGCTGAATCCAAGTGTCTACCTCCTCTACATTAGGCGAAACAACCATTTGAAAATTATTTTTTCTTTCTTCCATCGGATAGCTTACTTGACCATATCTTGGCTCTACATTTTTCTTATTAGGAAACACCCAGATTTGTAAAAATTCAGTACCAATATCATTGTTAGGATTAAATTCTGAATGCGTCACTCCTGTTCCTGCTGACATCACCTGTACATCTCCCTGCTTAATAGTCGATTGGGTTCCCATACTGTCCTCATGCGCCAAATCTCCGTTTAAAGGAATAGAGATTATTTCCATATTATCATGTGGATGTTTTGGAAAACCTGTTCCACTCGTAATCTTATCATCGTTTAAAACTCTCAATGCGCCAAAATGAATTCGATCAGGATTGTAGTAAGATGCAAAACTAAAGGTATGATGAGTATCTAACCAGCCATGATTAGCATGGCCTCTTGATTCTGCTTTATATATTATTTTTTCCATAATTTTAAATTGTATGTATATACATGTAATTACGGGCTACACAAAAACTTGTGTCATTATTGATGAAAATAATTTTTTATTTATCATGAATTTTAGATTGGCAAATGCACTTATAGTATAATCTTACTTTTCATGATTTTGAAACTATACCAATTATTTAAAAGAAGTCGCAATGAGCACCTTTGTGAAGGAAAATAAAACCACAATTACAATATATCGGAACTAACATCCTCAATATAAAAATGAAAGATCTCCTCAAGACTAAAAACAAGTGATCAATGGGTACTTTAGTAAATCGGCCAGTAAAAAGAGGGCTTCGAGAGCTTTAAATTTTTTGCATCGATACCAGTATTATTAACATCCAACATTAATAAAAAGAGACCAAATATCACTTTTTCAAAATCCACTTGCCAAAACAATATTATTTATTAAAATTATTTTATAAATTAATGACTTAGAAAAAAACCATAAACAATGAAGATGTACTTAAAATCAATTGTAATTGTAGCCTTATTGGCTATTGTAGCATGTAGCCCCGAAAAGAAAGATAAAGAAGAAAGTAATTCTGAAGCTTTTGAAAAAGCTCAAGAAGAAGTAAAAGAGAAAATCTCTGGTGTAGTAAAAGAAATGCCTGCACCTTCGGAGATTCCATTTTTATTAATGGAGACAGGAGCAAGCCTTGATGAGAGTCTGATCCATAATGTCAAAAATGTAAGTAACTATAGCAGTAACAATAATGAGGCTGCTGTAAACTTAGGCGTTTACTCCACTGATATAGCCTATTTGAGTGCATATGAAAAATCACAAAAAGCACTAAACTATATCACTGAAATTAGACCTTTAGCAGATCAATTATCCTTATCGGGTTCATTCGATCCTAAAACGGTAGAAAGATTTGAAAGCAATTTATCCAATACAGACTCATTGGCCATGATAGTAAATGAGGCCATTAATAATGCTGATGATCACTTAAGAAAAACAGATCGACCAAAAGTTGCTGCACTATTGCTAGCCGGCTCTTTTATTGAAGGTTTATACATTGCTACGGCATTAGTTGAAAATTATCCTAAAGATTTACCTGACAATGCACGAAAATTAATTTTAATCCCATTAGTTGATGTCATCATTAAGCAGGAAGAACCACTAATTGATTTGATCGAGCTATTGGAAAGTGTTGAGCAGGACGAATATATTAAAACACTTGTTGCTGATCTAAAAGTATTGAAAGAAGAATACAAAAAACTAAATGTACAGCAATTGATGGATGAGGGGAAAGGTTCTGAATTGTTGGAAGATGAAACTTTAGACAACATAACAAATCAAATGGGTAAAATCAGAGATGATGTAACCGGATGAAATTAAAATAGACATAAATACTAAAGAGGGTACGAGAGCATGTTGAATTGCAGTCTCTGCCCTTTTTTTCTGCAAAAAAACCAAGTCAATCCCCACTGTATTTCAAACTAAGCCATGAGTGAAAATTTATTAAGAGCCTTATTGGAATTATTCGCAATAGTTGCAAAAAAAGGTACTGTAACAGAAGATGAACGGAATAACGTAAGAAGTTTCTTATCAGAAAATCTATCTGAAGAATCCGCAGAACGTCATCTGAAAATGTTTGATGAATTTACTGAGGCTTCATTCAGTGACAGTAACGAAAAAATTGATAAAATATGCCATAAAATAAATGAGGAATTCACTTATCCTCAAAAAATCATTCTCGCTTTGCAACTCATAGAACTTATTTTAGCAGATGGGGAAATAGCCGAAGAAGAGACTCAGATTTTAGACCGGGTAGCCGAAAAAACTAAACTCCCACTTGAAATCATTGCCTATATTCAATCTTTTGCGCTGGCAAAAAACATCGAGGATTTTGAATCCGACAAATTCCTAATTGTTGCAGAAGATGATGCTAAAGTGCCGGAATCAACTTATTATATACAGGAAAATCACTTAGATGGCTTCCTATCAGTTTTAAAATTATCTGGTACAGAAATGTATTTTGTGAAGTACATTGGCAATGCTCAATTGAACATGAACGGCATTCCGCTTAGAAAAAATACCATCACCCTGTTTCCTTCAGGAAGCACTATTAAGGGTGAAAAATCTCAAACCGTATTTTATAGTGATGTTGCAAGTCATTATAAAACTGACGATAACACTCCCAATATTTCTTTCTTAGCTGAAGATATCAGCTTTACTTTTCCAAATGGCCATATTGGCTTAAATAAGGTAAATATCGCTGAAGAAACGGGAAGATTAATAGGCCTAATGGGTGCCTCAGGTTCCGGAAAATCCACTTTGCTCAATGTTTTAAATGGAAACGAAAGACCTTCCAAAGGAAAAGTAGAAATCAATGGCATAAATATTCATGATAACCCTATTGCAATCAAGGGAACCATTGGTTATGTTCCCCAAGATGATTTACTGATTGAGGAACTAACTGTTTATGCAAATCTTTTTTATGCGGCTAAGCTATGTTTTGATGACAAAACATCCGGAGAAATAGAAGACTTGGTTTCGAGAACTTTAGCTTCCTTAGGATTATCAGAAACAAAACATCTAAAAGTGGGCTCTCCACTTGACAAAACCATAAGTGGCGGACAAAGAAAAAGATTAAATATTGGTTTGGAACTTCTAAGAGAGCCATCAGTACTTTTTGTAGATGAACCCACTTCAGGCCTCTCTTCCAGAGATTCAGAAAACATTATGGACCTTCTCAAAGAGTTGAGCTTAAAGGGAAAAATGGTTTTTGTGGTTATACATCAACCATCATCGGATATATTTAGGATGTTTGATAAATTAGTGATTCTGGATGTCGGGGGCTTCCAAATTTATTATGGAAATCCAGTGGAAGCGGTACTGTATTTCAAAAATCAAATTGATACGATAGATAAAGATCAAGCCGCTTGCATTGAGTGTGGAAATGTAAATCCAGAGCAAATCTTCAATATAATTGAAACCAAAGTGGTGAATGAATATGGAAAAGCCACGGATGAAAGAAAAATAAGCCCTAAAAAATGGTTTAGCTTATTTGAAAAGCAATTATTAATTCCCAAAATGAAGGATCCTGATCCTTTACCCAAACCTGAATTACAAATTCCTAGTTGGCTTAAACAAATAAGTCTTTTTTTTAAAAGAGACTTTAAGTCAAAGCTTGCCAACCGTCAGTACCTACTAATCAATTTATTGGAAGCTCCCATTCTAGCTATATTGCTTGCATATATTATTCGCTTCTACCCAGAAAATGAAAACAATCAGTATCTTTTTGTCGACAATCTTAATATTCCAGCCTTCTTCTTCATGAGTATTATTGTTGCACTTTTTATGGGGCTTACTGTGAGTGCCGAGGAAATCATTAAAGACAGGAAAATATTGAAAAGAGAGTCCTTTCTGCATTTGAGCAGGAGTAGTTATCTCTTTTCTAAAATTGGAATTCTATTTTTATTTTCAGCAATTCAAACTTTTACTTATGTCATAATAGGCGATTTAATTCTTGAGATTGACGGCATGAGCCTTACGTATTGGGCGATCTTATTTTCAACAGCCTGCTTTGCTAATATGCTAGGGCTAAATATTTCTTCAGCTTTTAATTCCGCCATCACCATTTATATTCTAATTCCCATTTTATTAATTCCTCAATTGATTTTAAGTGGGGTTGTAGTAAAATTTGACAACCTGAACCCACAAATTACAACTCCTGATAAAGTTCCATTGGTTGGTGAATTAATGGCTTCCAGATGGGCTTTTGAAGCCTCCATGGTTGCTCAATTCAAATCAAATGAGTATGCAGCGCCATTTTTTGAGCTTGACCAACAAATGGCTCAATCGGAATATAAAACAGTATATTACATCCCAAGATTAAAATCTAAACTAAACTTTCTGAGTCAGAATTTAGATGATAATAGCTCACAAGAATTTAGTGAAGCAATTGAAATCTTAAAAAGGGAAATCGGTTTGGAACTGGAAATTGTAGGAAAGGACAAGTTTGATGCCTATCATAAATTGTCAGTGGACAAATTTGACAAATGGACAGCTGAAAAAACGCAGGGCTTTTTAAATACCTTAAGTAGGTTTTATAATAATTTCTTCAATGAGGCCAACGCTAAAAAAGAAAAAGCAATCTATATGCTCACTTCCAATCCTGAACGAAAAGCTCGTTTTGAATACCTTCGAGATAATTACTACAATAAGACGGTTGCCAACTTAGTTAAAAATACTAATGACCCTGATAGGATAATTGAATATGATGGTAAATTAATTCAAAAAATCTATCCCGTTTACATGGATCCTCAGCCAGATCATGCTTTGGATTTCAGAACGCAATTCTACGCTGGCTAAAAATATTTTGCAGGATATATTTTTAATACGCTGCAATTTAATTTGGCAATTATATGGCTGATGAGCATTATACTTTACTTAACACTTTATTATGATGTCCTAAGAAAAATAGTCACTTTTAAGAAGCTCTTTTAAACAAATACTTTGATTATAGATTGAAACTGTAAGAATTTTTCAAATATCTTGAAGCAATTTTAAATAGGTCAAAACGAATTTCTAATATTGACAGAATAAATACTCATGAAAAATATCATATTCATTTCCGCATTAATACTCTGTTTTGCTTGTCAGTCAAAGGAAAAATCCGATGAACAAAATGAGAATCAGCAACCAGAAACTCGGGAAGCCCCTGTTTTCAAGCCTGAACATTCTGACGCTAAAGCTGTTGAGCTAGCCGATAAGGTTCTAAAAGTTCATGGGGGGCAAGAAAATTGGGATAACACCCGCTACATTGCTTGGAATTTCTTAGGCGCTAGAGATTTAATATGGGATAAATATACCGGAAATGTAAGAATAGATTTTCCAGGACAACAATCTACTTATCTAATCAATATTAATGAAGATACTGGTCGCGTAAAAATTGGTGACAGAGAACTCACCAAAAGTGATTCTTTGGAGAAGTATATAGAAAGAGGAAAGCAGATCTGGGTCAATGATTCCTATTGGTTGGTTTTTCCATTCAAGTTTAAGGACCCAGGCGTTCAATTAAAATATCATGGTAAGGACAGTACCTTAAGTGGGAAAGATGCCGAAGTCATTAGCTTAACTTTTGAAGACGTTGGTTTTACTCCTCAAAACAAATATAAAGCCTATATCGATCCACAGAGCCATTTAATTCTACAGTGGGATTTTTATAGGAACGCTGCTGATAGTGCTGCAAGTTTTAGCAATGAGTGGACAGGCTATCAAAAATATGGAGAAATTCAATTGTCTTCAGGTAGGGGAGAAAGGACTTTAGGAAATATTAGAGTTGCTCAAGAATGGGAGGATGAGGTTTTTAAGAAATTCTGATAACTTGAAATGAAGAACATCAAAAAACCCACAACAGAATTCCGTTGTGGGTTTTTATTTGTGATCAGATTGTAAGGACAATTATCCTTTCAAAATAGCTCTGCTAATTACTAGTTTTTGAATCTCAGAAGTACCCTCTCCAATAGTACAAAGCTTAGAATCTCTGTAGTATTTTTCTACTGGGTAATCTTTAGTGTAACCATAGCCACCAAAAATTTGAACTGCCTCAACTGAGTTTCTTACCGCTACTTCTGAAGCGTAATATTTAGCCATCGCAGATTCTTTATTAACGCTTTTCCCTTTATTTTTCAAATCTGCCGCTTGGAAGGTCAATAATTTCGCGCCTTCTAATTCCGTTGCCATGTCTGCTAATTTGAATGCTATTCCTTGAAAGCTTGAAATCGGCTGATTAAATTGATGTCTTTCTTTGCTATAAGCCAAAGCCGCTTCATAGGCGCCTTCTGCTATTCCTAAGGAAAGTGCAGCAATGGAAATTCTTCCTCCGTCCAGTACTTTCATCGCTTGAATAAAGCCCTGTCCAACTTCTCCTAAGATATTATCTTTATGTACACGGCAATCTTCAAAAATCATTTCTGCTGTTTCCGAAAGTCGCATTCCTAATTTATTCTCTTTTCTACCACCTTTAAATCCTTCCGTGCCTCTTTCTACAACAAAAGCAGTCATACCGTGTGAATCTCCCGTTTTCCCTGTTCTCACGATTACCACGGCAACATCACCGGAAATACCATGGGTTATCCAGTTTTTAGCACCATTGATTACCCAATAATCTCCGTCTTGCACAGCAGTAGTTTTCATATTCCCGGCATCAGAACCGGTGTTCGGCTCTGTTAAGCCCCAAGCACCAATCCACTCGGCAGTAGCCAGTTTTGGCAACCACCGCTTCTTCTGCTCATCATTCGCAAACTGCATGATATGACCTGTACAAAGAGAATTATGTGCCGCCATAGAAAGTCCTATTGAAGGGTCTACTTTAGCTAATTCCATAATGGCTGTTACGTATTCTTCATAACCAAAACCTGCGCCACCGTATTCTTGAGGAACGAGAACACCCATTAAGCCTAGGCCTCCTAATTTTTTCATCACATCAACAGGGAAATGTTGTTCTTCATCCCATTGGTCACGATGCGGGGTAATTTCTTTAGCTCCAAAATCACGCACCATTTGCGCAATCATTTCCTGGTTTTCATTCAATCCAAAATCCATAAATATTGTGTTAGTCGTTTCCTGAAATAAGTGCAAATATAGCTTAAAATAGCTTAACTACCCAACTAACATTCGTTAGGGGGAAAAGGTTGGGTTTAATGGCAAATTATGTGGATAAAGGAAAACTAGAATTAATAAATAAGCCTCCATCTAAAGGCCCATCTCCAACCCAATTCGTAATTTTTGATTCCTGCTAATTTCAAAATATCCTTCCAATCCTTTTTTGAAAATGCTCTCCACACTGAAAGACAAGCATCATTTTGCACCATAGTCGATTTGCTAAAAAAATGGGTAATCCATTTAATGGAATAATAGGCGAAAGAGTGGCGATGCAAATCATTGATAATCACTTTCTCTGATTGTGCTTGAAACTGTATTAAGAGATTGACCAATTCTTTTTGAGGAAAATGGTGAAGAAAAAGTGTACAGCAAATCACATCAAACTTTCTGTTTTTAAAGTCTTCTAAAAAAATGTTTTCCGCATGAAATGCGATTTCAGGATAGCCTTCGCAATGCTTTTGGGCATAAGCAACCACATTAGGATTGGCATCAAACCCATGCAGTCGAATTTTAATATTCTGAGTTCGGCACCATTTGGCTATTTTCAATAATATCTCTCCGCTTCCACAACCTAAATCCGCTATTTGCCATTCTCTATCGGGATGTTTTCTGAGCGTCTCTTTTACTGCACTTAAGGTAATAGCATTTCCGCCCAGCCAATGATTGATAATATCCAATTCTTTAAGCGCCCGATAAAGGGCAGGGCTATCATCGGATAAGTCATCCATGATTTCTACTTCTTCCGACCGATAGGATAAATCAACTTTTGTCATTTTTCTACACGCTCCAATAGCATACTTTCCATCGTTAGGCCTGGGCCAAAGGCAAAGCTTAACACTTTATCTCTAGGTTGAATTTTATTCCACATTTCCTGCAAAACAAAGAGTACTGTCGGAGAAGACATATTGCCAAACTCCTTCAAAACCTTATAAGCAGATTCATTAATTTCCTTGGGTAGCTCTAGGCCTTTTTCCACTGCTTCCAAAATCCTCTTTCCACCTGGATGAATAGCAAACTGATTAATATCCTTTAGAGTTAGTTGCAATTTTTCCATCAATTCCACACCTAATCTAGCAATATTTTGGGCAATTACCTCCGGGACATAACTGCTTAATTTCATTTCAAAACCTAAGTTTCCAATATTCCAAGCCATCTCTTTTTCTGAATCGCCTTCCACAACGCTTTTAAAAGCTTTCATTTGCAATGCTTGCTCGGTTTTTTCATTACTGACTACCACTGCTGAAGCCCCATCTCCAAAAAGTGTATTGGCTAATAAATTGTCTTCTGAAAAATCAGATTGAAAATGAATGGTGCACAACTCCACACAAACGATCAAAACTTTAGCATTCTGTTCGGAGCGACAGATGTGATGGGCGGTCTTGAGGGCATTAAACGCAGCAAAACAGCCCATGAACTGTATAGACGTTCGTTCAATACCTGAATTCAATCCTGATTTCTTAATCAATTGGATATCCAAACCCGGAGCAAACATGCCGGTGCAACTGACTGTTACTAAATGTGTGAAATCTTTGGGATCATATTGCTGAAAAACGCTTTCAAGACTTTTTTGAGCTAACGGCAACGCATGCTGCTCAAATAATTTCATACGATCAGCTGTGCTCGGCAGTAATTTTCCATTATTCAATTGCGGATAAAATTTCCAATCTCTATCATCTGCAAATTGATAGTCAGGAATAACTGTATGTCTCTTTTCAATACCTGACATTCTAAAAATGGCCCGTAACTTACGGCTGTTTTCCTCATTCAAATGCATAGCTTTTTGCATAAAGCCGGCTATATCATTTTGGGAAATACTAATCTGCGGATTGGCAGGAGAAATCAGGTTAATGTATGGCATATATTATTCTTGAATGACTATATTAAGCAAAAATTTTCGATTTTGTTTATGAAATAGTCATAAACAAAAACATGTCAACCTAATTTGAAAAACAGAAACAAGATTTCATGTTCCTGTGGATTGATAAACATTAACAACTCCAAGGCTTCTCTCGAATTTTTGAGAAAGGCTGGCTATTAAAAAACATTTAAGTACGTATGAAAAAAGCTATTCATATCCTTCAGCATCTAAGGATTCCTTTTTCCTTCTTTCTATTGCCTGTTTACATTTTTGCTTTAGGAATAAGTCCAAATTTAGGAGAAGATAGAATTATTCTAACTTTTGTGATTTTGCATTTTTTCATTTACCCCGCCAGTAATGCCTATAATTCTTATTTCGACAAAGACGAAGATAGTATAGGCTTAATGAAAAAGCCTCCTCCTGTTTCTATTGGCTTATATTATACAAGTTTGATTTTCGATTTTATAGGAATTGCCTTGGCTTGGCTCATCAGCATGGAATTTGCGTTATTGGTTTTTGTCTATGGTTTGGCTTCAAAGGCATACAGTCACCCCGGAATCCGTCTAAAGAAGTATCCTTGGGTAGGATGGTTAGTGGCTGGTTTTTTTCAAGGCGTTTTTACTTTTTATATGTCATATGTCGGTATCAATGATTTTGGATGGGAAATTGCCTTGAAATGGAAAGTGATATTACCTGGCTTATTAACTTCTGCTTTTTTATGGGGCTCCTATCCCATGACTCAAATTTACCAACATAAAGAAGATGGGAAGAGGGGCGACAATACGCTTTCCATAGTATTGGGCATTAAAGGAACCTTTCTGTTTACCTTGGTTACTTTTCTTCTAGCTACTCTGGGATTTGAATATTACTTTTTGAATTACCATAATGAAAAAATGGGTATTGCCTTTTTGCTTTTTATGGCGCCTACAGTCATCTATTTTCTAATCTGGTTTGCTTTGGTTCATAGAAATGAAAAATATGCAAATTTTGGTTGGACTATGGGTTTAAATTTAATTTCTGCTCTTTGCTTGAATGCTTTCTTTGTATATTTCTTTTTGCAGATAAGTCATATAGGGCAGTTGAATTTGTGATTTGAAAAATTATAAACTCAAATAAAATGAATATTAAGTACCTTAATTCGAAAACACCACAACCCCTAATTGTAAATTAAGCCCTATAAAAGCTCCGATTTCGCCTTGAGTGAACTCAAGACCAGGTTCAAATGCTAAATCAATATTAAATTTTTTAAAGAATATCCTTTGTATTCCATATGCTAACTGTACATCCAACACTGCCGGCCCTTGTGGAAATGCTTGTGCATTAGTTAGAAAAAAAGAGGTATGATAAAAGCTGGCCGAAAGTCCTAAGTAATTTGCCGCATTAAAATTTACATTTTTACCTTTTATAGCTCTCATTCCCAGATTATGATACAATCGAGGTTGCATTTTTATTTGGGGTGTTAAAAGATAATAATTATCCACTCCGTAGAAAGTTCGAGAGAATGAACCTCCTCCAAAAGCACCAAGCAGACTTATGCTATTATATAAAGAAATATTCTGATTTAATTTCTTCTCATATGATAGGCCTACAAGTGACGGCAACCCGGTTTCAATTTTTATCAAATGATCAGAAACGCTTACTTGCTCTCCTTTGTTTAATGAATTTGGCTTATCCTGTGATTTTAATTGAGTAAAGGTAAAAACTAAAATAGCGATAATGCCTAATGCTTTCTTCATTTTTAAATAGAGTTAATAGTTTAAGTATAAGTTCATCCTGTGAACTTTAAAATTAAGAAATTAGTACATAAAAATAAATCGACTATGAAAATTTCTAAACCTATGGTGCTAAATCCGTATAACTTAACATACTAAAAATCTAAAAACATTATTATATGAACATATTAGTAATAGGAGCCAACGGAAAAATTGGCCAGAAAATAGTTAATAAAATTCATAGCAACTCACCTCACGATGCCATAGCCATGGTAAGAAAAGAATCTCAAAGAGAGCAATTTGAGAAAAAAGGAATCAAGACGGTTTTAGGTGACTTGGAGGAAGACTTCAGTCATGCCTATGAAGGAAATAATGCCATTGTTTTCACGGCAGGAAGTGGTGGACACACTGGGGATGATAAAACAAAAGCGATTGATCAGCAAGGTGCTATTAAAGCAATTGATTTAGCTGTACAGCATAAATTTGATCGCTTTATGATGGTAAGTGCTTTTGGTGCCGATTTTAGTCCATCAGAATGGCCAGAAAACATGGGAGCCTATTACCATGCAAAGTCAGCAGCTGATGACTATTTACAACAGACCGGTTTGAATTACACAATTCTTAAACCAGGCATGTTAACTGATGACGAACCCAAAGGCAAAGTAGATTATGGTGAAAGAACGGACGAAAGAGGAGGCTCAATACCAAGATGGGATGTTGCAGATGTAGTGGTTAAGTCCCTAGAAGCTGAAGAAACCTACAGAAAATCCTTAGAATTACTTTCTGGACCGTACCGTATTGAGGAAGCAATCGAAAAAATCTAAACTTTGATTATGACTTTTCCAAAGTAACAAGCTTTGGAAAAGTTTTTACTTTCTATTCAATAGCTCTTCATAAATCAAACTTTGTATAGCTCCCTTTAACTCAATACCTCATGTAAAACTCGAAGAGATTTAATTTCCTTGAACGAATGACTGTGAATTTGATAGAACTGAATCAACACGTTTAGTAATTGTTGTCTTTGTTCTGCTGTAACTTTTAAATCATAAGTTAGGTCATTATCTAAAAGTTCTTCCAGTTTGAGCATTTCATCTGGTCGTAATTTAATTTGATGATATTGAGAAAGTTCATCCATTATCTCCACAGCTCCAGAAGGTTTGAACCCCAAATATGAAGACAGCTGCGCTAAAAACTGTAAGTGAAAATTCACATAGCTTTCCTCTTTCTGGTCAAAATATGTGAAACTATCATGTATAAATCCAAACATCATCGGGTTTTCATCTTCCTCTCCTCGCAAAATATGATTCAGAAATTCCGCCAAGAATAAACCGATTGAGGATTTTATAATTTCATAAGGTATTGTCCGGTAGGGTGGGTTCACTTTTATTTCCGACATACGGTTAATCCTACTATTTGATTTTTTGTAAACCACTAAGTCCAATAATGTCAAAGGCTGGAAAATCGCCATTTTATGTTTGGCTTTAGCTTTTCGTACCCCATTTTCGATATACGATTGAATCCCAAATTTTTCGGTGTAGATCTGGATGATCAAGGAGCTTTCCCCGTATTTTACATGCCCTAATACTATGCCTTTGGTTTTGTGAAGCATGGCTTAAGGCGTTACCGCAAATTTCGTTTGAAAAGTTTCAGTTCCATCTGCATTAATAGAAAAAACTAAATAGACTCCACTTTTGGCTCTGAATCCACTATAATTGTCTAAATCCCATGAGAAGGTACCTCCGTTTGCTTTCCCTTTATGAATGAGGTTTCCAGCAATATCCGTAATCATAACTTCATTGTTGTAGGCCAATCCACGAATGCTGACTGTACTATTAATTGATAGCCGGACGGGATTTGGGAAAACCTCCACATTAGAATGGTTGGCTCCTGCTCGAGTTGCATCTGTTCTGTAAGAAAGAAATTGATTGGAAGAGGTAATGAATAGCTCACCATTTAGAGGGTTGACTACCATTTGCTGTATATTGGTATTTATAATGGGGCTGTTCGACCTCCTGAGGTGAACAATATTTCGCTCAATATTTTCGTCAAAAAGCCACAAGCCATCTCGTGTACTCATCCATTTCCTGTTGCCACCATCGACTACCACATGATTAACAGGAATTCCATCAAAAAGGAAAAAGCCTTCAAAAATAGGCTGAGATGCATCCACATTGTCACCGTCCAGCACTCCTTGAAAACGATTGAAAAATGCAACACCACTTTCAGTGGCAATCCACAGCTGTCCATTTAAATCCATTGCTAAGTCCTTAATTCGGTTATTGGGTAAATTCCCATTTCCCAAAACAGTAGTAAGTCTTCTTTCTAGTCCACTTTCGGGATTGAAAACAAACACACCAGAAGTGGTCGCGATGTAATGGTCGCCATTGGGCACGATTAAATAATCACTTACTGTTGTACTAGCTGGTAAATTAATTTCTACCAAGTTCTCTGTTTCGGGATTGAAAACTGCATAAAGATTATTTTCGGTCTTCACTAAAGCCCAATAGCTAGCTTGAGGGCTTTCGGCTAGACTAACCCAGTCTGAAATTAAAGAAATATCAATGTCAAGTGCTACAATATCTTCAGTGTCCCAGCTAAAAAGTCCATCTTCTTTACTGAGGAAAATTCCATTTCCAGAAAGCAAATCCAGTGCAACGTCTTGAAAAAAAGCTAAGTGATTACCACCAACATCCTTTTGGATATAAGTCCAACTCCCATTTTCAAAATAGGAAAACCCAGGGGTAGTTTCTGCTAAATGAACTGTATATTGTTCTAATTGATGAAGACTTTGAGTTCTGCCTTTGGGCCCTTGAGGAATTAGACGTTCTTGAGCACCATCTTGAAAGCGAATTAAGCCTAAAACTTCATCTGCCAAGAAGAATTGATTTTCAACAAATACAAAATCATGAATCTGCACAGCTTCATTTACACTAAAATCTAATACAAAAGTGTTTTCCCTCCATCGAAAAAGCTCGGATCCCGATGATAAATATAGGCTTTCATTAATAGAGTTTAGTTTCTCAATTGGACTTCCCAATCCGAAAACTGACTGCCAGCTTCCATTCTGTCGTTGGTAAATACTATCGTTCGTCCCTAATGCAAAAAAATCCTCTTGATAAAAAGCGGTGCTTTGGATAGCTACTTCTCCGTTTAAATACTCTCTTTCCCAGTTTTGAAAATCTTTTAAATTGAGATTACTCCGTAAATCTCCAATCAAGAATCCATTTTCAGTACTTAGATAAAGCTTTTCTCCATCGCTACTAATTCCATTAATAACAGTAGTTTCTCCATTTTCCCCTAAATCTAAAAAAGCATCAATTAATTCGTTTTCCTCAGCATTATATAACACCACTCCGAAATCTGTAGCTAAATAAACAATTTCCTCTACTTGTACAGCTGCATTGATTCTTTTACTGCCCCTAAGTTCTGACTCAAAAAGTTCATTGAAAGTTGTAATGGAAAGCTCCTTATCCAATACATCCATCAAACCATCGTCATAGGCTATGAGTAAAACATCGTCAATTTTCTTCAGCATGCTAATGTTAAGGCTACTTAATCCATCAGTGGCGCTTAAGGTATTGAGACTTCCATCATCTTGATCGAAATAAAATATACCGTTCGTGCTAGCACAGAAAACTTTCCCATCGAAAATCGACACATTTTTTCCTGTAGAATAATCTGCATGATTTCTCCAGCTACCCATGGGTATGTCTTGCGCCACGAGACAGAAACCAAATAATAAAAAACATGAAAATGAAAGTGCTTTCAGCATAGCTCTTTAGGTGCAGTGAATATTGTTTTCAAATATAATAACTGAAAATTAAGATGTTGTGGTATTTTGATTAGTAGTTATTTAAAAACCTAACTAATGAACTAGGAGCCATGGAAACACTTCCGGCATCTAGGCTCATATTTATCTTTTTCCCCCAGCATGACTTTCTGTTTTTCATCACTCAGGCGATAAGAGTAAGAGGCTATTCCTCCGCATTTTACGCAAATAGCGTGGACTTTTGTGACATATTCTGCGGTAGCCATTAATTCGGGTATCGATCCAAAAGCTTTACCGCTAAAATCCATATCTAAACCTGCAATGATTACCCGTTTACCCTGATTTGCGAGAGCATTAACTACATTAACTATCTCCGAGTCAAAAAATTGGGCTTCATCAATTCCTACTACTTCTGAATTACCGGAAAATAATAAGATGTCTTCTGCGAAATCCACGGGAGTAGATCGGATTGCAGTTTTGTTATGAGAAACAACTTCTGTTTCATCGTAACGCTTGTCGATTTTCGGTTTGAAAATCTCCACTCTCTGCTTGGCGATTAGCGCCCGGTTTAATCTACGTATTAACTCCTCAGTTTTTCCGCTGAACATAGAACCACAAATCAGTTCTATCCATCCTTTGCCTTTTCCTCCTTCTTCTCTCCCTATATGTGGCTCTACAAACATTTCTCAATAATACATTTATATGCTTAAAACCTGTCAGGTTTCTCCTTTTTTCGAAGTATAAACTTATTTACTATATTTCTACATTTGATTACATGAAACCTGACAGGTTTCATTAACCAAATCTTTCAATCTGAATATTCCATGTGAGGAAACTTATTTCGCTCTGCCACTTTTATCTTAATATCACCCACTACAACTGCTTGGCATGCTAATCTTTCATTATTCTTTAATCTATTCTGGTTTCGAAATCTTTCCTCTGCGGACGTCAACTGGCCCAAATTTTCCATTCCTTGCTCCACTATCATTTTGCAAGTGGTGCACCTACCTTTTTTTCCACAGGCATGCATCCAATCAATAAAGTTTTCGTGTATAATCTCTAATGCTCTTTTTTCTGTGCTATTAGTGATTATCTTGCGTTCATAAAGGTTAGAAATCTCAATTTCAGGCATAAGAATAAATTGCAAAAAAAGTAAAATAAATAATGGAGAGCAAATTAAATCATCAGGCAATTGATGCTTATAGCAAAGCATTAGCAAAACAACTTTGTCAAACTTTCTTCAGCAATTCATCTCATATTAGCGGAAAAGAGATTTTAGAACTGAGCCCCAACAAGCAGATCAATTTAATGGTGCTCAAAAATCTTTTCAAAAAATGGAAAAAAGAGAATGCAAAGTTGCAAAGTCCTTACTTCGATTACCATAGCGATGAGGTAAAAAAAGCCATGAAGGACTTCATGAATACGCTCTCCCGTCATATCTATGTTAAAAAAGAACATTTCGAACCCTTATTAAAGGAGTCCATCAAAGATAGTGTTTTACTAGCTTTCTCCCCCTATGATTTTTATTCTAAGGAAATTAACCAGAGAGATGATAGTCGATTACGTCTATCGGATCTGAAAGATTTAAAAAAGTATATTAAGTTCAACGATTTTCTTTTAGATGGCCTTATTGAGAATTTCGAATCGCATAAAGAGCAGGTAGTTTTCAATGATACTGCATTTGAAATGTTTAATGAAGTCTGCAGCAATGCTGATGAACAACCTGCTGATATTCAACCCCTTTTGTCTGAGTTTTCCAAAACTTTGCCGCTTTCAATTGCCGATGTTTACTTAGAGGAAGAAAAAGAACATCCTGGTATGCTAAATGAAAAACTGCAAAGCAAGGAGAAGCAAAGCCTGGCAGATACGCTCGCGAAAAGCGGTAGAAAAAGCATGATGAAAATGCTGACTCTCAATCAGCGGTTTATGTTTGTGAACGAATTGTTTGATGGCAAGCAAAATCAGTTCCTCTCTGCTGTAGAGCAAATTGACAATATGGAAAACCATAAAGAAGCATCATCCCATATTAAAAAATCATTCGCTGATAAATATAATTGGGATATGGAAACTGAGGAAGTGCAAGAGTTTATGGAACTAGTGGAAAAGCGATTTGGAAGGTAATAAGTCTGGTGCATTCTTTTAAACTTCATTTTTTTTCAAAACATTCTGTGTTACTTTTGCATTATATTTAATAAATCTAAATAAAATGAAGCGCGCGATTTACCTATTCATGTCAGCATTTGTCTTCTTTTCTTGCAGTTCACAGGAACAGGTCACAAACAAAGAGGTCGTAGAAAACTATAGCAACATTGTCTACGCGAATTATCAGGATGTACATACGCATGCAATTGCACTAAGAAAAGTAATCATAAGTTTCCTTGAAAACCCAACCGAATCAGGGTTTGCAAAAAGCAAAGAAGCATGGATTTTAGCGAGAAAAAGTTATGGCCAATCCGAAGCCTTCCGTTTTTATGGTGGACCGATAGATGGAGAAAACGGTCCGGAAGGACAAATAAATGCATGGCCATTAGATGAAGCATATATAGACTACGTTGCCGCTGAAAATACCAATGTTAATATCATCAATAGCCCAGAAAAATTTCCCGAGATAACGACAGCATTCATTGCCTCTATGAACGAAAAAGGGAGTGAAACTAATGTTAGCTCTGGTTACCATGCAATTGAATTCTTACTCTGGGGCCAGGATCTAAGTGATGGCCCAGGGCCGGTCAACGGACGTATCTAGATTATATAGAAGGAGAGAAAGGAAGTGCAAAAAATGCTGATAGGAGAAAAAAATATCTGCTTGAAACAGTGAATTTACTGATCAAAGACTTGAATTCAGTCATGGCAGGATGGGAGCCAAACCAACAAAATTACCGTGCTAAATTTGTAGCAAACCCAGATCAATCTATAGAAAAAATTGTATCTGGTCTTGGCAAACTAAGTAAAGGAGAATTAGCAGGAGAACGAATGTTTGTGGCTTACGACTTACGATCCAAAGAAGATGAGCATTCTTGTTTTAGTGATAATACCCATAATGATATTGTGGCTAATGCTAAAGGCATTGAAAACGTCTTCTTAGGAAAATATCAGTCTTTTACAGGGGAAAATAATATATCAGGCCCGAGCATATTTGATGTGTTAAAACAAAAAGACCAAGTATTGGCAGATGAATTGAAAAAAACGATTGCCACAGGAATAGCTGAAAGTAAAAAGATTGAAGCTCCATTCGATCAGCAAATAAAAGAGGAGAGCGGGAGGGCGCAAATTGCCAAGACCATAGGCTTATTTCGAAAGCAAGGAGATCTGTTAGCCGCAACTGCTAGCAAATTTGGATTCCAGTTTGACCCTGAAGCAATATAAACCCGAGCTGTAGATGAGTTACAATGCATACTTTCTGGCGCTTCTTATAGCCGCGATTATTTTGAATGCTTGCGGCAGTAAAAGCACCTATCAAGCAGTGAGCGAAACAGCAATGTATCCGGGTGGACGAGCAACAACCGATGATTTCTCTGTAAATGCTTTCGGTCATGCCGCACCCAATATTTCAAGTGATCAGCAAATGCAGTTCGTGACCGGCAATGCATTTTTCAAAAGAAACTGGGTAACAGCTCCATCCTCAACGGCTGACCTAGATGGACTAGGAGCCCTTTTCAATGCCAAATCATGTTCAAGCTGTCATTTTTTGGATGGCAAGGGAGAACCTGGCTTTGAGAAAGGCCAATCGTCCGCTCTACTTTTTAGATTAAGTGTACCAACTGAGGGCGGAAAAACAAAACCAGAACCTAATTACGGCAATCAATTTAACCACCTTGCTATTTTAGGAGAGAAAGAAGAGGGTCAAGTAGAAATCAACTATGAAGAAATTATAGGGGCTTATCCTGATGGAGAAAGATACTCTCTACGAAAACCTTTGTATACATTCACCCAGTTGAATTATGGATCCATGCAGCAGGATGTATTGGTTTCTCCACGAGTAGCACCACATATTATCGGATTAGGTTTATTGGAAGCCATTGCTGCAGATGACATACTTGCGCTATCAGATCCGCAGGATCATAACAGTGACGGCATTTCTGGGCGGCCAAATTATGTTAAAAATGTGTTGACGGACAACCTCCAGTTAGGCAGATTTGGCTGGAAAGCTAATGAACCAAATGTAAGACAGCAGGTTGCTGCAGCTTTCCAGGGAGATATGGGGTTAAGTAGTTCTCTATTTCCAGCAGAAAATGAAACCTCGAATCAAGGAAAACTGATTCAGGCTGCGAACGGTGGTAATCCTGAGGTATCCGATGATATTTTAGATCGCGTGACGCTATATTCACAGGTTTTGGCAGTTCCTAAGAGGAGAGAACCGAACAGCGAAAAAGTAATGCAAGGAGCTCAGCTATTTTCCGAAATTGGCTGCAGTAGTTGCCATAACCCCTCATTTACAACTGCTCAGCATAATGATATCCCTGAATTTGGTAAACAGAAGATTTACCCATATACGGATTTATTGGTACACGATATGGGAGAAGAACTAGCAGATCAAAGGCCAGATGGTGATGCAAGTGGAGTTGAATGGAGGACAGCTCCGCTGTGGGGTATTGGATTAGTAAAAACTGTTAACGGACATACTACTTTACTCCACGATGGCAGAGCAAGAAATGTAGAAGAAGCCATTCTTTGGCACGGAGGGGAAGCTGAAAGAACGAAAACTGAGTTTAAAAATTTATCGAAAATTGAAAGGGAAAATTTAATCTCTTTTGTTAATTCCTTATAAGATGAAAAATATAATCGTTATTTATTTCGGGCTAACAGTGCTACTCTTTGGTTGCAGTGACACTAAGGAAAAAACAGATTTCGACAAAGGTCCAATGCTTAAAAATATTGCCTTTAACTTGGCAATCCCTGCCTACGAAAAAAGTCTTGCCAGCTTTGAAAACCTGCAACATGAATTAGTTGCTTCCAGAAATAAAACTGATACTGCTCGTATCAATATCTTGCGAAATTCTTGGAAAACAGCTGCAATAAATTGGGCTAAAACCGCGCCCTATCGTTTTGGACCAGTAGATGAGTTGCTAATTAAAAACAGCTTTTACTACTTTCCGGTGGATACCACAAAACTGTCAAAGCAAGTATCCAACTTTGATGGAAACCGAGACCACATCCAATCGCTAGGAAGTAATAGCCAAGGATTAGGGGCTTTAGAATTTCTACTTTTTACAGAAGATTCAGTTGATCAGAAAACTAAAATCGCCTTTATGGAAATGCTATGTAATCGCTTAGTGGAATTGAATCGGCAGGTATTGAAAAAATGGAGAGATCAATATGCAAAAGAATTTGCCCAAAACACAGGAAGCGAATTAATGTCGAGTATAACCAAACTTGCTAATCAGTGGATTGAAGTAGTAGACTATATGAAGGGAGATGAAATTGGAAGACCCGCAGGAAAAACTGTGGGTATTGAAAGGAACATCTTTAATCTTCAAGCTCCATATAGCAAAATCTCCTCAGAATTAATCGAGTCAAAGTTGGAAGCATTACAAGAATCATTTAATGGGGGAACCAAAGAAGGTGTTGATGATTATCTAAACTCTTTGAATATCAAGATGTCAGATAATATACAATTAGACGTAAAGATCAACCAACAGATTAATAGCCTAAAAGCTAATCTAGAAGGAGAAAAAAAACCATTGTCAGAACTCATACTTGAAGAATCAAAAAAAGTTGATCTGTTATATCTTGAATCTCTTAATCTAAGTATCATACTCAAAACAGATTTGATGAGTCAACTAGGATTGGTGACCACTTTTAGTGATTCCGATGGAGATTAATTAACGGGTCAATACCTGCATCCTGTGGGCATCTAGCTTAATCAATACGAATAGCAAAATAGTAAAAGACCAAAGTGAAGAGCCTCCATAGCTAAAAAATGGAAGTGGAATACCCGCGACAGGAAAAAGTCCTATAGTCATGCCTATATTAATTCCAAAGTGAAAAAAGAATATCCCCGCTACTGCATAGCCATAAATTCTTGCAAAATTTGATTTCTGCCTTTCTGCAATAAAAACGACTCTGATCATTAGCACCAAAAAAAGTACTATCAAAACAAAACTTCCCGCCCAGCCATGTTCTTCACCAATAGTGCAGAAAATAAAATCTGTACTTTGCTCCGGGACGAAGTCGAACTTAGTTTGGGTTCCTTCGAGAAAACCTTTCCCAAATGTACCACCAGAGCCAATGGCTATTTTTGATTGGGTAACATTCCAGCCATAGCCTAAAGGATCTGCATCAGGGTTAACCAAAGCCTTTAATCTATTTTGTTGATGGGGTTTGAGCACATCTGATATAACATAATCAACACTTTGTATTACGCCAATAACAATGACAGCCATCAAAATTGTCACTCCAATATTCTTTAATCGCTTATTATTGATGACAACAATAATAGTAGCTAAAACTATGACCCCAATAGTTAAATACAATTGATCAACAAGCAAGGTCAAAATGAAAATGATAGCAACCGACAGCCCGGTGATCACATAAAAAGAAGGAAGTCCCTCTCTATAGTAAACAATAATAAAGCTAATAAACACCATTGCAGTTCCTGCATCACCTTGTAATACAATTAAAATCATGGGCACCAATACCAACAATGAGGATTTAATCTGTTCATTGAATTTGTCGAGGCGTACATTCTTAGCGCTAAAATACTTGGCCACTGCCAAAGCGGTAGCAAATTTCGTGAATTCAGAGGGTTGGAGTCGAACGGGGCCAAAAACAAACCAGGATTGATTTCCAGCTATTTCCTTTCCGAAAAATAAAACTAGTACCAGAAGCACCAAAAAACCCGCATATATATAATAAGCGAAACTATCAAAGAATTTATAATCCAGAATCATTATCGCTATAATAATCACAAGCGATCCGGCAATCCATGCTAGTTGTTTTCCTGAATTTAGATCAAAACTGAAAATATTTTGGCTCTGTTCTGCATCATAAACTACTGCATAAATATTTAGCCATCCTAAGATAACCAATATGAAAAATACCGCTATCAGCAACCAATCGACCCTATTCCATAAACTATCCTGCCTTCTCATAAATTATTTAAATATGCTTTGGTCATGACGTAATTTTCCACCCAAGCTCTATTAGAAGCGACTTCACCTTTAATGTATTTTTCAATAAGTAAACCTGTTATTGCTGCAGCAACTCCTCCGCCCCAACCTGCATTTTCAACATAAACCGAAATGGCAATTTTTGGATTCTCTTTGGGTGCAAAAGCCATAAAAGCGGAGTGGTCAAAGCTATTCTTATTTTGTACAGTACCTGTCTTTCCTGCAATTTGTATGTCTTTTACCCTAGCTACTCTAGCGGTTCCATCCACAATTTCGCCCATCGCATCTACGACCGTTTTAAAATGAACAGAATCAATACCAGTATTCTGCCTGTCATATTGAATGTTGTAGTAAGAATCTGAGGTTTCAATACCTTTTACCATATGTGGTTGGATGTAATAGCCCCTATTTGCTAAAATTGAAGCTAGATTAGCCACTTGTAAGGGTGTAGTCAACAATTCTCCTTCTCCAATACTTAAAGAGAAAATAGTATAGAAATTCCAATGATCTTTCTGATAATATCGGTCATAGTAGGTAGGGCCTGGAACCATACCGGGACTTTCGTTTGGAATATCGATGCCTAATCTTCTACCAAATCCCAAGTCACTTAAATAGTTGTTCCAAGTAGTTAGTCCCACTCTCGCATCCTTGTTCATCCCCTCTACCTTTCCCTGCTGGATGATCTTTCTAAAAGTATGATAAAAGTAAGGATTACAGGAATACTTGATAGCGCCATGTAAATCTTCATTGGTATGAGACCCGTGACAATTGATAGTCCCTCTGTTACATACCGTTCTTGTAGATGGTGTAATCACTCCCTCTTGTAAAGCAATTAAGGATTGTACTAATTTAAATACCGAACCCGGTCGATACTGAGCCATAATTGGCCTGTTGAAAAGCGGTTTTAGCGTATCTTTATTTAGCTCTCCAAAGTTCTTACTATAGTTTCTTCCCGCTAACATGTTGGGGTCATAAGAAGGGCTATTTACAAACGCCAAAATTTCACCTGTTGACGGTTCAATAGCCACAATACTCCCCACTTTATCGTCCATCAAATACTCTGCATATTTCTGAAGATCCAAATCGATAGTGGATACTAAATTATTTCCCGGAACAGAAAGTGTATCAAATTTCCCATCATTAAAAGACCCTTTTTCAATTCCTCTTACATTTACTAATTTATATTTTACCCCTCTTTTTCCTCTCAATTCTTCCTCATATGCGGCCTCAATACCAGAAATCCCTATAAAATCCCCTTGTTTGTAATAGTTAGTAGTATCTCTTTCTAACTGTCTTTTGCTTACTTCACCGATATATCCCAGTCCATTAGCTAGGATAGGCTCCGGATATTTTCTAACCGTTCGCGCCACAGGATAAAACCCTTGATATTCAACCAAACGAGTTTGAATCTTGGCAAATTCCTCATTACTTAATTGCGGATAAAAAAGAGATTGTTTTATGTACGAATATTCTTTTGCTTTTTGGATTTTCGACTGAAACTCTTCTCTTGTAATGTTCAACAGATCGCAAAAAGTAGTGGTGTCTTGAACCTCCACCTCTTTTGGGACAACCATTATATCATAGACAGGCGTGTTGTGCACAATAATTTGCCTATTTCTATCTAAGATCAATCCTCTATAAGGATATTGCACCACCTTGTTGATCACATTGTTTTCAGCCGCCATTTTGTAACGACTATCCATCACTTGAATGGAGAATAACTTCAATAAGAATATTAATCCAACTACTATGATTAAAATTTGAATGATGTATTTCCTATTCTCTATCATGAAAACCTTCCTTTTGAATAAAAAAGATATTGTAGGATTACTAACACCAATGCAGTTAATAAAGTGCTCAATAACACCTTCGAAATCACATAAAAAAACATGTGAAAGCCACCTGCTTCAATAAAAAAGACCACTGCTAAATGCAAAAACATTAATGGTAATGCATAAGCCAAAAACCATGACAGACTTAAGTCTTTAATGGCGGGACTATCGACATTTTCATACCCTCCTCTCGGGGTAATCGCATTTAACCAAATTGGCCTTAAAAAGGCAATTAGAGTCATGGCTGCCATATGGGTTCCCAGACTGTTGTAAAAGACATCTATAATAAACCCTGTGAAAAAGCCAATTAGTAAAATGTAATTTCTGGATATTCCTAAAGGTAGTAATAGCAAGAATCCAACATATACAAAACAGAATGCGCGATTATACAACACGAAATTTTGTGCAAACAATATTTGAGATGCTACGAACAGCACCCAGATCAAAATTTGTTTTACATTATTGCTACTGTTCATATTCTGATTGTAATTCTTGTTCCAACGAATCTTTCTCTTGCATCAATTTATTTCCAATTACATACACGTAATCCAAACTGAAGAAATCCGCAGATAGCGACACTTCAATATCATAAAAAGTTGATTCTTCATCTATTTCAACATTTTTGACCTTTCCTAATTTAACTCCTTGTGGAAAAATGGAATCATAGCCAGAGCTTACCACTTGCATCCCTTCTTGTACTTTAATGTGTCGCGGAACATATTCTAATGAGATTTCAGTAGGGTCTTCACCGGACCATTTTGCCGTACATAGAGTCTCTGTATCATCAATTAGCACAGATATTAGCAAACTGCTATGTAAAGCAGAATAAGCAGTAGAAAAATTAGTTGATACACTTTTAATTTTTCCGACTAGACCTTGAGGATTAATCACACCCATTCCTTCCTCCACGCCTTCTTCACTTCCAATGTTTAGGGTAAAATAGTTTCTAAAACGATGGACAGAATTATTAACAACTTTTCCTGTTACAAATTCATATTGCCCTGAAAGCTCAAATGGTATATTTACTTCTGCAGTATCTAGAAAAATACTATCCCCCGCTAGCCGGTTACGCAATAGTTCATTTTCTTGAACTAGGTTTTTATTCACTTTCGCTAGCTGGAAATAATCTTGTACCGCTTGTTTATTTTCATAAACATTTCCTGCTATGGCACTTGAACTATTGAAATATGACGCGCTTATATAATCATTATGATTAACGACAAGCCAGCCACTGATGACTTCCAATAATAAAAAGATAAAGAAAGCCCTATATTGATAAATAAATTGAAATAGCCTACGCATTTACCTTTTGGATTACAGGCAAAAAAATAAATTGCTTTAAAAAGGAAAAAGGAATGCCTTTCGTAGGATTCCCTTTTCCAAAAATATTTTGTATCAAATAATTCATTTAACTCATTAAAACGGCTTTGTAATGATTCAAATTTTTCAAAGCCAAACCAGTACCACGAACTACCGCTCTCAATGGATCATCAGCAACATGAATCGGTAACTTGGTTTTAAGTGCTAATCTTTTATCGAGCCCTCTTAATAAAGCACCTCCTCCAGTTAAATGAATTCCATTATCATAAATATCTGCCGACAACTCTGGCGGGGAAATCTCCAGTGCTTTAAGCACCGCCTCCTCTATTTTTGATACCGATTTATCAATAGCAAAAGCAATTTCTGAATAAGAAACTTTAATAACTTTCGGAATTCCCGTCATCAAGTCTCGCCCTCTGATTTCATAATCTTCAGGTCCGTCATCTAGTTCTGTTAAAGCAGCTCCTACTTCTATTTTAATTTTCTCAGCAGAACGCTCCCCAATCAAAAGATTGTGTTGCCTTCGCATATAATCCAAAATGTCTTTTGTGAATGTATCACCTGCTACTCGAATGGATTGATCACATACAATTCCGGAAAGTGCTATAACGGCAATCTCGGTTGTTCCACCTCCAATATCAACAACCATTGATCCCACCGGCTGTTCTATATCTACACCAATCCCGATGCTAGCAGCAATAGGTTCGTGAATCATATAAACCTCTTTAGCGCCTGCATGCTCAGCTGAATCTCGAACGGCTCTTTTTTCCACCTCTGTTATTCCGGAAGGAATACAAATCACCATTCTGTGGGAAGACGGCATGAAACTCCTTTTCCCTCCATCAATCATTTTTATCATCCCACGAATCATATGCTCCGCAGCATGGAAGTCAGCAATTACCCCATCTTTTAAAGGCCGAATGGTCTTTATGTTTTCGTGAGTTTTTTCATGCATTTGCATGGCTTGGCGCCCTATGGCCAACACTTTGTTAGTAGCTTTATCAATGGCAATGATGGAAGGCTCGTCCACCACTATTTTGTCTTTATGAATAATTAAGGTATTGGCTGTACCTAAATCTATGGCTATGTCACTTGAAAAGAAATCAAATATCCCCATGGATGTTTTTGTATAATATATTTAAAAATTAACGCTTTGGAAATTTACAAATTACTTTGATAAATTAAGCAGTTCAACGAAAATATTTCGGGATTTATCTAAAGATTAATATCCTAATGTTTGAAATGTCTAATTCCTGTAGTGACCATTCTCATCCCATGCGTATCACAGTAGTCAATGCTGTCTTGATCTTTGATAGATCCACCAGGTTGGATAACAGCTGTGATACCGGCCTGATCTGCAATTTCTACACAATCAGGAAACGGGAAAAACGCATCAGAAGCCATAACCGCTCCATTTAAATCAAAGCCAAAAACCTTAGCCTTTTCAATTGCTTGCTTTAAGGCATCTACTCGTGAAGTTTGACCAACTCCACTTGCCAGCAATTGGCCATTATTTGCTAATACAATAGTATTCGATTTGGTATGCTTACAAATTTTTGAGGCAAATAGTAGTGCTTTTTCTTCTTCGGCAGTTGGTGCTGCTTTAGTCACTACTTTCAAATCTGATCGGCTATCAGTATGCAAATCTCTGTCCTGTTCAATTACTCCATTTAGTAAACTTTTAAACTGCTTCTTGGTGGCCAGATTCGTTTTCTTTTTCAATAATATTCTGTTCTTTTTCCCTTTAAGTACTTCCAAAGCTTCTGCAGTAAAATCAGGTGCAATTAGAATTTCAAAAAACAGCGAATGCATTTCTTCGGCAGCTTCTTTATCTACAACTTCATTCGTAATCAAAACACCGCCAAAGGCCGAAAGTGTGTCAGCAGCAAATGCTTTTTGATAAGCTTCTTTTACTGTATTTCCCAAAGCCATTCCGCAGGCATTAGTATGTTTTAATATGGCAAAAGCAGTTTCGTTTTCAAATTCTTCGATCAATGAAACTGCCGCGTCTACATCCACAAGATTATTATACGATAGTTCCTTTCCATTCAATTGATCAAAAAGTTCCTCTAAATCTCCAAAAAAAACTCCCTTTTGATGAGGGTTTTCACCATAACGTAAAGTCTTATTTTCGGATATGCTCTGCTTAAAACCTGCAATAGCATCATCTCCATTAAAATAATTGAAAATGGCAGTATCATAGTGAGAAGACACATTAAATGCATGCGAGGCAAAGGATTTTCTGTCCTGTAAATCAGTGCTACCGTCTTTCTCTGCCAAGACGTTTTCCAAGTCTGCATACTGCTTTTGAGAGGCTACAATCACAACGTCCTTGAAGTTTTTAGCGGCTGCTCTAATCAAGGAAATCCCACCTATATCAATCTTTTCAATTATGTCTTGCTCGCTAGCACCGGAAGAAACCGTTTGTTCAAAAGGGTATAAATCAACAATTACTAAATCTATTTCAGGTATATCGTATTCTTTTAATTGCGCTTTGTCTGATTCTAATTCTCGTCTACTGAGTATTCCTCCAAAAACTTTAGGGTGCAGTGTCTTGACTCTTCCCCCCAAAATTGAAGGGTAGCTAGTTAAATCTTCAACCGCTGTAACCTCAGCACCTTGGTCTTCAATAAACTTTTGTGTACCTCCTGTGCTGTAGATTTTAACCCCTTTATCTTTTAATATTTGAATGATCGGCTCTAGATTGTCTTTATGAAAAACTGAAATGAGTGCAGATTGGATTTTTTTTACTGACATTTTGCTGAAAATTAGTTTTGTTGCAAAACTAATTGATTTAAGCCGAAAAATTTATAAAATAATGCATTAACCTGAGTTGGTTACGTTTATAATATACTGAGTGCTTATATATTGCGGCTTTTAGATAAAACTTCCTTGAAGGGAGGATCGAACTGTAGAATTAGTAGCCTATTTTGAAATAACTTTGTCCGTTAAAGAATAAGAATTTTTTGAGAATATCTGCATTTTACTAATCTTTCAGACTTATAATGTGTTACTGACAAAAGCAATCTAAAATTTAACTCTCAATTTATAAAGCAATTTGAATGTCATTCTTTAATCAAATCGTAAATAAAATATTTCCTAAAGAGAAAAAAAATGTGATCCTCTCAAATGAGGTTTTAAAAAGAAGCCAAAATGAATTTAATTCTTACGAGGATTGGCATTCCTCAGATGTTAGCAATGAAATATTGGATAAGATATTCAGGGCATACCACTTAAAAAAAACAGATATTAAAGACCCAATCCCGATTGCCCTATTCCAAAGTGAGAAAGCCAATGGCTTTGCAATCGCCAATTGCAGCAGCTTATTAGATTCAGATTATAAAATGCTATTAGAACATTTTAAAAAACAGGTTTTATCACTTGGTTATAGGCAATCAGGTTCCAATAGAAAGGTGACAGCCGAGCAGGATAGAGTTTTAACTAAAGAAATGTACTATTTAAAACCACCCATTCAAATGGAGCCCCCCATTGACCAAAGATTTGGAAATATTAGTTTGGAATTGATCCTTCACGATGAAAAACCTCACTTCTTAAAAATAATGGCGAGTGTTTATTCGGACAGATTGTATTCTGAACCAGAAAACTTTTCTGATCTGGTTGAGAAGCTTTTTAGCAAGGAATAATAACCTCTTTAGTGCTTTTCCAAAAACTCCTCAATAACTTTAGGAAAATGCTGATGTTCTAATTGCTGAACTTTGGCAGACAATTGCTTTGCGCCCATCTGTGGAGATATACTGCATTTAGCTTGAAAAATTATTTCTCCCTCATCATAGTTTTCATTGACCAAGTGAATGGTAATGCCACTTTCTTCCTCTTTATTTAGGATTACAGCTTCATGCACAAAATGACCATACATTCCTTTACCTCCATATTTTGGTAAAAGTGCCGGATGAATGTTAATAATTCTATCTGGGTATTCCGCTATTATTTCTGGAGCAATTTTTAATAGAAATCCTGCAAGGACAATAAAATCAACCTTATTTGTTTTCAAATACCGAAGAATATATTCAGGATTTTCAAAGTCCGTTTTTGAAAAATATCTTGAAGGAACATTCGCTTTTTCAGCTCTTTCGATGGCTCCAGCATTTTCATTGTTTGTAATGACACAAGACACATTAATAATCTTATGATTTTTAAAATACTGAATAATTTTTTCTGCATTGCTTCCAGAACCAGAAGCCAAAACAGCTATGTTTTTAGGATCGGTCATGATTTAACCAATTCCTTCCTTCTCAAAATAGTTTCCACAAATTTCTTTTCATTTTCTGTTTTGAATACTTTAAAAGGGAGATAAACAAATTGCGCTTTAGATAACACAAGAGTAAATGCATTTTTCCCTACTTTGGCTGATTTAATTTGATCCCATTTGATGGGCATACCTTGTTTGGTATTTAATTTAATGAGAATTTGTTGGGAGCTGATTTCATAAGAAAGCCTTTCAAATAATATTTTGTATTGATCTAATTGCGTTACCCCGGCAAACTGAATTAACCAAAAAAGGAAATATAACAATAAGGCTATGAATGATCCTATAAACCACCAGATATTGGGAATCCATGCGTAACCAGAACATATGGCAAGGGCAATTAAAAAAACCCACCATTGTTCCTTCACAATATTTTT
Organism: Marivirga harenae; assembly: GCF_030534335.1. Classification (GTDB taxonomy): domain Bacteria; phylum Bacteroidota; class Bacteroidia; order Cytophagales; family Cyclobacteriaceae; genus Marivirga; species Marivirga harenae. The sequence goes on along the minus strand of NZ_CP130565.1, from coordinate 1,327,365 downwards.
CAAGCCTGTTTTAATGTATGTGCCGTTATCCAGCTTATATTTTTTTGTTTTAACTAGCATTGCTGCAATTCTATTTTCTTAAATAAATTTTAACCTCCCATTGATTGGGTCTGCAAATATATCTCATTTTTATGGTTTCAGGAAACTGCTTTCAAACTGATGTCTAAACTTTTATAAGAATGCGTTAAAGCACCTACTGAAATGAAGTTTACACCAGTCTCGGCAATAGGGACTATAGTATCCTCTGTTATTCCTCCTGAAGCCTCCGTTTCACATTGATTACCAATTATTTGGACGGCTTCTTTCATCATTTCTACGGACATATTATCTAACATGATAACGTCCACGCCTCCAACGGAAAGCGCCTCTTTTACCTCTTTAATATTCCTGGTCTCTACTTCAATTCTCAAATCAAGGCCTTTGTACTTTAAGTACTGTCTTGTTGAGTTTACTGAAGCTGTTATTCCTCCAGCAAAATCATTGTGGTTGTCCTTGAGCATTACCATATCAAAAAGGCCGAAGCGATGGTTTTGCCCTCCGCCTATTTTTACCGCCCATTTTTCTGCAATCCTAAAATTTGGGGTAGTTTTCCGGGTATCAAGAAGCTTTGTGGAAGTGTGAGCAATTAACTGATTTAAATTATGAGTATAAGTTGCAATCCCGCTCATTCTTTGCAGACAGTTTAAAACTAGTCGCTCTGCAGTCAAAATGGAAGAGGCTTCACCACTAACTTTCATCCCAATATCCCCCTTTTTTACACGCTCTCCATCCTTTTTGAAAATGTCCAGTGTTAAATGTGGATCAACAGCCTTAAAAATGTGTCTTGCCATTTCAACTCCTGCTAGAACACCATCATCTTTAATAATGAGCTGAGCAGTATTTTGGGTTCCTTTGGGAATAGATGCTAATGATGAATGGTCTCCTTCACGGATATCTTCCTCTAAAGCGCTTTTTATAAATTGGTTAATATTCTCTTCGGTTAAATATTGATAGGCCAAGATTCTTGTGTTTAGTTATTAAGGCAAAGGTAAGGTCATCAAGTTATTAATAACATAATGACTAGCTTTAATTTTAAATGTAAGCTTAAAAAAGCTACCCCTTTCAAAGTAGCTTTGTGGAGCATATCGGTGGTCGCCCGTCCCGAAGAAAGCCAGGAAACCGATGACCTTCCCGTTGCACGGCATCGGGACGCCCCGGCCAGCTGATGAACCAATGCCTCTTCTCTATTTTTTAATTAGATCTTCAAAATATTTCCTGCTCTTCTTTTTTTAATCTCAAATTCACGCTCGACCGCTGAACCCCTGCTTTCATAACACTCCGTATAAACCAATTCCCATTGCTTACATCTTGCCGTATATTTTCCTCCTCTTCCTGAATTATGCTCATCGAATCTTCTATCCAGATTATCCGAATGTCCTACATAATACCTATCACACTTTTCTGAATAAAGGATATAGACAAAATATTTCATGACAATTTTAGGGTTGGTTGAAAAAAGAAAAGCTACTTCTATCGAAGTAGCTTTGTGGAGCATATCGGAGTCGAACCGATGACCTCTACGCTGCCAGCGTAGCGCTCTAGCCAGCTGAGCTAATGCCCCATTCTGTAAAAAGTGGCTCAACGGTAGTGAGCTACCATTTAAGGCTTGCAAAGCTAGACAAAAAATCCATTTCTAAAAATACCTACGCGCTTTCCTGAATTTCTTTTTATAGTAATCAGTATAAATATTAGCTTCCACAACACCTACACTTGAAGAAGCATGTATAAATCGCACATCATCTTTAGCCCGAACTTCTGTTATTAATCCGGCATGAGTAATTTTTCTCCTTCTTTTGCCCATTGCAAAAAAGACCACATCGCCCTCTTCAAGTTGTCTGAATTTCACTTTCTTCCCAACCTTAGCTTGGTCTCTTGAAACTCTTGGAATATTAACATCTCCTGCCTTAAAACTAACATATAATAAACCGGAGCAATCCATTCCTGACCTATTTACTCCTCCCCATTTGTAGGGTGTTCCCGTGTACGAACGGGCGGTTTGGATTATAATATCCAATCGCCTCTCTCTAACTTTTCTTTTCTTACTTGCCGCACATCCTGATAGGAAAACTACAATCAATAATAATAAAATCAGCTGGTTGGAATATATTTTCCTAAATTTGTGTTGAAGCATAATTCAAGATCAGAAATCAATTAATTCATGGATACGGTTACAAATCAAAGCATTTTTGAGGAATTGGTCAGCATTGTAGGTGCAAAAAATGCCTTTTTGCAAGATGAGGACAAATACAAATATTCTCACGATCATACTGAGGACTATTCTTTCATGCCGGATGTGGTATTAAAACCTTCAACTGCTAAAGAAATCAGTGCCATTATGAAAAAATGTAATGAGCATTTGATCCCTGTAACTCCCAGAGGAGGTGGTACGGGGCTCAGTGGGGGCGCTCTCCCGACCAAAAAAGGGGTGGTTATCAGCATGGAAAAGTTCAATAAAATATTATCCATTGATGAATTAAATTTACAAGCTACGGTTGAGCCCGGAGTTATAACGGAAGTTTTTCAAAATGCTGTTAAAGAAAAAGGATTATTTTATCCTCCTGACCCATCTAGTAAAGGCACTTGCTTTTTAGGTGGGAATTTGGCTGAAAATGCAGGAGGACCCAAAGCTGTGAAATATGGCGTAACCCGAGACTATGTTTTAAATATGGAGGTCGTTTTACCTAATGGGGAGATCATTTGGACAGCCGCTAATGTATTGAAAAATAGTACTGGATATAACCTAACTCAATTAATGTGTGGAAGTGAAGGCACATTAGGAATCATTACTAAAATAGTTTTCAAATTACGTCCTTATCCAAAAAAGGATGTCACTTTATTAGCTCCATTTACCAGTAATGAAGAGGCCTGCAGAGCTATTGCGGCTATTTTCAAAGCTGGTGTGGCTCCTTCTGGAATGGAGTTTATGGAAAGAGATGCCATTGTGAAAACTCAAGCTTACATTCAAAACGAAATGGGTGAAACGGTGAGTGTTGATTTGCCCGAGCATGTAAAAGCTCACTTACTAATTGAGCTAGACGGGAATGACGAGGAAGTTATGATGAATGAAGCCGAAGTCATATTAAACGTATTGGATGAATTTGATACCGGAGGAGAAGTGCTGTTTGCCGATACTCAAGCCCAAAAGGATGAACTGTGGAAATTAAGAAGAAATGTAAGCCCTGCGGTAAATGCTTATTCACTCACAAAAGCGGAGGATGTAGTAGTCCCCAGAGGAAATCTACCTGCCTTGATTGTTTTTATAAAAAATGTAGGTGAAAAATATGGCTTCAATTCAGTTTGCTATGGTCATGCCGGAGACGGAAACCTACACATCAATATTATGAAAGAAAACTTGAGCGATAACTACTGGAATAACGAAGTAAACGAAGGGATTGGTGAAATCTTTGAAGAAGTAGTTCGCTTAGGAGGCACTCTTTCTGGTGAACATGGAATTGGTATCGCCAAAAGACCATATATGCAAATGGCAATGGGCGATGTGAAATTAGATTTGATGCGAGGTATTAAAAATGTATTTGACCCAAATAATATTTTAAACCCAGAAAAAATATTTTAAGATTTTTTAAACAAGATGAGCATTTATCCGTTTTTCGATAGTATTACTTTTAATATTGCGTGTAAAAAAACAAGCGGTGGATAATTTACTTTCTTCTATTAAAATCGAACTTAACCCTCATTTATTCCAAAAAGATCCTGATTCATCAGAATTAGGGAGAAAAATCCTTTCCCAGTCTTTAGAAATGATAGATGATATGGGATTGGAGAGTTTTACTTTCGGCAAGTTGGCCAAAGCATTATGCACCACGGAAAGCTCTATCTATCGCTATTTCGAAAGCAAGCACAAACTTTTATTGTATTTCTATAATTGGTATTGGAGCTGGATTGACCTCCAACTCGCTTTTCAAACAAATAACCTCACAAGTCCGGATTCAAAATTAAGAAGGGCAGTAGAAGTTATTTGTAAACCTGATGAGGAAGATAAAAGCATTAGCGCTCTTAATTTTCAGCAATTGATCAACATTGTAATATCAGAATCTTCAAAGGCATATTTAACCAAGGAAGTGGATAAAGAAAACCAATTTGGACTCTTTCTAACTTTTAAAAAGGTTTCTAAGAGATTGGCAGACATAATGATTGAAATAAATCCAGACTTTAGCTATGCCAATACGCTTGCATCTACCAGTATTGTTGGAATTTTACATCAGCAGTATTTTGCATTACATATGCCCTCTCTATCTGACATACAGTATGACAGAGACGAACTTTCAAATGTTTTTTATCAGATTATTCTTAAAAACTTGAAGAATTAAAAATGGCAGACAACTTTAAAGTACACCCATTTAAAAGGTTTCTAAACCTATTGCAGCCTGAAAAGAGCCTGGTTTTTACCATCTACATTTATGCTATTTTCGCAGGTTTAATTAGTCTTTCACTTCCCCTAGGAATTCAGGCCATTATAAACCTAATTATGGGTGGCCAGGTCAGCACTTCATGGATAATATTGGTCTTTTTAGTGATCTTAGGGATCATTATTAATGGCATATTGCAAGTTCGGCAATTAACGATAAATGAAGTTCTGCAGCAGAAAATATTTACCCGGGCATCCTTTGAATTTGCCTATAGGATTCCAAGATTCAAAATTGATGAAGTCCGTCAAGAATATTTGCCGGAGTTAATCAACCGCTTTTTCGACACAATGTCTGTGCAAAAAGGTTTAGCAAAAATCCTAATTGATTTTTCAACGGCTTTCTTCCAGATTATATTTGGGTTAGCATTAATTTCGTTTTATCACCCTTTCTTCATTATATTTTCCTTTTTCTTAATCATTCTTATATTCTTAATCGTGCGTTTGACTGGACCTAAAGGTCTTAAAACGAGTTTAAAAGAATCAAATTACAAATACCAAACAGCACATTGGCTAGAGGAATTGGCCAGAAATGTAGAAAGTTTCAAAATGGCGGGTGACTCTTCTCTTCCTTTAGAGAAAAACAATTCTAATACCCAAAATTATGTGAATGCACGAAGGTCTCATTTCAACGTTATCATCAATCAATTCTCATTAATGATTGGTTTCAAAGCCGTTGTAGCTGCGGGGCTTTTATTGATTGGAGGTATCTTAGTGATTGAGCAACAGATGAACATTGGACAATTTGTTGCTGCAGAGATTATAGTAATCTTAATAATTAATTCCGTTGAAAAGATCATCTTTACCATAGAATCCGTTTACGATGTTTTAACAGCAGTGGAAAAATTAGCGGTGGTCACTGATAAACCATTAGAGGAGTTTATTTCTGGGGTTCAACCTCTAAACAACGCAGAGGGAATGCATATCAAGTTGCGAGACATAAAATTGCAAGAGCACGATTCTGAGCATATTTTCTTAAATAAAGTTAATCTTGATATTAATTCCGGAGAAAAAATAGGGATTTCAGGCACTGCCAATGCTGGGAAGTCCATTTTAATCCAGTTAATCTCTGGTTGGTACGGCAATTACAAAGGCAATATCATGTTTAATGGGACTGCTTTAAGGGACCTCAATATTTCGGAAGTAAGAAGACATATTGGGGACTGTATGAATTCGGGAGGAATTTTTCTTGGCACCATAGAAGAAAATATTAGTATTGGCTCTCCGCTAAGTAGCCTTCAAGAAATTCAGAAAGCCGCAGAAATCACTGGTTTAGACAAGTATATGGAAACTGAGCCGGAAGGCTATCAGAAGATGGTTTTCCCTGGAGACCGAACTTTCCCAAAACAAATAAAGCAACAGATTCTGTGGACTAGAGGCATTTTAGGACAGAAAACATTAATTCTTTGGGAAGACGTATTCGGAATGATGTCTCAAGAGGAAAAGCATAAGTTCACAGATTTTCTTTGCACTAAAGACAATCCAAGAACTGTACTTATGATCAGCAATGATATCAGAGTGTTGGAAAAATGCGATCGAGTGATCGGGATGGACAAAGGCGAGATCGTTCACGATATAGCTGGTCAAGAGGTCAAAAATCATAAATGGTTTGAAAAAATAGTTTTAAATAAAGATGCTTAATATAAGTCCATATTCCATAAAAGATAAAGTAGATACCAAAAGGTACTCTACCTTTAGCATGTTCAAAGAAATACGTGCGGATAAAATATTGAAGCGCTTGCTCCTTATTTTCTTCTTACTTGTTTTAGGTGTCGCTTTCCTGCCCTGGACTCAAAACATTCGAGGAAACGGACAAGTAACGGCTCTTTCTCCGATGCACCGTCCTCAAGATTTGAATTCAATGATTGATGGAAGAATTGAAGAGTGGTATGTACAAGAAGGTGATTACGTAGCTAAAGGAGATACTATCATATTTATCCGAGAAATAAAAGATGAGTATTTTGATCCTCAACTACTCGAAAGAACTCAAGAACAGATTTCTGCTAAAAGGCAAGCGCTAGGGTTTTATCAAGAAAAAATAGAAGCACTTCAAAGCCAAATTAAGGCCATAGAAGAAAATAGAGGACTGAAACTTAGTCAGGCAAAAAACTATTTGCGTCAAGCAGAATTAAAAATCCAAGCCGACAGCATTGATTATGAAGCTGCTCAAACAAATTTGAGTATTGCTGATAAGCAATTGGGTCGTCAAAGAGAGCTCTATGATGAAGGTTTGAAATCTTTGACTGACTTGGAAATGAGGACGAATAAATACCAGGAATCCTTAGCCAAAAAGATCAGTATGGAAAGTAAGTTACTGAGCAGTAGAAACCAATATCTCAATGCCAAAATTGAATTGAATTCGGTCTATAACGAGTATACTGATAAATTACAGAAAGCACGCTCAGATTTATTTAGTACCAGATCAACATTGCAAGATGCCCAGGCAGAAGTAGTTAAAATGGAAAACCAATTGACCAATTATCAAGTTCGATTTGGTTTTTATTATGTAACTGCACCTCAAGATGGATATATTACAAGAGCAGTCAGCACAGGTATAGGAGAGAACATTAAAGCGGGTGAATCTTTAGTCTCTATAATGCCTGCCAACATTGACTATGCTGTAGAAATGTACATCATGCCGAGAGACCTACCTCTCTTTAATGTGGGTAATGAGGTCAGATTGATATTTGACGGCTGGCCTTCAATCGTATTTTCTGGTTGGCCTATAATTACCTATGGTACATTTGGTGGAGAAGTTGTAGCTATTGATCGGTTCATCAGCCCCAATGGGAAATACAGAATCTTGATTGCTCAAGATCCTGATGAACCAGAATGGCCAGATGCGCTTAGAGTTGGTGGTGGTACAAACGGATTAGCCTTGTTAGATATCGTACCTGTTTGGTATGAAATATGGAGGCAGATTAATGGATTTCCGCCAAATTTCTATACGCCTGAAAATACCGGCACCTCCAGTGAAAAAAACAAACTTGACGGAAAAGCTAAGAAATGATGTTTAGTGTAAAACATATTTTAATCACATTCCTTTGCCTGGTAACAATTCTGCATTCAGCGCAAGCGCAGGAAACGCTTAATCAAGAAAAACTAAGTGAACAAGATTTCTTACAGCTGGTAATGCAAAATCATCCCTTAATTCAACAGGCCGAAAACCTAAAACAAATGGGAGACTTTGCGGTAATGGCGGCCAGAGGAAATTTTGACCCGGAACTTTTCTCCAAGAATAAACAAAAATACTACGACCAAAAGAATTACTATCAATATAGTGAATCTGGAATTAGCTTAGCGACTAGAACAGGTATTACCTTCCAGGGAGGATATGATTATACGGCTGGAGAATTTTTAAGCAACGAATCTACTCTGCCAAATGCTGGATTGTGGTATGCGGGCGTAAGCGTTCCTGTTTTGCAGGGTCTCTTTATTGATGATAGAAGAGCAGCCTTGCAAAAAGCCTTTGTAGATAGAAGGGCATTTGAAAATGAAGCGCAGCTTCTCTTGATAGACATTTTGTTAGAAGCAAGTAATTATTATTGGCACTTCGCCAAATTTCAATATCAAAAAAACGTAATTGAAGAAGCTATTGAATTAGCGGAAGATAATTTTGAGAATTATAAAATATCTTTTGAGCAAGGGGACAAACCAGCGGTAGATACTTTAGAAGCCTCAATCCAATTGCAAAACCTCACAATTCAAAACCAGCAATTGGAAGTAGATTTAGCCAATGCAAAATTAAATCTGTTTACATTTCTTTGGGGCAACAATCAACCCATTGTGGAAACAGATATAAAAGCTTCGGATATTAACAGTATTTCCCAAAATAAAATCGACAGTCTAAGAGCTAGTCTGCCCATATTCATACAGGAGCATCCAGCTATTAGAGAAAGTGAATATAAAATTCAAAATCTACAAATTGACAATAGACTAAAACGGGAAAAACTAAAACCAAAACTAAATCTAGAATACAACCTATTACAAGATCCAGCGGGTGATATTAGTGAAATCCAAAATCTGGACAATTACAATTGGGGTTTAAGTTTCAGCATGCCTTTACTTTTAAGACAGCCAAGAGGCGAACTGCGCATGAATGAAATCAAATTGGAAAACACTAATTTCGAGCTTCAGCAAAAGCAATTATCTATTCGTAATAAAGCGAGACAATATGAAAATACTTTCGAAAATATTGCTCAACAGCTTGAAACCTATCAAAATGTGGTTACTCAATATGAAGGATTACTAGAAGCAGAACTACGGAAGTTCGAAATTGGGGAAAGCAGTATTTTCCTCATCAACTATAGACAAATGAGTTTAGTCAATGCGCGCATGAAATACATAGAGCTTCAAGCTAAATACAGATTGTATTATCGCCAATGGTTGCACAGCTTAGGAGCAAAGCCTGAGCTATGGGTTTCCAATTGATCAGTAAAAATAACAGTATAATTCAACGTTTAATTCAACGGAATATCTTTTTCTTGTAGCTTAAAGGAGCCTCTACCAGGCTTCTATTTAATTACTAATTCCTTAGCTTGATGAAAATCAGAATGCATATAAAATACTCTTAGGTACTTCAAAAGGTTTTTAGCCGACATAAATACGTGGTCTCAAAAAAATGAAGCAATTGAATTCTAAACTTAAACCTATTGGTTTGGCTGACATCGGGGCCTATACATTGTCGGTATATAATAAAAATAATCTTTGCCCAAGTAGGATTAATAATTTAAACAGTGAAGCATTTCTAATTCCGTTCATCCAAGGCACTCCAATCTGAGACTTTACTCCAATTATTAGTCCTGCGAGTGCAATATATGTTCCCTTATCATTGCAAACTATCTGCCTTGGAGAAAAGCATCTTCGTCCTTCGGATCCAATCTCTACTTATTTACATTATTTGGTCTAATCCGAATGTCTTGACTATTATTAAGAATTTCAAATCTCTCATTTGACATCAAATTCAATTGGAAAACATGTTTGCCGTAATTCATTGCATTTTTTTCTAATTTACTGAGAAAGTAGTGAGAAAAGTCTGCATTTGAAAAATTCCTTAGCTCATCATTATTGATCCTTGTATTATCTATCCATATACCATACTTCTCAGGGTCTTTCCACTCCTCAAACTGACTGATAGTCGGAGTATTTTTTTCATATCTTCTCTTACTAAATTTTACTATTTGCATTTCCTGCTGTTTTGACGACATTTTTAAATAAATATCATGTAATCTTTTCTTTTCTTCTTCTGTGAAACTTATATTAAGTGAAGAATTCCCGTTTTCAGTTTTTATTATATATTTATTGATGATTTGGTCAAAAGCGAATTGCAAGTCCGGATCGCTATCAGTTCCTTGTTTTGATACCGTCTTATTTTCAGTGGAAACTGTTTTTTGAGCAATAGAATTGTTGCTGAATAACAGGATAGCCAAAGCTACGATAGGTATTATTAATATTTGCTTTATTAAAATTCGCGATTTTGAATAGTTCTTGGTCATCATAATTAATCTTTTTTTGGTTTTTAAATAGTTAAATGAGCTCGATAATGGATTATTCATTTTTGGATTATTAGCCAACACTATATGTTCTAATATCAATTCAGCATACTGAGCTGTATTATTAGCCTTATTTAAAACTTCCCTGTCGGCTAGAAATTCATGATTCAGACGAATCGCATTTCTATAAAAATATAAAAAAGGGTTACACCAAAAGAAAGCTATTATTAACTCTATAAGGAGGATGTCTAGCGTATGCTTTTGTTTGATATGTGCTCGCTCATGTTCAAATATTTCATTTTTTATCCCTTGACCATGATCTTTCTGATTTACAAAAATGTAATTCCAATAACTATAAGGAGCTTGTTCTCCACTAACTACTATAAGCTTAATGTCTTTTAGAGATTTAGCTTTAGCGCCTAAAATCTTGTTGATCATAATACAGTTTAGTATCAAAAAGCGTGATATGAGCACTATTGAAACAATCAAATAAAGTGAAAATAGCGCTTTAACTATTGATTGGTATTTTTCAGAAGTTGAAGTGGTCATAATTCCTTCTTTACCAACGTATTCAATGTTTGTGCTTACCGTTCCTTCTGCTTTTTGCAACAAATTGATTTGGCTTTCTAGATTTAAAGTAGGTATGGACATTGAAGCCACTAAACTGAAAAGTAAGTATAGCCTGTTAAATTTGTGCATCCTCTCATTTTGAAGGAGCATCATATAGACTGAAATAAACAATCCAGAGCACAAAGTGAATTGAATCAGATAATTAATCATCTTTCTTTTGTTTCATTTCTAAATCAATGATATTCCTTAATTTTTCTAGCTCTTCATAGCTCATTTTTCTGGTACTTGTAAAAAATGAGGCAAACTTGAGAGCAGAATCATCAAAATAATTTTTAACCATATTGCCTAGGCGATTTGAGAAGTAATCTGCCTTACTAATCAATGCATAATATTGTCTGGAATTTCCAAATAAATTATATCCTACAAAGCCTTTTTGTTGCATTCGCTTCAACAAAGTAGCGATTGTTGACTTCGCAGGTTTTGGATCAGGATGATGATCAATTAAATCCTTCATGAACACTTTTTCATGCATCCATATTAAGTCCATTAATTTCTCCTCTGTTTCTGACAGCTTCATGTTCTATGTTTTAATACCTTGTTCTACAAACATAGAACATATTTTGTAGAAAGCAAAGTTTTTTAGCTTTTTTGTGCCACTTAGTGAGCTAACCAGTCCAATTATGGCATTCGGTTGTTCTATTAACTACCAGCAACTTGTTGACTCCACAGCAGTCACTTTTATAAATATTTTCATGTTCAATATTCCGTTTTAATCATTATCTTCTATCGAATAATTATTAACTATCTTCGCAGCATGTGCGGCATAACAGGAGTATTTGCATTTAATGAAATTGGCAGGTTCAACCTTCCCAATATTTCCATAGCTACGGAAACCTTAGAACATCGTGGGCCAGATTTTCAGAAAGTCTTTGTTGGGGATTTTGTGGCTATAGGCCATAGGCGATTATCTATTATTGATCTAAATCCCAATGCTAACCAACCCATGTCTGCTCATGATGGCCGCTACCAATTGGTTTTTAATGGTGAAATTTATAATTACAAAAGCCTTAGACAAGATTTGATTTCTAAGGGAGTAGAATTTGAAACAGAGTCTGATACTGAAGTACTTTTGCAATTGCTGATTCATGAAGGGAAAGATGCGTTAAACCAATTGCACGGATTCTTCGCTTTTGCTTTTTATGATCAGCAAAAAGAAGAAATGTTGGTTGCTCGTGATCGATATGGCATTAAACCATTCTACTACTTTGAAGATGAAGACCGCTTTATATTTGGCAGTGAAGTCAAAGCCATTCTGAAATTTGGCATCGATAGAAATATTGACACGAACTCGCTCTATACTTATCTGCAATTGAATTATTTACCTGCCCCTATGAGTATGGTGAAAGGGGTTAAAAAACTAATGCCTGGGCAATACGCGCTTATCAAAAAGAAGTCAGTGGAAATCAATTCTTATTATGAATTGAAAACAACATTCGAGAATCCATTTGAAGGCTCTTACCAAGAAGCTCAATATCAGCTTAAAGCACAAATGGAAAAGGCTGTGGAAAGAAGATTGGTGGCGGATGTTCCTTTAGGTACTTTTTTAAGTGGAGGAGTTGATTCATCTATTATTTCTGCGATCGCTTCTAACAAAGTGGCAGGTTTGCATACATTTTCCATTGGCTATAAAGGGCATTCATTTTTTGATGAAACCGAATATGCCAATGCCGTAGCCCAACATATAGGGTCCAAGCATCAAGTTTTTTCTTTAAGCTCAGATGATTTATATGGCTATTTACCCAAAATGCTTAAAAGCTTCTCCGAGCCTTTTGCCGATAGTTCTGCCTTGCCCGTTTATGCTTTAAGTCAACTGACCAAAGAAAATCTGACTGTTGCTCTTTCAGGAGATGGGGCAGATGAACTCTTTGCAGGCTACAATAAGCATGCTGCACTGTATAAACTTTGGCATCCGGGCGCAAAGGAAAAATTGGTGAGCGCACTAAGTCCATTATGGAATATATTACCCAAGTCAAGAAATAACCCCGTAGGAAATTTAGTTCGGCAATTGAAGAAATTTGCGGACGCTTCAAAACTGGATATACAATCACAATATTGGATATTGGCTAGTTTACAATCAGTTCGAAAAACAACAGACTTACTATCCAATTCAGTACTAGAAGATATTGACTTTGAAGCTTTTGATCTTTTAAAGGATAATTTGCTTTCAACACTAACCTCTAAGTCGATTAACCAATCTTTACAGTTAGACCAAGAATTGGTGTTGCAAGGCGATATGCTACAGAAAGTAGATTTGATGAGCATGCAACACGCTTTGGAAGTTCGTGTTCCTTTTCTTGATCATGAGTTAGTAGCTTTTGCCAATAGCCTACCCGAAACTTTCAAAACTAATGGCAAAAGAAAGAAAATGATTTTACAAGATACTTTCCGTGATATATTGCCGGAAAAGATTTACAATCGCCCAAAACATGGCTTTGAGGTGCCACTTTTGGATTGGCTACGAAAAGATTTAAAATCAGAGATCAACGAAAAATGGCTCAGTAAAGAATTAATTGAGTCACAAGAAGTATTTGATTGGGACGGTATTCAAGCTTTAAAGAAAAAACTCTTTTCGAGCAATCCTGAAGATAGTCACGCACATGTTTGGGCGCTGATTGTTTTTCAAGAATGGTGGGATGGGTATATGAATTAATTTCTATCACTAGCTCGAGGAATGACTTTTCGCTAAAGCGAAAAATCTTTTTTGTTCTTTGTTTCTTTTGTGGTCCGCAAAGGTTAAGATTTCTTAATGAGTAAATGCAATAGTACATCATGATCCCAACTAGTCTTCCCTCTTATTTAATATTCCGCCATTTTCGTTTAACTTTGTTTTTTTAGAGAAAACTGATTATAAATTCAATGTCTGAAAAGATAAGAGCATTTAAAGCAGAGATATCATCTGCAACGGCCAAAACGCAGGAAGAGCTGGAGGCTTATAGATTAAAATTCATTAGTCGTAAAAGCGTTTTAGGCGATCTATTCGCTGACATGAAAAATATTGCTCCTGAAGACCGAAAAGCTTACGGTCAGGAAGTGAATGAAGTAAAACAACTGGCCGAAGAAAAGTTTAAAGAACTGATTGCTGGATTGGAAAGCAAGGAATCAGGAACTAGGTCTTCTGCCCCAATTGATTTGACTTTGCCACCCAATGTTAATTTGGGTACTGTTCACCCATTGACTTATGTGCACAATCGAATAGTAGAGATTTTTCAAAAAATCGGCTTTAATGTAGCAGATGGTCCAGAAATAGAGGACGATTTCCATAATTTCACAGCCTTAAACTTTCCTGAGAATCACCCAGCTCGTGAAATGCAGGATACTTTCTTTATTGAAAGCAATCCGGATATTGCATTAAGAACTCACACTTCATCTGTTCAAATCAGGGTGATGGAAAATCAAAAACCACCTTTCAGAACCTTAGCGCCAGGTCGTGTTTATAGAAACGAGGCCATCTCTGCTCGTGCACATTGCTTTTTCCATCAGGTGGAAGGATTCTTCGTAGACAAAAATGTGGGTTTGGTGGATTTAAAGCAAACCCTATATTATTTCGCTAAAGAGCTGTTCGGGCAAGACACTAAAGTAAGATTCCGTCCATCCTATTTCCCTTTTACGGAACCAAGTGCAGAAATGGATATTTCTTGTAATATCTGTAAGGGAAAAGGCTGCAATATTTGTAAATATTCTGGCTGGGTGGAAATTCTCGGTTCTGGAATGATAGACCCTAATGTGTTGGAAAATTGCGGAATTGATTCTGAAGAATATACTGGCTTCGCTTTCGGGATGGGAATTGAAAGAATTGCCATGTTGAAATTTCAAGTAAATGATTTAAGACTTTACTCCGAAAATGACGTTCGCTTTTTAAATCAGTTTAAGCATTTGAGTTAAGCTTCAGACCTTTTCTGGAAAAAAGACCATTCTAGTTTTAAATATCAAAGCATTATGAAATTAAACGAAATCAAATCAATTGGCATAGTAGGGGCAGGAACCATGGGTTCCGGAATTGCACAAATGAGTGCTATGGCCGGCTATAAAACCACAATATTTGATATTCAGGAAGCGGCTTTGGACAAAGCCAAAAAAGCGATTACAAAAAACCTGGATAAGGGGATTGAAAAAGGAAAGGTCTCAGAAGATCAAAAAGATGCTTGCTTAGCGAACATCAGTTTTATTTCTGATTTAGAACAGCTGAAAGCTGATGTCATTATTGAAGCCATTGTAGAAAAACTGCAGGTAAAAATTGACCTTTTCAGTAAATTGGAAAAGATCAATTTAGAAAGTACTATTTTAGCCACAAATACTTCTTCCATTCCCATTACGCAAATTGGCGCTGGCTTGCAAAATCCTGAAAGATTAGTTGGGATGCATTTTTTCAATCCTGCTCACATAATGAAATTAGTGGAAATCATTTCTGGAGCCTCAACACATCCAGAAATTGCTGCAACTACTAAAGCCCTAGCTGAAAAAATGGGCAAAAAGGCCGTGATGGCAAAAGATTCGCCCGGTTTCATCGTTAATCGTGTAGCGCGCCATTTTTATGTTGAATCGCTGAAGATAGCCGAAGAAAATGTGGCTGATTTTGAACAAGTAGACAGATTAGTGGAAAGTTCGGGATTTAAAATGGGTCCTTTTCGGTTAATGGATTTGATTGGTGTAGATACTAATTTTTCAGTGACCAAATCTATGTTTGAGTCTTTTTATTACGATAGTAAATTCAGACCAAGCAGAATACAACAACAAAAAGTGGATGCCGGCCACCACGGAAGAAAAAGCGGCAAAGGATTTTATGATTACAATTAAGAGATTTTCATTTGTTCTATTATTACCTTTTTTACTGTTTTTAAGCTGTGGAGAAGAGAATCCTGAAGTATTCGTAGATGAACTTCCTTTACCAGATCCTTTTCAATTATCGTTGAATCTTGATCTAGTAAGCTATCAAAGTCTGCAGTTTGAGAAAAATGTAATTTTACCCGATGTTGGCTTAAATGGAGTGATTGTAGTCAAAAGAGCAGAAAATGACTATGCTGCTTTTGAAAGAACATGTCCTTACGAACCAGAAAAAGATTGCTCAATAGTGTCCATGAATGCTGGTCAACAATATCTGGAATGCGAATGCGGAAATTCATTCTATAATTTAAGTGGGTATCCTACCAATAGCCCTTCTCCCAGAAAATTGAGAGAATATTATACTAGTTTATCTGGACGGAATTTATATATTGATAATACTATTGTTAGAAGTGAGAACAGGTAAAAACTTTTGTTTCCTAACATGTATAGGCCTATTCTAGGAAGTACGTACTACTTCCATTTTGGGGAGAGCCTCTTGGCTCTTTTTTTAACTCAATCTATAATTCCAAAATCAATTCTTTCCATTAATTTTAAGCTATGAAAAAAATGAACTGGCTAAAATTACTAAACCCAAATCGCTTAGAACAAAGCACCAATACCAATCAATCTTCTGCACGCTCATTTTTCGAGCAGGATTATGATAGAATTATTTTTTCTCATCCCTTCCGAAGATTGCAGGATAAAACCCAGGTGGTTCCCTTACCCGAGGAAGATTTTGTTCATACTCGGCTGACGCACAGCTTGGAAGTAAGTAGTGTGGGCCGTTCATTGGGCAAAAAAGTAGGCGAATCAATAGTCGAAAAATACGCTGAATTGCAAGAATCCGGCTTTTCATCTTTTGATTTCGGAGCGATAGTTGCAGCCGCTTCTTTAGCTCACGACATAGGAAACCCACCATTCGGTCATTCAGGGGAAGATGCCATCTCCGCTTTCTTCAAAAATAGTCAACTTGGAAAATGGATACAATCACAAGTGTCTGTTGAAGAGTGGGAAGATTTAACGCATTTTGAAGGCAATGCTCAAGGGTTCCGTTTATTCCACAGGCCCGATAATAGGGGGATAAAATTGACTTATAGCACTTTAGCCGCCTTTAGTAAATATCCTAGAACTGCCCATTTGTTTGAAAAAGATAACAGTAGAAAAAGTCAGAAGAAATATGGCTTTTTTCAAACGGAGAAGCACTATTTCGAAGAATTAGCGAATGAATTAGGATTGATTCGCCTTTCAAATGAAATGAGTTGGGTTCGTCATCCATTAACATTTTTGGTAGAAGCCGCAGATGACATTTGCTATCATGTTATTGATTTGGAAGACGGCTGCCGTTTGGGTTGGGTTTCGTATGAGCAAGCACGTGATTTGTTAGCTAATGTGCTAGGTGAATCCTACTTACCTGAAAAGCTTGAAAAAACAAAGGGCAAAAATGAGAAGATTGCTTACTTAAGAGCGCTATGCATAAACAAACTTATTAATGAATGTGCTGAAGTATTCATAGCAAATGAAGAAGACATTTTGAATGGAAAATTCGACTCCTCATTGATGAGCCAGGTGCCGTCTAAAAGAGTTTTACGTGATATTATCGAAGTCTCGGTTCAGAAAATTTATCGTTCCCATTTAGTTTTACAGACAGAAGTTGTTGGGCATCGTGTTTTGGAGGGCTTGTTAGAAGAATTTTTGGGGGCGGCCATTGCACAAAAAGGAATAGAAGAATCTAGCAAGAAAGATCTAACTGTTTTTAGATTATTGCCCGAAACCTATCAGGAATTAATTACCGATACAGCCAGTCTTTATGAAATCAGTCTAATTTGCATTGATTACATCAGTGGAATGACGGATCGATATGCAATAAATCTTTATAGGAAATTAAAAGGAATCAGTTTGCCAGGAATGAAGTAGGTTGCTAACTTACTTTTCCAAGGTGTAAAATAAATCTAAGCTTTCCGCAGCACTTTCATTTACAAAATAATCCGCCACTGTGATTGATTTCACAAGGGCGTTATCTGCCTGATCTAGCTTATTTCTATTGAGTCTGTTCAAAAACTCATAAGGAATCCTTAGTAATGGCGCTGGTAAGCGATATTGCAAATTCAAAATGTCGAATCGGGTAATCTTCTGGACTGATTGTCTGTTCTTCTCATGATAATCCATTACCTTATCATTTCCTGCAATGCCGTTAGCTTCCACTTTTGAAAAAATCGTTTGGCAGAGTGATACTAACTCATGAGCAAAGTATTCGCGAACATGCCAGGGATTTCTGGTCAAAGTCATTTTCTTATTGGGTGTGGAAATGATCGCTTTTCCCCCAGGCTTTAATACTCTGTAGATTTCTTTCAAGAAGCTTTCATCATCTTTTATATGCTCAATTACCTGAAATGAAACCACAGTATCAAAGGAATTATCCTTAATTCCTGTCAAAGGCGGAATATGCATGGATTTGAAATCAGCCTGAGGATATTTTTCCTGTAATTCGTCTGTTAAGCTTTTATATTTATCAATGCCAGTATAATGATCAGCTGAATTGACCAGAATCTCCAACCCTCTTCCTGTCCCACATCCTATTTCTAATAACCTGCCTTCAACCTGCGGCTGAGCATAAACATAGGCAGACAAAAGTCGCTGATGAATAGGGTTATCGGATGCAATGGAGTCGGAGGTTATCTCCGTAGTTGAAACGTTGGCCATGATTTATTGCTTAGCTGACTTTTAAAGCTTTTTTGATACTCTCAAAAAATGTTGGTTGTTGCTTTTCCTCTTGATGCTCCGGAAATATTGTGTCATGAAAAGCAATATCTTCTTTCTCTTTCTTGGTATAAAAAGTCGCAGAAAACATTTTTCTTTCTTCTTTATCAGGACAGTCTAAGGGCTTGGTATACCCATAGTAGGAAGTGTCTTTCACTTCAAAAATTACTGCCCGGTTAAATCTACATGAAACCGCTTTTTTACATTTGGAAACACAATCGTTCCACATTTCCAATGCCCCGTTCCATTCGGGTTTCCACCTAGGAGTTAAGTAAAGCTGAAGATTAAGCCTTCTTTGTACATCTTTTTCTGGATGAATGTTAAAATCTACATGTACATCTTCAAAAGAACCTTTCTTTCCTTTTTGAATTCCCACTCCAAAACCGTCATTAGTGATAAAAGCATTTTTGATGCCAGTTACCTTTTCGATAAGTTCCAAAAATTTAGGCTGGGCAATTTCTTCCTTCAAGAGATTAAATAATCGAGGATATTCCTCAAATTTATCTCCCTCAAGCTTATTTTCATGCTTATCCTTTTTAGGCTTATTGAAAAGATCATCTTCTGGAAAGAAGTTATGAAGTTTTTCAGCTACCTCTGTTGACAAAAAGTCATCTAGGATAAGGTGGTGGAATGGTTTGGAAGATTCAAACTCTTCCCTGTACTGGTCGATTTGTTCTTGACTAAAATGCTTACTTTGAATAAGTTCCATAAAGGAATTTAGAATTTCGTGGCGCAAATATACACTTCAAATGTAGTTTGCTAACATAAAAAGTAAAATATTTCACTGTTAATTTTTCAGTTTTCCTTACATATTTCGACTAACGAGCCCAAATGTAAGTGCAATCAAATGAGTAAACCCTTTTTTACTTTAAAAAGTGCCAAAATCTCTCATTATTATTTCAGTCATTTTCGTCTGAAAGTAGGAAATAGCATTGGAGTTTTACTTTTATAGTCTTCGTATTTTTTACCAAAATGTGCTATCAATCTCCTTTCCTCATAATGAATACCAATGAAGAGGTAAAAGGAGATGCAAATAGCATGTAACAAATTAGTATAAGTTGGGCTAAAAACTACAAAACCTACGATTCCTAAAATCAATGCGGTGTAAAGTGGATGGCGCATTCTACCATAAATACCGTGAGTGATTAGCTTTTGATTTGTTTCAGATTTAATTCCTAAGAATTCTGAAAAGCTAATCGGCTTAAAGGCCAACTTCGCTAATAAAAACCCAAACGTGGCAATAATCAAACCAATTGCCTTACTACTTTGGTCCTTTGGAAATAAAAATTCCGGTTGAATTGTGCTCCCTAATAAAAAAATAAATAGTACAGCAAAAACTGAAATTACATTATACAGCCTGCGATAAGAACGTGGCCTTAAATTCACCTTCTCCTTAACTAGAGAAGACGCCAAAACTGAATGGGCAATTCCAAAAATTAACCATGCAATTACTACCTGTAAATATTCCCAATATTGAATCATAGGTCCGAATTATCCAGTTACCCAGTTTACTTTGTCATTCATTGGGTTTCTTTTTCCTTCTGGCCAAAAGCCTTCTTTAGGCATGCCAACATATAAAAAGCCCATTAACTTGTCATCTTCTTCTAATCCTAATGCGTTTTTTGCTTCTTTCATATAAGTGATTCCTCCTGAACCCCAATAACAACCTACACCATATGCACTAGCTGTTAATTGCATATTTTGTACTGCAGAAGCAACAGCAGAAATTTCTTCTTCAACTGGAATGCTTTGTTTTTCATCTCTTTTCATACCAATGGCTATTACATGCGATGCCATCAATGGTTTATTTCTAAGGGTCTCCATTTTAGCCTGATCAAAGCTCCCTTTTGCTTTAGATACTTGTTGATAAATATCAGATTGAAATTTACCTAACTGGTCCAAGCCTTTATCAGTAAAAACTATAAACCTCCATGGTTCCGTATGTTTATGGTTAGGTGCCCAATTCGCGTTTTCTAACATTTGCTCAATAATAAGATCATTCACTTTTTCACCGGAATATTGTGCTGGATAAATAGATCTTCTGGACCTTATTAATTCGTTAAATTCTTCTATATTAATAATTTTCTTCATTATCTTTTTTGCAAATTTAACCTAGATTTGGAAAAAGGGTTACAGCTATGTATTTTTATTGATATTCATTTTTTGTTATGACAAAAATAATTTCATTTATTTCACGAAAGGGCGGTACGGGAAAAACCACTAGCGCTATTCATTTTGCCACTATGTTACACAGTTTGGGACATTCTTTGGCAATGTTGGAGACAGACACCAATTACACGCTCAATACCTTGAGAAAAATGGAACTTTACAAAACAGGAGCAAAAGAATCTGCTGTTTTTCCAATTATCGCTTCTGAGGACCACAAGGCCTTGGAAGATATAAAAGAACTACAGAATCGAAAGCTGGATTTTATAATAATAGATAGTGCCGGGAAAACTACAGATGAGCACATTAAAAAACTAAGTTTAAGTAGTGACTTAGTGATTGTCCCGACAAGTTTGACACCTAATGATTTGTTAGTAACTTATCAAACTGTGGAAGACATTAAATATGCTCTAAAAGAAAATGAAAAATTAAAAATATTGGTATTGCCCAACAGAGTTCACTCAGCCACAAAAATTGATACCGTTAAGGACGCTCTTTCGGAATTAGATGCTGAAATTTTGGAAGTAAAAGTTCCGGCAAAGAATATTTTTGCTAATTTCAGTACCATTTTAGCAGAAAAAGAGTTTTTACCTATCACAAAAGCGATACTTTCACATCTTTAATAATAATGACTATGGCTAAGAAAAAAGATACATTGAAAGACCTAAATGAATTTATGAAAAACCAGGCTCCCGGTTCTGGCGATGAGAGCAAAGATTTTTTATCTAAAAAACCGACTCAATTGGCCGAGGTGGAAGCTTTAAAATCTGAAATCAAAAAACTGGACAATTTGCCCGAAGGAGCATTACACGAGGATGAGGTTGCTAAATTCATTTTGAAAGCTGCCAAAATTCATGGTTTATCATCTAGACAAGTGCTATACAAGGTTTGTGAAAAAGTATTGGCGCAACAAGATGAAAAAGAAGGGTCGGACATATTATTAGAAAACCTGATTGTATATCTACAACATCAGGATTTAATATTGGAAAAACTTAGATAATCAGAAATTCTTATTTCCCTCAGCATTTGTTCCTTACTATGGAATAAAAACCACTCAAAACAAGGCGCAATCTTAACTAATCTATCACGCTATATAAAATCATGCACAGTTTCGATTAACGAATTATTGAATTAGACCAAATTAGATTATAATTCTTTTAATTGAAAATCACGTTTGCTTTTGCCATGTAATAAGCTCTACAACTTACATAAAATTAGACTTTTCTAATCCTATTCACGTCCTCTTTCTATAGGTAATAGAACAAAAGCAATTCAATATCTGTTTTATTTCACATTAGAATTGTTTAAATTGAATAAAACTCATATTCAAAAATTAGCAATAAACTTAACAGATATGAAGAATCTAATATTAATTATCTCGGCATTTTTTTTAAGTTATACTGCAAACTCACAATTATCAGGGGACAGCTGGAAACAAACTAAGTCCAAAGGGACTGGCGAAGTCACGGTTACTTACAACTATTCTGGCAAATTCATCTTCCAAAATAATGGTGAATTAGATGGCTTATGCATTAAAATTTGGAATGAATTCGTGGAATATGTTGAAAGCACACATAAAGTAAACTTAGATGTGAATGTTCATCAACCTCAAGATGCTGTTGATTTCTCCGAATTCTACCAAAGTGTTGAAAACGGAAGCGGGGGAGTCTTTGGACTGGCCGATGTCACGATTACACAGTCCCGTAAGAAGGAAGTGCAATTCAGCCCCTCTTT
Source organism: Marivirga harenae (assembly GCF_030534335.1). Taxonomy (GTDB): domain Bacteria; phylum Bacteroidota; class Bacteroidia; order Cytophagales; family Cyclobacteriaceae; genus Marivirga; species Marivirga harenae. Next base: position 1,305,303 of record NZ_CP130565.1, on the reverse strand, counting down.
CTTTTCTAACGTATCTATATTGCTGACTAATAAATCCGTTCCAGATCTAAAGAGCTTTAGTAATATTTCCAGTGAATTTTCTGGCAAAACCCTAATTGTTCAAAAAGGTACTACCCATGAAAAAAGAGCTCATGAATTAAAAGCTGGATCATTCCCTCAATTAAAAATTGAATCTGTTAATTCCTTTAAGGAATGTTATGAAAGAGTAAATCAAAATAGTAATTATTTTACTTATCTGGATTTTTCCTCTTACTTAACCGCAATTGAAGAAGTCAGTAATATCAAGAGGCACGTTGCGGGAGATAAGACAGGAGAGGAGTTTGGTTTCATTATGCCGATAAATAGCGACTGGGAGCCTATATTAGCAGAATTCTTTAATAAAGATGGTGGGTTTACAAGTAGCACGGAGTATAAAAAAATAGTAGCTGAATCGCTCGGTACTCACGTAGTGGCAATGCTGAATTCAATTAATCAAGAGTAAACTAACTTCTGGTAGCGGCAATAGTAGCAATGGAAATTTCAGCACCCGCTCTTATTAATGGTTGACTACTCGCTTGAAGTGTTGCCCCAGTGGTAAATACATCATCAACCAGTAAGATATTCTTGTCACGCAAACTCCTGTTCGGGTTAAGAAGTTGAAAGCTTGATTCAACATTATCAAACCTTTCCAATCGGTCCTTTTTGGTTTGACTTTTTTTATTGACTGCCTTTACAATAAGGGGCTCAAACGGGATGTTTAAAGCTAAACTCATCCCCTCTGCAATAAGATCGCTTTGATTATACCCTCTTTTTCTTTGTTTTTTGTAGTGAATGGGCACTGTGGTTATTAAATCCCATTCTCCAAAAAAGTATTGAGATAATTCTTTCCCATAATATTCTCCCAACAAAAGGCCTATCGCCTCGTTTCCTTCATACTTAAGTTGATGTAGAAGTTCTTGAATTGCGGTATCTTTTTGAAACCAAGTGTAACTCATAACATAATGTAGATTAGGAATTTCAAAAAATCGTCTATGAAGTTGATTTGGCTGATCACGATGCAAATTCGTTCTGTTCAGGTTTGAAAGACAATGACTACAAACCAGATTCTCGGACTTCGATAAAGTTAAATTGCAGAGGGTGCAATAATTAGGGAAAAATAATGACAAAAAATCTGATACAATTAAGGTAAAGTTTTGGTTTCCTAAGTTCACAACGGCTAACTTTGCGGGTTAAATAATTTTTTAATCTGATAGTAGAATTAATTTATGAAATCAACATTAAAAACACAAGTTTATATTTAATGCTGTGGGAAGTTAATTTTTTATCAAATGTTAGTCTTCAATAGTTACGGGCCGGCTTATAAGCAACAGAAGTAATAATATATATGAATAAAGTAGAAGAATTCAACGAATATCGCGCAAAAATGAACGATAAAATCGTGGGGAGCAATAACAAAATCCTTAAGCGTATATTCAACCTTGACACAAATGCTTTTGCAGAAGGTAGTGTAGACAAAAAAACTAAAGAAATGATTGGATTATCTTCTTCGATGGTTTTGCGTTGTGATGACTGCGTGCGCTATCACTTAGGAAAATGCTTTGAATTAGGTGTTACGGAAGATCAAGTTTTTGAAGTTTTTTCAATCGCTAATTTAATTGGCGGAACTATCGTGATTCCTCATTTGAGAAGAGCGGTAGAATATTGGGAATATTTGAAAGAAACCGCTGATGATTAAAAAAGACCTTGATCTTGAAAGAAAGTGGCAAGCACTACGATTGTCTTTGAAAGATGCTGTTGGAAGAAAACCAAAAGACATGAATGCCATCCTCTTTTTAGTTGGGGTTCAAGAGTTGGGAAAAGGTCCTCATAATTTCAGTAAGGAGGAAAAACAAGACTTAATGCATATTGCCATTTGTAAAGTATTAAGTCTTTCTGGCTTTTATGAATTGGAAGGAGTAGATAACAACGGATGGCCACATTGGAAGTTAATCAAAAATCTTCCACATTTTGACTTATTAGAACAGGAAAAATTGCTTAAAATGCATGTAATTGAGTACTTTGAACAAGAAATCGGATTAGAATTTTAACTTGAAAAGTTTTTAATGAATATCATCTCTTATAATGTGAATGGAATTAGGGCTGCAGAAAGAAAAGGATTGAGCGAATGGCTCCAAGCAGAACAGCCCGATGTTTTTTGTATACAAGAATTAAAAGCTAATCAAGATCAAATCGATGTTTCCGTTTTCGAAAACCTAGGCTACCATATATATTGGCATTCAGCAGAAAAAAAGGGTTATAGCGGTGTAGGTATTTTTACAAAGGTAAAACCGAAAAACGTGGAAATTGGTTGCGGGATGCCCGAATACGATAGAGAAGGTAGAGTGATTCGTGCAGATTTTGAAGGGTTTTCTGTTATCTGCACCTATATGCCTAGTGGCTCAAGTGGGGACACTCGCCAAGATTTTAAAATGAAATGGTTGTCCGATTTCAGAAACTACATTCAAGAGCTAAAAAAGGACTATCCCAATCTATTAATTTGTGGTGACTACAATATATGCCATCAAGCTATAGACATTCATGATCCGGTACGAAATAAAAACAGCTCCGGATTTTTACCTGAGGAAAGAGAATGGATGACCGAATTCTTGAGCGATGGCTTTATCGATACATTTAGATATTTAAACAAAGAAGCTGATCAATACAGTTGGTGGAGCTATCGGGCTGCAGCAAGAGAAAGAAATAAGGGTTGGAGAATTGATTATCATATGCTCTCTGACAATTTACAGGATAGAATAAAGTCAGTAGACATTTTGCAAGACGTAAAACACTCTGATCACTGCCCGATCAAAATTGAATTGGATGTATCATGAAATTGATAATATATTGGAAATCATTGTCATAAAATTACCGTTAGTACTGAAGTGACTCAAAACAGCAACATAGCGGATATATTACTAAAGCTAAAGGCCTATAAGCGCAAATACTATTTGAATAAAATAGTAAAGGGCCTGATAATCAGTATTGCTATTTTTCTTGTTGCGCTCTTGATAAGCAGTTGGTTGGAATATAGTTTCCAGATGAGCCGATTGGCAAGAACTATTATTTTTAGTCTCTCTTTTGTACTCATAGCTTTCTTTTCTGTCCGTTACCTTTTAATTCCAATCTATCATCTCCTAAGAAATGGAGAACACTTGAGTGATACTGATGCTGCCAGGCAAATAGGAAAATATTTTCCCGAGATAAGCGATAAACTACTGAACATCATACAGTTAAGCAGCTTATCTTCTTCTGATAACAGTCTAATTTCAGCAAGTATAGAACAGAAGTCCGGCAAAATTGCTTTACTGAATTTCAAGGAAAGCATCAATATAAAAAGCTCCAACTCTGCTTACCTTCCTTATCTAATAATACCAACTATTATTATTGGATTAATTCTCATGTTTTCTCCTAATATGATTACAGAAGGAAGCTACCGCGTATTAAAATTTAATGAAGAATTTATAGTAGAAGCACCATTTTCTTTTATCCTAGAAAATAATGATTTACGAAGTTTTAAAGGAGATAATTATACTTTAAAAGCTAAATTACAAGGGAATGAACTACCACAGAATCTTTTCATAAACAAAGATGGTTTAAAGCAAAAATTTGAAAGGCTTTCAAACAATGAGTACTTATATACCATAAAGAATGTCCAGAAAAGTTTAAATTTTAAGTTGGAAGCAGCGGGGTTCAATTCCAAAGATTACAAACTAACTGTGTACGAAAAACCTAGAATTCAGGAAATGAATATCACCCTGAACTATCCAGATTATATCGGGACCAAAACAGAAAGAATTAATAATTCAGGAAATCTAATCATCCCCGAGGGAACGGAAGCAGAATGGCTAATAAAAAGCAAATCCAGTGATCAAATTTATTATACTACTAAAAAAGACAGTTCCCAGTTCAATAAAATTAGAAGTAATGCTTTTAATCTATCGAAAAAATTGATAAAAAATTCTAGCTATCAATTGAACTTAATCAACATAGAAGCAGCCTATAGCCAGAAAATCAACTACTCAATTGAAGTAATCAAAGATAAATATCCAGAAATCAACCTAAGTCCCATTAACGATAGCACCTACTTCAATCAAGTCGCTCTGGCAGGTGAAATAAGCGATGATTACGGATTTTCGCAGTTGAGAATCATCTATCAAAAGTTTAAAGATGGTGAACTGCTTGACAAAGGCCTTATCCCGTTAGCCTTTGACAGAAAAATACTAAATCAAAAATACTTTAAGGTATGGGAAATTGATTCTTTATTAACAGAGAAAGAGATGAGAATTGAATATTTCGTTGAAGTTGCAGATAATGACGGAGTAAATGGTGCAAAATTCTCAAAAAGTGCAACCTATCAATTTCAATTACCAGATGCAGATAAGATTGAGGAAGAAATTAAAAAAACGCGTCAAGAAACTGAAAATCAGATAGATAAAAACATCGATGCTGCCAAACGTACAAATCTTAAACTTGAGGAATTAGAAGAAATTCTTAAAACAAAACGAACATTAGATTGGCAAGATAAAAAGTTAATAGAAGAAATCTTTCAAGACCGAGAAAACCGAAGAAAAGAATTAGAGAAAATTAAGAACGAATTAGAAAAGAATCAAGCCAAAAGAGACCGATTTAATAAGCAAGATGAACAACTGCGTGAGAAATCCGAACAGCTTGAAAACTTAATGGAAGAGATGCTTCAAGATGAAAATGAAGAACTCATGGAAAAAATCAAATCACTTCTAGAAGAGCAAAATCAATCGGATGATTTTAGGGAATCGGTTGAAGACCTTAAAAAGCAACAGAAAAACAAGCTTAAGGAAATGGAAAGATTGATGGAACTCTTCAAAAGAATGGAAATTCAATATGATATGAAGGAAGTAGGGGAGAAGTTTAAAGATTTAGAAGAAGAACAAAAGGCATTATCAGAAGAGAATAAACCACAAGAAAGCCAAGAAAGCAAGATTGATAATGAAAATCAAGAAAGGAAGTTTCAAACAGAACAAAAGTAGGCAGAAGCATTAAATAAACAAAAGGAATTAAATGAAGAGTTTGAAGATTTACAAGAAGAGTTAAGAGATATTGAACAGCGCAATCAGTCACTAAAGCAACCTAATGCACTGCAAGACACTAAAGAGCAAGAAAGTGAAATAGAACTAAGCCAACAGAACAGCCAACAAAAGATCCAAGAAAACGATAAAAATGGGGCTAGTGAACAACAGAAAAAGGCCTCAGAGGAAATGAAGAAGATGTCTGAAATGCTGTCTTCAATGCAGATGGGTATGGAAATGGAGATGTTGCAAGAAAACATCGATGATTTAAAAAATATTGTTGATAATCTTTTGAAGCTTTCATTTCGACAAGAAACCCTTATGAATGACTTTAAAGCGGTTAACCCTAGCGACCCGAGGTTCATTACATTATCAGAGAAGCAACTGGCTATGCAAGATGATGCTAAAATCGTAGAGGACAGCCTTTCTAGTTTAGCAGAAAGAGTTTTTCAACTAAAAAACTTTATATATAAAGAGCTTGACCAAATGAATGAGTCTATGGAGGCAAGCGTTAAGGCTTTAAGAGAAAGGGAAAATAGCAGAGCGATTGGTGAACAGCAATTTGCCATGACTGCTATGAACAATCTCGCCTTAATGCTGGACGATGTATTAGAACAAATGCAAATGCAGATGCAATCTGCGATGGGAATGGGCCAAGAATCGCAAGGCAATCAGCAAAGCCCTAGTTTATCACAAATGCAAGAATCCTTGAATCAAAAAACACAAGAATTGAGCAAGGGTCAAAAAAGCGGAAGGCAGTTTTCAGAACAATTAGGCCAATTAGCCGGAGAACAAGCTAAAATCAGGAAAATGATGGAAGCGCTTGAAAAAAAACTGAGCGGCCAAGAAGGTAAGGAAGACGGTGGCAATAGCGGTAGCATTTCCGCAGAGATGGAGAAAATCGAGGAAGACTTAGTAAATAAACGATTAAATCGACAACTTTTAGAAAGGCAACAAAAAATAGTTACCCGACTTCTAGAATCAGAGAAAGCTAAGGACGAACAAGAGGAAAAGGACGAACGCAAAGGAGAGACTGCAACAGAGTATGAAAGGGAAAGAATTCCCAATGCATTTGAAGATTACATTAAAGAAAAGCAAAGAGAAATTGAGCAGCTAAGAAACGTGTCACCTAATTTCACTCCATATTACAAGAATGAAATAAATAAATATTATAACCGATTAAAATCTAAAGAAAACCTAATAAAATGAGCGACATCAGTATAAGTATTCCATCTCTCAGCGAAAACATCAGAATAGTTGAGAGCTTTATTGACAATGCAAAAGAAAAATTTGATCTAGATGATGACATTTATGGCAACATCATGATTGCTGTTACGGAATCCGTCAATAATGCTATTATTCATGGAAACCAAGGCAATAAGGATAAAAACGTATTTCTATCATTAACTATGGAAGAGAACACCATAGTATTTAATGTTTCAGATCAAGGTACCGGCTTTGACTATAACGCACTTCCTGATCCGACTGCGCCAGAAAACATTGACAAACCAGGCGGTAGAGGAATATTCTTAATGAAAGCACTAAGCGATGAATTAAGTTTTGAAGAAGAAGGCAAGAAAGTAAAACTAAGCTTCTACATCAATTAATGACAAATATTTACTTCTTTAAGGAAGATTACAATATAGATTTAAGGACATTACAAAAGCATAAAAAATGGCTTAATAATGTCGCTAAATCCTATGAGCACAAGATTTCTGAGCTTAATTATATCTTTTGTTCCGATGAATATTTACTTAAAATCAATCTGGAATATCTTAACCACGATACTTATACTGACATTATTACATTTGATCTAAATGATTATTCAGAAGAACAAAACACTGTAGAAGCAGATATATTCATCAGTATGGAGCGAATAAAAGCAAATAGTGCGAGTTTCAAAACAAAGCAAGAAATTGAATTGGCCAGAGTAATGGCACATGGTCTATTGCATATTATAGGATTTAAGGACAAAACCGAGGAGCAGAAAAAAGAAATGAGAATTGCAGAAAACAAAGCAATTGAATTATTATAAGTCAGAAGATGTTCCACGTGGAACATTTGACACAATAAAGAATAACTACTGTTCCACGTGGAACAGTTCAGCATTAATAAAATCAAAATCACGTGTTCCACGTGGAACACAGAATATAATCTAGTTATGTTTCAAGATTACGACTTAATAGTAGTAGGAGGTGGGCACGCAGGCTGCGAAGCTGCAGCCGCAGCGGCAAATATGGGTTCAAAAGTCCTATTAGCCACAATGAATATGAATACGATTGCACAAATGTCTTGCAATCCAGCAGTTGGTGGTGTGGCTAAAGGACAAATAGTTAGGGAAATTGATGCTTTAGGTGGATATTCGGGTATCATTGCAGACAAATCTATGATCCAGTTCAGGATGCTTAATAAATCCAAAGGCCCAGCAATGTGGAGTCCAAGAACCCAAAATGATCGAATGCGTTTTGCGGAAGAATGGCGATTGCAGTTGGAAAAAATCCCCACACTTGATTTCTGGCAAGAAATGGTTGCTGGAATAATAGTGGAAAACAATAAGGTTGTAGGTATTGAAACCAGCATGGGTCTAAAAATAAAAGCAAAAGCAGTAGTACTAACTAATGGAACCTTCCTAAATGGTTTAATTCATATTGGAGAAAAGCAATTCGGTGGTGGTAGATCAGCAGAAAGAGCATCTAAAGGAATAACTGAACAATTAGAAGAACTAGGTTTTGAGTCGGGACGAATGAAGACAGGCACCCCTCCAAGAGTAGATGGCAGAACAATTGATTACAGTATAATAGAAGAACAAAAGGGAGACGAATTCCCAGAAAAATTCTCATTTTCTAATCAAACGCAAAGGCTAGCAAAACAAAGAAGCTGCCACATAACCTATACAAACCCACTGGTTCACGAAATCCTCGAGGAAGGCTTTGAACGATCTCCTATGTTTAATGGAAGAATCCAAGGCTTAGGACCTAGATACTGCCCTTCTATTGAGGATAAAATCAACCGTTTTGCAGAAAGAAATAGACACCAAATTTTTGTGGAGCCCGAAGGCTGGGATACAGTAGAAGTCTATGTAAATGGATTCTCAACTTCCTTGCCAGAAGATATCCAATACAAGGCAATTAGAGAAATTGAAGGCTTTAAGCATGTTAAAATGTTTCGACCTGGATACGCTATAGAATATGACTTCTTTCCTCCAACGCAACTGAAAACTACCTTAGAAACCAAATTAGTAGACAATCTATATTTTGCTGGACAAATTAATGGAACTACTGGATACGAAGAAGCAGCTTGTCAAGGCTTGATGGCTGGTATTAATGCTCATCTAAAAATAAATGAGAAGGAGCCCTTTATCTTATCTAGATCGGAAGCATATATAGGCGTACTGATAGATGACTTAATAAATAAAGGTACAGAAGAACCTTATAGAATGTTCACATCCAGGGCTGAACATAGGATCTTATTAAGACAGGATAATGCAGATACCCGCTTGACTCCCTTGGGACATAAAATTGGATTAGCATCTGATGAACGACTAAAACAGGTAGAAGAAAAACAAGACCATATTGACTCCTTTATTAACAATCTAAAAACTCATAAGGTCAAACCTAATATTGTTAATGACAGATTAGGTGAGATCAACTCTGCTCCTATAAAAGAAAAAACTAATGCATATAGTATTCTTAAAAGACCAGAAATTAGCTTCAAGGAACTTCAGCATATTGAAGATGATTTGAATCAAATGATAAACGGCTTCACCCAAGATGTGATTGAAGCGTCAGAAATTCATATAAAGTATGAAAGCTATATTGAAAAGGAAAATCAAATGATTGAGAAAATGAAAAATCTTGAAGATTTAAAAATCAAAGATTCTTTAGATTTTAATCAGATTCCAGCTTTGTCGGCTGAAGCCAAAGAAAAGCTAAGGAAAGTCAGACCACAGACCTTAGGACAAGCCTCAAGAATAAGCGGTGTTACTCCTGCAGATATTTCAATACTAATGGTTTACTTAGGACGATAGATATGTACGAAAAGCTTGACGAATGCCCAGTTTGTGGCGCTTCTAATTTACGAAACCATAAAGTAATTAAAGATCATTCTGTTAGTAAGGAAAGCTTTAATATAATGATATGCGAGAATTGTAATTTTCAATTTACAAATCCAAGACCAAGTGAAAACGATATAGGAAAATACTATCAATCTGAGGATTATATCTCTCATTCGGATAAAGCAAATTCACCGATTAACCTTCTGTACAAATTGGCCAGAAAATATGCATTAGCCTCTAAAAGAAAATTAATTAATTCAATAGCAAAACAGAAAAAAGGTAGAATATTAGATTATGGCTGTGGTACGGGTTATTTTCTAGAAACCATGAAAGCTAATGGGTGGAAAACCTATGGAATTGAACCTAATGATATTGCACGGACTATTGCTAATAAAAAAACGGCAGTCCATAATAATATCCAAAATCTGAACCTTAAAAATAGAAAGTTTGACGTTATAACCTTATGGCATGTTTTGGAACATATCCATGACATAAACAATACAATTAAAATACTTAAAACAATTCTTAAAGAGAAAGGTAAGATTGTTGTTGCAGTACCAAATATTGAAAGTTACGAGAATTCAGTCTTTGACGAAGAATGGGCAGCTTATGACGTACCAAGACACTTGTACCACTTCAGCCAGGAAACAATGAAGACCTTGATGTTGAAACACGGCCTCAAGGTGAAAAAAGTCTATCCCATGAAACTGGATGCATACTACATAAGTTTACTTAGCAATAAATATAAATATAATAAAAATAATTTCATCAATTCTATTATAACTGGCTATAAATCCAATACTTACGCCACTAATCATAACAATAATTTCTCAAGTCTTATTTACGTTATCAAAAAATGATTAAAAAAGTAGCATCCCTTTTAACACTAATTATCGTTTACGCATGCGCAACAGTACAAGGACCCACAGGCGGTGATAAAGACGAGGTACCTCCCAAGTTGTACCAATCAAATCCTGCAAATCAATCAATTAAATTTAAGGGCCAAGAAATAAAACTATTTTTTAGTGAGTGGATGAAGCTTGAACAACTTGATAAAGAACTAATTATAACTCCTAGAGAAGATATCAAATATGAAGCAAGCTTAAAAAAACAAGAACTCACTATAGAATTAGAGGAGCCACTGCAAGACTCTACCACTTACACCTTCAATTTCAGAAAGGCATTAAAAGATATCACTGAGGGTAACCTATGGCAAAATCCTGTAATCGCCTTTAGTACTGGACCTTACCTTGATTCTTTGCAAATATCCGGGACTGTTACCAAACTTAAAGACAATACAGTAAAAGAAGGCTACATTGTTGGTTTATACACCACTGCTTATGATACTGCTAACTTGAGACAGGGCAAACCGGTATATTTTACCACAACAGATAAGAATGGACAGTATCAAATGAAGAATCTCAGAAACGGTAAATATAGATTATATACTTTTCAAGATAACAACGATGATTTACTAAATAATTCTCAAAATGAAGCCTTTGGTTTTCACACTGAAATCATCGACTTATATGACAGCATAGGAACAATTGATGTTAATACTTACAAAAGAAATGAAGATACTTTACGGTTAAAAAAGTACAGTCCGGTTGGCAAAGACTTCATCATTCAATACAATAAAGGCTTGGTCAATTACCAAATAACTAATCCGAGAGATACTAATCAATATATTTACACCAATAACATAGAAAATTCAAAATATCTAAAAGTATACAAAGAAAACTTTCCACAGCTCAATTTTGATACGGATTCTACATTGTTAATGGTCAAGGCGACTGACTCTATCGGTTCACAGATAACAGATTCTGTATATTTCAGGCTGAGAGAAAGTAGGTTGACAAATGATACTATAAAGATCATTGATAAACCTAAAGCTGAACTAATCTCTGGAAAACAAGAATTTCTGCTAACTCTTTCAAAACCAGTAAATCAGATCATCTATGATTCTATACAATTAAGAATCGATAGCATTCCTATATATACCTTCAGTCCAGAAGACATCGAACAAAACTTCAGTAAAAAACAGATTAAAATAACAACAACAATCGTACAAAGTACAATTGATAATATCATTGATAGTCTATCTGTCAAACATCAAAAATTATTGGCAACTGATTCCCTAAAGGATGATTCACCAGATACAACCATCGTATCAGACACTAACACAAAAAAAGAAGCCATGTCAAGAGATCTCTCAAGAAGAACATCTAATATAGGCGAAAGGCAAGTCAATACTTCTCCAAGCACCTCTGGAAAATTACAACTTTACTTCGGAAAATCAGCCTTCAGGGGTATTGAGAACGATTCCAGTCAGCAAACCGAAGTTTCACTATCTTTCAAGAAAATCGAAGACCATGGGACTATTACAGGAAAAATTATTAATCCTGGTTTTCCCTTTGTTGTCCAATTACTCAATGATAAATATGAAGTCATTGACACCTTAGTTAATCAACATGACTATAAATTCAATTATGTTAAACCTGGAAAATACAGATTAAGGCTTCTGAAAGACATCAATAACAACCAAGTTTGGGATGCAGGTAATGTTTACACATTAGAGAAACCAGAAGAATATATTTTTTTTAATGAAGAAATAACTGTAAAAGCAAACTGGGAAATAATAGACAAAGACTTTGATTTAAGTGTGGATAAGCAAGTGGATAGTAGTGTAAAAAATTAGGGTTTATACACATAACTTAACAAGCATAAATAAGATAGAGGATAAAGTGAATAAGTTAAGATGATAAGTATGAAAAACTGAAACATATCTACAACTTAATCCACAGATTTATTTCACACAGTAGAATACAATTTTTTATTAACATAAATCCAGTTTAATGTTAAGTATTTAATTTTCAAATAAATAGAAGTGGATATCTTCAAATCTTATCTACATATTCTATACAAAGAAGAAAAGATTTAATTAAATTAAGTATTTATCAACATATCAACACGATTAACAATAGATAATAGTTTATATATAATTAAATAATATAATATTACGTGTGTGGAAAAACACATCAGGTTAAAACTTGAAGAAATATGAAATATTGGATCTTCTCATTTTTTTTATTGACTAGCATAATAAGTTATGGACAATCAAACCAAAAGATCGGTTTGGCTAATGCATATTATCAAGAAGGTGAATATGACAAAGCAATTTCAATATATCGAGAGCTGGCAAAAGCACCGCAAAATCTATCTTTTATTCATACTAACTATATTGAGATATTATATGCAAAACAATACAATGATGAAGCCGAAAAGTATTTGAAATCTATTAACAAGATTTTTCCGGCAAATATTAATTATCAAGTTGATTTTGTGGATTTCTACATTACTATAAATGATAGCTCAAAAGCTGAAAAAATTTACCAGCAAATTGAATCGAGAGTCTTAGATAACCTTGGAAACTTAAGATCAGCAGCTCAATATTTTATTAACAAGCAACACAGAGAATATGCCGAACGGCTTTATTTGTCAGCTCGTGAAATAATGCGAGATCCAAATGCATTTGCGATTCAGCTGGCTACATTGTATAGATATACCAACCAAAAAGATAAAATGGTTACTGAGTATTTAAAGTATGCCAATGAAAGGCCAGGGAATTTACGATACGTGAAAAATATGCTGCAACTCTCACTTACAGAGAAAGATGAACTTCATGATTTTGTAGAAAAAATAATGGAGGAGTTACAAAGCAGTAAAGAAAAGGATATGTATTCCGATCTTCTTATTTGGGCAAATTTACAATTAGAAAATTTTTATGGTGCATTTATGCAGGCCAGAGCTATTGATAAAAGAAATCAATTGGAAGGAGAGAATAGTTTGGAAATAGGCGAACTGGCATATCAAAATGAGGATTACGATATAGCTGAAATGATTTTTTCTTATGTGGTGGATAATTTCCCAAATTCTATGAACTACATAAGAGCAAAGCAATTAAAAATTAAAACACAAGAAATAAGAATAAAGAATCACTTTCCCATTGATACAGCCTCAATTCGAAACCTGGTTGTTTCATACAAAAACCTTGTAAATGAGATTGGCCTTTCTCATTATACATTGGAAGCCTACAGACAACAAGCTTTGCTACATGCTTTTTACTTGAATGAACATGATAAGGCAATTAATATGCTTCAAAATGTTATAGATTTCCCAAATGCAGAAAAAGATATTGTAGCCATCGCTAAACTGAATTTGGGTGATATTTATATTATTAAAGAACAGCCATGGGAATCTGTCCTTTTATACTATCAAGTGGAAAAAAGCCATAAAAATGAAAATTTGGGCGAAAATGCAAAATTGAAAAACGCCAAACTATCTTTTTATAAAGGTGAATTTGAATTGGCACAGGAACATTTAGATATTTTAAAAAATGCCACCCGAAGAGAAATCGCTAATGATGCAATGGACCTAAGTATTCTAATAAAAAACAATACTATTTTGGATAGTACGCAAAAGGCGCTTCGCGCCTATGCAGATGTCGATTTATTGCTTTATCAAAATAAGTATTTAAAGGCACAAAGAGCTCTGGATAGTTTAATAGAAGAATATGAAGAACATCCGATTCTTGATGAGTTGCTTTGGCTAAAAGCCAAAAGGGATAAGGAAATAGGGAACTATGCCGATGCGATAAGTTTGTTGGAGAGAATTGCTACAGATATGCCATATGATATATTAACAGATGATGCACTATTCGAAATGGGACTGATTTATGAAGAACTTATTCAAGACCAAAATAAAGCCAAGGAATATTATCAACAATTATTAACAGAGTATCCCGGTAGTATTTTTGTAGCAGAAGCTAGAAAAAGATTCCGCCTGTTACGGGGAGACTTTGTGAATTAAATGAGATCTTTCAATTTTTAAAATAAAGATTGTATCAGCGGATAAATGAATTCTAATTTCCTACCTTTGAATTCTTAATCTTTCATACCCAAAGTTCCTTGTCGTTATTACGTTAATAGGAACAAAAAATCCTATATATGCGATTCGAAGAACTGAATATTATTGCGCCAATTTTGAAAGCGCTTAAAGAAGAAAATTACACTGAGCCTACCTCTATTCAAGAACAAGCTATTCCGCTATTACTTGAGAAAAATGATATCATGGCCAGTGCTCAAACTGGAACCGGAAAAACTGCAGCTTTTGCTATACCCATTTTGCAACATCTGGAAAAAGATCAAGTAAATGCGAAAAAAATTAAGGCATTAGTCCTAACTCCAACTAGAGAATTAGCTATTCAAATCGGTGAAAGTTTTACCAGCTATGGAAAGTATACATCCATAAAAAACACAGTAATTTTTGGTGGAGTAAATCAGAATAAGCAAACCAATGCCATAAAGAACGGTGTGCAGGTTTTAATTGCAACTCCAGGACGATTATTGGATTTAATGAATCAAGGCTTTATTAATTTAAGAGATATTCAGTATTTCGTTTTAGATGAAGCAGATCGCATGTTGGATATGGGTTTTATTCACGATATCAGAAAAGTGATTGCCGCTTTACCACAAAGGAGACAATCTTTATTTTTCTCGGCCACTATGCCCGATGTGATTGTGGAACTTTCGAGAAAAATTTTGAATAACCCTAAAAAGATAGCGGTGACCCCAGTTTCTTCCACGGCTGAAACGATTCAACAATATCTTTATTATACCAATAAATCAGATAAAAAGGATTTACTACTTCACATTTTAAAAGACCCAAAAATGGATCAGGTTTTACTATTTGATAGAACGAAACATGGTGCAGATAGAATTGTAAGGGACCTAAAAAAGAAGAATATTTCAGCAGCTGCCATTCACGGAGACAAAGCGCAAAACCAAAGACAAAAGGCCTTAAATCAATTTAAAGATAAAGAAATACGTGTGTTGGTTGCCACTGATATTGCAGCCCGTGGAATTGATATCGACAAATTGCAATATGTGATTAACTATGATATCCCCAATATTGCCGAGACATATGTCCATCGAATTGGCCGATCCGGAAGGGCCGGGGAGGCAGGAGTTTCTATTTCCTTATGTGAACCAGAAGAAAATGACTACCTGAAAGATATTGAAAAACTCATCAATCAGAAAATACCTGTAGTGAAGAATAATCCGTTTCCACAAACAGATAAACCGATGACCACCGCAGAGAAAAAAGAGTTCGAAAAGGAAAAGCAAAGAAGGAAGCAAGAGTTTTTCGCAAATCGTAAAAAGAAAGGCACTAAGGGAGGGAGGAGATAAATATCTAATTAACCCATTTCTGTTTATAATAATCATTTCTGATTTTGTAATTTTAATTTTCACCTAAAATCCCAAAATGATGCGATCATTCCTTTTTACTGTACTTGCCCTTTGCTCTTCAATTTCAATGGCTCAAGATTTGGTTTCTCCTTTCGAAAAATCCAATGGAACCGAAACAGCTACTTATCAAGAAGGAATAGCTTTCTATAAAGCACTTGCGCAAAAGTTCCCACAAATAGATATGCGAGAAATGAGCAAAACAGATAGCGGAGAGCCCTTGCATTTGGTAATTTTTAATAAATCTGAAAAATTTCCATTTAGTGAGCTACAGGATTCAGAAAAGCCTATTTTATTAATTAATAATGGAATTCACCCAGGAGAATCAGATGGAATTGATGCTTCAATTATGATGTTGAGAAATTGGGCACAAAATTTAAGTCAGCATTCATTTTTGGATAGCGTGATCGTAGCAGTGATTCCGTTCTATAATGTTGGTGGAGCATTAAATAGAAATAGCACAACTCGAACGAATCAAAATGGTCCGAAGTCCTATGGTTTTCGAGGAAATGCTCAGAATTACGATTTGAACAGGGACTTTATCAAAATGGATTCTAAAAATGCATTTGCCTTTGCAGAAATTTTCCATCAGCTTGACCCTGATGTTTTTATTGACACACATGTTACCAATGGTTCCGATCATCAGCATGTAGTGACGGTTCTAACTACTCAAAAGGATAAACTTGGTGGCGAGCTGGGTAAATATTTGGAAGAGGAATTCGAACCCATGATTTTCAAAATGATGGAAGACAAAGACAGAAATCCTATTGAATATGTAAATGTGCATGGTACGACACCAGAAAATGGTTGGAGTCAATTTTGGGATGCACCACGTTATTCAACAGGATATACTACATTATTTCAGACTTTTGGTTTTATGACTGAAGACCATATGTGGAAAGACTATAAAACTAGAGTTGAAAATATATACGATTTTTTAAGTATTGCTTCGAAACTTACTGCTAAAGAAGGAGCTAAAATTCAAAAATTAAAAGCACATGATCGAGATCAAATTCAGCAAGCAGATTCTCTACCCATTATGTGGAAAAACGATAAGGATCAATTTAAAATGATTACTTTGAATGGATATAAAACAAGCTATCCTGAAAGTGACTTGACAGGAAACCCACTATTAAAATATAACAGGGATGATACCTTTGAAAAAGAGGTTCCTTTTTACAACTATTATAAAGCAGAGAAGTCTGTAAAGGTTCCAAATTATTATGTAATTCCGCAAGCTTGGTTTGAAGTGATCAATAGGTTAAAAGCCAATGGAGTGAAGATGGATGCTTTGAAAAAGGATACGGTTTTATCGGTAGAGATCTATCATATTGAAGATTATAAAACGGTATCCAATCCATATGAAGGGCACTATGTGCATTACAATACAAAAGTGAAATCGTCAAATCAAAAAGTAGCACTAAGAAAAGGTGATTATTTGATTGATACTCGTCAAAAAGCAAGAAGATATTTAGTAGAAATTCTAGAGCCAGAGGCACAGGATTCTTTTTTCAACTGGAATTTTTTCGATAGCATTTTACAGCAAAAGGAAGGATTTTCTGGCTATGTATTCGAACAGAAGGCTGAAAATATATTATCGGATATGCCTGAAGAAGAGCAAAACGAATTTTCCAATAAGCAGGAGAATGACTCCTCTTTTGCATCCAGTAATTATGCTCAATTAGATTGGATTTTCAAACGATCAGAGCATTACGAAAAATCTCATAAAAGATACCCTGTATACAGGTTAATGGCAGAATGAAAAATATCTGGCAAAATCCTTTCTTTAAAGTCGGGCTCTCTACTCTTGCGGGAATGTTAACAGGATACTTTTTACATAATATTTCATTGTTCACCGGAATTGGGTTTGCGCTGGGTTTAGGCTATTTTTATATTAGTAAATCAAATGGCTAGTAGCAAGAGAACGTATATTGAATCCATTTCAATATTGGGCTTGAATGCTGGAGCATCTCAACAAGAGATAAAAGAATCATATCGAAATTTAGCTAAGCAATATCATCCTGATATTTATAAAATAGATGGTGGGGCAAAATTTAAGGAAATAAACTCTGCTTATCGATTTCTAAAAAGGTATCCTGATCCTCCAACGCAAGACGAAAATGAGTCTGTTCATTCTAATTCACAAAAAGATTATGAAAGGAGAAAGAGAGCGTATCATCAAAGGCAAAAATCTAAAAAAGCGAAAGCCCAAAAAGATGAGATGTTTAAGTGGTTGTTTGTAAGGTTGAAGCTTTTCGTTTTTATAATTCTAGTTTTTAATATACTTCTCTTGATTGATTTCTGCCTACCTAAAGTATCTGAACCAGTAAAAATCGATGAAATAGAAACGGTAAAAGCTTTTTCGCGATATGGATCAGGGACAACGAAACCAAATACTGATTACATTTATAGAGCGGAATTAAATAATGGGATGACTTTTAGGTTTGGAAAGGAAGAAATAGCAAAGATAGAAATTGATGATACACTTGTCTTAAAAAGAAGTATGATATTTAAGCAAGGAGACTTCTTAACAAATAATAAAAAAACCGTCACAATCTACAGTGAATATAGCGTTTTCAGAGTTTTTGGATTTTTGATACCCACAACAATTTTGATACTACTAGCTTATTTATACTACGTTAAAAATAATGAATATAGGTTAACAATATTTTTAATTGCAGCATTGATATTCTTGATTCAATTTGTTTTGCTTTTATAATAATATTTTTATCACAATATTTATACTTTTATAAAGTAAGAAACTGTGATTTGCGTTTAGGATTGGATGCATTTATGGTTTTTGGTTATTTAATGCAGATTAGCATAACCTTTTTTTAAAGGGAAATATTATGTCTAGAAGATTGCAAAAAAGAGTAAATGGAGGACTAGCCATTTATTTCGGTATTGGCAGCTTAATCACCACAGTAATATGCTTGGTAGCATTATTGGTTATGGCATACAAAACATTATTTCAAGGAGCTGAAAACACATGGGGAGTTTTTGCAATGGTGATATTTCTTATGGCTCTTTCTGGTACTTTGGCTTATGTACTTTTAAGGGTAGGTTATGAGGAAATTGAAAGCTAAGTATTATTTACGGGTCGGTCACTTAAATAATAATGCGCAGCATCTGACAGTTTATGATTGATTTTCTTTACAGGAATCATTGACAGTCGGAGTTAAAATACATTCCGTTTTTTGCTTATTCTTTTCTGGGAAAAGCCTTCTAAGAAAATCGCAGAACATCAATCTTGTCGTTAAGTAAATATTGAATCAGGCTCTAATGAAAGATGAGCTAACAGATTAACTTCTGTTTAGTGCTAAATCCCTTTTAATTTGTGTATAATCTAAAAAGTATATTAATCTAACACTCAAGTTTTGCTGGTGCATGGTAGATAGTACGTTTCTGAAATTATCTGAAAAATTCATATCCACACTTTGGTTTACTTCTTGAACGGCATCCTTCCATACGACATTTACAAAACTGCCAGGGGCAATTTGCCAGGAATAAACAGCGTCAATATTGAAGACATTAAAGTTTGTGTCATGCTTTTCGTAATTATCAGAAGTCAAATCTTTCCCTGAATAGGCGATAGGCTCAATGTCTCCTTGGGCATTTAAGTTAAAGTAATTAAAGTAATCTACTTTATTCCAATAATGTCGTAATCGGAAATTGAACCCCATTTTATTGTTGATAGTATAGTTGATTCCCAAAACATTGGACATCACATCAATATCCCTTTCTCCAAAGATAACTTGCGATACAGTTCCTTCATCATTTGTGAAATGCTCAGCAAACCCGATAGAACTAAACTGTTTGTTGAAATTAAAACCGTAATCAACAGAAAACTGATCATTTAATCGATATCGAGGAGAAATGTTCACCCAATAGTCAAACTGATCTCTATCTGGAGCATTCCAAACACCGACAGAAATATTACTCATAAGCGCCTTTCTACTGTCAGATGAATACCGGAAGTTGGTACTATAATTCCAGGTCCTGAAATATTTGGCACCCTGTACCCGAGGCTCAAAATAATCAAATGATTTAGCGGGACGGTAATTCAAATTCACAGAAAAAGTCTGAAAATCCTTTGTCTGGGCCCACCATTGATTCCAAAGAGAGAAATTTTGATATAACTTGGGCTCATATAGTTCACTGTAATCAGCTCCGGCCCATATTCTATATTGATTAAAAAGTGGAGTGGGTTGAAATTGATTATAGCCGATTGAAGCAAAATGAGATATCTCGTTGGGGTTTCGTAAAAATCCCATATCATTAGGATTGTAGCTATCACTTTCAACATTTCTCCCGACTTCAAACTGATATTTACCACTTATTTTTGCAAAGGATGCATTGTACTTGTAACCATCTTCTACAAATCCTTCGGGATTTTGTATGTTATTGTAGGCTCCAAAACCTTCAATTTGGTAAGTGTTGCTTTTATCTCTTAATCTAAAATCTGAACCGATTACATTAGCATTTTGACCTCCATCAAAACGCTGAACGTTTGTGTTAATCAAACTGATGTTGCTATTGTTTTTCAAGCTTTGATCGACTACCATAACATTGAAATTCGTAAGGTCATCAACTTGCTCCAATCTTTTGCCTTTGCTCTCTTTATCGTAGACTTCAGCAAATGTTCTATTGGTGACCGCATTGAAAAAGCCAATTCCTAATCCACTTTTTGTTCTGCCAGTAATTTTTGAAGCATTTAACAATGGTGCTTCGGAAGGTCTATTGATAAGGGAATCCGAAGCTTGCAGATCTACGGAACCGAATGACTGTCCAACTCTACGAGAATAGAACAAGCCCCCTTTATTAAACAGCTCAGTACCTTCTGTAAAAAAGGCTCTGTTTTCCGCATATTGAACTTCAAAAGGACCGAGGTTGTAAACTAGATTATCAGAAACAGTTTGGCCAAAATCTGGGATCAAAGTCATATCTAAGGTAAAACTTTCGGTTAAACCATATTTTAAATCCATACCGCCTGTAATGTCCATACCGCTTTCAGCACCTCTTTTATTGTAATAGGCAGTGATGTATGGAGAAACCGATAATCTTAATGGAGGTTTTATTCCCTTCAAACCTTTTAAAACACCTGATTGATTCACTAATCCATCAACAGAATTGTCCACATAATTCCAATAGGAAGTTTCGTTCTTGCTTTGGATTTTACGCATGAAATTAACATTCCAGTCTTGATTTTGATTTTTTGGAAAACGAATAGCAGAATATGGAATTTCCATTTCAACTTGCCAACCGTCTTGCGTTAGTTTTGCTTCGCTTTTCCAAACAGCATCCCAATTGTAATCACTTCGACCTCTATTGATAAATATATCAGTTTGAACACCAGCTGCGCTAACTTTTAGGTAAAATGCGTTTTGTCCGTTCTGGTATGTATCTAAAATGACACCAAATTGATCGGCATTTCTATTGTCATCATCTCTAATTCCCAGTTCTTGTCTGATTGGCTCACCACTAGTATCTACCATTCTGGCAGAAATGTAAATTCCGAAATCAGTATAAGCGGTTTTGATATAAGTTTTTTGATCTGATTTAGCTCCATTTTCTGGCACAAATGTGATGAAATTGGCTTCAGTTTCTGTGATATCTTGCCAAAAAGCATCCTCTAAATCACCATCAATGGAGGGTGTAAGTTTTTCCACAAATTGGGTCTCCATTTCCCGGAAAGCTTTTTTTTCTTTTTCTTTTGCTGAAATAGTTACACTTGAGAAAACTAGAAAAATGAAGATAACAGATAATTTTTTATACATCCTGTATGGCTACTTTATAGAATTATTAACCTGACACCCAATGTTAACACATTTTTGAAGAACAGGATGCCGGAATTACATCAATCCAAATTTAAATAGATAGACGGTATGTTACGCTGTGCAATAACTGAAAAGCATACAGGCCTAATGAATCTCAGTATTAGACAAAGTATAGGATTAAATAAACAAAAAATTAATGAATCATTTCGTTTTCAATGAAGACAGACGGTTGATTCAAGAAAACGAGTTCAATTTTTTTGTCCGCCTGCATTCTTCTATAGTTTAATACTTCTTCAATTAAGTTTTTGGACTGCCTTCCATTATAAATAGTCCAATAAACAATAATGAATAATTCAGTATCTTCACTGATCTTTTCACTGAAAGGCTTGCCTGATAAGTCTTTAAAATAGGGAGAAACATTTGACAACCTTAGTTCTCTCTGATATTTCTTAACCGATTTATCTTTAGGAGGATATTGATCAAACGTACCTTCATAATTCCATTTCCAATTATTATCTACTCTTTTTGTTGTGCAGTTTAGTTGATATGACAATAGACTATCAGATTGATCAAAAACCATTAATTGATGCCATTGGTATAAATCATGGGTGAGTCTTTTATTGTCACTTTCGTAACTATATATCTCATCACTATAATTTTTAGTATCCATTATGTAAAGTGACTCTTGTGGAATACCCCATTCTGATGCATAAGCTTTGATGGTTTCTAGGTTTCTCACTTCATCTGGAAGATATCCATATTTTTCTTCGGCATCGATTTTTCGTTGCTGAGCAGATTTACAGGAAGTAAGAAATAGAATGGTAAGGATGAGAAATGATAAGGTTGAGCTCTTCATTTTTATGGTTCTTTGAATTTATTTATAATTGAAAATTATGATGCAGAGAAAACTGCAATTGAGTTTTGCTAAAACCAAAGTTCAGGGTCTGCTCCATAATTCCTAATTGCACTCTTGTATTGTCTTTCCAAACATAGCCCAACCCCCCATAAAGTCTGTTTCTATCAAAATATTCAATGTTTTCCATTTTTTCTCCATTGATAAATACCTCATTATAAATAGGAATGTAAAACCCACCGGGAGCAAATTTTTTAGAGGTCAGCGGTATATTGATAAATAAAGCATAACGAAACCTGGTTCTGAAATCTTGTCCTTCTACAAAGCGTTGTTCATATCGAAAACGGTGATTCAGTGATGCTAAAGAAACATTTTGCTTCAACAAGGCCTCTTGATATATTCTGTTTTCAGCCACTGGGTTATTCGGTTCACCTACAGCTTGAGTGGTAATATTTCCATAACCAAAAGTGAAAGTGGCTGAACCATCCTTCAGATGATAGCGGACGCCAGTTCTCAATAGTAATTGCTCTAAATCACCAATGAAATTATGATTTCTGTATTGAGCTTCTGCATGAATTCCAAACTGGCTATCTTCAAATTCAAAGCCTCCGAAATACATATACCATGCTCCTAAATCAGGATCATCTTGAGCGAAAACTGTTGAAAAAGAAGACATAAAAAGCACTACAGTGACAATTCTAAAAATCATACTATTCAATTTGAAAAGTTAAAGTACTTGCAAAAATATAAGTAGGGCAGCTATTTGCAAGTGTTTTTCAACGAACGGAGTTGACATTAGTTTTAACGCGATACAATGATTTCGATGCTGTAATAAATAAATACTCAAAATTTTCACCTCCAAAACACACATTGGCCGTCCATTTTTCAGGGATGTCAATGTGTTGAAGAAAATGACCATCTCTATCATAAATATCGATCCCCTCGCCTGTCAGATATAAATTACCGTTAGCGTCTAAAGTCATGCCATCAGAGCCTTTTTCAATAAAAAGCGTTTTACTTTCCAGTTCGCCTTCAATATTGATTTTGTAGCGATAGGTTTTATGGGCTCCAATATCAGCCACAAACAATAAATTTTCTTTGGAATTTCCGACCACTCCATTGGCTTGCATTAAGGTGGAATCCAATAAAATAGGATTTCCATTTTTCAATAGAAAAATGGATTGCGGTCCAACCGTATCATGTTCGTTTACCCAATAGGGTCTTTGGTAAATTGGATCCGTAAAATATAGGTTTCCATTTTGATGCACCCAAACATCATTGGGGCCATTGAAATTGACTTCACCGGAAGGGTTTAAAACTATTTCCTTTTCACCATCCAAAGAATATTTCCACAGTTGATTTTTTCCATCGGCACAAGCCCAAAGGTTTTGTTTATCATCAATATACAAACCATTGGATCTCCCGGAACGATCAGAAAATATGCTCAAGTTTCCAGCGATGTCATATTTATAAATCCGATTATTCGGTTGGTCGGTAAAATAAAGATTTCCAACTTTATCTGATGTCGGGCCCTCGGTAAAACTAAAGCCATCAGATACTTTCTTGATTTCTGCATCATCAGAAATGGTTTTTTTTGATTGCTGATTACAAGAAATAGTTAAAAACACGAAAATTAATAAGAGAGGAATTTTCATATAATCCATCATTTTGTAACAATTTGCGTAATTTAATACTTTTAAAAGAAAGCAATAAGAATTCAATACAATAAGCAGATGAAAATATATTTCAATTCAATCATTACTATATTTATTTTAGTGCTCACAGCATGTGGACCCAACAATAAAAAGTCAGAAAAGAAATCTGAAACTCTTGAACAAAAAGCGGAAGTTCAAAAAGAGATCCAAAAGAATACTATCATTTTCTTTGGAAATAGTTTGACAGCAGGATATGGAGTAGAGGCTGAAGAAGCTTTTCCAGGTTTAATCCAGAAAAGGTTGGATTCTTTGGATTATGACTATAATATTATCAATGCTGGAGTAAGTGGGGAAACCACTGCCAGTGGCCTATCCCGTGTGGAGTGGGTTGTAAAACGTCAGCCAGTCGAAATATTCGTTTTGGAATTAGGTGGAAATGATGGCTTAAGAGGAATTAAACCTGAGGAAACGAATAAAAACCTTCGTGCGATAATTGATAAAGTAAGAGCAATTCACCCTGAAATAAAGGTTTTGCTGGCTGGCATGATGGTTCCACCCAATATGGGACAAGCCTATGCAGAAGAGTTTCAAAAGGTATTTCCTAAAATAGCTGAAGATAAAGAGGTGAACCTTATTCCTTTTCTATTGAAAGATGTAGGTGGAGAAGCAGATTTAAACCAGCCAGATGGAATTCACCCAACACCTGAAGGCCATAAAATTGTAGCCAAAACGATTTGGAAGTATTTGGAGCCTTTGATTTAAGTCATTATCAAAGCCATCAAAACGGAGACAACCATTAAGAAAACGAGCATAACAATAATGCTTATAAGCCGAGACTTTCTTTTTCTTTTGGATCGGAAGTTTTGAATTTCATTGAAGTCAAAATTACCACGACTCCTTTTTACTCCCATCTTCTGTGAAGAATAAGGGTTGCTATTCATTGATTTTCGCTTATTTCTTAAAGCACGGTTTTGCTTAAATGAGTCACTAGCCTGCCTACTAAATCCAATTCCACCAGTCATTGTCTTTTATTTTAAAAGGTCTCTATTTACTAATATAGGGATTCTTAAGAATAATAGCCGGCTTAAAGCTTCTTAAAAATGTTAATTAAAAACATTAAAGACCGCAATTCTGAATTAATTGCTACGTTCTAATGCCCGATAGAATGAAATTTCTTATTTTCGCCTCTACTATAAAAAATCAATTATTTATGATGTCATACCAAAAGATTAACAACATCAGTGGTTGGATTATTTTCTTAATCGCTTCTGCCGTTTATATCTTCACTTTAGAGCCGGTTGCCAGCTTTTGGGACTGTGCAGAATTTATAGCCAGTGCTTATAAATTACAAGTTCCGCATCCTGCTGGTGCCCCAATGTTTCTTTTGATTGGGAGAATGTTCTCCATGTTTGCAAGCAGTGATGTGGAATCAGTTGGTTTTGCGGTAAACTTGGTATCTGCTTTAAGTAGTGGGTTTACCATTCTTTTTATGTACTGGTCCATAAATATATTATCCCATAAAATAATGAAGATAAAAGTGGGCGAGGCCAACACTGGGCAAATGATCAAAATTTTTGCTGCAGGTGCTATTGGAAGTTTAGCGTTTACTTTTTCGGATTCTTTTTGGTGGTCTGCTGTAGAAGCAGAAGTTTATGCCATGTCTTCATTCTTAATTGCCTTAGTTTTTTGGGCCATGTTGAAATGGGATTTAATTGAAGATGAGTCTGCAGAAAATAGATGGCTAATTTTAATTGCCTATATCATTGGAATCTCCATCGGGGTTCACTTATTGAACATAGTCGCGCTTCCTGCTTTAGGTTTGATTTACTATTTCAAAAAGTATAAAAATGTAACCTTCAAGGGAATCTTTTTTGCACTACTTATCAGTAGCGCTATCCTGATCGTGATTTGGCAGTTTATTATTTTAGGTGTACCTAACTTAATTGGTAAGTTTGAGATTTTCTTTATTAATTCTATCGGACTACCTTTTGGTTCTGGAGCTTTAATTTTTGCGTTACTTTTAATTGGCGGACTTTCTTATGGTATATACTATGCTATAAAAAACGAGAAAGTTACCCTTCATACCTTCTTATTGGCGTTTACATTTATTTTGATTGGCTATTCGTCTTACTTTATAGTATTAATCAGATCGAACTACAATCCTCCAATTGATCAAAATAATCCCGAAAATGTAATGACCTTATTGTCTTATTTAAATAGAGATCAATATGGGTCAAGACCTTTAGTTCATGGACAATATTTTGATGCAGAGGTTGTTTCGCAAGACCGAGGTGATGCCGTCTATAGCAAAGGAGAGGAAGAATATGAAGTAACGGATTACAAAATCACGACACAACATGACCCTAGTAGGACGACTATTTTTCCTAGAATGTACAGTGGAGCACCGGGCCATGCAGAGGAATACAGAAGGTGGACGGGCTTACGTCAAAATGAAAAACCAAATTTTGCAGATAACATAAAATTTTTATTCCGCTACCAGCTTGGACATATGTATTTCCGTTATTTAATGTGGAATTTTGCTGGCAGAGAAAGTGACATTGAAGGGGCGGGTTGGAAAACCATGTTTCAGGATACTAGCGAAATGCCTGATATCATGAAAGAAAACAAGGCGCGTAATAATTTCTATATGCTGCCTTTCATTTTAGGTTTAATTGGAATTTTCTTTCAGTATAGAAAAGATGTAAAAGGATTCAGTGTAGTAGGGCTTTTCTTTTTCTTAACGGGAATTGCACTAATTCTTTATCTGAATTCACCGGCTACTGAACCTAGAGAAAGAGATTATATTTATGCCGGTTCGTATTATGCTTTTGCTTTTTGGATAGGCTTTGGAGTATTGGCCGTTGCATCTTTATTGGAAAGAGCTATCAAAAACCCTAAAGTTGCGGGCGCAGTAGCCGGAGTTGTTTGTTTGATCGTTCCTGGCATTATGGCTTCTGAAGGTTGGGATGACCATGACAGATCAGACCGGTATTTTTCAGTTGATGCAGCTAGGAATTATTTAGCTTCCTGTGAGCCAAATGCAATTTTGTTTACTGGCGGTGATAATGATACTTTCCCCCTTTGGTTTGTTCAAGAAGTAGAAGGTTTCAGGACTGATGTCCGGGTTATTGTATTGAGCTACTTCAATACAGACTGGTACATTAATCAAATGCGTCAAAATGCTTATGATTCTGAGCCTTTGCCAATAACACTTAGTGAGGAGCAAGTGGCACAAGGAGGCAAGAATGATTTCTTACCTTATATGGCAAATGCAGGAATTAAAGGAGCTATTCCAATTGACCGATATCTAAGTTTAATCCGAAGCAACAATAAAAGTTTAGAGGTGCCAACATCTGTGGGAAGCTATAATATGTTGCCGTCTAAGCAATTGAGCTTAAAGGTGGACTCTGCTCATGTCAGAAGTTTAGGAATAATCCCAGATGATAAGGCAAATATGATGGTGGATAGAATGGTGTGGAATGTGAAAGGTAATGGGTTGGAGAAAAAGGACCTTATGATTTTGGATATCATGAATGAAAATAATTGGGAAAGACCAATTTACTTCAATACTACCTCCTTGAATGGCATCAAAATGGATCTTCGTAAATACGTGGTACAAGAAGGACTGACTTATAGGTTATTGCCGATAGAAAGAGATGATGTGCAATCCGAATTTGTGAATACTGAGGTGATGTACAATAATTTGATGAACGATTTCCATTTCACAAATACAACAGATCCTGATGTTTATTACAATGAAAATTACAGAAACTTCTTTTTAAATCATCGGTCTGTTTATACGGCTTTGGCTAAATCATTGGTGGCTGAAGGCGATGAAAAAAGAGCGCTTGAAGTAGTTGATTTTATTATTAAAAAGGTTCCAAATGAGGTTGTACCTTTTGATATGACCGCCTTAGATTATATTCAAGTTTACTTGGCTACTGGGAATGAAGAAAAAGCCAATGAAATAATCAATATTTTATGGGAGCAAAACTTTGAACAGTTCCAGTATCTTGTGAACAATGAATTAATATATATGGGCCGAGAAAGACAAATTAGCTTTGCCATTTTAAGTCAGATAGTTCAAATTATGAGACAATATGGAATGAATGAACAAGCTATAGAATATCAAGATCAATTAAGGGTACTTTACGAGAGGATGTAAGGCTTTATGAAGACGGATAAAAATAGCTCACAAATATTTGTGGGCTATTTTTTTGACTTATTTATTTTATAAAAAGCAGATTATTAGCTTTTCCCAAATTAGATTAAGAATTTTGCGATTCAATTTCTAGACTATGGCAGGATTTCAAAAAAGACCTAAACTAAACGATAAAGATTATATTTTCGGCACCCGTGCTATCCTTGAGGCTATTCATGCTGGTAAGGAGATGGATAATATTTATATTGATAAAGAAGTCCGAAATGAATTGGTAGGTGAGCTGATGGATTTGTGCAAAGAACAAAAAGTACCTTTCACAAAAGTGCCAATTGAAAAGTTGAATCGTATCACGATGAAAAACCATCAAGGTGTAATAGCCATGGTTTCTGCAGTGAGCTACGCCTCTTTAGACAATGTCATTAACGAAGCATATGCAAAAGGGAAAGACCCATTGATTTTGATTTTGGATAGAGTGACAGATGTACGGAATTTTGGAGCGATTGCTCGATCAGCGGAATGTGCGGGAGTAGATGCCATAGTAATTCCATTTAAAGGAAGTGCGCAAATCAATTCTGATGCGGTAAAGACTTCAGCAGGGGCTTTGCATTATATCCCGATTTGTAGGGAAAACAGTTTGAAAAACACCGTGCAGTACTTGCAAAAAAGTGGACTACAGGTAGTTGCATGCACCGAAAAAGGGACTGATTTAATTTATGATACACCAATGAATCAGCCTTTAGCTATTGTTCTTGGTTCAGAAGAGGATGGGATCAGCAATGATTTAATAAGAACCGCTGATTTTCTGGCTAAAATCCCTATGAGCGGTAAAATAGCCTCCCTTAATGTTTCTGTTTCTTGTGCCATCGCAGTATTTGAAGCAGTCAGACAAAGGAGTGCAATTAATGATTAATAATTGATGAATAAAGTCAATGATTAAATTTTTATTTAATTGAATAATGATCAAGCTTTAATAGAGAATAATGATTCTATCTGAAGCCCAATATATCTAACCATCAATTATTAATTTGTAATTTCTAATTAATCTAGTTGTCTTTCATCTTGATTTTTATAGTGGGCTTATCTAGCTTGTCCTTATTTCCAGTTTCGGTTTGCGACTTGGGCTCTGGTAATTGAAGTTGTTCGTCCAATATCTCTTCTGTAATCATGCGGTTATTGATTTGGCTGGCATAGCTTCTTCCTTTTTTCTCACCATAATCTACAAATGACTTTCCAGCCCATTCATGAGCTAAAAACAAATCTCCCAATATCTCATATCCGATCGCAATATTATATGCCATTCTTCCACTTGCTTTGGTATCAGAGGCATTTTTTAAACCTGCCTTCCATGTTTCTATAGCCGACTCCCATTGATTAACGCTGGCTTGTCTAGCCCCTTTGCTTAGATAGGAATTCTTTTTAGGTTTTGTATAATAGCTTCTGGATATTCTAACGGGCATAGGAGCAATTTTACTAGCATAGGTATTGCCAACGGATTGAGCTAAGTATTTAGTGGCTTGCGACTTACTAACTAATTGAGCTAATGCCTCTTTCAAGCTAGTAGCAGAAGCCTCCCAAGTTTTATTTTGAGTATATATATCTTGATCTATTACGGTTCTGTTTTTTGCATCATACAATCGAACACCAATTCTAGTATTTCCAACCCCTTCAGCAAAAAATTCTGTATATTCTTCTTCTACTTTTTTGCCATCAGCATCTTCCACAGTTCTGGTGTTTTTCCTTTTGCCGTTGGTAATGATAAAGTTGCTGTCAAAGATTTCAATAGCCAATAAGGCATCAGTATTATATTTTCTAGTCAACTGATCAACTTGCCTCCAATCCAATGGATCAGGAAATGAGCCTAAAATATTTTGACCTCTTAGTTTTTCGGATGCCAAGACCACATCAAAACGAGGGGAAACCCTTAAACTATTCTGTAAACTAGAGAACATAGCCATTACTCCATCTTGATCCTCATTTATTCCTTCACCCGTAATAATTCCCTCAATTACACCTATGGCATCTCGTTCATAAGCAGTTCGGTCCACTAAGGTAATCGATTGGATTTCATTGGGTATATTAATATCAGCAGGCCTTAAGGTGTTAATGGAAACTGACTTCATGCAAGATGAAAACCCAATCGCTACTAAAGTCATGAAAATGGAATACTTCCTCATAAAAATTGATTTTATTTCAACAAATCTCCGTTGAACAGAATAAATTTAATCAAATCCCTATAAATTAGCTTTATGTCTGTCAAAAATTTCTTTGCTCCCGAAGAGGTACCTATTCAAAGAGTGCAGTTTGCCGGATTAATATTTGATATCTTGCGATTAGATAAAATACATCGTGGTGCCTCTGGTAATAAATTTTTTAAACTCAAGTATAATTTCTTAGAAGCGGAGCTAAAAGGCTTCAAAAACATATTAACATTTGGTGGTGCTTTTTCAAATCATGTTGTAGCAACTGCTATATCTGCTAAAGCTTGTGGTTTTGAATCGATCGGTGTAATTCGAGGTGAGGAGGTAAGCAATCCCACCTTAAATCTTGCCAAAAAATATGGAATGGAACTCCACTTTATCAACCGAGAGGAATATAGAAACAAAGACAATCCGGATTTCACCAGCATGTTAAAGACTCGGTTTAATGAGCCGTACATAATTCCAGAAGGTGGTACAAATGATAAAGCGATTGTAGGCACAGCAGAAATACATGATTTTATTCCGAAGCATTATAATTTAATAAGTGCCTGTTTTGGTACAGGTGGGACCTTGGCGGGTTTAATACAGGGAAAATCAGAGCATCAAAAAGTATTAGGCATTTCAGTGCTAAAAGGGGATTGGGTCAAGGAGGAACTGAGCAATTTAACAAATAATAATAGACATGATTGGGAGTTGATGACTCAATATCACTTTGGGGGCTATGCCAAATGGAAGCCAGAATTAGTTGATTTTATTACTGAGTTTTATGAGAAAACGGCTGTACCCCTTGATCCAATTTATACGGGCAAAATGATGTACGGATTAATGATGGAGTGGAAGAAAGATAATATTTCTTCTGATGACCATATTTTAGCTGTCCACTCAGGAGGACTGCAGGGAATTGCGGGTTTTAATGAACGCTTTGGTTTTGACCTTTCTTCAAGGTAAAACAATTACAATAGAATGGGAGTAAAGGGCTGGTGTTTAAACCAAGCCCTTTTGTTGATAAGTTAAGAATCAAGCCAAGACTCGGCTTTCGTTCTATCATTAAAATTTTTCTTAGGCATACCGGATTCATTCGAAACACCGTCCAATTGCATACTTGCTACATTTTCACCATGCAGTTCTGCTACTTTTTTGACACCAGCTTTTACTATTTTTTCCTGCGCTTTGGAATGAACATCTCTCACATCTCCAGGATGGATAGTCATATCAGTAGCATCCGTTAATAATGTAAAGCCTTTTGATAATTTATTAATAGCCTCATTCCAATCCTGTAGGTAACCAGGAATGTCTTCTTTGTTTCTCCAAAAGCCATTGATTTTTAAGAAAGCTCTGTTTTTTGTGATATCTACTTTTAAAGAATATTGCTCGTTTTTTGCAATCGTTATCATATCAAAATTTTTGTTTCAAACTTGTATCCGATAAAATCTTAATTTTGTTTTGTGCTATGGCTCGTTTTCGATAATTATCAGATTTAACCGGATAAGTAATTGTATTATATTAATTTCTTTTTGATTTGCTTTGGGATACTCTTTTTGTTTGGCTATATCAAGCCTTGGTGGGTATTGTGGTGGAATGACGCACCAAACCGACTGAAGGTGCTTAAGTACTACGGTGCCCCCTTGCTAATTGTCTTAATTTTGAAGTTTATTTTTAGTTAAACATGCCAATTATGAATGATGAGAGATGAATTATGAATGGAGGGGTTTCTGTTTTATGGTTAAAATTGAGCTTTTAATTATTCTCAAAAGTTCATTGGCATTTTCAAAAATGCTTTGAAATTCTTCTTCATAATTATATTCGGTCTCTTTTAGTAATTCAAGCCAATAAACCGTTTCATTACATTCTTTTTGTGCTATTGCTAATTTATGAATGAAGTCTTTTTTACTTTCTGCATTTTGAGCTTCACGAATTAATGCTCCTACAGCGGTTCCACTTCTTAAAATTGCTTACTTAATACATACTCTTGTTTTCTTTTAGCCAAATATTGAAAAAGCTTTACAATCCTGACAGCAAAGGAGAAGGATTTGACAAGAAGGATATTCTCTTTTTTATTATTCATAATTGATAACTCATAATTCATAACTTATCACAAGCCAACAACCCCTTCCCCTCATCCTTCAAAGTGGTAGCAAATATATAACTATCCCCTCCATCTTTTAAGCCAAGCTTTTTCTTGAGCTGAGCAATGGGCATAGGAAAATTGCGGGTGCTCAAATTGGCTTTCATTTCAGGCAACAATTTTTTCAATTCTTTTTTTTGTACCGGAATTGAATGTAGAATTTTAAAGACTCTGCCCGGAAAATCTTCAACCAGAATATCAGAAGTGAAAAGCTGTGTGTTCGGGTGTAATTTTGAAATTCCATACCGGGCTGCCAATTGTCTAAAAAGGCCTGCTTTCATAATGGCAGGAGATGGTTCGTATAAGTATTGTTCAGGTAATTCGAAACTAATCTTGTTCTCAGTTTCCTTCAATTTATCTCCAGTAAATGTGAATATGGGTTGTCCTACAGCGGATATTTGTACAGCATGAATTTTCGGGTACTCAACAGACTCTTTACTCAATAGATAAAGGAGCTCTTTTACCTCATTTTGCCATTCTATGATGTAAACTTCTTTTACTTTATTCCCCAATTCTGCAATAGCCCTGCTGATATCTTGCATTGGAGCCGCTTTCACTAGTATATTTTCTGATTTCTCAAAAAGCAAAGGCAAAAGCTCTACTAAGTTTGGACTGCAGTCTTCCCATAAAAAAACTTTCTGGTTACGATCTCCTCTTCTGGCGGGATCCAGATAAATCCAATCAAGACGGTGTGAAATGGAGGAGAGAAATTCCTCTGAACTTGTATTGTGAATAGAAATGTTAGTCCCTAATTCATGAAAATTATAATCAGCTAACTCACATAAGTTTTGCTGCTGTTCAACGTAATGCCTTTCTGCAAAATTTTGGGATAGATAATAGGTGTCAATTCCAAACCCACCCGTTAAATCCGCAAAACTACTTCCTGATACTAAGCGGCTTTTAAATTTTGCGGTAGCCTCAGAGCTGCATTGCTCTAAAGACAGCTTGGGTGGGAACCAGACTTTCTTTGCATGAAATTCAGGCAATTTAGTTTTAGCTTTTTGTCTGGCGGCAATCTGTGAAGCCAGCTCTTTTAAAGGTAAATCAGGAAATTGCTTTTGCTTTAAAACCAAATGAGCAGGGTCATCCTGCTCATGGTCTTTTATGAATTTCCAGTATTCTTCGTTTTTAACGTTCAATTCCATAAGGATGAACTAAACTGTGCTCAATCATATATTCTGCAATTTGTACAGCATTTGTTGCCGCGCCTTTTCGTAAGTTATCTGCTACTATCCACATGTTCAATGTATTTGCAGCCGATTCGTCCCTTCTGATTCTACCTACAAAAACTTGATCTTTTCCATGTGCATTCAATGGCAATGGATAAATATTGTTTTTTGGGTCATCCTGTAAAACCACCCCTGGTGTATTGGCTAAAATTTCTTTTATTTCAGCAACATCAAAATCTCTTTCAAATGTAACATTGACTGATTCAGAATGACCGCCCATCACTGGCAAACGAACGCAAGTCGCAGAAAGCCCTATGGAATTATCACCAAAGATTTTCTTGGTTTCGTTGACCATTTTCATTTCCTCTTTGGTGTAATCATTTTCCAAAAACACATCGATATGAGGCAATGCATTCATATCTATAGGATGTGGATAAACCTTTTCTCCTTCTCTTCCAGCCCTTTCATCCATCAACTGGTCTACTGCTGCTTTCCCAGTTCCTGTTACAGATTGATAAGTAGAAACCACAATGCGTTGCATTTTATATTTTTTATGCAAAGGAGCTAATGCCATCACCATCTGAATGGTAGAACAATTCGGATTGGCAATTATTCGGTGGTCAATTTTCAATTCATGACCATTGATTTCGGGTACGATCAATTTTATGCGGTCATTCATTCTGAAAGCAGAGCTGTTGTCAATGACTACTGTTCCGATTTCCTCAAATTTAGGAGCCCATTCCAGAGAAGTGCCTCCGCCTGCAGAAAACAAAGCTAAATCAGGTTTGGCTTTCACGGCTTCTTCCAAGGTGATAACGGTATATTCTTTACCCTTGAAGACCATCTTCTTGCCTGCAGATCGCGCAGAAGCAACTAAAAGTAATTCATCAAATTGGACGTTTCTTTCATCCAAAACCTTTAACATTTCACCACCTACCAATCCAGTGGCACCTACAACAGCTATTTTCATTTTCACAAATATTTATACTTTTGTAATTTGCAGTGTTGAATTCTGCGTATTTCTTTAAGGGCAAAAATAACATATTTGAAATAGAACCAAACCAAAACCTAATGATAAAAATCGTATTGAGCCTTAGTATTTTACTTTGCTGTTCTTATTCCCCTTTGCATGCCCAAATCATTCAAGATGACTTTTCGGATGGTAATTTCACTAATAACCCAGAATGGATCGGAAATGGGAATGATTATATCGTGAACGATGCTTTTCAATTACAGCTGAATTTTCAAGATGAAGTATTACAACCCGCCTATATTGCTACATTATCAGAAAGTGGAAATTTGGATGACAAAGAATGGCGATTTGATGTGAATCTAGATTTCAGTCCTTCAAACTCTAATAAGGTTGAAATATATTTAGCCAGTACTACACCCGATTTGCGAGATTTTGAAAATGAGGAAAGCATTCAAGAGGGATACTATCTGGAGATCGGAGAAAATGGAAGCAATGATGGTATAAGTCTCTTTTACAGAAATGGAAGTGATGAACAAGTAATTGCCCGAGGAGGAGATCGCGATTTTGCTGCTGCTTTTGATATTCGAATTAGGGTAAGAAGAGATGCTGCTGCTAAGTGGGAAATTGCCGTTGACCGGAACAAAGGCGAAAATTTCACCACCATTGCCACGGGTACAGAAGCCAGTTTTAATGAAACAGGATATACAGGTTTCATTTGTTATTTCACCTCCAGCCGAAGTAATAGCTTTTATTTTGATAATGTCTATTTGGGAGATTACATTTTTGATACTATTCCTCCGCAGATCTTGGAATATGAAATTTTAAATAATCAGGAAATTCAAGTGTTGTTTTCCGAGGAGATTACGGAATCTTCAGCCACTGACACTAGCCATTATTTTTTAAGTCCAGGAGAAATCCCGCCTTCAACAATTAAGCATAGTGAAGATACCGTTTGGCTAACTTTTGAAGATGCACTCGAAAGCGGATTGGATTACAGTTTGGGCATTGAAAATCTTAGTGATTTAGAAGGAAATCTATCCGATAGCGATACTGTTGAGTTTTTCTATTTTGAAGTGGAAGAGGCGGAAGTTGGCGATGTGATCATTAGTGAGTTTTTTCCAGACCCCACACCCGTTTTGGGCTTACCCGATGAAGAATTTGTGGAAATCTATAACCGCTCTGATAAATTCATCGATTTGGCAGACTGGCAAATTTCAGACAATACTTCCTCTTCTGGACTATTACCATCTTTTATTTTGTATCCTGGAGAATATCTGATCTTAGCCCCTTCATCAGCCGAAGAGAGCTATGCGGAATTTGGAGAAGTCATAATCCCATCTTCATGGAGAGCTTTGAATAATGGTAGTGATAGCGTGATTATTTCCAATGCTCAGGGCATTAAAATTGATGGATTAGGTTATGATTTAAGTTGGTATCAAGATGAAGAAAAATCAGAAGGAGGCTATACCATAGAAATCATAAATCCTGATTTGATTTGCTTTGACGAAAACAATTGGCGAGCATCTGAAGCTACTGAGGGAGGAACACCAGGAAAGGAAAATAGCATTTCAGATTCTGGATTTTCAGGTCATCCGCCTGAAATCAACTCTTTTAAAGCTACCCAAAATAACCAACTGGCAATTGTATTCGATAAAAGGATGGATTCAAATTCCGTACTCGATGCTGTATATACTCTCAAACCTGCGATAGAAATTTCTGGAATTGGCTTTGAAGGCGACCTGGAAAACACTATTAAACTGAATTTAGCCGATGAATTACAAAATGAAGTTACCTATGAAGTCAATATTGATGAAGTAGCAGATTGCAATGGAAATATTTCACAAAATCTGTCTTCAAGTTTTTTATATGATATTATCCCGCCACAACTGGATTCTGTATTATTTCTTTCCGATTCCGTTTTGCTTTTAACCCTTGATGAACCCTTGGATACAGTAAGTGTAGAAAATATAGAAAATTATGATTTATCTCCTCAAATAAATTTAGAAGAAGCTCGACTATGGAGCGAAAACCAAGTGGTTTTGATATGGAAGAATGATTGGATAACGGGATTCCCATATACTTTGACTTTAAATGGTATTACAGATTTATCAGAGAACCCAATTTTGGATTTCGAAAAAGAAATTATTTTAACAAGTCCTGCCAAGCCGGGATTTAATGAGTTGATCATCACGGAAATTATGGCCAATCCTAATGGAGATCAAGAATTGCCTAATAGGCAATATGTGGAAATTTACAATCCGACTGATGAATTACTGTCGCTTGTGGATGTAAAATATATGGATGAGCGGGATACGGTTGCATTAGACTTGAATTATATTGAAGCTGGAGAATATTTGCTTTTAGCTCCTAGCTCTGCTGAGGAGGGTTTGAGTCCTTATGCTAGGGTGATTGGTTTAAGCCCTTGGCCCAATCTGAATAATAGAGGAGATGATCTACAGTTAATAACCGATGATACCATTGTCAATCAAGCTTTTTATAGTGATCAGTGGTATAAAGAAAATTTTAAATATGATGAGGGAGGTTGGTCGTTGGAAATGATTGATGTCCGAAATCCGTGCTTGGGCATTTCGAATTGGAGAGCATCTATAGCCGATGCACAAGGGACACCAGGAATGGAGAATTCGGTGACAGAAGAAAATATAGACCAATCTGGTCCTGAGCTGGAAAAAGCTTTTGCTCCTAATCCAAAAACAGTAATCGCCAATTTTAATGAGGTAATTGACATAACCCAAATTCGAAGAAATCAATTTCGTATCAGCCCTTCCATTCAAATTGAAAGCGTAGAAATGCTCGATTTGAGTTCAGTAAAATTAAAATTAACAGATGAATTAAAAGTAAAAGTTCGCTACAGTTTAAATACTAATAACCTAACGGATTGTGTCGGAAATATTATCAATTCTGATGCTAATCAAGTACATTTTGCTTTAGCAGAACCTCCTGAACAAGGAGATGTTGTATTGAATGAGGTACTTTATGATCAAAAATCAGGAGGAGCAGATTTTATAGAATTGCTTAATATTTCTGATAAATATATTAATCTCAGTGGTTGGACAGTAGAAGGTAATAGCGATGAAAATGTGATTTTTAAAAACGAAAATGTTATCGTAGCACCAGGTCAATATCTGGCCTTAACAACTGATAAAATAAGTATCATTGAAGATTATCCTACATCCCATCATGAGGAAAACATTGTAGAAGCCAATTTGCCTACATTGACTAATGCTGAAGGAATAGTTAGAATAATTTCCGCCAATAAAGCATTAGAGGAATATTTAGAATATTCAGATGACTTGCATTTGCCTTTTTTACGCACCGTGGATGGAGTTTCATTAGAAAGAATCCATCCTGAAGCGCCAATCAATGAAGCAGATTCATGGAGCTCCGCTGCTTCGGCTGTGGGTTATGCCACTCCTGGTAAAGTAAATTCCCAATTAACAAATGAAAATACCGGCTTTGGAAATATAGAAGCCAATCCGAAAACTTTTGCGCATAATCAGCCCGGTAGAAATTTCACCTTAATTAATTATCGATTAGATGATGCAGGAACAAAGGCCACGGTAAAGATATTTGATATGAAAGGCACTATGGTGAATACTCTAGCCAATAATGAAACCCTCAGCAATACGGGCTTTTTTCGCTGGGATGGAGTAGATTTTAATGGCAGAAAAGTAAGAACTGGTTATTATATTATTTATTTTGAACTTTTTACAGCGGAGGGAAATAAGAGAGTGGTGAAGGAACGGGTGGCTGTGGGGTTTTAGACCCCTCTGTCCTTCGGACATCTCCCCTGAAACAGGGGAGAAGCTGGTTTGTGCTAAATATTAGCAATATGCTAAATTGAATCCTTTACCTAGTATACTAAATTAAGGATTCAGGGAGAGGAATAAAATGCAACAATTTGCTCGAAGCAGTTCCCCTCCTTAGGAAAAGGAGGGGTGTCCGTAGGACGGGGTGGTTGTATGAAAAACCTTGTTGTGTCGGTTATTTAAAAATATAAATTATTTACTTAATTGGCATAGTTAATCCACCACCTCACTCTCAATAGAAAACCTCACCTCATCTTTCATGGCCATTTTTTGTCGACCATAAATTTTGTAAGAGTCTAAAACACTATAATCTTCAGATTTTTTGAAGTTGATTTCAAAATTTCTTTCGGAAACATAAAGCGCATTATTTTCATGATAGCGAGCTTCCAGTTTTTTTACGGAGCTATCATTATCGAAATACACATACAAGTACTCTATTCCTAAAGAAGGTTTTTCAGTGGTATATCGCCAGATTTTCCCATCGCTTGTTTGTTCTTCAGTGGCTTCATAGGCATCAAATAAGGTAGGCTTATTAATGTCCGCTAATTTGAAGACTTCCAACTCATTTTTCCAACCTAATGAATCGAATTTCATAGTGTCAGTCTCATGTTTTCCATCTACCTCTATGGACTTTTCAACTTTTGGTTGTAGTTCAGTCAGTAATTGGGACTGCTTGTCAATTAGGTTCTCTACATCATAGTACTCATTGATGGGCTTTTCCCTGACGGCTGTTTCGCAAGCAAAGAAGGACACTACTATTACTGAAAAAAGAATACTGTTGAGCTTTCTCATATTTTATAAATGAAAATTGAAAGGGATTTGTTATATCAAACCCCTTCTGAAATTATTAACTA
The DNA here is from genome assembly GCF_030534335.1 of Marivirga harenae. Lineage (GTDB taxonomy): Bacteria > Bacteroidota > Bacteroidia > Cytophagales > Cyclobacteriaceae > Marivirga > Marivirga harenae. The sequence goes on along the minus strand of NZ_CP130565.1, from coordinate 1,266,288 downwards.
ATCAGGATATCCCCTGTCATTTCTTTTGGAATGTGAACCCCCATAATTTTTAAAATGGTAGGCGCTAAATCTCCTAATTTACCATCTTTCATGGAGCCGTTAAATTCATCATCAACTAAAATGCAAGGCACAAGATTAGTGGTATGAGCCGTGTTTGGGCTTCCGTCATCGTTGACCATATAATCTGAATTTCCGTGATCTGCTATGATGATCGTAGCATATCCATTTTCTTTAGCCACTTCTGTCACTGTTTTTGCACAACTATCCACTGTTTCACAAGCCTTAACTGCTGCTTCAAATACTCCGGTATGTCCCACCATATCAGGATTTGCAAAATTCAAGCAAACAAAATCAGTCTCTCCTTTTTTCAATTCGGGAATAATTTTGTCTCGAATATCGTAGGCGCTCATTTCGGGTTGCAAATCATAAGTAGCCACTTTCGGAGATGGACACATTAAGCGTTTTTCACCATCAAATTCAGTCTCTCGACCACCAGAAAAGAAAAAGGTAACGTGAGGATACTTTTCGGTTTCGGCAATTCTAATCTGCTTTTTACCATTTTTTTCCAGCACCTCACCTAAAGTGTTGGTCAAATTATCCTTTTCAAAAAGCACTTTTACCCCTTTAAATGTATCATCATATTTGGTCATGGTAATATAATGCAGATCTAAAGGATGCATGTTTTGCTCATGGAATGCTTTTTGAGTTAAAGCTTGGGTTATCTCTCTACCTCTATCAGTTCTGAAATTAAAAGAGATGACTACATCCCCCTCTTGAATTTTTGCAATTGGCTCTCCGTTTTCTGTATTGATAATAGGTTTGATGAACTCATCCGTTACGTCTTCGTCATAGGAAGCTTGTATTGCATTTGAAATGGACTCAGTTTGCTTTCCTTCGCCATGAACCATCGCATCATAAGCTAATTTTACTCTTTCCCATCTATTGTCACGATCCATAGCATAGTAACGGCCTGTAACAGAGGCTATCTTTGCACCAGTTTCTTTTGCATGCTTCTCTACATCTTCCAGATAAGCTTTGCCTCCATTGGGGTCAGTATCTCGCCCATCAGAAAAAGCATGTACAAATAAATCTTTTACGCCTTCTTCATGAGCTAAAGTCATTAAGCCTTTCAAGTGCCCTATGTGAGAATGAACCCCACCATCAGAAACTAAACCAATGAAATGGACTTTCTTATTATTTTGCTTGGCATAGCTCATCGCTTCTGACCAAACGGGATTTTCTTTAATAGACTTTTCTTCTATTGCTTTATTGATTTTCACTAAATCTTGATAGACGATTCGGCCGGCACCAATATTCATGTGGCCCACTTCAGAATTTCCCATCTGTCCTGCGGGCAAGCCCACTGCCAGACCAGAGGCATCAAGTTTACTGTTTTTATATTTTCCATAGAGGCTATCCACGAAAGGGGTGTTAGCTTTGTCTATTGCAGAAACTTCTTTGTTGGTGGCTATGCCCCAGCCATCCAATATCATTAAGATTACTTTATTGTTCATGTTGAAAGTATTTCCTTTAGAAAAATGTATTTACTCATTCTTTACGATGTAAAGATAGCAATTGTTGAAAAACTCACTAAGCCGTTTCCACTTCTTCCCCAGCCATATCAAATATTATCGATTTGGCCTGTTCTATATTTTCTATATTCTCTATTTTAAGTATTGGTCTACCTTTATAGTCTTTCATCTTACATTTTTTAGAATGCATTTGCACGAAAGTTAGAATCCTACCGAAAACATCTGATTTAAAATATTTTTCATTATCAGCCGGAACGAAATAAGCTTTTAAGCTACCATTTTTAATTAACAATTTCTCAAAACCAAGGCTTTCAGCTTTCCAGCGGATGCGTACAGTTTCTATCAAATCGTAAACAGGCTCAGGTATTGGTCCAAAACGGTCTTGCAAGGATTTTTCAAAAACACCCAGCTCTTCTTCGTTTTTGATATTGTCCAGTTGTGAATATAGGCTTAATCTTTCCGTGATATTGCCCACATAATCCTCCGGAATCAGGATTTCCAAGTCAGTTTCAATGGTGCAATCCTGTGCAATGATTTTGGCTTTTTTAGCTAGCTCGTCCTTAAATAAATCAGCAAAATGACTCTCTTTCAATTCTGCCACGGCATCATCCAAAATTTTGTGGTACATATCAAAACCTAAATCGGTGATAAAACCGCTTTGTTCTGCTCCCAACATATTCCCGGCTCCACGAATATCCAAATCACGCATGGCGACTTTGAAGCCATCGCCCAAATCGGAAAATTCTTCTAAAGTGGTCAATCTCTTTCGTGAATCTGAACTTAACCCTATGGTTGGAGGCGTCAACAAATAGCAAAAAGCTTTTTTGTTGGAGCGCCCAACACGTCCGCGCATTTGGTGCAAATCGGACATGCCAAACATATGCGCATGATTAATGATAATGGTATTGGCATTAGGTATATCCAAACCGGATTCGATGATATTTGTGGAAACCAGTACATCAAACTCTCCTTCGATGAAACGCATCATGGCTTTTTCCAACTTTGCCCCGTCCATTTGTCCGTGAGCAACTCCAATTCTAGCATCAGGCACTAATTTGAGAATGATATTCCCAACTTGTTCTATATCACCAATTCGGTTATGTACAAAAAACACTTGTCCACCTCTTTGCAGTTCAAATGCAATGGCATCTCGCAAAACTTCTTCATTGAAAGTATGTAGCTCCGTAGTGACGGGTTGGCGATTGGGTGGTGGGGTTTGGATTACACTTAAATCTCTTGCTCCCATTAAACTAAAGTGCAATGTCCTTGGTATAGGCGTGGCGGTAAGTGTCAAAACATCTACGTTGACACGGAATTCCTTTAGTTTATCCTTTACAGAGACACCAAATTTTTGCTCCTCATCGATAACTAATAATCCTAAGTCTTTAAACTTCACATCTTTATTTACAATTCTATGTGTTCCTATTAAGATATCAACTTTTCCTTCTTCTGTTCTTTTGAGAATCTCTTTAATTTGCTTGGTGGACTTGAATCGATTGATGTATTCCACCGTAATCGGCATTTTTTCTAACCGCTCAGAAAAAGTTCTGAAATGTTGCATGGCTAAAATCGTAGTGGGTACCAAAACCGCCACTTGTTTATTATTATCCACTGCTTTAAAAGCTGCTCGGATGGCTACTTCAGTCTTACCAAATCCCACATCACCACAAACTAGTCGATCCATTGGGTGCTCTAATTCCATATCAGCCTTTACGTCCGCAGTAGATTTGGCCTGGTCTGGAGTATCTTCATAAATGAAAGAGGATTCTAATTCTGCCTGTAAGAAACTATCTCGATCACATCCAAAACCTGGGGCAGATTTTCTTTTCGCATATAGCTCAATTAAATCCTTGGCAATATCCTTTACTTGTCTCTTAGCTTTCTTCTTTTTATTTTCCCATTCAGGTGAACCTAATTTGCTTATGCTCGGGGTGCTCCCTTCTTTTCCACTGTATTTTGAAATTTTGTGGAGGGCATGAATGCTGACATAAAGCAAATCATTATCACGATATATTAAACGGATGACTTCCTGCTTCTTACCATTATTGTCCACCTTATCCATCCCGGCAAAACGCCCCACACCATAATCAATATGCGTTACAAAATCTCCCGGCTGAAGGTTTTTCAACTCCCGAATGGTAATGGCTTTGGATTTGCTTTGTTTGTCTTTGGTTTTGTAGCGGTGGAAACGCTCGAAAATCTGATGATCAGTATAGCAAGCTAATTTTAGTTGCTCATCTATAAATCCTGCTCGCAGTGTATGCGGCAAAGATTGAAATTTGATAAAAGGATCAATTTCTTCAAAGATATTTTTCAGTCGCTCGGTTTGAGTTAAAGATTCCGAAGAAATGATATTGATTAACCCCGCTTCTTGATTGCTTGAAAGATTGTCTGCTATGAAATCAAAATTTTTATTGAAAGAAGGCTGAGGTTTCGCTTGATACTCAAATTCCTGATTTGCCTTTAAATAAAAACGATTACCAAATTCTACTTTCAGAAATTTTTCCATCCCTGTTTTGAAACTGCCAGGCGTTTCAAACAACATATGAGGTTCTAAAACGACTTTCGTTTGCTGTGTGCTTTCCAGTATTTCTTTGAAAGACTTGGAAGCTTTATCGTAATATTGCGCTAGCACATCTAGTGTTTGCTTAAAATCCTTGAACCAAATTTTTGTATTGTTAGGAATGTATTCCAGTAAAGATTCTCTGCTTTCCTCCAATAGCTTTGTTTGCACATTGGGAATGATGTTGATTTGCTTTACTGTGTCTGTAGAAAGTTGCGAAGCCACATCAAAAGTCCGGATGCTATCAATTTCGTTTCCAAACAATTCTATCCTGTAAGGTTCATCACTGGCATAGGAAAATATATCTATTATTCCCCCACGAATGGCATATTGCCCGGGTTCGTATACAAAATCCGTAGGTTCAAAATCGTAAGTCTGTAATAGTTCTGCTATGAATTCCACATCCAGACTTTCACCTACTTTAGCGGTGAAGGTATTTGACTTTAAGGACTTTTTATTGATTACTTTTTCAGAAAGTGCCTCAGGATAGGTTACAATAATTTCTCCTGTGGACGATTTGTTATTGATCCGGTTTAAAATTTCAGCCCTCATCAGCACATTCGCATTTTCTATGTCATCAAACTGATAAGGTCTTTTATAGGAAGTGGGAAAAAGTAGTGGTTCTTTAAAATCTAATAGGTTTTGCAAGTCATTTTGAAAATAAGCCGCTTCCTCCTTATCATGCAAAATAATAAGCTGGTTCTGATGATTTAATAGATGGGAAACCGCAACGGCTATAGCATCCAAACTACCCACTAAACCTCTAAACCTGATAGTTTGATCTTCATTGGGCTTAAGAGAAGCTACCATCGTTTGCATGATGGCATCGTCCTTATATAATTTTAGAAAGTCTTTAATTTTCAAAACAGATACAATTTAAATTTTGTGCTCACTTTTTCGTTATAAATTCGTAAACACCCTGCAAAGGTAAAACAAACTAATGGGAATGGGGCATAGTTCAAGTTTCGCGCAAAGATTTAATGAAAAAATAACTAAACGGATTATAAAGAGTTATGAATGAAGAGACTAAAGAAATCAGTTGGGAAGATTTTTCTAAAGTTGAAATGCGTGTGGGTACTATTGTAAAGGCGAAAAATTTTCCTGAGGCAAAGAGACCAGCTTTTATATTAGAGATTGATTTCGGGGATTATGGGCTAAAAAAGAGCTCTGCTCAAATTACGGAGCTTTATAATTTGGATGATTTAGAAGGCAGAAAAGTAGTAGCAGTTGTTAATTTTCCTCCTAAACAAATTGCGAACTTCATGAGTGAATGTTTGGTTTTAGGTGCGGTGGATGAGTCGAGAATTAGTCTGCTCGGAGTTGATGAAACTGCAGAAAATGGATTAAGAATTGCATAAATTGAGCTTTAGGGCTTTAGAATATGGATAAAAAAACGAAAGACGAGGAGTTATCATTTTTTGAAAGGGTGGAGAGAATGCACCCGTATAAAATGATTTTTATTTTGAGCTTATTGGGTAGCTCTTTAATCTTTTTATTTCTGCTTTTTTCATTTTTTATGAGTCTTGGAAACGAAGGTCAAAAGGATATTGAAATTCCTGCAGTTTTTGCTTTAAGTACCGTTTTGATCGGTGCTTCTAGTTTTATGATTCATCCTATTCACAATCTGTTTAAAGCAGAAGAGATTTCATCATTATTAACTGCCTTGCGATTCACCTTCTTTTTAGGCTTAGGATTTGCTTTATGTCAAATTCTGGGTTGGAAAGCCTTAAGAGAATCAGAAGTTTTATTTTCATCACAAGTTTCAGCTTCTTTTCTATACGTTTTAACAGGTTTACATGCCCTTCATTTTCTGGCCGCACATACTTATTTGGGCTTTCTGATTTTTCAAACACAAAACATTTCGAAAGACCCGGTTAAATATTTAATCGCTGAAACCAATCCGTTTTGGCATTTAAAATATAAACTTATTACCAAAGCTTGGCACTTTTTAGGCATCCTTTGGGGAATATTGGTGCTGAGTTTTTGGATTTTTTTGTAGAGTCCTGACCTTCTAATGGAAAATTGATTGCAGAAGAACAATAGCATTCACACTGATTCATCCACTTGTATTTTGTACTGATGAATTACATCAGTGATAACTATCCCCGCTCAGAGCTATGGGGCAGGTTTATATATATCCACTAAAGCTTCTTCCAACTTTTCATACTTAAATTCAAATCCAGAATTTAAAGTTTTTTTTGCACTAACTTTATTTCCACCTAAGACCATTTGAGCCATTTCACCTAATAATAGTTTCATGGCAAAAGCAGGAACATTCGGCAAAATCAAGGGTTTATTCAAAACCTTGGCCACTGCTTTTGTAACCTCTTTATTTGTTGCAGGATTAGTTCCCACTCCATTGTAAACTCCAGTAAATTTATTTTCAAGCAAATGTAAAAACAAACGAGTTAAATCATCTATGTGAATCCAACTCATCCATTGCTTTCCTGAACCCAATGGTGCTCCTGCCATTAATTTAATGGGCTGAGCCAATTGAGGTAAAGCACCTCCTTTTTTAGTCAAAACTATTCCGATTCTGATTTTTGCCGTTGGGATTTTCAAGGATTCAAATTGATCGACTGATGCTTCCCATTTCTGTGTGACATCAGCTAAAAAGTCGTTGCCAGCTTTTGATTCTTCATCAACTAATTTATCTCCAGTGTCCATACCGTAATAACCAATAGCACTAGCACTAATAATATGTTTAGGAGCGTCATTCGGTATCTTTTTAATGGTATCGTACAATAAGGAGGTAGACTCAGTTCTACTTTCAACAATTATTTTTTTCCGAGTTTCTGTCCATTTTTTATCTGCTACTCCTGCACCAGCAAGATGGATAATCACATCAGCGAATCGGATAGCTTCCTTTTCTATTTCCTGATTTTTTATATTCCATAGAAACTGCTTATAAGGGTAGTCACTTTTTTTATTTCTAGTCAGATGTGCTACTTCATAGCCATTTTCTTTCAAAATAGCTGAAAGTTCTGTTCCTACTAGTCCTGAGCCACCTGTAATTAGTATATTTTTCATATTCTTAAATTCTTATCTGTTTAACTCATGCCAGTAAAATATGTTGGACTTGCACATTAATCTAAATATTTTAGGCTTGATTATTGTAAATTGAATACCATACATAACTATACCATAATGTCTATATTTGCGTTTGTAATTTTATAGAAATGACTCAATATGTTACGATTTATACTACTATCCGCTTTTTTATTATTCAATTTAAACTTTTCCTCAGCTCAGTTTCAAACTGTAGAATCCCAGCATTATCTGCTTGGAGTTGATGTTAAAGGGTTTGAAATTATACTACCATTTTCAAAGGAAAAAACAGAGGAAAGCTGGAAAGTATATGCAAAGGAATTTGGGAAAAGCGAGGAAACTCAAGCCCATAAAACCTATCAAACCACTTTCAGAACGGATATTTATTCCGAAGAGGTCTTAATTTATAGTCAGGTAAAAGGTAATAATGAACAAAGTACTATTTGGGCGGGAATAGACCCACAGGGGATTCCAAAAGATGTTTATCCTGAACTGCAAAATGCATTAGAAGAGTTCATTTATAATTTTAATATTAAAATGAGGACCGATTTGGCCCAGAAGAAAATTGATGAATCAGAGCAAGCAGCCACTTATTTGAGTAAGGAATTTGAAAGCCTTAAAAAAGACGAACGAAATAATCAGAAGGGCTTTGAAAAAACCAATGAAAAAATTAATTCTTATGAGGAAAAGCTTACCGAGCTGAGGACTGACTCAACCCAGTATTCAGAAAATCTCCAAAACTTAAAAACTTCAATCGATTCCCTCTATATTGAGCTAGAAAAAGTAAAATCCATGGTGGAGACTTATAAAAAGAAATTGGAGGAGATTAAGTAAACCTATTTATTTTTCTTTAATCTCACATAAACCAATTTCAAATGGTTTTTTGTCCCAATTCTCTCTTCAATTTCAAATTGCCTGAGTGATTTTAATAAAGGGGTCAGTTTTGCAAAACCATAGTTTCTGGAATCGAAATTGGGTTGCTTTTTCTGTAACAAATTCCCTACATCTCCTAAGAAAGCCCATCCATCTTCATCTGCCAAATCAGAAATAGTACTGGTAATCAATTTGATATCTTTTGGGGTAACTTTATCAACTGAAACTTTAGACTTAGATTCAGCATTTTCCCTTTCTTCAGCTTGATTGTTAAGTATTTCTATATAAATAAACTTATCGCAGGCCACAATAAAAGGATTAGGTGTTTTCTTTTCACCAATGCCGTAAACTTTCATTCCTGCTTCACGCAGTCGTGTGGCTAAGCGAGTGAAATCACTGTCGCTAGAAACCAAACAAAAACCATCAACTTTTTCAGAATATAAAATGTCCATGGCATCGATGATCATGGCAGAATCTGTAGCATTTTTACCAGTAGTATAACCGTATTGCTGAATGGGCGTGATGGCATTTTCCAACAACAAATTTTTCCACTTGCTTAAGTTTGGCTTGGTCCAATCGCCATAAATTCTTTTGATGGTTGGATTGCCGTATTTAGCAATTTCCTCCATCATTTCCTTTACATTGGCGGACGGAATATTATCTCCATCGATTAATACTGCTAAATTTATGTCCATATTCTACTTAAGAGTTGTTTTATTTGTATACTCTTAAAAACTGCAAGAGTTGATGAAAATACATATTTCTATTCCACTAAATCGTAATACACTTCAAAATCTCCATATTCTTCTTTAGTCATATTTTGGAGAAAAGTAGTTGATATCCAGGCATCCCCGAATACAGATTCATATTCAATAAAAAACATATTATTGTTCATGCTAAAATAATTATAGAAAAACTCTTTAATAGGGCCTAATCCTGAGCTACCACCTCTTGCTGAGAAAAGCTCCATTGTTTCTCCAGGACTCAATACAATTCCTTCAATAATCGAGGCAGAATTCCACGAATATACTGTGTCAGTATTTTTATTATCGTAAAACATTTTCAGGTTAAAATGTAGGAAGGTCGAATCTTTTTCTTTTATATATAATCCTTTTATAAAAGCTGGTCCAAGACCTTTATTTTTAATATTGATCGAAAAAACATCGTCACCTGACTCGTCAATAAATTGAAGATATGGAAGTACTGCTGCTTTTTGTTGTTTGACTGTAAGTTCATATTGTTTATCCAATATATGACTTTGATAAAGTAAAACTACTAAAGTAAAGAGTGCAATCGCCATTGCTGACAGACTCACTATTTTATCGGCATTCCAGAACTTCTTTTTGGATGGTTTTGGATTGTATCTTTTTTTGTAATAGGGCTTTTTGTGTTTTCTTCGTTCAGTTTTGTTTGAACTATTATCTTTATTCGAATTGGCTTCCATTTATTTTAATATTGAGAGGATGTAATTTGACCATAAGAATACAGCAGAATAATTTATAATCCAACTTAATCATGCTTTCTGTCAAAACCTTTTCTTTTGTATTAGAAAATAATCTTAAACTATAACTTTAGCCGAACCGTTTTTATACAAACCGAAAAGCCCTAATAAGGGACCAAGTGCTAAAATCAAAAACAACAGACTTGGAGCAAGTTCAATTCTTAGATAATTCAAAATTTGAATACTTACTATCGTTATAGCAAAGCCAATGGAGTTCACTATCGTTAATGCAGTTCCTTTTATTTCTGCTGGAGCATTTTGTGCTACTAGTGTTGAAAAAAGAGGGGAGTCCGCGATTACAACCATGCCCCATAAAATTAAGAATGTGATGAATACTGCAGGGCTACTATAAAGGATCAGCAAAGGAGATAAAAGGCAGCACATACCAGAAAGAAATAATGATATGGAAGCCGTCTTTCTAACCCCAATAAATTCAGAAATATACCCTCCTGAAATACATGATAAACTTCCGGCTCCAATGATTACAAATGACAACAGTGGGATATTAAAGGTTGATAGTTCTTGTTGGTCTTGGTAGATCGATAAAGCCAAAGGGACGAAAACCCAAAAGGCATACAATTCCCACATATGGCCAAAGTAGCCCAAAGCAGATGCTCGAAAATCCTTTTTCTTAAATACTTGAAAGAAAGCCGAAAAATCTGGCTTTTGACTTCTTTTTTGAAAAGGACCATCAGGAACAAGTAATAGCAACAAGATTCCTCCCAGCGTTGCCAAGGCGGAGGTAATGTAGATCACTATTTCCCATTGAATATTTTGTGTAAATTCTTTTAATAGATGTGGAAAAGCGGTGCCCAACACTAAAGCTCCTACCAAAAATCCTAAAGACTTACCTAATCCCTTTTCGAAATAATCAGAAGCTATCTTCATACCTACAGGATAAATTCCGGCCAAGAAAAAGCCTGTTCCAAAGCGAGTGCTTATCAAACTGATTAATGTATTTCCATCCCACACGCCTCCTAAATTAAAGAGTGACCCGATTAAGGCACAAACAAAAAATACTTTAGAGGGAGAGAAACGATCTGCAATAGAGAGCACTGCAAAAACTAATGTTCCTATTATGAAACCAAATTGAACAGCTGAAGTCAAACTCCCTAAAGCCGTTGGTTCTAAGCTAAAACTGCTTAATAAATCAGGCATTACCGCATTTCCTGCAAACCATAAGGAAGTGCAGCAGAACTGAGAGAAAACGATGATAGGAAGTATTCTGGAAGAAGGCTTCATATAATATCTTGAATCAATTTTATCCTTAAAGGTATTATTTCCTTCGGAGAATTCTTAAATATCTTTATTGCCTCTATTTAGCTCGCTAATTTTCAGCGCTTCTTCTTTTTTTAAGATAGATACTAATAATAGCCCTCTACCATCTTTTCGCTTTCACCCCAAAGACGCTCTCTTGCAGCTTGACTGTTTGCTAGAGAAGAAGCTTTCTTTACTTTTTTATCCTTGAAGTAAGAGCCATTTTTATCTTGGGACAAGTTACTACTTGCTAAATAGATGGATGTGGAGGCGCCTTCCCTCGTGCTTTTCATAAATGGTGTTCCTAATTTCCACATCAATTTGAAGAAGCCCGGCAATTGTTCACCAAAACCAGAATCAATTACTCCTGGATGTAAAGCGTAAGAGGTTAAGCCTTTGTCTACTAATGATTTTGTAAAGAGCACATTGTATAATTTAGCATTTCCATATCCCAGTATGGTGGAATATTTCTTCTTTAAGTTCAAATCAGACCAATCTGGCTTTCCTGCTCTGTGAGCTTCAGAGCTCACATTAATTACCTTGGTTTTGCTTTTCTCTAGTAAAGGCATCGATATTTTAGTAAGTAGAAAATGCCCTAAATGGTTTACGGCTAAATGCAGCTCAAAACCATCTTTGCTTTCTAAACGCTCATGGAATGTTCCGCCCGCATTATTAATTAGCACATCCAATTTATCAGTTTTTTGTAAAAGTTCTTCTCCTGCTTTCCTTACAGATTTAAGGTCGGCCAAATCACATTTAATGATGATAATATTTTCTTTGTTATCCCAATCGGCAATTACATCTTCTGCTTTTTCGGTATTGCGAACCAAAAAAATTAAGCGGTTACCTTTTTTCAATAATTCTTCGGAGGTGGCCAAGCCAATTCCTGATGTGGCTCCTGTGATCGCGATGGTTTTCGTATTACTCATAGGAATACCCAACCTGTTTGTGAAGAAATGGTTGGGGAAATTTTTATGTTTTTTTATTCTACTTTTTGAAAGTAGTTATCTGAGCCATCTGAAGGGGAGCCGTTAAAAAGCATATAATTTTCAGAAAAATATAAGGTGCCAAATGTGTTTGAAATTGGCTCCTCCGTTTCTAGGTACAAAGCATCTCCATCTCTTTCCTCAAATTGCCAGTGCAACGTTCGTTCCAAATTCTTATTCGTAAAAACTTTCACACTATCCCCTTCAAATCGCAGATCAAAATAATTGTCTTCTACCGCAGACCATTTATTGCTGTCTCCAAAGCCACAGCAGTAAGTATAAATTAAATTCCAGCGTCCTTGTAAATGCTCTTTTGCTGATGCTTTGGTCCAATTTGCAGCTTCATGATTGGAGTAAAATTCTTGTTTATTGAATGGTGCCTTTGTCTCATCTTCAGTACATGAAAAAACTAATGCAACAATTATTATCCACGGGAAAACTATTTTCATAATTTCTGATATTTTAAATGGCTATTTATATAGACCCACATAAATATAAAATAGTTGCACCTTTGTTTTTTCCTTGTCTTTATTTTCTTGGAAGTCAAACATATTGAAAGATAGAAGGTTACCTGTAAAAAAACATGAAACTACTCATCACAATTTCTCTTGTTGTATTAACTTACCGTATACAAGCACAAGATATGTTATCTATGGCAAAGGCTGAAAGCCGACAGCTCATTTCAATGGCTAATGTCACTGCAAACAGTTCAGATGGAATTTATAGATATTATGCTAAAGGAGCTAAAGAACCTTTCACTGGCATATTGTTCTCAAAATTTGAAAATGGAAACTACGACTCCTATCAGGAATATGTTGATGGTGTTGGTCACGGAACGTGGATTAATTATTATGAAAATGGTAATTACAAAGAAATAGGAAACTATCAGCAAAACAAAGTGACAGGACTCATCAAAAAATTTCACGAAAATGGGGAATTAGCATCCGAAGGAGTGTATAAAGACTGGAGAGTGAGAGTGGGGAAATGGACTTTCTATAATGACCAAGGGCAGTTACTACAAAGTGTCGATTATGGCGAAAAGGGAAGTATAGTAGAGGTAAAAGAGTATTACGAGAAGGGGGAAATTTCTTACAGCTGGTATAGTAGGATTCTAAATGAAAATGGGTTTTAATCATTAAGTTATATGATATCCATCATTATATTTGTTGGATTGACGTAGTAGATTAGCAGCATAAAAAGAAGCCCGATGACAGACTTAGAAATCGCGAATAAAAGCCAATTACAACCCATCCAGCAAATTGCAGAAAAATTAGGTTTAATTCCAGATGAGCTTGAAATGTATGGAAAGTACAAAGCCAAATTACCTCTGGATGTGATTAATGATAGTAAAGCTGAAAAAAGCCATCTTATTTTAGTATCTGCTATTTCTCCAACGCCCGGAGGCGAAGGAAAAACTACTATGTCCATAGGGCTTTCTGAGGCACTTAACCAGTTGGGTAAAAAGACGACTGTGGTGCTTCGAGAACCTTCTCTTGGTCCTGTTTTCGGAATGAAAGGAGGAGCTACAGGAGGGGGAAGATCTCAGGTTTTGCCGCTGGAGGATATCAATCTCCATTTTACAGGCGATTTCTCCGCTATCGAAAAAGCTAATAATTTACTTTCTGCCATTATTGATAACAATCTTCAAAGTAAGAGTAATTCACTAGGACTCGACCCAAGAACCATAGCTTGGAAGCGAGTTATGGATTTAAATGATCGAGCATTAAGAAATATTGTGGTAGGAATGGGTGGCACAACCAATGGAATTCCAAGAGAAACGGGATTTGATATCACGGCAGCATCAGAAATTATGGCCATTCTTTGCCTTTCTTCTGATTTGATTGATTTAAAGAAGAGGCTTGGAAATATTTTTGTTGGATATACTTTCGATAAAAAGGCGATTTATGCTAGAGACTTGAAGGCAGAGGGAGCTATGACTGCTTTGCTTAAAGATGCAATTAAACCTAATCTCGTACAGACAATTGAAGGAAACCCAGCGATTATTCATGGCGGACCTTTCGCTAATATCGCTCAGGGCACCAATACGGTCATTGCCACAAAAATGGGCATGTCATTATCAGATTATACGGTAACGGAAGCCGGTTTTGGCTTTGATTTAGGGGGCGAAAAATTTCTAGATATTAAATGCCAAAGTGCAAATTTAAAACCTAAAGCCGTGGTTTTGACCACTACAATTCGTGCGCTGAAATACCATGGCGGAGCAGATCTAAAAACACTCAAAGAACCCAATGAAGTAGTTCTGAAAAACGGCTTTCCCAACTTGGAGAAACACATTGAGAATGTGAAAAAGTATGGGATAACGCCAATTATCGCCATTAATAAATTTAGCACAGATAGCGAGGAAGAAATAGAGGCGGTTCTAGAATATGCTAGAAGCAATAATATTCAGGCAGAAGTGGCAGACGTTTGGGCAAGTGGAGGAAAAGGGGCATTGGATTTGGCACAAATTGTTATTGATTCTGTAGATGCCGAAATTTCAGATTTCAAACCTTTGTACAATTGGAATAGCCCAGTAGAGGAAAAAGTAGCTAAAATTGCAAAAGAAATTTATGGAGCTGATAGAGTGGAATATGCCAGTAAAGCTAAAGCAGATTTAAAGCGAATCGAGAATTTGGGGCTAACGAGTTTACCTATTTGCATTGCTAAAACCGAAAAGTCCCTCTCTGATGACCCTAAACTTTTAGGAAGACCAAAAGGTTTTGTCTTGACGGTAAGAGAAATAGAAATCGCTGCTGGAGCAGGATTTATTATTCCGATTACGGGAAATATTATGCGGATGCCAGGCTTGCCAGCCCATCCGGCCTCAGAGCAAATTGATGTGGATGAAGAAGGAAGGATTACAGGTCTTTTTTAAGCGTCTAGCCCATAAAGGGATGAGCACTATGTTAATTGTTACCCATTTGACTATTGACAACATCTTTCCTTTTCCTATTTTTTATGGAATTTTAACAAAATTGAAGAATAATAGAAAATAGACGTTCAATATTCACTAAGCAGCAGAAGGTTTAAATAGATTACCCATAACCTAATAGTTCCGTCTTTCCCTAATTTGAAATATTGCCTAGTTAGCAATAATTTATAAACTATTTATATATATATTGAAAAGTTAATTCAACAGTCACCAAAACCTGGGTAGATTTTGGTAGCTAAAAAAACGTTCCTTTTTGTTTAATATCATTTAAATCGAATGGAAGTGTTTATCACTAATAAGTAAACCAATAATTATTCAACATATTAAACCTTACAATGAACCTATTTCTTAAAATCACCCTCAGCTTATTATGTCTAATAATGTTACCTTATCTGACTTTACAGGCTCAAGATTGTAATTGTGAAGATTCTTTCGAAAAGACGGTGGACGTCTATGAGAAAGATTATTCTCTTTTTATTTATAAAGTCACCGATGAAAATCGCGACTTATACACGGCACATACCGATATTATGCGCACAAAAGCAATGCAAACGGATAATTTGCAAGACTGTAAAACCATCTTAGTACAATGGCTTGATTTTTTTAGAGATGGGCATACTTACCTGAAGATTTCCACATCAATAGATCTCGATATCGAAAAAATCCCGATTTCAGAGAAGGAATTCAAAAGCAGTTATAAACGCAATGAATATAAGCAAAATCCGCTTTTGGGAATATGGCAGTATAAAGGATACGAAGTAGCTATTATTCCCAATCCCAAAAATAAAAATCAGACCAGAGATTTTGTTGGGCTTGTAATTAATAGCAGTAATGAAGATTGGAATCAAGGCGATGTAAAATTCGAACTTACCAGCGATTTCGGAAGCAATTACAAGTCTACTTTCATGATGGGTGATCATACCCCCAAAACCGTCAAAGCTTATCAACTTAGTGAAAGTAAACTGAGCTTCGAAAACCTCAATGAATGGACTAAAATATGGCCGAAAACCAGTAGCGAAGTTTCCGAATCTGAAATTGTTGAAAAATTTGGTCAATTTCACTTTACGGAAATTGATGGCATTCCTTATTTGAGATTTCCTGATTTCTATTCTGTAGATGAACTCCATGTCGACAGTATAATGAAAGCTAATCATGAAAAACTTTTAGCTTCAGAATTTATCATTGTGGATATTCGAGAAAATGGAGGAGGAAATGATGTTACATACTACCCCCTGCTACCGTACATTTTGAGCGGTCCTATTCAAATTCCTAATACAGGCTTATGGATGAGTGATGGGAATATTAAAAAATTCTTTGAATCAAGCGACTTGAAAGGCAAATCGATCGATGAGTACACAGCAGAAGAGCGGGAGCTCTACGATTATGTGATGTCGCTTAAAGGCACTGCATTTTTTGAAGACCCTAATTATTTCTATGAATATGAGCCTGACACCATTTATACAAGCCCTATGAAGGTTATACTCTTGAGTACAGAAGCTGGCAGTTCAGGAGAAACCTTTGTTTACAGAGCGAATCAAAGTGATAAAGTAGTGGTTTATGGTCAAAATACTGCAGGAGTAGTCGATGGATTCAATGGCCTTTCAACGGATATTGGTTGTTTTACACTGACGTACCCTTCTTCCTTTCGAGCAAAGGACGTGAATGAAAACCCAATAGATCCATATGGCATTGCACCAGATGTATATGTTGATGAAGATGTTGATGTTTTAGCTTACTCAATTCAGCACATGAAGCAGTTGATCAAAAATGTGAACTCAAAAAAATAAAAAAACTCACTAGATGAGGACTAAGCATTAGTTATGCGATCACAAATATGGTACAATGAATCGATATGGCTTCATGACATTTATAATATTGTAAATATAAAAAAACTAGCAGTGGTAGAGACAGTAGCAAATTGTCCGTTCCACTGTCTAATCCCCAAAATCAACCTGATTTTTAAAAGATCTAGAGATGTTCAGCCATTCTTCTCCAACTTTGACTTTTTCTTTTTGAAAAGCGGTTATTTTATCTTGATTGATGATAAAGGATCGGTGAATTTGGATAAAGCTTTCAGGGATTTGTTCTTGAAGTGATTTCAAAGTCATTTTGCTCATCAATGGTTTTTCATTTTCCAATACGAACTTTAAGTAGTCACCTCTTGATTCAATAAAAAGCACTTTGTCCAACAGTAATTTCTGCTGTTGCCTGTCAATTGAAATGAAAATATGGTGAGATTGTTGATTCACTTCTGAATTACTAGATTCTAATCCGTTGACAGCCTTCAAAAAGCGTTCAAATGAAATCGGCTTTAATAGATAATCTAGTGCTTTTACCTCAAATGCTTCAACAGCATATTTTCGGTGTGCTGTAATGAAAATAACTTTTGGCTGGATGGGATTGCTTTTAATGAAAGTCAGCCCATCTAATCCGGGCATTTCGATATCAATTAATAGCAAATCAACTGGATTTTTCTGCAAGAAATCACGAACCTCCCAGGCATTGGTGAAAGTGTCTTTCAAATCCAGAAAGGGAACTTTGGCCACATAATCGCTGATAAGTTCGCGTGCCAAAGGTTCGTCATCGGCTATAATGCATTTCCAAGTTTTCATTTAACAGGGATTTGGATTTCGATTTTAAAATTGCCCTCACTAATGGACTTCTCCATTTTGTATTCTTCTTTGTAAATATAAGAAAGTTGACTTTCAATATTTTTTAGGCCTATTGCTTTTGGATTACTTTCGTTGTGTAAAAAGTTATTGGAAAATGATAGAAGCAGATTACGGTCTTTGCTTTTGATCGAATACTTGATTTTCAATTTTCCGGTATTATTTTTCCCTCCATGTTTAAAGCAATTCTCCATTAAGGTAATCAGAATCAAGGGCGGAATTTTAATAAAAGCATCCTCTGGAGCTCCCAAATTTTTTTCAATTTCCAAACGATCCCCAAAGCGGAAACTTTCCACATGAATATAGTCTTCTAAAGTGCTTATTTCATCAGATAATAGGATCAAGTCTTTTTTGCTATTCTCTAGAATATACTCTAACAAAGCACTCAATCGCAAAATTAATTCAGGTGCTTTATCTGATTTCTTAAGTGATAAAGCGTAAAGATTATTCATTGTATTAAATAAAAAATGTGGATTGAGCTGGCTTTTCAGAAAGCGCAGTTCTGCCTGTGCCATATTTTTTATGGCCTCATTTTTTTCATTTTCCGTGGTTCTCCATTTATCTATGCTGGTGATGGCTACGAAAAGAAATACAATCAAGAATAATACGGTATTTAGGATGGCTATATCACGAGTGCCGGGAGGCATTAATTCAAATTGATAATCTGCAATCACAATAAAAACCACCGTATTAATGAGTAGTATCAAAAATATCGCTGAAATAATGAGGTAAACTACATAAAGAACAAATCTCAATTTTTTATCCTTCAACAGATACTTAGGAATCAAGTAATTGGATATCAGGTAAGCGCAAGCAATGGTTACGGGCAAATAAATCAAACTTAAAAGCAGTGCTTCATTCCAATTGTTGTCATAACTAATCAAAAATGCACAAAGCAAAAATGAAAGTAGCCAAAAAGCGATATGATATAGGTAGTGCTGCATCTGGAAAAAGTAAAATTAAACAACTTCAGTTAAGATGCATTTTTTATCGACCGATAACTTCTTTAGGTAGGCAGAACACAAAATTCACCTTCTAAATCTAAAATTGTGTTTTCTATCTTTACAAACCCGACAACCATCGACTATAAATAATAAAGTGCAAAAATGTTGATAGGATTGCATATCACTTAAAAACAAAAATTATGAAAATTATTGAAATTCATGTTGAAGGAGGAATTCTATTTATGGGCATATTATTTTGCCTTCTAGTTGCTGTGGTTGTAACATCAGCACTGGTTTTGAAGCATCGATCTGACAATGTCTTGTCAGAAAAATGGCTGAAGATTTCGCAGGACATAGCGCTTTTTGCTCTAGTTTTCGGCATTTTGGGCCAATTAGTAGGCTTGGTCGGTGCTTTTCAAGCAATTGAGCAAGTAGGAGAAGTTTCCCAAGCCTTATTGGCCGGGGGACTAAAAGTATCTTCCTATACTACGCTTTATGGATTCTTTATATTTTTGCTGGCCAAGCTTTTTAAAATTGGATTTCTATTCTCCCAAAAGTAAGCCGTTTAAAATCATGCAATAAAGTGTCTCATGAATTATTGCAATTTTGAACTCTAAGCACGCATTGATTTGCGTGCTTTTTTTGTTTAAAAATTGATACTATTCATATTGAAGTAAAATCATTAAGGCCAGATTTAAAATTTAATTAGCTTTGCACAAACACTTTTACATCTATCGTATTAACCTATTATGGAAGACAATAAAACACTCAATTATACAAAAAAGGTGGTCGAAAATGCACCTACTGATTGGTTGAATCTTACAACTCACCGCTTGGATATTTATAAAGAAGAATTGGCCAAAACAGAATTTTTGGAAAAATTTGAAAGTTTGTTTGAAGCTAAAATAGCCGAGAAAACAGCTCTTAGCGAATTGCCAACTGCCTATGATTATATTCGGTTAGGTCATCCTTTATCGACTGTCTTGGAGTGGACGATTGCCAAACAAAATCGGTTGAATCCTGATAGCGTCATCGCCTTTTCTTCCAAAACGATCCCAGTTTTGGCAGTGCTAAGGAAGAATCTATTTGACAAGAAAAACACCCAGGTTGTTTATACTGAAGAATTACCGGAAGCTTTTGATGAGGAAATTATCAAGCTTGTTTACGGATATAGTTTTGAACTGAATAAGGTTAGTAGCATTGAAGAAGTACCTGCTTTTGACGGCAGTACTATTTTCGTTTCTCAAGAGGATGACTTAAATAAAATCTCGCTTCAGCAGAATATTGATTTTTTCGTTAGTACTCAAGCTAATCTTGGAAGTGTTTTACTTGTAAATGGTAAAGAAAACGAAAGCTATATTTCTGCTATTCAGCACGTGAGAAGAAGGGAAACTATTGCTATGACGCCTCCAGACTGCTACACTTTATTACAAAAACTGACTGGAATTTCTGCTACTGGCGATCCAAATTCAAAATTTGATGCTGACAAAGCAAAGGTTCTTAAAACCATAAAGGAAATAACAGCCACGGATACCACAGCCCTGTTGGGGTCATGTGGTTTATCGGTTCAATATGCCATCATGATGGGTCTTATTGAAGATGCAATGGAAAAGCATGAAGGAAAGGCTATCAAAATTATTGTACCCCCTAACTGCTATGGCGGCACAAATGATCAGGCAAGAAGAGTTGCGGCTTGTTTGGAAAATGTGGAAATTTTGGACTTAGCGGTTGATGGCGATAGTGATATGGTGAATAGTACGGAACAAGTTTTGGAAGCCGTAGCTAAGGACAATGCTGTACCCTATATTATTGCAGAGATTCCAACAAATCCTAGAGTGGAAGTTCCTGTAATGGAAGCTTTGAGAAAAGCTTTAAGCAAAGAGAGAAAAACAGCAAATGGAGAAAAAGCCATTGATCCTGTATTTATTTTAGACCAGACCTTTTGCCCTAATATTCAATTTTTGAGTGAAGAGGGAATTCTATCAGAAGTTCAGACGATTTCTTATGTAAGTGGATCGAAATTCCCAAGTGGCGGTAAATGTACTGCAGGATATGTTTCAGCTAACAGAAAAGCGGCCTCACTAATGGATAAAATTGAAAAGCATCTAATTCTTTGTGACAATGAAGCGACACCTCTACAAACGGCAATATTAGCTGAGCAATTGCCATCTATGAATGAAAGAATTGCAGATGCTTATAAAAACACCCGTGAATTTGTAAGCTTTATTAGGGAAACTTTACCCACTGCTAAGATCAATTTTGTGTCCGAGGAATTAGCGCAAGCAGATTTTACCCCTTCCGTTTTTTCATTAGATCTTCCTACTAAAGGAAATACTCCAGAAGAAAGAGAAAATTATAAGAGAGCTTTAAATTTAAAGCTGATTAACATGATGATCACGGAGATTCCGGAGGAAAGCAAGTACTGTGTGAGTTATGGTCAATTGAAAGGCTGTTATTGGACTATTCCAGCTACTTCCACACAAGGAACGACCAAAGAAGAAGATAAGGATTATATAGCGCGAGTATCGGTTTCGCCTGACCTAGATTTGAAAAAGCATAAGGAGGTTTTTGTTAATTTTGTTAACAGTATTGGATAAGGAAAATGACGGGAAGGCTTCTCCAGCTAGAAAAAATGGATTGATGTTGTGCTACCCATAGGTTGATTATCAATGCCCTGGTAAACAGAGAGCAGGTGGATAAATTTACTGGGGATATTTGATACAATATTGTACTAATACAGGATGGCGAAATATTTGTGGTTTGAAGTTGTCAAGTGTTTCTTAAACTTCCAAAAAAAGCAATAATCAAAATCATTTACTTAGTAGGTTATACATGTTTTTTCAATACTTTTGTACTTCTGTTTCCGCCATAAAAGGGATTGGGCCATTAAATTAAATTCATGAAACGAGTCTTTCTTATTTTGATCATAATAATTTGTTCTTTTGAGCTGAAAGCTCAGGAAGATGGAACTTACTATGAACCAGATGATCGTCCGAGCTTTTATATAGGGCTCGGGAGTGGCATTAATTCTTATACAGGTCTTGCAGGAGTTACGGCCAATTATATAATTGATAAAACCCTTTTTGTGCAAGGTGGCCTAGGGTTAAGCAGTTGGGGTTTCAGGACCTCAATTGGGCTGCGTTATGATCAGTCCTACCGGCATGGGTTTACTTATGGAATTAATTTGTCAAGGTCATCGGGTATAGATGATATAGACCTGACTTTCGATTCTGGGAATGGAACGACTCAAGAGGTTAATATGCGCTTTGAAAGTACTACCACTTTTAATTTGAAGGCGGGCTACAATTGGTGGTTTGGAAAGTACAACACACTAAATATAAGTCTCGGCTACGCAGCAGCTTTTAAGGATCAACCTTGGGTAGTTAAAGATGGATCAACCTTATCCCCATTTGACCAGCAAGTATTACGACTCCTTTCACCAGGAGGAATTGTTCTTGAATTAGGGCTGACTTTTGCTATTCAGTAAAAAGGACATTAAGTAATAAAGACTTCCGTAAATTACTCTTAAGTTTTGTTGAAATCGCTTATTTCAACAATATGATGAAAAATTACTATCTTGTTTGCTTTTACAGCTTAATTCAAACGGTAAACATGAAATCATTTTTTTCTCTAATCATTGCAGTACTAGGCATCGTAGCATGCACAGATCAAAAACCGGAAACCACACCCAAAGTAAAATATGTAGCCATTGAAGGAATTGACAGTAGTCGCAATCCAGGCGATAACTTTTTTCAATATGTAAATGGAATCTGGTATGATTCTGTTTCTATTCCTGAAACGCAAGCCGGAGTAGGGGCCTATCGTTTTATGAATTACCCACAAAGATTACGCCTCCAGAACTTATTGGATAGCGTATCACAATTGGATAACGCTAAAGGAAGCATCGAACAAATGGTTGGAGATTTCTATGCTTCAGGAATGGATACCGCCAAAATCAATAGAGAAGGCTTTCAGCCTATTAAGCCAATACTTGCTGAAATACAAACCATAACGAATGTCTCTTCTTTGATGACCTACGTGGCGTTGCAAGCTAAGCAGCAAAATAATTCAATTATTGGCTTTTATGTTGGACCAGACGATAAAAATAGTAAAATCAATATTGCCCATGCGTATCAAACAGGTCTGGGGTTACCCAACAGAGATTATTATTTTGATAAGAATAGCTCCACTGATGGAATACAAAAAGCATATAAAGAGTATTTAGCTACACTTTTTGAATTAAGTGGAACAGATACAAAAGCAGCTGAGAAGATGTCCGAAAAGGTTTACGACATTGAAAAGCAAATAGCCGAATCGCACAGAACCAGAGTAGAGTTAAGGGATGTGAAAGCAAACTACAATAAATTTTCTGTAAAAGACTTGAATGAAATGCACCCCAATATTGGCTGGAGCAAATTGCTCAATAGCATGGGGGCAGAAACTGATTCAGTTGATGTAGGTCAACCCAACTATTATGAAAATTTGAACGAGTTGCTAGTTAGCATTCCAATAGAAAATTGGAAGCTATTTATGAAATCAAGCACTTTACAGAATTACGCTGACAATCTAAGTAAAGCTTTCGTTGATGCTGAATTTGCTTATACAAAGGTGATCTCTGGACAAGCGGTGCAAAAAACAAGAGGCGAAAAAATGGCAAGCGCTGTAGATAATATGCTTGGCGAAGCATTGGGACAGTTATATGTGAAAAAGTATTTTCCTGAATCTGCCAAGCAACGAATGCTTGAATTATTGGATAATGCCCAAAAGGCATATGCCAACCGAATAGATCAATTGGAATGGATGACCGATAGCACAAAAGTAAAGGCTAAAGAAAAACTATTCGCCATCACTAAGAAAATTGGCTATCCTGATGAATGGAGAGATTATAGTAGTGTCGAAATTACTCACGATAATTATTTTTCCAATATAATTTCAGCTTCTAAAGCTCAGTATAACTATAATTTAGCTAAACTTAATCAGGCAGTAGATCGGAAGGAATGGTATACCACACCATCAACAGTAACGGCTTATTATAATCCATCTGCAAATGAAATTGTGTTCCCGGCCGGCATTTTACAACCGCCTTATTTTGACTACGAAGCCGATGATGCCTTAAATTATGGAGGAATCGGTATGGTAATAGGACATGAGCTTACCCACTCCTTTGATGATCAAGGTGCGCAATTTGACAAAGAAGGGAATGTTAATAACTGGTGGACAGATGCTGATTATAAAGAGTTCAATGCCAGAACTCAAGCAGTAATTGACCTTTATAGTTCTTTTACAGTTTTGGATACATTGCATATCAACGGAGCGATGACTGTGGGAGAAAACACGGCCGACTTAAGCGGATTAGCTGTTGCCTATGATGCTTTCAAAATGACTGAGCAAGGACAAGACACAGCAAGAATAGATGGTTTTACGCCAGATCAGCGATTTTTTATGTCGCTAGCCCGAATTTGGAGGGTAAAAATGAAAGAGGAATATCTTCGCTTGTGGATCAAAACCAATTCGCATTCTCCTCCAATGTGGCGTGTAAATGGCCCTTTGATGAATATCCCTGGCTTTTATGAGGCTTTTGATATCAAGCAAGGAGACAAAATGTATTTAGCCGAAGAGGAAAGAGTAGCAGTTTGGTAGATGAAAATTTAACATATGTTTTTTATAAAGAGTGCAAGTGAATGCTTGTGCTCTTTTCTGTTTAATGTAAAAACCTAAAATAATTAATCAGTGTTTCTATAGAATGAGGCAGAATAAAAATTTCTATCATCTATTTACTATTATCTCAATTCTAATAATTATTGGTTGTGAAAATTCAACTGATCAGATTGACTTTGATGATATAGAGACTAATGAGCCAGAGGTAGACGAATCCGATATTCAATATTTAGCTCTAGGAGATTCTTATACAATCGGCCAAGGTGTTCCAGAGGAGGAAAGTTGGCCAGCTCAATTAAGCCGTAGAATTGAGCAAGAAACATCCTTGAAGGTGGAAGTTGACATCATTGCTCAAACTGGCTGGACTACCAGTAACCTTATGGGTGTGATTGAGTCATATGATATTAATTCTGGAGATTATAATTTAGTATCCCTATTAATTGGGGTCAATAATCAATATCAGGGCAAGGATTTTTCTTTGTATGAAACGGAATTCGATTCTCTTCTCCAAATTGCTATTGACATTGCAGGTGATAGCGGAGATGTATTTGTGGTATCCATTCCTGATTATGGAGTTACTCCCTTCGGAAGTTCTAATAGCGATAAAATAGGCAAAGAAATCGACCAATATAATACTTATGCTAAAAGTGTTTGTAATAATAAAAATATCCCTTTTATCGATGTTACTTCTATCTCTCGTGAATTAGGCTCCTCCTCGGATGCATTAACCAATGATAATTTACATCCCAGCGGTTTCCAGTACTCTCTGTGGACCGATCGGATTTATTCTAAAGTTTTACAGTTGATTGGAGATTGAAAATCTATTTATTTTATAAATAAGATCAACCTCTGGCTATTCCTCCTCCAAAATCTCCTTCACTCTACCTACTTCGCCAGTCTCCAACATCACTTTTATGCCATGAGGATGAAAGGAAGATTTGGTCAAAATCTTTTTAACAAAGCCGTTAGTTAAATCGCCTGTTCTTTGGTCCTGTTTCTGGACGACTTCCACTTCCAAGCCAATTTTTATCTCATTTCTATTTCTTCCGTCTAGCATAGCTATTTTTACTAATTGAATTTTATCCACTCAATCGAATTTAGTCATATTTGCCAAAACAATTCCTTTCTCTAAGACTAAATCGAGCTTATTTCCGCAAACTCTTTTTTTATAAAGGCACTTTTGTAAAATAGTCCTTCTTATCAAAAATACTTTTGTCATCTGAAAATTGAATATTGGAAATGCTTGCTTCTCCCAGTTGTTCTTTCAATCCTTCTGCTTCACTCCAATTCCAAAAATACCATTTGTGAGCAAAAGGAATGGATTTTACTTCTTGATAATCAGCATATGAAATCGCATGAGGGTTTTAAGCTGCTTTTTCTGCATTTGTATCGCCAAAAGTAACAATATAAGCCATCGCCTCTAATAGATCAATTTCAGAATTTTGATAGATCATGTACCAATCATCAGGAGCATCGCCTACATTTTCACCAAATGTCATCTTATTAGTTTTTAAAGCCTGATTTTCAGAATACGGTAATGACTGAACTGCTGAATGATAAGTTCCCGGCTCGTTTAATTTGAAGGGAGTCATAAAAAAGTAAGACCAAGTCAAAGCATCAAAGCGAGCACCCTCATACAAACTGTCTTCTGGCTGTAGCCAAATATCTTGCCCGTCAAAAAGCATAGAAGTACCATTATTCTTGAGCACCAAAACCTTCGATGAGTTAGTGGTGCTATAAATTCGTGATTTAGCCTTTCATTGCCGCCAAAATTGAGTTTAATATCAAAGCCTATGACTTCTTCAGTTTTATATTTGTCCACTTCGTGTGCATCTTGAATGGAGGCGGCCAAGGGATGCACTTCCTCCTCCGTGCTTGAAACTTCATTTGTTTCTTTTGTACTCTTTTCTTCAGGTGTAACTCAGGCCGCAATGACCATTAGTAATAGGGTGTAAAAGAGGGTTTTCATGACTTTTCATTAGCGTCAAAAACGAAGTTAGTAAAGCTGGGCAAACTTAACTGTCAGTCAAATATCATTTTTTGAATTGTTGGAAAAGTAGCCATTTTGTTGATTATCCTCATTTTTATTTAAATACTTTTCGAGATTTTTTGCGCAAAAACGCTATATTCAGAAATTGAACGCTTTTTTTATATCTACTACTACACTCAATCCTGATGAAAGCCATTTTTTGTTCTCAATACACATCTCCCGAAAAGCTAGAAATTAAAGAAATTCCAAATCCAATTCCGGGAAAACTAGAAGTATTAGTAAAAATACATGCAACTGCAATCAATGATTATGACTGGGGAATGGTAAGAGGTAAACCTTACTTGTATCGCTTGATATTTGGCCTAAGGAAACCGAAGCACCCGATTCCAGGGATGGAACTGTCGGGCGTAGTTGAAGATACTGGAGATGGGGTTACAGCTTTCAAAAAAGGGGATGCTGTGTTTGGAGATTTATCGGAGTTTGGCTTCGGTAGCTTTGCTGAATATATTGCTATAAATGAAAAAGCTTTAATGTTAAAACCAGAAGCAATGAGTCACGAAGAGGCGACTGCCATACCACATGCTGCATTACTAGCGTATCAAGGACTAGTGAAGAAAGGAGGAATTCAGAAAGGGCAGAAGATTTTGATCAATGGCGCTGGTGGAGGAGTAGGTACTTTTGCTTTGCAGATTGCTAAGCAATATGATGCAGAAGTTACAGGTGTGGACACAGGAGAAAAACTCAATAATATGAAGGCCATTGGCTATGACCATATCATCGATTACAAAAAAGAGAATTTCACCAAAAGAGGAGAGCGCTACGATTTAATTCTAGACGCGAAAACTTCTCAATCGACTTGGGCATATTTAAAAGCCCTAGAGCCAAAAGGAAAGTATATTTCGGTTGGTGGTACAAATAGTAAACTCATGCAACTGGCGATCACCAAAGGATTGATCTCCGGCCTCACAAAAAAGAAGTGTCAGATCTTGGCTCTTCAGCCCAATGAAGGGCTTGATATCATCAATCAGTTTTATGCCGAAGGTAAAATTAAACCCGTTATCGATGGGCCTTATGCCTTTCAAGAAATCCCGCGATTGATCCAATATTTTGGAGAAGGAAAGCATACAGGCAAAGTGGTTATTAGGCTTTAAAATATACACTAGTGCAACAGCTCTCAATTTAACGTCTCTTTACTCCACGGCTAATTGGTCCTATTGGTAATTATGTCCAAACATGTCAGGTTTGGATTTGATATTATTGATGAAAACACCATCATATTCACTTCCTTTAATTATTGAAAACTCATAGCTTTCTACGAGGCGAAGGAGGCTTTAGGCTTGCTTTCATAAAAGCAATCATATTTAATTCATTTGTTAAATTGAGACAGATGATATTAACTTGCGACACATTAATTTTATAAACTATGGCTTCTGGATTTTTTGCTTTACTGGATGATATTTCAATGTTGATGGATGACGTGGCCACGCTCAGTAAAGTGGCTGGCAAGAAAACGGCAGGAATACTTGGAGATGATCTGGCGGTCAACGCAGAGAAGGCATCTGGCTTTATGGCCTCAAGAGAGATTCCGGTGCTTTGGGCCATCACAAAAGGTTCTTTTCTCAATAAAATTATCATTTTACCACTAGCATTTTTACTGAGTGCATTTGTCCCTGAGGCCATTCACATCATTCTGTTGCTAGGAGGTTTATATCTTGCCTATGAAGGTGCAGAAAAGATCTATGCGTATTTCTTCCATCCTGCACCCAAGAAAAAAATAGAAAATGTTGAAAAACTGACTAAAGAGGAAGCCTTAAGCAAAGAAAAGGAAAAAGTGAAATCCGCTATTGTCACCGATTTCATTTTATCAGTGGAAATTATCATTATCGCTTTAGGCACGGTTGAAAAGGAAAGCTTGCTTAATCAAATTATGGTGGTTTCAATAATTGCTTTATTAGCTACAGTCGGGGTTTACGGAATAGTTGCACTTATCGTTAGAATGGATGAATTTGGAGTAAGATTAATAAACTTAAATGAACAAGATAATAGCTTTTCAGATAAAATCGGAAAATTTTTGGTTCAAGCACTACCGAAGGTAATTAAGAGCTTGACCGTAATAGGGACCATCGCATTGCTTCTAGTTTCTGGGGGAATTTTTGCTCATAATATTCACTTTTTGCATGATCTACTGCCAAGTGTTCCATCATTTATTACTGAATTCTTTATTGGGCTTATCGTGGGTATAGTAATGTTGCCCATAGTGAATTTAGCAACTGCTATTTTGAAAAAAGTTAGGTCTAACAGATTAGAATAATTTTTTTCTTGAACGAAAACACCTAGCGGTTTGAAGACTTACAAAGGGGGTTCTAACAAAACCCCCGCAGAAGATCTTTTTTACTTTGAATGCTACACATTCTACAGGCCTGATTTTCTTTAATTGTTCTTGATAACTGCATAGTATTTATTATTATATTACAGCATTATCTATCAACGAACTAATTAAAATGAGAAATCTATTATTTCCACTGCTACTTTTGACCTCAAGTATTTTATGCGCTCAAGATCCAATAATAAATGTCGAACAGTACGAGCTTCCCAATGGACTGAAAGTTTATTTAAATGAAGACAAAAATGCTAGTAATGTATATGGCGCTGTTTGGGTAAATGCAGGAGGTAAAGATGATCCGGCAGAGGCAACAGGAATTGCCCACTATCTTGAACATATGCTGTTCAAGGGAACGAAGGAACTAGGCACTCAAAACTACGAAACTGAAAAGACGCACCTTGACTCCATAAAGACTTTGTATGATGAACTAGCAATTACCAAAAGTCCTGAGACGAAGCTTCAAATTCAAAAGATGATTAATGCACAAGAATTGAAAGCTTCGCAATTTGCAATACCCAATGAATTTGACCGCCTGGTTAAATCAATTGGAGGCAGTGGAGTAAATGCCGGAACGAATTACGACTATACGTATTACTATAATTTTTTTCCAGCCAATCAGATGACCAAGTGGCTTGATATTTACTCCCACAGGTTTCAAAACCCTGTTTTTCGACTTTTTCAAAGTGAGCTCGAAGCAGTTTACGAAGAAAAAAATAGGGCAGGAGATGATTTGCAACGAAGAGTATTTACCAAATTCAATGAATATATTTATGGGGATCATCCTTATAGCACCCAAACTGTTTTGGGCAGTGTGGAGCATTTAAAGAATCCCTCCTTAACCAAAATGTATGAGTATTTTCAAAAATATTATGTGGCCAATAATATGGCTTTAGTGCTCTCGGGAAATTTCGATGCTACAGAGGTTAAGCCTTTGATTACCGAATCATTTGGTAAATTAAAGAGAGGAAAAGAACCGGAATTTCCTCAGTATACAAGAAACAGTTTTGATGGAAGAGAAGTGGAAAAGGTCAGAATAACACCCATAAAAGTGGGCTTCATGGGATATAAATTGGTGCCGGCAGGGCATCCTGATCGTCCTGCTTTGGAAATAGTGGGTGGAATGATGTCTAACAGTAACCAAACAGGCTTTATCGATAAAATGAATCTCAATAACGAGCTTTTATATGCAGGAGGGGAGCAGGATTTTCTGGAAGAAGATGGATCAGCCTTCATTTTCTTTGTGCCAAAAGTTTTTGGGGGGAAGCCTTAAGAAATTTGAGGGCAAGATTAGAGACGGTTTTCAGGAAATTGCAAAAGGCAATTTTACTGATGAGTATTTTGAATCTGTAAAGTTTGGCATTTACAGGAATTATGAGCTTTCCACGGAAAATTTAAGTACAAGAGGTCGCACATTGGGTCTAAGTTTCATCTACGATATTGATTATAAAGACTACCTATCATTTCCTGAAAAGATTAGAAACATTTCGAAAGAAGAAGTACAAAAAGCAGCTGAAAAATACTATGGGGATGACTATTTCACTTTACAATCAAGAACAGGATTTCCTAAAAAAACGAAGCTAGAGAAGCCCTCTTATAAGCCTATTTCTGAACGCACGGAAGAATCCTCAGCTTATGCTAAAAGATTCCAGGCACTTCCAGAGAACCAAGCAGAACCAAATTTTATAGATCTAAAAAATGATTTTGGGATTACCGATGATTATATTTTTTACACTAAAAATATGCTTAATGATATTTTCACCCTTCGCTTTAGTATTGCTGGAGGAATTACGAAAGATCCCGACTATGCCCTCTTAGCGGAAGCGCTCAACAGCACAGGCACTAGTGATTTTTCGGCCGCTGATTTGAAAAGAAAATTCGCGGATGTAGGGGCCACCTATTTTTTTAATGCAGACTATAATTCATTCGATATTTCAATAACGGGTTTAGACAATAAGTTCGATGAGACGGTAGACTTGATTGAAACTTTAATAGCAGATTTCAATCCTACCAACAAAACCATCAAACTTCTTTATAATCAGCGAAAAACGGAGAATAAGCTCAACAACAATAATCCTGCGACAGGTGGCAGTATCCTTTATAGCTATGGACTTTTTGGTGAACAGTCCAGTTATAAAAGCCGAATGCCAGCGGGAAAATTAAAAAAATTAGAACCTGCTGTGCTCAAGAACAAAATGCAGGCACTTCTAAGTAATGGAATGAGTTCCATCCATTACGTAGGACAAAAGGAGGAGACTGAGTTAATAGAAAAGATCTCAGCATCTACATTATTCAGAAAAAACGCTATTGATCAATACACATTCTTGGAAGCAGAGGATGTAGCGGAAACCACCTTTTATGTGGTAAACGACAAAAAGTCAATCCAAAGCTATGTATATTATATAGTAAATGGTGAGCCGTTGAATTATGAGGAGGATTATAAAAAGGAGGCATTCAATTCTTACTATACCAATAGCCTGTCAGGACTGTTATTTCAAGAAGTACGTGAATTCAGATCATTGGCATATTCAACAGGAGGGAATTATATAGACCCTATCTACGAGCCCGAGAAAAGGGGTAGATTAGTTTTATTCACCGGTTCTCAATCTGATAAAACAACTGATGCAGTTAGTGTCGTTTTAGGGCTTATCAATGACATGCCAACTTATGAAAGCAGGCTGTCCTCTATAAAAGATGGTTTGATATTGACATCGAGTTCCAGCAGACCGGACTTCCGACTGCTATCACGAACCGCAGAATCATTTATAAAAACAGGTTATTTGCAAGATCCTAATGAAATTAATTTCGAGCAATACTCAAAACTGGAGTTTGACGACATTGTGTCGTTTTATGAGAAAAATATTAAAAATAAGCCTGTAACGGTTACCATTTATGGAGATGCGTCAAAGTTCGATCTTGATAGGTTGAGAACCTTAGGCCCTGTAAAGGAGCTAGAGCTTGATGATATCATAGTTGAATAAAAGCAATAGGAAATGAAATACGATTTTTTTAGAGTTGAGATTGAAAATAAAGTAGCAACAGTAAGCTTTAACCGTCCGGAAAAATCCAATGCAATTCATATGCCGGCTTGGAAGGAGATGAAGGAAATCTTTAATTCACTTTCCGAAAGGGCAGAAGTACGAGCTATTGTATTAGCTGGAGCGGGAAAAAACTTTTGCGCGGGCATTGATTTGGAATTGCTGATGTCGGTAAGTCAATACCAAAAGATTGAATGTGCAGGAAGAAGAAGTGAGGAAATCAGAAGATTAGTATTTACTCTTCAAGAAGCCGTAAACGCCATCGAAAAATGTAAGAAACCTGTTTTGGCTGCTGTGCATGGTGGCTGCATAGGTGGGGGAGTCGATATCATTGCCGCTTGTGATATGCGCTATTGCAGTGATGATGCCTATTTTACCATAAAAGAAATTGACTTAGGAATGGTAGCCGATTTAGGAACTTTGCAACGCCTGCCCAAATTAATTTCTCCTGGTATGGTTTCCGAAATGGCCTATACGGGCAGAAAAATGGACGGCAAAGAGGCCAAGGAAATTGGGCTAGTCAATCAATCTTATTCTTCAAGAGATGAAATGATGGAAAGTACTCATAAACTGGCTACTACAATAGCTTCAAAATCTCCTTTGTCCATTCGAGGCACCAAAGAAGTATTGAAATACAGCCGAGATCATTCGGTGGAAGACTCACTGCAGTATATGGCTACCTGGAACGCTGCCATGTTACTTTCTGATGATTTGAGTGAAGCTTTTAAAGCCAGCATGGAAAAACGCGCTCCTAATTTTAAAGATTAAGCAAGCATCTGTCAAACTTTAAACAAGACAAAATTTGACAGCTCATCCCGATTACAAAAAGATGATTTAAGGTGGCGACTATAGCAATTGCAAGTCAAATTCTTTACACCTTGACTTTCTTCATCTGAATAATACCAAACTTGTTCAATACTTTCATGATCAAGTAAGTTGGGTCAATCTCGTGCCATCTCACACCTCCAAAATTAGGATTGCCACTTCTTTTATGATGGTTGTTATGATAGGCTTCCCCCATCATCAAAAAATCGAAGGGTAGAAAATTCTTGGAAGTATCCTTCACTTTGAAATTTATGTAACCATAGATATGTGCAAACCAATTAATGATGGCCCCGTGAATAGGTGCCATTAAAAAAACTAAAGGTAGCAATAGCCATTGCCATAAAGCAGTTGCAAAAAAGTAAAAGAAAGCAATATATACTGCCGCCCATAGCACTCTTGAAAAGATTGAACTAGCAAAAAGATCAAAGCTTTTCCATTGCGGTACATTGGTGGTGAATTTCTCTTCCACCTTAATTCGTCCTTTATTAATATCTTGATAGATCTTTTTGGTTTTCCACATCATAGCGAAAAGCGTTTTATCATATTTAGGAGAATGCGGATCGTTTTCTGTATCCGTATAAGCATGATGTATTCTATGCATAATGCCGTAGCCATAAGCACTTAAATAACTACTTCCCTGGAAAACCCAGGTTAATATATAAGTAAGTTTTTCCATAAATTTAGACATGCTAAAAGTTTGGTGGGCTGCATAACGATGAAGAAAGAAAGTCTGAAAGAAAAGACCTCCATACCATAATACTAGGATAAAAATAATAATAGCCATTGCTTAATGTGGGTAACGAGATAAATAAATAAAATATTTCAATAAGAAAGGTGACTCGATAGGCGTGCTTTACTTCGAATTGAATTCCACTGCAAATAACAGCAAAAACTTTAAATTGTTCATGCTAAGAAAGTGCATATATTTTTGGCATAACGCATTATCTACTTTCTCCTTTATTATGAAACCTAAGGCATTAGCAACTAGTCTATCAAATTCCTCTTGCAAAATTATTATATTTACTAAATGGAGAATTTAGCATCCATATTAGAAAATAACTCAAGCGTCAAAAACAAAAGCTATCGTAAGGGAGAAATCATTCAGCACTCCGGTGAACTCAATGCCCATAGATATTATGTTAAAAAAGGCATAGTAAGAAGCTACATTATTGACAGCAAAGGTAAAGAACACATTTTTAGTTTTGCGCCTGAAGGATGGATTGTGGGCGATATAGAATCATTGGAATACGACAAACCCGGACAGCTTTTTATTGATTGTCTGGAAGATGCTGAGGTAATGATTTTTGATCAAGATAGCTTCTCCATCACCAGCCTTTCAAACCAAGAAATTACTGAATATACCCATCTTTTATACAGAAGAATGGGAATTTTGCAACGCAGGGTATTGATGTTGATGAGTGCTCCTGCCATAGATCGATACCAATACTTTCTGAAAACTTATCCCGAACTCCCCAATCGAATCCCGCAACGAATGATAGCTGCTTTTTTAGGGATTACACCTCAGGCCCTTAGCACACTTAGATCTAAAATGACTTTTTTGGAATGGCCGTAATTTATTAATCTAGATGAATGTAGGATAAATTTTAACTACTGAACTTGACCTTTAAAAATAACCCATCATGAGTAAACCTAAGATAGCCGACAGAAAACCCATTAAAGTTGAACTTACTAAAGGCGAAGAAAAATATTGGTGTGCCTGCGGATTAAGTCAGAATCAACCATTTTGTGATGGTTCCCACAGGAAAACTGATATAACGCCTAAGCAATTTGTGGCCGAAGAAACAGGCGATGCCTATCTCTGCATGTGTAAGCATAGCAAAAATCCGCCTTATTGCGATGGAACACATGCCACGTTAAAAGAAGAATTAGACGATAGCACCAAAAGCGAGACGGCTTCTTCCTCGGATTCTACCAAAGAAGAACCTACTTTGGCTTATATTAAGGCACTGGCCAAAGATGGCTTATCCAAAACTGGGCATCACGGAGAAATGGGCGCTATGGGTGTACCAGGCCCGGAATTGCCGCAATGGAAAGACATCCAAATTTTGGCAGCCCAATTGGCTACCAAACCTTTGATGGAAGATGTCCCTGTGGCTACCGAACTAATCATCGGTCCTAATGCTAAAAAACCTTTAAAACTGGACATCCCCTTATTTGTGTCTGATATGAGTTTTGGTGCTTTGTCTGAAGAAGCTAAAGTAGCCCTTTCCAAAGGAGCGGAATTAGCCGGAACCGGCATTTGCTCTGGCGAAGGCGGTATGCTGAATGAAGAACAAGCCGCTAATTCTAGATATTTTTATGAATACGCTTCCGCCAAATTTGGCTTTGAGTGGGAGAAACTAAAGCGCGTGCAAGCCTTCCATTTTAAAGGCGGACAAGGCGCGAAAACCGGAACAGGCGGACATCTTTCTGCCAATAAAGTAGTGGGTAAAATTGCAGAAGTGCGGAATTTGAAAGAGGGCACTGCAGCCGTTTCACCGCCTACTTTTGATGATTTGCATACGCCTCAAGACTTTAAAGCTTTTGCCGATAAAGTTCGGGAAGTAACGGGTGGTATTCCCATCGGTTTTAAGCTGTCGGCCAATCACATCGAAGCCGATATACAATTTGCCTTAGACGCCAGTGCGGATTACATCATTTTAGATGGCAGAGGAGGCGGAACAGGGGCCGCGCCTTTGATTTTTAGAAATAATATTTCCGTACCAACTATTCCTGCTTTGGCCAGAGCTAGAAAGTATCTGGATAAAATGGATAGAAAAGATGTGACCTTAATTATTACAGGCGGCATCCGTGTACCAGATGATTTTATCAAGGCTTTAGCACTGGGTGCAGATGGGATTGCTGTATCCAATTCAGCTTTGCAATCTATTGGGTGTGTAGCGGCCAGAATGTGCAATACCAACAACTGCCCGGCAGGCGTAGCCACCCAGAAACCGGAATTAAGGAAATTGATCAATATCGATAAATCAGCTCATCAGCTTCATAATTTCTTTAGTGCCTCCACCGAACTTATGGAAGTAATGGCCAGGGCTTGTGGACATGATCATTTGAATAAATTCAATCCCAAGGACATCACTAGCTGGAAGAAAGACATGGCAGAATTGACGGGGGTTAAGTTTGGTGGGGTATCATAAAGCTAAGTTGTGAATTAGGCTGTCTTATCCTGAAATAGCTTTACACAAATAAAGCCCCATAGCGCAAGTGTCCGCTTGGCATATTGCCTAAAACCTAGATAGTCTTTATTTTCAACTCAAATTGGATTTGTTTTGCTTAACCTCTATCATTGCATCTGCTTTACAAATGCGTAATTTCAGCCTTCCTTTTAGAAAAAAGATGACGAGAAAGAAAAATGAAACTCTAATATGAGCAAAATAAGCAAAACCCTATTAATCTATATTGTCTCATTTGTGCTTTTTAGTAATGTAGCCCACGGCCAAGATATTTTTCTTATGGGTGGGGTCAATTTTTCGAAACTGGGACAGCAAAAAGATAATACATCCTCAATCAATAGGGAGTACAGACCCGGTTTTCATATTGGCCCAGCAGTTGCTATGAAACTGAACGATCATTTTGATCTTATCCCTTCATTGCTGTTTTCTTTAAAAAGAGAATACAGTGAATCAACGATATATATTCCCAGATTTGATAACACCAATGCATCTTACAGATATGATTTTAAATCTTCCATTAATGAGTATTATCTAGATTTACCAATAACCCTAAAATTCAATTTTAAGCTTGGAGAGCAAAAATTATATGCTTTGGCAGGACCTTATGTTAACTTAAGACTATTTGATGATAGCACTACGGAATTATTTATAGATGGCGAAGCTAGTGAATTTGAAAATCAATTTGAAGCAAAATTTAGTAACCGAATTGACTATGGTATTCAAGTTGGTCTAGGTGCAGAATTAAAGTCATACGTTATTCAAGCGACCTACGACTACGGATTTTACAGGACAATGAAATATGAAGACATTCCGTTTGAAGAATCGGTAAGAAATGCGGTTGCCAGAATTACTTTTGGGTATAAATTTTAAACCTAATGTAGAATTTGAAAAGGATTTTAAGCTTTTTTAGCTAATCATTGCAAAATTACTAGTGCGTTCTCCACCGCTCAAATAGCATAAGTGTCCACTTATGCTTTTGACTATTCTCCAAAATTTCCCTCGAATCGCGCAAGCATCCACTTGTGCTTGCCAGTAACAACATACACTGCCACCCATTTACCCAATCCACTTTTCCAACTAGCCTAAAAACAAGATCAATTGAATTTTTTGATAACTTCTATATGTGCAATTTCTAATTTTGTTATGGATTAATTATCTTTCAAATTCAACATTTGCCAAAACCTGAAAAGTCCCGTTCGATTTTAATTTTCCGCTTTTTGGCAATAACTAATTAATTGATTAGAGACACAATTGAGAACCAATCAATTGTTATTATCAATATAAATATTTTAAATGTTCGGAAAAATTCCGAACTATTTTTTGTTTATTTGCATTACTAATGAGGCTAGTCAATAAAAAGGCATTAGAAAAATTAAAAAGGAAGAATAAAGGAAATGTTTCATTAACAACTGCCATTGATAAACTGATAAAGGATATTGAAGATCACAGCTGGAAAAATCAAACTGAGCTGAATATGACCAGACCAGATGCAGATTGTGTCCATAATGATGGATTCTACTTTTTTAATATTAATATCCATAGAACGATGATCCTTATTGAGTTTGAAGATAATGAAGCTTCAGTAGTTTGGGTCGGAACCCATCAAGAGTTTGAAACAACATTTAAGAACAATAAGAATACTATTAAAAAATGGCTGAATGCTAATGATTGGATTTAATTTTTATGCAAACACAACTAGACATATCGAAAATATTGGAAGCAGGAAAAATTGCAAATGAATTGGAATTTGAGAGAGCTTTAATTGCCGATCGAAAATTAAGAGTTCTTGCTAAAGAAGATTCAAAATATAAAGCTGTTCGCAAGAAATTAAGAGACTTAATTACTGCTTATGAAGACAAAAATTGGTCTTTCAGCTCAAAAATAACGAATAAAAAAATACAGGATAGTGATTTAGCAGAAGTTATAGCTGAAAAAGAAAGGCAATTCATTCAAAAGAGGAAAGAGTTAATCAGAAAGAAACTTAAAAGTTTAAGTTTAACACAGCAAAACCTTGGTGAAATTTTAGGACATAGAAGCAAATCCTATATGTCTGAATTAATGAATGGAGTCAGCCCCTTTTCCTTAAAAGATTTGATTATCATTAACCGATTGCTAAAAATTGATCTGACTCACTTGATCCCTACTTTCTTAGCTCCTGCAGATAAGATGAAAATTAAAAACTCTCTTGAAAAGCTCAATAATTCAAAGCTTCGTGAGGAGGATATTGAATTGGTTTGATTACTGAATACCATTAATTCTTAGAACTAAAATTTTTATAGAACTATATCTTTGGAAGTAATATATACCAGCACATGAAAAATGCTTTACTAATCTAATTCATACTGACAACTACAATTGGATTTAGTCAATCTCAAAAATCACTAAGCGAATTATTATGGGAAAGAGTTAACACTTGCTATAGTAGGTTTGAGGATATGAATGACGATGGAAAGCCGGACTTTGAAAAAATAGATGATTCTCAAAATGGCTATTTGAAAGTTTGGGGCGGCTGGCCAACCTGTGGCTGTTCTTGTAGTTCTACTGTGGGGGCTTACAAAAACAATAAAGACCATTATATTTTCTTGCAGTCAGAGGAATTTAATTGCAGTTGGACAAAGGAAAGTTCATCAAATAAAAGTCTGGAGGAAATTATGCCTGATAATTTTGGTTTAAATTCATTTTCAAGCCAGGCCATTAATGACAATCTTGAAACGCCTAGTTTTTTTATCGAATTCGAAATTCCAAGAGTTGGTACTGACACTCATGTAGAAATTGAATTGGTCCCTTTCGGATTGAAACCATCTGGTGAAAATGCTATTTGTTACTCTTATAAGCAAGAAGAGTACAATTCAAGAAATTGGACTAATTTGTCGGGCATCAAAGATATTGTGGAAGAAATTGGCACTAGCACTACATTAGAACTCATATTAGCAGGGGATTTCGAGAAAATAAATCGAGAAGATGTTAAGGTAATCTCTAAATACATTGGATCAGGCTATAATGAATTCAAAACAAGAACTGACTTGCAAAATACACTCAAAGAATTAAAGCTTGCTTATGAAATTTATAATCAACTAGAATATACTGAACTGACCTTAGGCTGGAATCGAGATGAATCGAAATTCTATATTAAAGAAGTGGGCAAGAAAAAGGAGAAACAATCTTTCAGAGATTTTTTAATAGAGAATGAATATTGGGGGATGATATGTTGAAACTGCCCAATTGAACACTCAATTGGTCCAAGCGTCTGCTTGGATCAGTGAAAAATTTCGGAAATTTATGCATCAAACAAGCTACATAGAAAATGAATATTAAATTAATCCACCTACTTTTTTTAGTAATATTTGCTTGTAGCCCAAGGCAGGAAACAAATCAGAGTAAAACTGTCAAAAGCAAAGATCAAACTATTCAAAAAGCAGTTATACAAAAAGAGGAAACCTTACAAAAAGCACTAAAAAATGAGGTGGAGGACAAAAAAGAAACCCCTCAAAATAATTGTGATGATTATTTCAAGAGTCGGTACCCCAATGATTCCGTTAAAGCAAGTTTAATAGATGAAATTATAAGTATCAAAGGCGATAGTTTGTCTGCCAATAATTTGAAGTTATTGAAGTCACTAAAAACTCAAGAGAAAACCCTGGCTTTCAAACACTCAATAAATCCAGTATTTAGGCTTAAGAAAGAGGAGCTTAGCTTAATTTTTTATCCTCACTATGAAAGAACTAAAGAAGGTGTACCAGTTCCAGTGTCAAAAG
Organism: Marivirga harenae; assembly: GCF_030534335.1. Lineage (GTDB taxonomy): Bacteria > Bacteroidota > Bacteroidia > Cytophagales > Cyclobacteriaceae > Marivirga > Marivirga harenae. Next base: position 1,227,146 of record NZ_CP130565.1, on the reverse strand, counting down.
AAATTGATCTCATCAAAAGGTATGATACTACGAACAATGAATTGGCCTTTTTATCGAATAAGATTAAGTATTTTCCGCAAATTCTAGATTCTATCTATTCGGGACAGGAAAAGCCGTTCATTTATTTTTATACACCAAGTAAAATGGATTCAACTCGTGTAATAGATCTCGGTAAATTTTATGGTGAATGCCTGTACTATCATGAATACATATTAGATCCAACTTATATCGCTATGCGAGATTCATTGCTATTAGCTAGTTCTATGAAATTGGATTTAGCATTTGGAAATGAGCCTAGAATAGACTCCCTTATTCAAGAGGGTTACAATAAGGCTTGTCTGGACTGTCCCTCAAGCGAATACCTAGCTAAAACCTTTGCAAAGCTAGAAGGCACCGATAATTTATATCTTACTTATGCCGATTCCTTTCCAATAAATGATGAATATGACACACCTTTCAGAGCATTGGTAATGATAAATGAAGGTATTGAAGTCAAGTATCTGTGGTACTCAGAAGTAGATCTATTTGGGTGTAGCTGCTTGTAATGAATTGCTGTGGATATATCAATCTAAAGTAGATCTCTATGCAACCTAAACTTCTCAAATACAATTCAGATGTAGAGAATGTGATTGAGGAATAATGTCAAACTAAATCTCCACACAAATTTTCATGATTTTTAATTCCTCATTCATAATTAAATTTTTTCGATGAATAGTGCTATTTATATGGTGAAAAATGGAACTGTATTCCTATATTTACAATTCATCAATAACCGAAACCTTTAGAAACACTGCTGTTAGGCGTTCAGATAGGAGTAAAAGAATTTCAAAACCTATCTGAGAGTTTGAGTAGAATTTTAATCAAAAACCCAACCACAATGGCCCATAATTTAAAATTAGGTATTTATCAGTTCAATTTAAGGTATCAATCCAAGAGAAAAAGTTTAAAAATTGAAGAGGCTTTTGAACATGTAATTAGAAACGAAAGTGATAAGAAGAAAAAATATGAAAAAATTGTCAAAGCATATATAAAATCGTTTAAAGGACAATTCACAAAAATTCAAGATAAGACAAAATCAATAATTCCATTAGATCTTCACTTTCATAGTGGAGAGAATATAATCTATGGCAGTTTAAAGGGAGGGCTTCCGAGATAGAAAGAGAAATTTATAAAGGTAATGATGCCAGCAAGCCTATCGGGAAAATCAATGAGGATAATGAATTAATAATTATTATGCGTTAATTAAAAGGGAGAATCTATAGGTATGTTTATTACGAATTGAATTCCACTGCAAAGAACAGTAAAAACCTTAAATTGTTTATACTTTGGAAGTAGATATGTTTTTAGGGCACTGATTTTTTTAGCTTTGCTCCAGCCTTAGTTGCTTTACAAATCATTATCCCTCATCAATTATTATTTTCTTTCGCGCGCTCTTGATGTAGAGAGTAAGGCGGATTTTTAAATTAGGTATTTGTAATGAGGGTAAAATGATTATTTAAAACAAGTTGAAAAGTCGATCTTGATAGAGTCGTCAACAATCATTTAAAATAGTATTTACCCCTTCAAGCTAATGGAACCAGGCTTAATTTGAACAATTATAGGAATAAGAATGCTCTACTCTTATTGAACCATCACCTGAAAGCGATTGAGTCTTCAAAATGGTATCGTTTTCATTAAAAAAAGTTTTTTCGGATCCAGACAATGATGTACCACCGTTGCTATATCTTTTAACCTCATTCATATCATCACTATATTCATATTCAGTTTTGAAAGTAACTTCTCCATTGATGTCTTTTGTTAAAATCTCTTGGATTAGGCCTTCAGAATTATATGTATATTCTAAAGTAGCATCATGACGGTCAACCAAATGATCACGGTAGGCTTCTACTAGCTTATCTCCTTCATATGTATTTGTATATAGCGTATGATAAACAATAGATCCGGAGATATTAAAATTCTTATATTCCTCAATGTTTCCCTTTTCATCAAAATATGACTCTTGGATGGCATTGGTCTTATCGGATAAGGTTTCAATCTTCTTGCGTTCAGTCTTTATCATCTTCTTTTCTCCGGATGGCCAATATTCAATTGTTTTTTCACTTTCCAAAACATCGTTCATATCAAACCTCTTTGAGAGGGTTACTTGGTTTTGGCCATTATATTCAAAAGTCATATAGTAAACCAGTGAACTATCAGCTAATTCTCTGTATTCTACCCTATCAGAGCCATATCCACTGTCTACATACACGGTAGAGGTCACGCTGCTACTTTTATTATCTCGGTAAACTACCTCTAACTCACAAGATGAATCAATGCCTTCACTATCAGGTTCTGGTGCATTATCAGAGCAGCTTAAACAAATGGTAAAAAGTAATACAGTAGAAATGAGATGCTTAAAATTTATCTTCACGATTGATATTTTTTTAATGAACGGCAATAATAAGTATTTATAAGCTGAGATAAAAAAAAGGTGATAAGAAAGTTTGCTTACTGTTAAATAACAACTATTGAAATCGATTTGCAATGTACAAAGTCCTGTCTCGTCCTGATTTTACTTTACATCCCTTTGTAGTAGTCCATCCAAAAATTCCTTATTGTACCCTACATCAGCAATTGTTATACTAAATTAAGTTAGACGATCTGTAAAATTTCTAAGCAAAATGATAAGTTTGCAAGCAGATGTCAGCAAAGCGAAATTTAACCATAGGAATTTTAGCGCATGTAGATGCAGGGAAAACCTCTTTGACGGAGTGCCTACTGCACGAGGCGGGAGCCACTAACACTCAAGGCAGTGTGGATAAAGGTTCTGCTATCACGGATGGCTTGGCGCTAGAGAAAAGCAGAGGGATTTCCATCAAAGCAGCTTCTGTTAATTTCAACTGGAAACAAACGCAATTTCAGTTAGTGGATACTCCAGGGCATATTGATTTTGCAGCTGAAGTAGATCGTGCGCTTTCCGTTTTAGATGCCGTAATTTTAGTGGTTTCGGCTAAAGAAGGCGTTCAAGCTCATACTTTAAATTTATGGGAAAGCCTTAAAGAGCGTAATCTGCCCGTTATCATTTTCTTTAATAAAATCGATAGAGATGGTGTATTCCCAGAGCAGGTTTTTGCTGATTTTCAAAGGGAATTAGACGCTAAACTTTTTGCTTTAAACCTTCCCGATTTGTCGGATTCCCAGCAAATTCAAGTTATGCCTTTTGAAGCAAGTAGCAATCACAGGGATCATGCAATTCTTGATAGCTCTCTAGAAAACCTAGCCGAATGTGATGAGGCTTTTCTGGAAAAATACCTGGAAGCAAATACAGGCGAAATGTCTACCATTTTGGCGCAAGCCATCCCGCATATTCACAACGGAAGTCTTTATCCTGTGCTTTTTGGAAGTGCTAAGTTAGGGCTAGGGATTGAAGCCTTATTAGATCAGGTGGAAAAGTTGATTCCTCCTCCTTCGCATTATTTTTCTACGCCTGCTGGCAAGGTTTTTAAAGTAGAATTCCACGAAAAACTGGGAAGGTTAGCCTATATCAAGTCTTATGGCAGTCTCTTAAAAACCAAAGACAGCATTCCTTCACAAGAACTGGGCAAAGACATAAAAATCAACCAAATTTTTAAAGCCGAAGCCGCAGGTTTGGAGCAAGTTTCAGAGCTCCATCGAGGAGAAATCGGTTTGATCACTACTTCTGATATCATCCTTGCTGGAGATATTTTAGGCAATGAAAAACTTGCAGATTCTTACTCCAAAATCAGCAATGCCGTACTGGCGGTGGAGGTAAAGGCTTTAGATGAGAAGGATTACCAGAAATTAGGAGAAGCATTAGAAATTTTCAATGTGGAAGATCCTATTTTAGATTTTAAATGGTTTAAGGACGACAGAGAGTTTCATCTCAAAATTTTGGGGCCTATTCAAACCGAAGTGTTGAAAGACAGTCTAAGCCAAAGATGGGGAATTGAAGCAGAGTTCCTTCCGCCTAAAGTGATTTATAAAGAGACGCCTGGTCAATCTGCTGAAGGCTTTGTTCGCTATTGGATGCCGAAGCCTTGTTGGGCCATTATGACTTTCTTAATAGAACCTGGAGAAGCGGGAAGTGGTGTGAGCTTTGAAAACAAAGTACGCACTAGCGATATCAGCCAGAAATATATCAATGAAGTGAAAAGAGCCATTCCGTGGACCTTAAAGCAAGGCCTGCATGGCTATGAAGTTACCGATATCAAGATCACTTTGATCAAAGGTGAAGAGCATATCGTGCACTCTAACCCCGGAGATTTCTTATTAGCAACTCCAATGGGTGTTCTCAGAGGTCTGGAGAACGCAGGGACGGATCTTTTGGAACCAATGTATGCTTTTGAAATTAAAGCTCAGCAGGATCTACTTGGCCCTATTTCCAGCGATCTTAATCAAATGAGAGCACAGATAGAAGCACCGCTTTTTGATGGGGATTTTTTCATTTTGAAAGGTCGAGTTGCCGTAGCGGAAGCTATGGACTATGGGATCAAGTTTAATGCCACCACTTCGGGCAAAGGCCGTCTAAAACTGAGGCTAGATGGATATGAAAAAACAACACTTACGGATGATAAAATCCGTCCTTATAAAGGGGTTTCTCCCCTCGATGAATCGCAGTGGATCTTGCATATGCGGGGCGCTTTTAAGGCGGATGAAAGGATGATGCGCTGAGAGAAGAAAAATATTTTCGGGATTAGATAGTTAAAATGTTTAATATCAATTTAACCTGTCCTGCCCTAAGAAGCTGGTTGATTTCTTAATGCTGTCAAAGAGCCATTGTACCACGGTCAGTTCTCAAGAATTAAAAGGACATTGCAGTTTCAGTTGAGTGACTTTGGTATCTTGCCATATTGTAAAAATCAGTTCGTAAAATTTTAGAGGTAAAAGCAGTCACCATATCATCTAAATTACGATATTAGAGAAATTGACGAGTCATATACTCATGAGAAATTTAATTGCATTCTTTAGTAATGTCATACCCCTTTCAGAGGAGGCTATCAGTCTGATGAAAGATCTATTCGTCCCTGCAGAATTAAAAAAAGGAGAATACTTCATACGAAAAGGACAGTATGCGAAAGAAATTGCGTTTTTGGAGTCCGGTATCGTTCGAGCATATTACATTAATAATGAAGGTAAAGAGTATAATAAAACATTTTTTTCAGCCCCATCGATTATTGGTTCCTATGCTTCTCTTATCAGTAAACAGAAAAATGAAGTAGCTCAGCAAGCCCTCACGGATTGTAAACTTTGGAAAGCTTCCTTTGGTCGAATCGAAGAATTGTCTGCAGGCAATTTTGAAGTTGAAAGGCTTAGAAGAATCATCGCAGAAAGATATTTTTTAAGTAATGAGAAAAAAGAAATTGAGATGGCCTTGCTGGATGCTGAAAAACGCTATGTAATTCTTCAGCAGGAGTATCCAGGAATCGAACAGCAAATAGCACAGTATCATATAGCAGCATACTTGGGCATCAGTGCAACCCAACTTAGCCGGATCAGAAAATCCATGTCGCAGCACTGATTTCTTTACATATGTAAATGCAAATGGCCTTTTATAGCTGCAACTTTGCCATAGAGTTTAATGATCAACATCTATATTTTATGACATGCAAAGTAAAGAGATTACATTCTTTAGAGCCTTTTTCATCATATCAGCAGTATGGAATTTAATAGGGGCTATTTTCGGGTATTTTAATACCGCTTACACTTTTCATGGGTTCTTCAATAGGGATTTGGCGGACCCACTTTTCTATGGAATTTATCAAGGGGCATGGGGCACCACCCTGGTATATTTCATTGGTTATGCTATTGTTGCCTACAATCCGCTGCGACATACAGGTATTGTGGTTGTGGGAGGAATTGGAAAAGTGGGTTTTGCTATTTCACTACTAAAATTCTATTTATCAGGTTTGGCGGGATCTGTGGTTTTCATAGTAATAATTGGAGACGTCATTTTTTTCCTTCTGTTCCTTTACTATTTCATGAGGTTGTATCAAACCAAAGAATCCATTCTCTAGCATAAGTAAGCATGAATATACAGACACTCGTTCTATCTATAGTCTTTGCGGGAAATTCAATTTCGGTGCTTTCTCAAACCGCCTGGGAAGTGGACTTGTCTGAAGACGATATTATCGTATACACTAGATTTGAGGAGGATTCAGAATTCAAATCGTTCAAAGCTTTTATGCTGATTGAGGCATCGCCAAATGAAATAGTGGAAGTATTGGAAAATGCTAATAACTACACCGAATGGTATGGTTTCACGAAAACAGCAAACGTGCTTGATCAGGGAAATGGCATCCAGTACAATTACGTAGAGACTATTTTTCCGTGGCCTTACAACAATAGAGATATGGTTTACAAAATGGTCATCGATAATGTTAACTCTAAAGAGGTGTTCATATCCCTGGAAGGAATTCCTGATTATCTTCCCGAAAAAAAAGGAATTGTTCGAATGAGGAAGGCGAAGGGCTTTATAAAATTAAAATCTTCAGGAAAATACACGGAGTTAACCTATCAATTTCATTCTGAGCCTGGCGAAAACATTCCGGTTTGGCTTGCTAACATTTCAATTGCTGAACTACCTTTCACAACCTTAACTGGTCTGAGAAAAATACTTGCAGAGGATTAAGCTAAAACGTCCTTCTGTTTTCCTCGGTAAATGCGTTTACATGTTCTCTAATTGGTTCAAGCGGATGCTTGAACCAGTGCTAAAATGCATCAAATTGCGATAGAGCGAGCGTCCGTTTGTGCAAAGTTGGGAGAAAGTTGACCCGCACTTTTATCTATGAACAAATAGTAATAGCAAATTCAATTCAAAACCACTCCAACCCCAATCATTTTCAATAAGTATGGATTATGATCAATCACTAATATATCATTGTGGGTACTCAGTTTCGCTAAAATGGTATATAGCAAATCAATATCCGCATAATGCAATCCCGTGCTCGGCTCATCTAAAATAAAAAGCTCATTTTTGGGAGCATCTTGAAGCCAGCGTAGCAGTAATAATCGTTGCTTTTCACCTGAGGAAAGTGACTGGACGCTTTGCCCTAAACTCAAATGGGCCAAACCGATTTTCTCTAGGCTTTTGATAAAATTAAGCGTAGAATTCGACACTTTAAAATCCGTAAACCATGCTATTAATTCTGTAATATTAAAATCCAGAATATCAGCTATATTTCGTCCCTGCACTTCATACTGAAGAATGTGTTTTTGATAGCGCTTGCCATCACAGTCTTCACATTTTTCAATAGCATTGGCTGCTACGTCCAGACTGGTTTCTACAAAACCTTTTCCTTTACAGTTTGGGCACTGACTTCCCTTTGTTTTATAAGAAAAGTCAGCTGGCTTTGCCTCTGTTTCATTAGCCATTATTTTGGTAATGTCCTTGAGTAAATCTAAGTAAGAAACCAAAAGTGTAGCGGAATGGCTGTTGAGCTTTTTAGGTTCAAAATACTGCGCGCCTTCATAATTTTTAGGAAAATCAATTTTTTCACAGTTAATCGCTTTTCCAGTTTTTATACTAGGTATGATGATCTCTTTTACCAAAGTGGTTTTGCCAATTCCTGATTTTCCGGTCAGCGCAGTGATGCCACCAATGGGTAGGTCTAATTCATTTCTGACCAACGTATGTTTAGCTAATTTGCGAATCCTAATATGTTTATTACCATCTTTGAGCTCAACTGCTTTGCTTGGCTCTTTCAGGAAAGGATGACAATCGTTTTGCTTTAGCAGACCTTCCGTATTGCCCTGATAGGTAGTACAGCCACCGAGCTTACCAGCTTGGGGACCAATCTGTACAAGATGATCTGCTGCATGAATAATGTCTTTGTTATGTTCGATAACGATGACTGTATTCCCTTTTGCAATCAACTCTTTCAGGATTTGAATCAGATCCGGAATATTATCGTTCGACAAGCCGGCAGTAGGCTCATCCAATAAATAGGTAATACCTTTTAATGGACTATTCAGCTGTTTGATCAGTTCTACTCTTTGATTTTCTCCACCGGAAAGGCTTGGTGATTTTCTGTTGAGTTGCAAATGGTCAATATGCAATTGCTTTGCCCGCTCAATTGTGTTAATTAAATGAGGTTCGATCTTAGCCAATAATTTTCCCTCCACATCAACTTCTTTGTCACTGGCCGTTAGCCAATCACTCAAGATCGTAAAATCCATGGATTTAATATCATGAATAGATTTACCGGCTATTGTAAATTTCAATCTTTCCGGCTTTAATCCGCTGCCCAAACAATGTTTGCATTCACTAAATGAAAACAGAGAAGTCAGCTGGCTAATGTTTTTGTTCTTTCGTGTTTTGAAATATTCATCTTGCAAGTAATGGAATAGACCTTCCCACTGCATTGTCAAGTCTTGCCTTCCTGTTCGTGTTTTGGTTTTGTATTCCCAGATAGCTTTCCACACTTTTTCCCCTGTTCCTTGCAGGAGAATTTCTTTTTGATCGTCACTTAATTCTTTAAAAGGGGTTTCTAAACCAAAGCCGTGTTCCGCTCCAACCTGCTTCAAGATTGCCATATGCTGTCCTGCTGGATCACCATAATATGCAACTGCTTTGTTGTGTGAGAAGAGTCCATCGGCTATGCTTTTTTTCTCGTCTAGCACTAGTTTTTGAAGATCAGGTAATAATTCCTCACCTATTCCTTCGCAAACTTTACATCTCCCTAATTCATGATTATTGGAAAAATGACTGGCTGATAAATCCTCGCCTTCGTATTGTGCCTTTCGGGAAAAAGCAAACCGTAATATTTTATCAATCCCCGTTTGCTTAGTAATATCTGTTCGAATTGAATAGTTCTTTTGCTTTCTAGTAATACAAATGGTTGGTGTGAGACCTTCAATATGGTTGACTTCAAATTGAAAATTCACGCCTACTCGTGATTGCTGATAACTGGAGAACTGCTTAGTCATTTCCTGCAATCCGTAGCCGTGCAGCGTGTCAATCACAAGCGATGATTTTCCGGAACCCGAAATCCCTGTAACCACAGATAATTGATGCTTGGGCACTTCCAGATTTAAGTCTTTTAGAGAATGTGTTCGAGCTCCCTGAATCGAGATCCATTCTCGTTGCTGCTTAGGTTCTTCCTTAATTTTTATGGGCTTTACTTCAAGTGCATTATCCACTAAAGTATCACAGCTCTGTTGGAACAGCGCATGATTTTCAAAGCAAATGATACCAGCAGTTTGTTGCTTCAGTTCATGGAGGGCATTCAGCAATTGTGTTACATTTTTTTGGTGCAAGCCAATGCTGGGTTCTTCCAGCAATAAAATTGTCTTCTTCGATTTCTTAGTGAAATGTTTGGTGAGTTTTATTCGCTGTGCCTCACCTCCCGACAAGGTATTGGAAGGCTGCCCCAATTTGATGTAACCGAGTCCCAGCTTCAACATCAATGAAAGAATTTCAGTAATCTTTTTTTCTCCTGAAAATAAATCATAGGCGGCTTCAATGCTTAAGTCGTAAAGGTCTGCTATATTTTTTCCCATCCATTCTACAAGGAGCACTTTCTTTTTAAATCGCTTGCCATTACAAGTAGGACAGATCTGATTGATATTCCCAAGCGCACTCATGGACAGGGTAATCACCCCAGCACCTTCGCAGGCCTCACATCTCCCTGTTTTATTATTAAAGGAAAAGGCTCCTTTAGCTAATTTTGATTCTTTTGCGTCCGAAGTTTTGGCTAGTAAATCTCGGATTTTATCCCCTAAGCCTGTATATGTAGCAGGGTTACTGCGTGGCGTTTTTCCAATCGGTTGATCTGTTACCATATGCATGTTCAGTTCCTGTTTTTCACAAAAGCTGGAAATGCCTTGTAGTATTTGGGGGTTCTTTCTACTCACCACTGTTAGTTGTTGCTCCTCAGGTACAAAATTGTAGGCAGAGACTTTGTTTGGAATTGGATAATCTACGGCATTTCCCTTTTTCAGTGCTTCTAATGTCGGACTTCTATTGTCCTTGCACTTCAGGAAGTCATCGATAGAGCCATTGAAAACAACTTCACCACCGTGAACACCTGCCTGCGGTCCCAATTCAACTATCCAATCTGCGGACTGGATGAAATCTAAATCATGCTCCACCACCATCACCGTATTGCCTCTTCTAATTAATCGATCCAGTATGTGGAGTAAGTATTTTTGATAGTCTGATGACAATCCTATAGAAGGTTCATCAAAAACATATAGAATCCCCTGCAAATTACTATTCACCTGATTAATCAATTTGATTCTTTGCGCATCACCGGAGGAAATTTCTATACTAGGGGCACTCAACTGATAATCCTCCATTCCCAGGCGAATAAGGTCATACAGTTGAGTGCAAATCTTATCCACTAATGTTTTTTCACCTTCTGAAAGTGTTAGCGAATTAAGTTTATCATATAAGTCGCTCAATGAAAGCTCCATCCAGCCTTGAAAATTCAGCCCGTGCCATTCGTATTTTAGATGCTCAGCTTTGATTCTTGCTCCATCACAACTTGGACAGACTTTAGAGCTGGCAAATTTTAAGATGTTAGGGTTTCGGTCTCTCCTGAGAATATCCTGCATGATGGGGAGCATTCCTTTGTAATAGCCTTCTTCTCTGGGCTTTGCTTTGATTCCTTCCCACCGCAATCGGGACTCCAATCCATGCTTACCATAAAAGACTTTAAGTCGATCACTACCATTTAAGACTACATCTTGCTGTTCAGCTGTAAGCTCCTTCCATGGAATGTCCACATTAAAGCCGTGTGCGTTGCAAACCTTATTGAGTTCCTCCACCGTAATCTGAGAATAAACTATATAGCCACCGGGAAGGGTAGTGGTGATGGCTCCTTCTCGCAGCGTCTTATTTTCATCCCCAATGAGTTTTTCAAGATCTATATATTCCGCATCACCTATGCCTCGGCATATTTCACAGGCTCCCCGCGGATGATTAAAGGAAAATAATGATTTGCTCATCGTTTCTTCCCCTGAATAGCGTGCAAATAGAATTCGGAAAATGGAGGTCAACTCTGAAAGCGTACCAAAAGTAGTATTGATAGATTGAAAGCGTTTTGATTGTTCCACTTTGATCACTGGTGGCAAATCTTGAATGTCATCTACTTCAGCAGTAGGGATTAACTGTCCGTTCTGTTGATTATAGGCTGGCAGGCTTTCTAAAAAGTAACGGTATCCTTCATTTGCGATCACACCCATAGCCAAAGAAGATTTTCCTGAACCTGATAATCCAGTAACCACAATTAGTTGGTTTTCAGGTATTGTTAAGTCAATGTTTTTGAGGTTGTTCTGGTGGGCGTTTATGATCTTCATATTCTGCTTTTCTTTTGGAAATTTAAAGGTAAGAAGAATATTACAGCATGATGATTCAATCTTAGCCTTGTATATTAACTAGATGATCAATTTGATCCAACTGGAAGTGCTTTTTTAAAAGAGTAGACCAAAAAAATTGCGTTTCTATTAAAATAATGAATATATCTAAGGCAGAAAAATATACTATTATGTGAAGAAATAGAGGATGGAATATTTCCGTCTCCAACTATAAAATGTATTTTGAAAGTTCATTTTTATTTGTACTTTTAGTAAAGTACAATAGATTATAAACAAATCGTATTTTTCTAAATTCTGGCTGGTTCACAACCGCCATTTCCAATTGTATAAGCTGAATGAAAAAACCTCAAATCCCCATAAACGAAATAAATCGCCAAAAGGAGTTAGAGTCCTACCAAATCATTGGATTGAATGAAGAAGATGAATTTGATTTCATCACTTCGATGGCAGCAAAGATTTGCGAAACCAAGATTTCGCTGATTAGCTTGGTCACTGCAGATAAGCAATGGTTTTTGTCTCATCACGGAATAAAAGCTAGAGAGACACCCAAAAACATCTCATTTTGCGCTCATGCTATCAACATTCCTGACCAAGCATTTATTGTCGAAGATGCTCGTCAAGATACTCGCTTTTCTGATAATCCTATAACTACAGACGATCCAAATGTCATTTTTTATGCTGGAATTCCTTTAGTAAATAAAAACGGCTTTCCTCTTGGGACATTGTGCGTAATTGATGATGCTCCAAAAAAGCTTAATGAGGAGCAAATTCAGCTGTTACAGCAGTTGGCGAAACAGACGATGAATCTCTTAGAGCTAAGGCGGTCTCAAAGGAGATTGGCCGAGTCTAATGAGGACCTAAACAAAAAAAATCAACTATTAACGGTCACAGAGGAGGCTAATCAAATAGGGACTTGGGAGCTCCATATTGCTTCAGGACAGACTGTTTGGAGTAAGGTAGTCTATGAAATTCATGAATTGCCCTTAGATTACGATCATAACCAAGCCAACGCTATAGAGTTTTACCACCCTGACTATCGAAGTTTAATAACGCAAGCGCTTGAAAATGTAGTACAGAATGACGTACCATTCGATCTAGAATGTAAATTAATTACTGCGAAAGGTAGGCAAAAATGGGTGCGAAGTACAGGTAGAAAGGTAGAAAATACGATTATCGGTAGCTTTCAGGACATTACAAAAATTAAGGAAAGCGAACTAAAATTTAAAAGTATATTTAATTCGACTTTTACTTTCATTGGTTTTCTGAGTATTGAAGGTATTTTATTAGAAGCTAATGATACTGCACTTGGTCTGGCCGATTTAAAGCATGAAGAGGTAATCGGCAAATATTTTTGGGATTGCTATTGGTGGCAGATATCTCCACAAACTCAAAAAGAGCTCAAAAAGAATTTTCAGAAGGCTGTTGGTGGAGAAACTGTATCTTATGAAGTGGAAGTTTGGCTTTCTAACAAAACCCCCATCACGATTCTCTTTAGTATGAAACCCATATTTGATGAATTTGGGAAAGTCATTTATGTTTTACCCGAAGGTAGTCCAATACAAGAAATTGTTGATGCCAGAAGGAAATATAAATCCGTAATTGAAGGGACTAATGTGGGGACCTGGGAATGGAACGTGCAAACAGGTGAAACAGAATTTAATGAACGATGGGCGGAGATTGCAGGCTACACCCTGGATGAACTGGCACCTATCAGTATAGATACATGGATGAATTTGGCTCACCCCGATGATTTAGAGGAATCTAGTAGGAGGCTTAATGAATGCTTTGAGAAAAAGGCAGAATATTATGATTTTGAAGCCCGTATGAAGCATAAGGACGGACATTGGGTATGGGTTCTTGACAGAGGAAAAGTCTTTGAATGGACGAAAGAGGGAAAACCATTGATGATGTACGGCACTCACCAAGATATTTCGGAGAGAAAGCAGAAGGAGGAAGCGCTACGAATTAGTGAACAGGCGTTTAGAGGTAATTTTGAAAATGCCGCCATTGGAATGGCATTGCTAGATCAAAATGGTAAATGGTTGGAGGTGAATGAAAATGTTTGCCAAACTGTAGGGTATTCCAAGAAGGAATTATTAAAACTCACATTTCAAGACATTACCCATCCTGATGATCTTCATGCTGATCTGGACTTATTGCAAGAATTAGTGGAAGGTAAGAGAAATCATTACCAAATGGAAAAAAGGTACTTTCATAAGGAAGGTCATATTGTCTATATTATTCTGGCGGTTTCGATGGTTAGAGACGAAAGCGGAAATGTACTTTATTTTATATCGCAGATTATTGATATTTCGAAGTTAAAACAAACTGAAATTCGCCTAAAGGCTTTATTAGCAGAGAATAAAGCACTAATGGATGCCACAACCGAGGTAGCTTTTGTGTCAACGGATAAAGAGGGAAACATACTTGATACAAACATTGGCGTTCAAAGAATATTAGGATATGATAAGGCATCTATCACTGGGAGTAGTATTCAGAACATCCTTTTTTTAGAAGAAGAGTGGAATCAAATGGCAAGAGAGCTTATGGGTAGCTCTGAAAAAAAATACTTGACAGCAGATTTTCTACACTCACTAGCTAATAATAAACAGCACAACCTAGGTGAATGGACTATGAAGGGGAAAGATGGTATAATTGTACCCGTATTATTGTCTGTTAGTGAAATTATACAAGTTCAAAATGCACATGGCTATCTATTTGCAGCAACAGATATTAGCCAAATCAAATCGATACAAAAGGAACTTGAACAAAAAAATGAAGAGCTCGAACAGTTTGCATATATAACTGCACATGATCTAAAGGAGCCATTACGGGGTATCACCTCTTATTTGTCCATCTTGCAAAAAAAGTATAGTGCACATTTAGATGATAAAGCAAATAGCTATATTGACATAGCTTCCCACAGCGCAAAGAGGATGAAAAATCTGATTTCTGATATTCTGGATTTTTCCAAAACTGGTGTAATTGAGCAAAAAGAGGTGAATCTTAACAGTCTTTTAGACACAATTTTTGATAACTACAGAAATGATATAAATCAGAATAATTTGGTACTCTCCAAATCTAATTTACCTGTTTTAACTGGCGATACTACCTCGTTTATTCAATTATTTACTAATTTAATAGATAATGCAATAAAATATCAGGCCAAGGGAAATAGGGCACAAGTAGATATTTATGGGGAAGAAGACGAAAAGAACTGGGTTTTTACAGTTGCAGACAATGGAATAGGAATTAAAAGGCAACATCAGGATAGAGTATTTGAGGTATTCAAGAGGTTGCATTCAAATAGTGAATATACTGGAACGGGAATAGGTTTAGCCACTTGTAAAAAAATTGTTTCTGCTTACGGTGGGAAGATCTGGTTCGAGGCAAATCAACCCCAAGGAACTAAGTTTGTATTTACGATACCAAAGACAAAAGATAATATAGAAAGATAAACAGCTAGAGTTTAAACTCGTTTATTGGTGCTAATTCACCGACCAAGGAAAGCGGAATGTAAATGAAAAAAAAATGAGAAAACTAAATATACTTTTGGTAGAAGATAGCAAAGAAGATGCGTTTCTTATCAGAGAGGCATTGGAAGGGCTTACATTTGTAGATAAGCTGCACCATGTCGAGAACGGTGCAATGGCTATTAATTTTCTGAAAAAGGAGGAGCCCTACTCGGCAGCGGAAACACCGGACCTCATCCTAATGGATATTAATATGCCCGTTATGGATGGGCATGAAGCTTTGAAAATAATTAAATCAATAGAAGAAGTCAAACATGTTCCTGTTATAATGCTAACTACCTCATCAAGAAAAGAGGATATTCTAAGGGCATATCAAGAACAGTCTAGTTCATACATTGTAAAACCTGACGATATTTATGAGTTAGATAATCTTGCAGAAACTATCAGAGATTACTGGAACAATACTGTCAGACTCCCTAGGAAGTAATCTCATGTATTTTGTTTTTATACTATTTTTCTAAAAAATCCTCTCATGGTTTACTATTGTAATTTTTAAATTCGTTAGTGTATCTCGGGGCGGGGGAAAGATTATTTTCGTTCCATTATTGAAACAGCTTTCCTGCTGTCTGACCCACCAATATTAAGAATTATACCTGTGTTTAAATTATCAGCCTGATTTCCCCACGCCTCTCTTGCATTAGTTGGCTATAAATATATGGACGCTTGGAAACGCAAATTGAGCCAATAGGATTTCCCCGATCCTGATAAACAAGTCAGTACAATTAATTGGTGTTCATGAATTGATAAAGTTATGTTTTTAAGATTATTCTGATGCGCATACAGACTTTTTTTCTTTTTTCAACGCATATAGATAGAAAGGTTGCGGCAGTGTTAAATTGAATTCGCAATAAAGCAAAGCATAATTTGCTTTCACAATTGCTTACAGTCTCTCAACTTTTTCATAATTAAGTCAGCCAAAACCAACCATAATAATTACCAAAACAGATTTTTTTTGACAAGATGCTACATAATTATAATAATATTTTATTAGTTTTAATAGGACGGATAGTACAATGTTTTGTGTTATTCAGCTGATTCTAACTAAACCTTAAGAGAGTGTGTGTGATTTGCTTGATGACTGTAAGTAGTAATATCAGTCTGCTAATTGCATAATAGTCGTATAAATTGTTAACAAAAATAATCCAATACTTACACAATTATGGAAACAAATCAAGTACTTCTAAACTGGATTGAAAGGTCTGAAAAGAATTGTTTAAGAATCGAAATTCTGGGACGACTAAATGAAGAAAATGCTTCTAAAGCTACTGCAAGATGGAAAGAAGAATTTTCCAGTACCTTAAAGCCTGAGGAAAAAGCGAACATCATTTGTAATTGCCTCAATATGACAGGCTATGATACTGAGGCAAGAAAGCAATGGCAACAAACAATTAGTGATTTAAAGTCTCAAATTGGATATTTGTGGGTGATTACTGACAGTAATGTGATTAGAATAGCGGCCAATACCATGGGATTGCTGACAAAATTCAAAATTAAGACAGCAAAATCTGAATCAGAGGTTACAGAGCAATAGAGTAATTGAATTCAGGGGTTTCCTCGATAGGTTCTTAAATAGAATAACTTTCCTGTCATCGAAATCTGTTTTATTTAATTTTAAATCGAACCGAAATTTTCTTGCTTGAAGCTACAGAAGTATCTCCTTTTTTAGCAGATTCCCATCTTGGCCCTTCCTTGATTAACCTGATTGCCTCCTCATCACAGCCATCTCCTAGTCCTTTTATAACCTGTACTTCTTCAATACGGCCCGTGGTGCTGATACTTATTTTTAGTCTTACCCTTCCTTCAGTGCCAGCCTCCAGGGCTTTTGGAGGATATCTTAAATTATCTTTGAGGTAATCACGGTAATCAGAAAAACCGATGCTGGGTCTTGCAGCATTGTAAGTATTGTCTTTTTCTGTGTCAGCTGCATTATTCGTAACGACTACTTCGCTTAATTGGGCAGCATCAGTGTTTAGATATATTTTATTGCCCGATTTTTCACCCACCACAAATTCTTGCTGTTTCATGCCTATAAAGTTCACTATCAGGACATCGTTTAACTTTGCTGCAATTTCAAAATTGCCATCTAAATCAGTGCTAATGGCTATTGTTGTACCCTTTAGCATGATGTTGGCTCCTGGCACTGGCTCTCCGGTTTCAGCATCTAACACCTCTCCTGAAATAGTTGGAGGAGTCGCATTCTTCTTCCTTGCTGTGATAACTGTTTCATTATCAGTTGGAGCAATAGATGATGCCAAATCAGATACCTTTTTACTTCTTGCTGCTGAAGGATTGTTTTGATCGGTCTCAATTCCTGCTACTTTTCCCACCATCGAGTCTTTATTAACCTCTTTAAAAGTATCTTCATAAGGGACAGCCGTTTCCGATACTATTAATTGCTCCTCAGTACTAATCGATTCATTTTGAGCAAGGAGCTCTATATCTTGGACTGTTTGAACTGGCTGTTCTTTTTCTTTCTTACTATTAGAATCAGTGCTTTCAGCCACCGTAGACGGTTGATTATCGGATTCCTTTTCTATTGCCTCAGCCTCTAAAGCGTTGGGTGGGTTGGTAGGGCTTTTGTTCTTATCAAATTCTATGGCCTCTTCCGATTTAATAGCCAAGGGAGCCAAAGCCTCATCTTGCTGAAAAAAATTGAGAATGAGTATACTAGATATGATGAACAATAAAAAGACTGCAGCATAAGGCAATGCTTTTTTCCACATAGGTATTACGCGCTTTTCTTGCTTAGGAGTAGTTTTAGACTGCAGCTTGGCCTTTAGACTTGGTAAATCATTTAGCGCATCCGGATTTTCCAAATAACCTTCCATGGCCTCCGCCTCAAAAGGATGACTTAGCAAATATTTCTCTACCTGATGCTGCTCTGCAGGACTCAAAGTACCATTTGCATAGGCTTTCATTTTCTCTATGCTCAGGTCTCGAATAGGGTCAATATGGTTTTTATCTTTCTTCACCTTGTTCCATGCACTGTTTCAAATTTCGTTTCGCATTTTGTATGTAGCTTTTCACTTTCTTTAATTCGTAAGAGGTACTATCTGTAATTTCTTTATAACTCTTTTTGTCCAAGTAAAACAACTCCACACATCGCCTTTGTTCTTTTTTTAATTGCGCAATACATGCAGTTAATTTTTCCAGATTGTCTTCCTGAAAAGTATAGTCTTCTTCATGATGCTGCAATTGCCCATTTTCCATAAGCTCAAGGTCAGAATAATCAAAACTGTCGGTTTTTTGACGTTTTTGCTTTCTCAATTCCATTAAGCAATGGTTTTTGGATAGGACGTAAAGCCAACTTTTAAAGTTCTCTACTTCATGCTTGGGAAGTTTTATCACTAACTCTTCAAAAATAGCCATCACAGCATCCTGAGCTGAATCTTTATCTTTCAAATATTTTAGGCATACTCCGTAAACCAAGTGCATATAAGGCTGATATAATTTACCTAATAGTTCCAGATCTTGAGATTTTCGGAATCTCTTAATCAATTGTTTTTCTTTTTGTATATCGTTTTTATCTGTCACTTAATCTTGCTGTACAAATGCTAAGTTAATTTGTATACCTGAATAATATACATAAAATTAAAATTCACAGCTTAATTCAAAAGTAAGTTGTTAAACATTAAGTACTCACATCATATTAATAATTAGAGCCTTATAAGGCTATTTACATAAGAATTAAGACCAATTTCTTTCGAAAAGTAAAAAAAATAAAAATAGTTTTATGGAATTTATGGAGTAGCTGCATCCTGTCTACAAATATGTTTCACATAAAATTATCAATTATGAAAAAGTTAATGGATGCAATGAGAATAAGTGGTCTGATTTTGATCAGTGCTGCAATGTTAAACGCACAGACGATCACTATCAGCGGGAAAGTCACCGATTTCGATAGTGGAGAAGATTTACCGGGAGTCAATGTATTACTGAAAGGGACTTCCACCGGAGTAAATACTGATTTAGATGGAAAATACTCTATCAAGGTATCTTCACTAAAAGGAATATTAGTTTTTAGCTACATTGGGATGGAGAAAAAGGAAGTGTCGATAAAAGGGCGTACTGTTATTGATGTGAAGATGGAAGCTTCTGTTTCTCAATTATCTGAAGTGGTGGTCACTGATAAATCAGTGCGGAATATATTTTCAGGAAGAAAAGCGGTTAGCTATGAGGAGGAGATAGCTTATTTGCCCACAATTGCTGAACCACCCAATCATCAAGCAGATACCGAGGAATACGAAGGTCTTGATGAAAACACTTTTCAGGAGGCTACTCAACATCCGCTCTCTACTTTTTCAATAGATGTAGATGCTGCATCTTATTCCAACATGAGAAGATTTATCAATAATGGTCAGAACCCTCCAAAAGATGCCGTGAGAATAGAAGAAATGATTAACTACTTCAATTATGACTACAAACAACCAACTGGTCAAGATCCTTTTTCGATCAACACAGAAGTAGCTCCAGCCCCTTGGGATGAAAAACATCAACTGGTGCAAATTGGCTTGCAGGGCAAGGTAATCCCAACAGAGAATCTGCCTGCTTCTAATCTAGTTTTTCTTTTAGATGTGTCGGGCTCTATGTTTGCGCAAAATAAACTGCCCCTACTGAAATCAGGCCTGAAAATGTTGGTTGACCAGCTCCGAGAAGAGGATAAGGTGTCTATTGTAGTGTATGCTGGTGCTGCAGGGTGTGTGCTTCCTCCCACTTCTGGCAAGGAAAAAGACAAAATAATCGATGCGCTTCAAAACTTGCAGGCGGGTGGTTCCACTGCTGGTGGAGCAGGGATTGAATTGGCCTATAAAATTGCAAAAGAAAATTTCATGAAAGAAGGCAACAACCGCATCATTTTAGCTACGGATGGTGACTTTAATGTGGGAGCAAGTTCAAATGAAGCCATGGAAGATTTGATTGAAATGAAGAGAAAGGAAGGCGTTTTTCTTACAGTTTTAGGCTTTGGAATGGGTAACTACAAGGATTCAAAAATGGAAATATTGGCGGACAAAGGAAATGGCAACTATGCTTATATCGACAATATTTTAGAGGCGAAAAAAGTGTTGGTAAACGAATTTGGCGGTACTCTTTTTACCATTGCCAAAGATGTGAAAATACAGGTAGAGTTTAACCCTGCCAACGTTACAGCCTATCGACTAATTGGCTACGAGAATAGAAAGCTCAATAATGAGGATTTTAACAATGATAAAAAAGACGCTGGGGAGCTCGGTTCTGGTCATACGGTTACGGCTTTATATGAAATTATCCCTAAAGGGGTGAATAGTTATTTCAAACCAATTGATGATTTAAAATATCAGGAAAATAAACAAAAGACAGAAAAAGTAGCTTATGGCGATGAGCTATTAACGGTGAAGTTTAGATATAAAGCTCCCAATGAAGAAGTCAGCCAGTTAATTGTGAAAACGGTAGACAATACAATTACGGCACTTGGTAAAACGTCTGATAACTTTCGTTGGTCGGCTGCAGTGGCTACTTACGGAATGCTTTTAAAAGATTCTGATTATCTTGAAAAAGGGGATTATAAGCTAGTGACAGACTTAGCCCAAAGTGCAAAAGGAAAAGATGAAAATGGGTATAGAATAGAATTCATCAAGCTGGTAGAATCCAGCAGTTTGTTGGCTAAGAACTAGTTTTTAGCCGTTACAAGTTTAGTTCAATGTGTATGGTTGTTTTGGTGGGCGCTTGTGATGTGCATTGGGTTTAATTTGGTGATGATCATCGGCAGTGGAGACGCAATGCATTGCGTCTCCACCAATTTTTTACGAAATTAAAATTTATTATCTAGATAGAACAAACGAATCAACCATGCCTGACAAATTCAAAAACAAATACCGTACTGAATCAGCACGATTACAAAATTGGGATTACAGGAGTAAAGCAAAATATTTTGTAACCATTTGCACAAAAAATAGAGAATGTTTTTTCGGTAAAATAAGAAACGGAGAAATGTTATTAAATGATGTCGGAAAAATTGTAGAATCGGAATGGGTAAAAACATTTGAATTGCGACCGGACATGAATTTATGTATGGGCGAATATATTGTGATGCCTAACCATTTTCATGGTATTATTGGGATTGGGGATAATCGATATAATTCGATTTCTGGTTCGAACCGGGATGGTAGAGACGAGATGCATCGCGTCTCTACGGTGACCACAACCACCAACGGAAATAACCTGCGTACCAAACCACCAAAAAACCAATTCGGACCACAATCAAAAAATTTAGGATCCATTATTCGGGGTTTTAAATCGGGTGTAACCGTTGGTGCACGATTGATTAACCCTGATTTTGGATGGCAGGACCGTTTTCATGATCATATTATTCGTGATAAAAAATCATTTCAACGGATTTCAGAATACATAAAAAATAATCCTCGGAATTGGTCTGATGATGGATTTAATGATAAATGATGTGTTTATATACGATGCATCTGTGGAGACGCGATGCATCGCGTCTCCACAGATGCATGGTGTCTCGTCCTGATTTTACTTTACAGTTTTATATTATTGTCCTAATATAACTTTACTAAGATGAATAGTCCTAGTATTCTTTTACATTTTCTTTATAGTAGTTTTTCCATTTCCGTGTTATGATCTCTTCAGTTTTATGTGCAATATCGGGTGTTAAATAACTGCAACTCATATGTGGTCTAATAGTATTATAGGTTTTAATTGCTTTATCAATAAAGTTTTTTGCCTTATTAAAAGAGGTAAAAGTTTGATTGCATGCAAACTCGTGTTTTAAGATACCGTTTACCCTTTCGGCTATGGCGTTTTCGTATGGGCTTCCCTTCTCTGTCATACTAATTCTAATAAAGCTTTCATGCAGTATATCGATGTAACCTTTGCAACAGTATTGGATTCCTCTGTCTGAATGATGAGTCACATATGATTTACCTTTTTGTTTTATGGCCATTTTTAAGGCTTTTATAGGACCTTCTCTGGATAAGTTCTCACTCAGATAATATCCTAGTATTTTCCTTGAATACGCATCAGTTAGTAAACTGAGATAAGCAAAATCTCTTTTTATTTGAATATAGGTGATATCACTAACCCACACTTGATTGCTTTTATAAATCTGTTTTTGAGCAATCAGATTTGGGTATTTGCGTAACCAATGATGAGAATGAGTGGTCAAGGTTGCTCTCCTTCTTTTCTTAATGAGCAACCCCCATTCTCTTAATAAATCAAAGAGCTTATCTCTACAGATTGTAATATTATATGCAGCTAATTGCTGCTTAAGCATATGATATAACTTTCTGGTACCAATTCTTGGTAAGTCATTTCGGATCATCTCTACCATGTGGTAAATGATAAAATACTCCTGTGATTTACTTTGATCTTGTTGCTGTTTGTAATACCAGGCTTGCCTCGTTTTACCAAACAATCTACATAACTCTGAAGTAGAGGCCTTTACTTTTCTTTCTTGGAGTCGTTGGATGGCTTGGTACCAGACTTTTTTCTGATTTCAATGTTAAATCGTTCTTCCGCTACTTCAATGATGGCTTCATAAGCCTTTGTTTGCAGATTAGAAGCTTCTAAACGCTTATTGGACTCTTCCAAAGCTTTTATGAGCTCTTCTTTCGATAAATCGTCATATTTACCCATTTCCATACAAGGTAGCAATCCTGCCCTATATTTTCTAAGCCAAGGACCAATACTACCTTGACTTTTTACGCCATATTCTCTCTGTGCATCGCTGTAGCTGATCTCGCCTGTGTCTATCCTTCTACAGATCTCATAAATTGTACTTTCGCTGTATTTTATTCCCATGATTAGCTTTATTTGTGTAAAGCTATTTCAGGACAAGACATGGTGTATCTATCGACCCAAAACCGAAACAGCATTACTAGTACCCGAGCCTCCGATATTCACCACCAAAGCCGTTTGTGCATTTTTGGCTTGATGGCCCCATGCCTCTTGCACTAATTGTTTGTAGAGATAAGCATGCATGGAAACCCCAGTTGCCCCAATGGGATGACCTTTGGCTTTCAATCCTCCGGATAAATTTACTGGTAAATCTCCGTCAGGAAAGACTTTACCACTTTCTATTGCTTCAAATTCCCGACCTGCAGGAGCAATGCCCATTGCGCTATACAACAAAAGCTCTGTTATAGTAAAGCAGTCATGTACCTCTGCTATGTCAATATCTTCAATGGAGAAGTTAGCATCTTTTAAGGCTTTTTTGACTGCAAATGACGCGCCTTCCAAAAAGTGGTCAGACTTATGTTTACCAAAACTATCTAAATAGTCGCTAGCACTATAAAAACTTTTGATGGCTAGTCCTTTTCCTTTGCTTACACTGGCTTCTTCTAATACCAAAGCGGATGCTCCATCGGAAACAAGGGAACAGTCATGTAATCGCAGTGGGGCATTAATGATGGGGTTTTTCTCATCAGGAAGTGCCAAAATATCATCAGCCGATTTAGGCTTTTGCAATTGTGCCAATGGGTTTTCAGCTCCATTGGAATAAGCTTTAGCAGAAATTTGAGCCAACCACGGGCGGAGTTTTTCTTCAGAATAATTGTATTTTTTCATCCAGCCTTTTGCCAAATCAGCAAACATGCAGGGAGCAGTTACGGATTGGCTTCCTTCATCAGGCCAGAAGGTGGCCAGAGATAAAGCTTTGGTTACGCCTGACATGTCTAAATCCGTCATTTTCTCTATTCCGACCACCAAAACCCGCTTCATCATTCCCGATTTAATAGCCATAATCCCCATGTGAATAGCTGATGAACCAGATGAACAAGCAGTTTCAGTTCTGTACATAGGCTTGTGGCGCAATGCTGGTAAAACATTAACACCATAAGAAGCTATGTTTTCTTGCTGGTTGAAAGCACCACCACTATAATTCCCTACAAAAACTCCGTCAATAGCTTTAGTCTCAATTTGCGCATCTTTGATAGCGCCCTTTGCTGCTTTTTCATACAGAGAATACAAAGTTTCTCCTTCTAACTTGCCAAATGAAGAATGATAAGCACCGGTTATATTTACACCTAAATCCATATATGTATTTTTGTATTCAAGTTAAGAAAACTGATGAGGAGTTACATATTTAGAACTTATATTTCATTGCCACTAAAATTAAGATCCAAAATACAATTTCTAAAATCGAAGATATAGTTTGTGAAAAGTATGTAGTGAAAAATCCTCGCAATTCCTTTTTTGAATTAGTTTTCTTATAACCTATTCCTGTCAATAATATCAATTCCCCACATCTTCCGTTAGGATAAGGTCAGATTACTCACTAAAATTGTATTTTTATATATATATTGAAGAAAACAGGCAAAATCATATTATATATTCTGGGGGGCATTCTATTGCTATTACTGACATTTATACTGTCATTAAGATTGCCGGCAGTACAACAGAAAATCACTAACTACGCTACCAACTATGTGAGCGATAAAACGCAAACCAAGTTTGAAATCAATAAGTTGTACATTACTTTCCTAGGAGCAGCTCAAATTGAAGGCCTTTACGCGGAAGATGAATCTCAAGACACATTAATTTATGCCAAATCCATTTTAGTAGATGTGGCTTGGAAGCCTCTGTTAGATGGAGACGTTGATGTAAAAGAATTAGCACTCAATGGTATCAAAGGTAGGGTTCACAATAATTCAGCTGACAGTAGTTTTAACTATCAGTTTTTGATTGATGCTTTTGCAAATTCAGATTCAACTAGTTCAAGCGAGGAAAATCCTAAAGCCGACACGACTTCCACAACTACTATTAATGTCCGCCATATTCTGTTGGAAAATATTGCGGTGAGCTATCAAGATATTAGCGTGCAAATGAACACCGAATTGACGCTAGATGAACTAGACCTTTCATTCGATGCCTTTGATCTTGATAGTTTGATTTTTAATATTGAAGATTTTCAACTCACCAATGTTCAGGGGGCCTATATGCAGGGAAAAGTTTTCCCACCAACACTAGAAGACTCTTCTGAAAGTACGCTTCCAAAAATTACTATTCAGCAGTTGAATTTGAATGCCGTTGATTTAAAGTATGAAACACTATTTGACAGTCTTCAATTGGAAACTGTTATTGATTTGCTCGATATCAAAAATGCATCGGTAGATTTAGTGAGAAATGAAATAGGAGCAGAAAATTTTCAAAATAAGATCAGCTTACTTCAAATGAGATTACCCATAGCTGCTGATTCCAGTGAGTTAGAAACTGATAGTTCTTCTGCGCCCTTTGAATTCCCTGATTATAATATCGATCTCAAGTCCTTTGATTTCGAATTGAAAGAATTAGATATTAAATCAACAGGGCAAAGCAAAAGAAAGTCTAGTTTTGATCCCTCATACATGCAATTTCAAGACATTAATTTTCACCTGAAAAATGCAAAATATAAAACCCAAGATTTAGGTATCGAAAAGTTCAGCTTTTCGGTTTTGGACCGAAATAATTTCCAATTAAAAGAACTGAGTGGAGGAATCAATCTCAATTCCGAATCGGCAAATCTCAGCAACTTTAGAGTGGAGACTTCCAATTCTGTTCTGAATGCTGATGCTAATATTGAATTTGCCTCAATTGATTCCTTATTTGCAGGAAGCTTTTACAAAACCAATTTTAAGCTGGACGTGAAATTGCCAACCACTTTAGAAGTAAAAGATGCTTTCTATTTCGTTCCAGAATTAAAGCAGGATAGTAGCCTTTTGGCGCTATCAAAATATCCGGCAAAGCTTTACGGAAAAATAACTGGAAGTGATCAGCAAATTGATTTGCAACAATTCCGATTATTATATGGAAATGAAACATCATTGGCACTGAAAGCCAAACTGCAAAACTGGCAAGATACTGAGAAGCTATCTGCTACTGTGGAAAGCGTAGAAATCAAAAGTGAAGTATCAGATTTTCAGTATTTCATGCCAAAGGATTATCCTTCTCATTATCCGCAAAAAATTAATTTGACAGGAAATGGGAGCTATTTAACAGGGAGAATGAAGGCAAATATATTGGCTGAAATTGATGATAGAAGTAAATTGAAAATGAAGGGCCACTTTAATTCTAATCAGACGGAAAGCTATCAGGCAGATATAAAAATATCCGATTTGGAATTGGCGAAGTGGTTGCAAGACAGCTTAAACTTTAATACGGCAGATATTGACATTGCCATTAAAGGAAAAGGCTTAGTGCCAAGTGAAATGGAAACTGAAGCAGAAGTGAGTATTCGAAATTTCAGTTATGTGGCAAACCAATTTGATACGTTAACTATGTCAGCCACATTGGTCAAAAACCAACTTGAATTTAGTAGTAATTATTCTGATTCCATTGCGGATTTTGATTTATCAGCCGATGGAAGAATTGATTCCATTCAGCAAAAAATAAACCTAAAGGCCAATTTTAACAAGCTCGATTTACTTGCGCTCAATATCTCTGATACCGCACTTTGGGCTTCTACCCAAGCCAGTATAAAGGTAGAATTGGATAGTTTACATCAATCGCTAAAAGTCTATTTATCTGAGACCATTTTGACCAGTCCTTTACAAACCATCAGTTTTACACCGTTAGAATTGACAGCTTATAATGCAATAGACAGTGCTGATGTTAAACTTAGATGGGAGAAAATTGCTCTTGATTTAAAAATGAACCATGCTTTTGACCAATTGGCAATTGCTGATTTGGATGCCTCTAAATTTCAAAATGCTCGAATTTTCAAGGTTGATACTACTGAAAGACCGATGCTCATGAGCGTTTCTTTGACAGCGGAAGAAAGCCAAAATCTATTGGATTTCCTTCCTTTAGATATAAGTTTTAATCCTATTACTGCAACTGGAAATTATAATAGCGCAAAGGAAATAGTTGATTTTCAATTAAAAATTCCTCGTTTCCATTATCAGGATATCGATTTGGATAGTCTAAGTATAAGTGTTAATAATTCAGAAAAGGAGTTTCACATCAACACGAACTTTCAGCGGATTACTTCTGGCGATTTAAATATTTACCCTAGTGTTTTGAAGGCAGATATTACTCCCCAAAAAGCTTTATTTAATGTTTATGTTGAAGACGCCGCATCAGACAGTTTGTTCCATGTGGATGCCTTGGCAGAACGTATAGAAGATTCTCTTTTCTGGTCTTTAGAGCCTAAGAACTTAATTCTAAATGCGGAACATTGGAACATGAATCCTGAAAATAGAATTTATTTTGATACGGCTAATTTGCAAATTCAAAATTTAATTTTTGAGCGAAATCAGCAATTATTTCAATTGAAAACTGAGCTAAAAGATGAAATTACGGCACTGCAACTCAATTTTGAAAACTTTAAAATTGAAAACTTTTTTGCTGTCATCAATGCTGAAGAGAGTCCAGTAAAGGGTATTTTGAAAGGAGGGATCGAGTTGGAAAATTTATCTAATCTTATGGCTTTTTCGGCATCTTTGAATTTGGATAGCCTAAGTATTTTTAATGAAGAGGTTGGCAATTTATCCGTGAATGCAAAGCAAGAATCTGAAAACCGTTATCAATTTGATCTGAGTTCCAAAGGAGAAGTTAGTCTTCGAAGCAAAGGCTGGTTTGATAATAATCCTGAAATTCCTGAGTTTAATTTTGAATTGGATATGGATAGTGTTTCCCTTCCTTTCTTAACCAGTTTTTCTGATGGCTTAATTCAGGAAGCAAGTGGAAATATTTTAGGACATTTTGATTTCAGTGGAAATACTGAAGATTTTGAATATGATGGAAACCTCAATTTTCAGGAGGCGTCTTTGTACTTCACTTATTTGAATATGGCATATAAGCTACCAAATGAAAAGATCACTTTAAGGAATGAAAAAATTCAATTGAATAATTTCACCTTATTAGATGAACAGCAAAGTAAAATGCAATTGAATGGACAGGTCAGCACTCAAGATTTACTAAACCCACAATTTAATCTCCAACTATCAGCTGAAAATTTTCAATTGCTAAATACGACCAAAGAGAATAGTGATTTATTCTTTGGAAAGGCTTTTTTTAATGCCGATATAGATTTGATTGGCACATTAAATCAACCTAAAATTCAGGCTAAAGTAGGGCTGAACGATAAGACAGACTTAGTTTATATCATTCCCGAAAGTGAAGTGGATGTAGTCGAACAAGAAGGTATTGTTACTTTCAAAAAGCCATATGAACCTTCTGATACCATTAACGCAGCGGAAGCAGAGCTGCAAAGAAGTGCAGATATTGATGGCGTTGAAATAAATGCTATTATTAACACGGATAAGAATGCCAAATTTAAAGTAATAGTGGATGAGCGAAGAGGCGACTATTTAACTGTTTCAGGAGATACGGATTTAAATTTCATTTTGAGAAAAAATGGCGCTATAAGCTTAAATGGAAATGTGGAAGTAAATAACGGCTATTATCAGTTGAGTCTTTATGACCTTGTAAAACGTAGATTCGATATTGAATCTGGAAGCAGAATCAGCTGGTCAGGCGACCCTTATGAAGCTAGTTTGGATATCACGGCTCTATATAAGACTGAAACTCCTGTAAATACCCTTATGGAGGATCAAATATCTTCTTCTTCAGCTCAAGTGAAAACCCAGTATAGACAAAAACTGCCTTTCTTAGTGCAGCTTTTTGTGGACGGTAATTTAACGCAACCAGAAATTTCATTCGGTTTGGATATGCCAGAAGCAAGTAGAGGAGCGCTAGGTGGAAACATTTATCAGCAAATCCAGGTCATAAATTCCAATGAAACTAGATTGAACAAACAAGTATTTTCTCTTTTGGTCTTAAATCAGTTTTTTCCAAGTGGCAGTAGTAGCGGTGGTCCAAATTCTGAAGCCATTGCAAGAAACAGTGCTAGTCAGATTTTGAGTAATCAATTGAATAAATTGAGTAATCAGTATGTTAAAGGTGTAAACCTGAACCTGGATTTAAATTCGTATGAAGATTACCAAAGCGGAACTGCCCAAGACAGAACGCAATTGGATGTAAGTCTAAGTAAAAACTTATTTAATGACCGATTTAGAGTAGAGGTGGGTAGTCAAGTGGATTTAGAAGGGCAACAAAGGACTCAACAGCAAGCTACCGACATCATCGGGAATATTTTAGTAGAGTATTTACTTACAGAAGATGGACGTTATAAATTAAGAGGCTATAGAAAAAACGAATTTGAAGGTTTAATTGACGGGCAAGTAGTTGTTACAGGAATCTCCATTCAATTCAGTAAAGATTTTCAAGAATTTAATGAACTTTGGAGCGACACAGAAGACAAGGAAGAGTGAGAAAATATTTTCTAAATATCGCAGTATTAGGCTTGGCTTTAGTAGCTTTCTATTCTTGTCAAACCTTCAAGTATCTGCAGGAGGGTGAACGACTATACAGTGGTGGTGAACTAAAAGTAAGAGAGGTAGAAAATGCAAGGTACAAAAAGGAAATACTTAAAGATTTAGAAGAAGTAAACAACCCAAAGCCCAATGAGAAGATAGCTGGAATCCGTTTGGGATTGTGGGCTTATCAAAAAGTTGAAAACAATAAGGCGGGTTTTTATGCTAAATGGGTAAATAAGAAAATAGGAGAGAAGCCTGTTTTATTGGGAAAGGTAAACACCAATAATGTACAAAAGCTGATGAAGAACCGGATGGAAAACCTAGGGTATTTCAACAGCAAAATTGAATATCAAATTAAGGAAAATAAGAACACAGGCTTTATTGCATATGAAATCACCCCAAGAGCCCGAATTCATATTCAGGCCGTAGAGTTTAAAAAAATTGGAGAACATAAAGTTGATAGCCTAATCCAGAATTATTTAGATAGGGAAAACCCTATTGAAAGTGGAGCTCCCTTTTCTTTAGAAAAACTAAAAGAAACAAGGATTGAGATTGCAGACTATCTAAAACGCAATGGGTATTACTATTTTACTTCTAATAATCTAATTTTTGAGGCGGATACGCTTAATACGGAAAGCAGTAATGAGGCAATTTTAGAGCTAAGTGTTAAAGACAAGGTTTCAGAATTGGCTCTGGTTCCATTTGAGATAAAAAACATCAAGGTATATCCTAAATACTCTCTAAACACATCTGAAGAAGGAATGGGCTCAGATACGACAGTTATCAATGGAGTGGAATTCATTCAACCGGAAATATTTTTTAGGCCAGATCGACTTTATCCTTATTTGTTTTTCCGGGAAGGTGATTATTACGATCCAGAAAATGAAAAATGGACTAACAAGAGGTTGAATTCTCTCAAAACTTATCGATTTATAAATATTCGCTATCAGGAAGATAGTACCATTGAGAATAACACAGGCAAGCTAAATGCCAATATATACTTGTCCCCATTAAGTAAAAGGTCTTTTCGTTCTGAACTCCAAGCCGTTAGCAAGTCCAATAATTTCGCAGGGCCAAATTTGAATTTTGAGTATTTGAATCGAAACCTTTTCAAAGGAGGAGAAGCCTTGAGAATAACGACAAAGGTCGGTTATGAAGCACAGTTGACAGGAGGGGATGTCAATACCGGTTTAAATAGCTTTGAAACTGGTGTTTTGGGAGAACTCATTGTGCCCAGGATGATTTCTCCATTCCCAATTGCGGGGAAGTTTAGGTATTCCGTTCCTAAAACAAAGTTTAAGCTCTCTTACGATCTATTAAATCGTTCCCAATGGTTTAATCTGAATTCGTTCTTAGCAGTTTATGGTTTCGAATGGAATCCCAATATTTTCGTTACTCATAGTTTAAATCCAATATCAATAAATTACATTAATTTAGGGAATGAAAGTGAGGCTTTTGAGGAATTACTTGAGAGTAATCCATTTTTGGCTAGAAGCTTTGAGCAACAATTCATACCTGGCTTGAACTACAGCTTTCAATGGAGCCAATTGGTGAGAAACATTAAGCGCAACCGATTCTATTTTGCATTCAGCGCTGATTTTTCAGGAAATGCATTGGCTTTAGCTCAAAATGTTGGAGGTGTAACAGGAGACAATAAAAAATTCTGGGGTCAAAGCTATGCCCAATTTTCTCGCTTTGATTTTGATATCAGAAACTACCAAAGTATTGGAACAGAAAGTCGTTTTGTAAGTAGAGCTTTTGTGGGGATTGGTTTGCCATACGGCAATTCAGTTAGCCTTCCTTACTCAAAGCAATATTTTTCGGGAGGTCCCAATTCTGTCCGTGCTTTTCGAATCAGGAGTTTAGGGCCAGGAGCTTACCAGCCCGATGATAGAACTAGTGGCTCTAGCTTTTTTGACCAAGCGGGAGATATTAAAATAGAGGCCAATTTGGAATACCGATTTCCACTAGTATCATATTTAAAGGGAGCTGTTTTTACAGATGCTGGAAATGTATGGCTCAAAAATGAAGATGGGCGAAATGGTCAATTCACTTCCAATTGGATGAATGAAATGGCAATAGGCTCTGGAATTGGTTTAAGATTGGATATTGAATTTTTCGTAATCAGATTGGATGTGGCCACGCCAATTCGAAAACCTGGCCCTGATGGTTTCCAATGGCAAGACCGTTTTGAGTTAGGAAATAAAGCTTGGAGGGAAGAAAATATCAATTGGAATTTCGGGATCGGGTATCCTTTTTAGCCCTCTAACCCCAATGGGGAAATAGTTGGCTAGGGTTTCAATTTGGCAGGTTAAGTTATGAATAGGTCAGTTTTGATTTTTAAACTATAAAGAAGTTGTAAATAATTATATCAGCCAGCTATAGTAATAACCTGCAAAGAAGCTTCGTAGGAGCTAGCATATGGTAACCATGCCTAAACCATTACTCATTAGCTCTGTAGGAGCGACATTAAAGATACAATTCTAAAAATATAAATAGAATGCAAGCCATAATCATAAAAAGTCCAGGAGGCCCAGAAGTACTTCAATTAGAGGAAAGAGATAGCCCAAGGCCTCAGCCCAATGAAGTTTTGATAGAAGTAAAAGCCTCAGGTGTAAACCGACCTGATGTTTTCCAAAGGATGGGTGGATATCCTGCTCCAGAAGATGCTCCCGATGATATTCCCGGATTGGAAGTGGCAGGAATTATAAAGGAAGTTGGAAATGATGTGATGCAATGGAAAGTTGGCGATAAGGTTTGTGCTTTGGTGGCAGGCGGAGGCTATGCATCAGAAGTTATCGCCCCTGCAGTACAGTGTTTACCAATTCCCAAAGGATTGAGTTTTGTAGAAGGAGCATCGCTTCCGGAAACTTTTTTCACGGTTTGGTCAAATGTGTTTGATAGAGGAAATTTTCAAAAAGGAGAAAACTTTTTAGTGCATGGTGGCACATCAGGTATAGGTGTAACCGCTATTCAAATGGTGAAAAGCATGGGCGGAAAGGTTTTCACCACAGCAGGCACAGATGAAAAATGTGATTATGCGGTAAAATTAGGTGCTGATTTGGCTATCAATTACAAAAGGCAAGATTTTGAAGAATATCTAAAAAATAAAAAACAAAGTGTCGATGTGATTTTGGATATGGTGGGAGGAGATTATACTGCCAAAAATATTAACATCTTAAACTCTGAAGGCAGATTGGTGATTATAAATGCTATGAAAAATGCCGAGTCCACTATCAATATGAAAAAAGTGATGGTGAAAAGATTGACCATAACAGGATCGACTTTAAGAGCTCGCTCTCCTGAATTTAAAAGAACCATAGCTCAGAATCTTAAAAAACACATTTGGCCAAAAATAGAATCAGGAGAAATTAAACCTGTTATTTTCAAAACCTTTCCACTGGCAGAAGCTTCCAAGGCCCATGAGTTGATGGAAAGCAGTGAACATACCGGAAAAATAGTTTTGAAAATAAATTAATCAACCACTAATAATTTATGAATCATCCTCCTGTCTTCCTAACCGGGACACCTAAGTTAATGCAAGTAATGAATAAATTAAAAAAACATTAAAAATTCATTGTAAGAGCCTAAAGCAAGGATAAAATATGTCTGAATTAATTTTTAATTTTATTAAGGGCTAACACCCCTACTTTCGCAGAAAGCGAAAAAGCGGGTTGGAGGGTAAAATGGCGGGCAGGCGATGGCCATTGTGGGATGAAGCATCATTTTACCTAGATTTTTTGCATACTTTTTCATCAATGGAAAAAGTATGAAAGAAAAAGGAAGCATTTAGGCTAAGAAATTTACTCTTTTTTGCTAAAATCAGTAAACAGGGACAACCAAAAATACAGAAATACTACTTTCAGAACGTTTAAAGTTACTTTTGAAAATATGCCGAGGAAAACAGGAAATAGAATCAGGAGAAATTAAACCTGTTATTTTCAAAACCTTTCCACTGGCAGAAGCTTCCAAAGCCCATGAGCTGATGGAAAGCAGTGAACATATTGGAAAAATAGTTTTGAAAATAAATTAATCAACCACTAATAATTTATGAATCATCCTCTTGTTATCACCAATAATTTGTAAAAAATAGAGTCCTTCCTTGAGATTATGGATGTCGATTTGCTTATGACCATTTGTTATTTTCCCCTCTAATTTGATGCTTCCTTTTCCATCCATAATTTGATATTTTGAAGCTGAAAATCCAGGGTTTTCAATTTCCACATTGATATTCCTCTGAGCTGGATTTGGATAAATTTTAAGAGATTGAGCTGGTTTTATTTCCTCCTCATTGGAAGTAACGGAGCTTCCTAGTTGATTATATTGATTCAATACTTGGTTTGTTCCTTCCTTTAATCTGAAAAATCTATATTGATCACTGTCGGGAAATTCTTCCCTTCCATTTTCAGGATTATTTATACCAAATTTGAATTCAATAGAAGATCCAATCCTAATGTCTGATAGCCTAATGGAATAAATTCCTGATTCTTCAGTTTCACTCAGTTCCAAATTTTCTGAACCAAAATCATTTTCACTGGAAATTAAAATAACGGATTCTGCATTAGAGTCGAAAGCTTCCTCAGCTATTAATTGATTCATATCTACCATAAATTCAACATCAGTGGTTGCAGTTGCTGTTGTTAAAAATTTATAGATCTGGGTAGACCGAGAATCCATGCGCTCCACATTAAAATCAATTCCACCAATACCGCTGACCGTAACCGCAATTTGATTCCCACTCAATAAATCCACTAATTGGTAATTTCCAGCCATTAAATTAGAACTGTTTAATTGAAGGTTAATATTGTTTGTTTCATTATTAGTCAAATTTGAAACCACCAAAATCTGTTCTTCATCTTTTTGCCTGATAAAGCTGAATACATCTGAAGAATTAGTTTGGACGGTACTATAATTTCCTGTTTGCAATGCAGTTTGAGAATTTCTTGTAGCGATTAATTCTTGATATTTTCTCCAAAGTGACTCATGATCAGCTTGTTGACCTTGAATGTTTTTATCGGGATAATCCGATTTTGGTGCTCTCCAAGGACTTCCTGTGGTGAAACCGGCATTGGTAGCATCGCTCCATTGCATAGGTAGACGAATATCTTCATCTGGTTTTTGACCCAGCATCCCGATTTCTTCTCCATAGTAGAGATAGGGAATCCCAGGCAAAGTCAACAATAATTCAGCTCCTAATTTGGCCTTTGATACGTCCTCGTCTAAAACATTCATCACTCTATTCATATCATGATTGGTTAAAAATGTTCCGAATTGTAGATAGGGATAACTACCCATAACTTCTTCGGTTTTTGAAATTAAGCCATCTGAATCCCCGTTATTAACAGCATTTAAGATACTCCCAGCTAAGTCAAATTCAAAGACGTAATCGAGACCATCATTCCCAACATATTCTCTTGCTTTATTGGTAGAACTCCATGCTTCCCCAACTGAGAATGCGTTCGGGTTTATGGACTTATAATGAGTTCTAAAGTCTTTCCAAAACTGAAATGTTTCTTCCACATCCTCTAAACCTTCTTCAGTTTCATATATATATTTCACGGCATCTAGACGGAAACCATCTACATTCATTTCTTCCAACCAGTAGGTAGAAATGTCAAACATCTCTTCCTTAACGCCCGGGCTTTCATAATTTAAATCTGGCATTCCGCCCCAAAAAAGTCCGTAATAATAATCTCCGCTGCTTTGGTGCCAGACATTTTGTCCCCAAGGCCCACTTCCTCCAGGGTTGTTTTCTTCCCAGACATACCAATCTCTTTTTTCATTTGAAGGGTTTTTGGAATCTCTAAACCATGGATGCTCGCTTGAGCTGTGGTTCATTACGTAGTCAATAATTACCTTGATACCTCTATCGTGGGCTTCCGCTATAAATTCCTTGAAGTCGGCATTGGTGCCGTAATCGCTCTCAATTTCTCTGTAGTCAGTTACGTCATATCCATGATAACTTGGAGATTGATGAATAGGCATTAGCCATATTCCGTTAATGCCTAAGTCATTGTGAGTAGTCGGATTTCCATCATTTAAATAATCCAGTTTTTGAATTAATCCTTGAAAATCGCCTATTCCGTCTCCATCAGCATCATAAAAACTGCGGACAAAAATTTCATAAAAGACCATCTCATTCCACCAATGGGTATCTGTATTTCCAATGGTGATAAAATTTTCAAATGTCTTTGTTACTGATTCCCCTTCTTCATTTTCAATAGTCAAGCTAACATCATAACTACCTTCACTAGCATAGCTAATAATAGGATTTTGTTCTGAGCTAGAGCTTGGATTCCCTCCAGCAAAACTCCATTCCCATGCCACAGGGCTTCCGTTCGATAAGTCAATAAATTGAATGACCTCTCCAGGAATAGCAAAATTTGAAGAGGCAGAAATATCGACTTGGAGGACATCATTAGGGACTTCATCATTATACCAAAATGCTATCACGGCATTTTCTTCAATCGTGAAAATACGATTAGCTCCGCCTCCAGGGAACTCTTCAGTTCCATCCCAGCTGCCATTGATTCTGGCTTTTAATTCAATTTGTTGTCCAATACTAAATGTTGCTTCAGCTACGTAAATCCCATCAGAATCATCATCACTTAAAACTAATCCTGGATCTCCCCATGAATTAAATGAACCCGCTATATCAACAAAGTCTGCATTAGGATCGAAATTTCCTTGCGTGATTTGCTCATTCATATTCACTTGAAATTCCACATTTGTGCTTTGGGCGAGTAGAAATTCAGGTGTTAATAAGCATAGAATTAAAAGAGAGGTTTTCAATATAGTCATAATTCAAATTTAAGGAAATATGATTTATCCGAAGTTGAATAGACTCAAAATAATGGATAAGCACCGCCCCTTCTAAAAGCGGAGGTGTTTAATTCAATCTTTTCTCCACCCTTCATGTACTTTTTCTTCGCCATATTGAATAGCTGTTTAATCATATCGGCTTCAGCACCATTTCCTCTCATTCTTTGACCCCAATTTGAATCGTTGACTCTACCTTGGTGTAAATTTTCTATTTGATGCCAGACTTTTTCAAATCGATCAGGAAAATAGGTTTTTAGCCATTTTTTAAAAATTTCTGCTATTCTGCCGTTTAATCGAACTACGGTATATCCTGCATCAGTAGCGCCATTCTCAGCAGCTTTTTTTATAATTTCTGGAATCTCACTATGGTTTAAACCGGGAATGACTGGGGCGTTCATAATGGAAACGGGAATTCCTTTTTCACTCAAAATTTTAATGGCTTGAAGTTTTTTTATTGAAGAGGCGGTTCTTGGTTCCAAAACAGATCTTAGCTTTTCATCCAAGCTAGTAATGGATAAAATAACCCTAACTAAGTTATCTTTTGCCAAATCTTCCAGCACATCCAAGTCCTCCAAAAAGCCTGTGTTTTTGGTGATGATTCCCACAGGATGCCGATATTTTGCCATTATTTTTAAAAGATTTCTAGTAATCCTGAGCTTTCTTTCCAGTGGTTGATAACAATCTGTATTCCCGGAAAGCACAATAGGTTTAACTTTCCAATTAGGATTTAAAAGCTCTTGTTCAAGTAATTCAGCAGCATTCTTTTTGACTATAATTTTGGATTCAAAATCCAAGCCTGAATCAAAACCCCAGTATTCATGTGAATTGCGGGCGTAGCAATAAACGCAGCCATGTTCGCATCCCTGATAGGGGTTTATAGAGTAATCCATACCAACATCCGGACTGCTCACTTTATTAATGATTTTTTTAGGGTGTTCGTAGAATATTTGAGTGCTTGGCTTATCTAAATGCGTATATTCATCAATCCCCTCGTCCCACTCTGTGCTAAATTCTTGTTTAGAAAATGAGTTGGAAAGTCGTTGTTGTGCGCCTCGGCCTTTTATGTTATGGGGTGAATTCACGATATTAAAAATACTAAAAAAAATAGCGAATTACTAAAAATACAATCATTAAAATTTATAAAAATATTCTAGGAAACAATCTTTCAATTGTAACTTAGCGGCTTAAAATACAGTTCAAGAAAGTCATGAAAAACATTTACTTTTCCATCCTAGCAATATTTTTTGTAACTTCCGTTTTTGCTCAAAATGAAATCCCACCGAGACCGAATCCTCCGAAGTTGGTGAATGACTTAACGCAAACATTAAATAGCGGAGAACAACAGCAATTAGAAAGGAAATTAAGGGCTTATAATGACAGCACTTCAACTCAAGTAGTGATCTTGATTGTACCTACCTATGGTCAGTATGATCCTAATCAATTTGGAGTGGAGGTATTTGACAATTGGAAAATTGGGCAGGCCGAAAAAGATAATGGTTTATTGATTACAGTGGCAATAGAAGATAAGCGAATGTTTATTAATACTGGCTATGGTATGGAAGATGTAGTTCCTGATGGTGCGGCAAGTACAATTGTGAACGAATACATGAAACCAGCTTTCCGAAATAGCAATTACTACCAAGGCTTGGACGAGGCTACTTCTGTAATATTTGATTTGGCCTCTGGTAAATATACTGCAGATCAATTGGCTGATAATGATGCAGGTAAAGGAATAGGTCTTGGTGCATTCTTAATTTTCTTTTTTATCATCATCACTATTATTTCACGATTAAGAAGAGTAAGAAATCATCATATGGGAGGTGGTAGTTTAGATATGATTACTCTGATGATGCTTTTAGGCAGCAGTGGCCGAAGTCATGGAGGTACTTTCGGAGACTTCAATTCTGGAGGTGGTGGCTTCGGAGGAGGCGGTGGTTTTGGTGGTTTCGGAGGGGGAATGACAGGTGGTGGTGGAGCAGGTGGAAGTTGGTAAATTCCTTAACTTTTAGCAGCTCGCCTTGTTAATTGGCATCAAGCTTAACCCACATAATATTATGCGCATCCATTTATTGCTGATAGTCGTTTTTTTGTCTAGTTCAATTTCAGTTTCGTCTCAGGATATTCAAAATGACTCTATCCTGGAGGTAGTTACAGTCACCGGCTTTAGCAAAGGAGAAAAAATCAATAGGCAGTCAGCTCCAATCGCCTATTTAAGTCCCAAAGAATTAGACCGTTTTTCTCCTCATGATCCTGTGATGGCTTGGAATACCTTACCAGGTGTTAATTTAGAGCAAAGAGCAGTCTCAAGCTACAGGGTGAGTATAAGAGGTAGTTCCATTCGATCGCCTTTTGGTGTTCGAGATGTGAAAGTGTATTGGAATGGCTTGCCTTTTACTGAAGCGAATGGTTCAACTGCTTTGAATCTATTGGGCAATACCCAGATGCAAGAATTGGAAGTAGTGAAAGGTCCAGCAGGAAGTCTTTTTGGTGCTGGATTGGGAGGGGTAATGCAGATCAGTAATTTCCCATCTGAGCAAGGAAGCCCACTGCAAGTTCAGTTATCAGCGGGAAGTTTTGGCCAGCTAAATGCAGGTACAAAAGGGCAAATAGAAAGTGGAAAATGGACTACTTTTTATGCGGTCGATCAACAGCAAAATGAAGGCTACAGAGATCATAATGCTTTGAGTAGACAAAATTACCAGCTTTCTACTCGCTTCCAAATCAATGAGAACCATCAACTAGATTTCCATGTGTTGTATAATGATTTATTTTATGAAATCCCGGGAGGCTTAACAGCGGAACAATTTGAAGAAGACCCTACTCAAGCTAGAGCCGGAAGTGAACCACAGAATTCCTCTATAGATCAAAAGACTGTTTTTTATGGAGTAGGCTACACCAGTTTTTTTGGAGAAAATTTAAGTCAGACTTCTCATGTTGCTGGCACTTACACCTGGTTTCAAAATCCTTTTATCTTGGATTATAAAGAAGACCAAAACAGGGAAGTGGCTTTGCGTCATCAATGGACTTACGATATGAACCTCCAAAATGTGGATTGGCAATGGGATGCCGGCCTGGAATGGCAATATGCTGATAATTCCGCCAATAACTATGGAAATGTAAATGGACAAAAAGATACTATCCGTTTTGCAGATGACTTGAATATTGATCGCAAATTATTTTTTGTGCAAACTCAAATTGGTTATGAAAACTGGCAATTGACTTTAGGATTGAGTAGTAATTTATTGGAATATAAAGTTAACAGAAAGGTAAATGCTTTTGCTGAACCATTCGAATTCAATAGAAATTTTGATAATGAAGTCATCCCAAGGGTCGCTTTAAAATATCAATGGTCTCCAGCAAACATGACTTTTGCTTCTTTAAGTGAGGGCTTTTCGAGTCCGACTTTGGATGAAATCCGCACCAATGAAGGCAGTATTAACAGAAATCTGCAAGCTGAAAAAGGTAGAACCTACGAATTAGGGCACAAATATTATGGAAGAAGAGTACAATTGGATGCTACTTTTTTCTATTCTGCGCTAAGGGAAACTATCACCACTTATACAAATGAAGATGGAGTGGTATTATTTCAAAATGCAGGAGCTACCAACCAATTTGGAACTGAATGGGGATTGAATGTGAAATGGTACGAAAAGGAGCAAGGGTTCATAGGTCAAATCAATAGCCGCTCTAGCTATAATTTTTATGAATTCACTTTTGACGATTACCAAAAACGGGAGGAAGATTATTCAGGTAATCTACTGACTGGAGTTCCTCAACACACTTTCAATCAAACCCTCAATTTTGTAATGTCAGAAAGACTGAACTTAAACCTACATTACCGATATGTAAGCGCAACACCCCTTACTGATGATAATGAAATATTGGCTGATCCGTACCACCTTTTAAATGCAAATATTGATTACCAATTGCCGATTAAGCAGAAAATTAATTTTTTTGCTGGAACGGAAAATATTTTTGATACAACCTACAGCTTGGGGAATGATCTCAATGCTTTTGGCGGAAGATTTTATCAGCCGGCCCCTGGAAGGAATTTTTATGTAGGGGTGAAGTGGAAACTGTGAATAACAATTTAATTATTTGCTTAAGTCCCAAAGTTTCAAAACCGTTTTCCAATTTCTTGTGGTAGCCTTTATTTTCAGCTTTCTTTCAAATAAGTCATTGGTCAATTTAGATTTGTGGTAACTGGCTTCGCAATAAATAAAAACATTTTTATTAATAATTTTAAATTGGTCTGGCGTACAATCTACAATTTCTATCAATGCTAATTTCTCTTTGTCAGGTTCTTCGCTGAGAAAAGTAAGGTGCAAATTATTAATGTCTGCATCTGACGTATAAAATGGATTATTGGCTACAGCACTTTCAATTTCATTTTTTGACAAAACTATGACAGGAACTTCAAAATCAAATTTGTTGAGAATTGCAGTTTCAATTCCTGCTGCTATCTCTTTATTTTGAAGCTTTTCATCTGCCTTGAAAATTATATTACCACTTTGAATGTAAGTTTGAATGTTTTGGTAGCCCAGATTCTGCATTAATATTTTCAAATCTGCCATTAGGATTTTTCTTTTCCCACCAACATTGATACCTCGTAAAATAGCAATTTTTGTTTCCATAGTTGTGAATTTATGGATTCATTTTTAATTAAACTAACCTCTCTAAGCCTACTCTGGCCTATTTGCAGCCACAAAATGAAGCTAGAAAGATTTTTTTATAAGAATTAATGAAAGCAGGGGTAACAAATTAAGATTTGCTTGATCTACTAGTGAATCAAGCAACGAAGCTTGGTTTTTTTCGAACTAAAATTTTTAATACCATGAAAAACTTAACACTTGCAGTTGTTGCACTACTTGCCCTAGGCTTTTTAATTAGTTGCCAAGAAGAGGAGATGAAATTATCGAAAGATGATGTTAAAGACCCCGATGCTGGAAACCAAAAGGCTATGTTTCCTAATTACGGATGGATTGATATAGATATAGAACTTCCGTCCATAAGAGGTTGGGTAAGAATCTACCCGGTGGGTCCATGTGAAGACGAATTTGGAAACCCTATCCCTTGTGATCCTGTGGCAGAAACTATTATTCCGTGTCAATACCCAAATGGATTCTGTTACCAAGAGATTGTCACTGGCACCACACCAGGAGGTGGAAGCGGAGACCCTGTTGAGATTGAGAAAGGCGACATTGGAACCCTGTATATCGCACTAAACGAAAGGGAAATGCCAAACTATGAAGAGGTATTAAGACAGCTAAAAGGAGATGATGAGGTTGAAAAGGAAGATTTGGAAATCTTGGCGAAAAACATAGTAAATACTTTTAGCTTTGCAGAAGACAGTCCCTTGTCAGAAGAATTAGTAAAGGAATTCCGAGGTAAATCAAAAAACCCTGAAATAGAGAAAATGATGATTTTAGCGGGAGACTATGAAATCGAGTATTCAAGAGAGTATCCGTATGGATTTATTGAAGCTTACGTAAAGGCTTTATGATAGTAAATGTCCTTACAAATTGAATATGACTGAAGTCTTTGGTTGGGTTTTATCCTAGGCCAAAGACTTTTTTGATTTAAGTGCTGTAATGTTTAATGGTCTTTCCGTTAAGATAGTATTACGAAAAGTTATCTTGCTCCTATATTTTCCCTTAAATTTGCTCTTTCAAGTTAATGAGATATTTTTTTACCATAGCATATAAAGGCACAAACTACCATGGTTGGCAAAAACAACCAAACGCAATGGGCGTTCAGCAAAAAATTGAAGAGGTTTTTTCCACAATTTTAAATCAACCCATAGATATCTTGGGAAGCGGACGAACAGATAGCGGAGTTCACGCAACAGCCCAGGTTTTTCATGTCGATTTTCATGTTGCGCTTGAAGCAGAACAACTTTTATTTAAGGCTAACAAAATGTTACCACATGACGTAGCTTTAAAACATGTTAGAAAAGTTCAAGAGGAAACGCACGCACGCTTTGATGCTGAAAGCAGAGCTTACCAATATCATATAGTGACTTCAAAAAACCCCTTTGCAGTTGATCAAGCTTATATTTTTGCTCGACAGCTTAATGTTGATATGATGAATTTGGCTTCAGAAAAATTACTGAATCATCAGGATTTTGAAAGCTTTAGTAAGGTAAAAACAGATGTATATACATTTAACTGTGATATATTTGAAGCCTATTGGAAACAAGAGAAGGAATCTCTTGTTTTTCATATCAAAGCCAATCGATTTTTGCGGGGGATGGTGAGGGCTCTAGTAGGCACTTTGTTAGATGTTGGACAAAACAAGCTTAGCATTGAAGACTTTGAAAACATTATTGAGGCTAAGGATAGGAAGAAAGCAGGGAGGTCAGTTCCGCCTGAAGGACTTTTTCTAACACAGGTAAACTACCCTGAGGAAATTTATATTTAAAATCAGCAAGTGAAGAAAGACAATATTAAAAGCGGGAATATTATTGATACCAACGTTTTAAGACGTTTGTATAAATTTGTAAAACCTTATCAAGGGCGATTCTATTTCTTGGTTTTTCTCACTGTAGCACTGGCAGTCTTAGCTCCAGCAAGACCATTCGTCATTCAAAAAGCAATTGATAATCCTGTTGCTCAAGGAGATTTTCAAGGCCTTATTAACATGACTCTAATCTTGGTCGCATTGTTGGTAATGCAAGCCATTGTCCAATATGGGCATACGTATTTATCGGGCTGGTTAGGCCAATTTATTATTCGGGATATTCGCTTGAAGCTATACCGACATTTGTTAAGTCTACGCTTAAAGTTTTTTGATAAAACGCCAATTGGTCGTTTAGTAACGAGAAATGTTTCTGATGTAGAAACACTTTCTGATGTATTTAGCCAAGGCTTGGCCGCCATGATAGGCGATATTTTACAAATCCTATTTATACTTGGGATGATGTTTGCTATGAGCTGGAAATTGACTCTCGTCTCTTTGGCTACATTACCTCTGCTTTTCCTTAGTACTTATATTTTCAAAGAAAAAGTTAAAGTTGCCTTCAATGAAGTAAGAAATGCAGTTTCAACCTTAAATTCTTTTGTTCAGGAGCATGTCACAGGAATGTCGATTGTGCAAATATTTACCGCAGAAAAAAGAGAGTATGAAGAATTTAAGAAAATCAACAACGAACATAGAAAATCTAATATTCGCTCAGTACTTTATTATTCAATTTACTTCCCCGTAGCGGAAGTAATTCAGGCGACAGGTATTGGCTTATTGGTTTGGTACGGGGCCAAAGGTGTCATAAATGAAGCAGAATCTGGTATTAGCTTAGGAATGCTAATTGCTTTTATTTTATACATTCAAATGTTTTTCCGCCCTATACGATTGATTGCTGATAGATTCAATACTTTACAAATGGGAATAGTGAGTT
The DNA here is from genome assembly GCF_030534335.1 of Marivirga harenae. GTDB lineage: Bacteria > Bacteroidota > Bacteroidia > Cytophagales > Cyclobacteriaceae > Marivirga > Marivirga harenae. The sequence continues at coordinate 1,183,791 of NZ_CP130565.1, read as the reverse complement.
CATCAAGAATTCTGAATTTATTGGACAATAAAGAACATATCCCAAACCACGGAAATTACAAACCTGAAACAGTAGAAGGAAACATATCATTTAGAAATGTAGAATTCTCCTATAATCAAGATGAAGTCGTTTTAAAAAACATTTCATTTGAGGTGAAAGAGGGAGAATCAGTGGCATTAGTAGGCGCAACAGGAGCAGGTAAATCTTCAGTCATAAACCTTTTGAGTAGATTTTATGATATCCAAAAAGGAGAAATCATGCTTGATGGAAAAGATTTAAAAGAATATGACTTATCTGCTTTACGGCAAAATATCGGGGTGGTCTTACAGGATGTTTTTCTCTTTTCCGATACTATCCTTTATAATATAACCTTAGGAAACCCTGATATTACTCTGCAACAAGTTAAAGATGCGGCCGAGTTAGTAGGAGCCAGAAAATTCATTGAAAGGCTACCAGGTGGATATGAATACAATGTGATGGAAAGAGGAGCAACTTTATCAGTGGGTCAGCGTCAATTGATATCTTTTGTAAGGGCTATGGTCTATAATCCCAAGATAATTGTGTTGGATGAAGCCACCTCCTCAGTAGATTCTGAAACAGAAGAAATGATTCAAAATGCCATTGAAAAAATGATGAAGGGAAGAACAAGTATTCTTATTGCACATCGCTTATCCACCATTCAAGAGGCAGATAAAATTATTGTGCTTGACAAAGGGGAGATAAAAGAAACAGGTACTCACAAAGAGCTATTGGATCAAGGCGGTTATTATCATCAATTACATAATATGCAGTTTAAGGAAATGGCAACCTAAGCCTCTAAGGCTTTTTGTCTAAGTCCTCGAAATAATCTCTTTCTCTGTATGGGTGCTTGATACCAAAAGCCGTGATCAAAATTGTTTCAAAGGCAGGACCTAACCATATTAATACAATACCAGTTCCGCCCAAGATCAATGATTCGTTGTATAAGGTATCCATGTTCTGAGCCCAGAATAGAGCATGCAAAATACTGGTAATGATTCTTAAAAGGAAAGTCCAGTTCTTCCGCCAAGTTATTATGATTAGGATATTTTGAAGGATGATAAGTAAGGCAAATACCAACACATAATCATTAAAAAACCAATCTAAAAAGAGGCTTTCAAAAACAGTACGCTTTGTATCTTCTGTAAAAAGCGATTCAAATAAAAAGAGCAGTTGATAAACCCCGTAAAACAATAGTATTTGGGCTAAACTAATGGACAGACCTACAAAGATTCTTTTTTTAAGCATTTTGAGATTATATAAATTCTATATTATTTATTCACGGAATCAAATGTATAAATGTCTGAATTATAACTATTTGATTAAAGAGTAACAATTTGATTCATTGAGTTGTACTAAAAATAATCCAAAAGATACGAAAAGGCATGTACAAGACAAAGAAAAATTTAAGAGCTAAACACTGTCTTATAACATTAGGAATAAGTATAACGTTAGACTGCGTATGAGTTCAAATAAGAAACATCTTTCCAAAGAAAATAGAGAAGAAAAATTAAGTACTTCCAGCAAGCAAGTTAGCTCGAAGAAAAAAGGCGATAGCAAAGAGGAGGAAAGAAATGGTATTATTCCTGAAGGCATTGATTTTAAGAAATTCATGGGTTGTGGAGGATGATCGGTCAGAGTAGTTTTTTAATAGCAAGATGGAAACTTCCAAACATGAAGTATTGTGATGAGTTAATACATCATGGAAATTCACGAAAATACAGTTGTTACTTTGTCATATCATGTAAGGAAAAAGGATGAAACAGGAGAGTTGGTAGATTTCTCTGGCCAATCGTATCCTTTACGATTCCTTTTTGGAACGGGAAAAATGCTTCCATATTTTGAAGAGCAATTAAAAGGCAAAACTCATAATGAGCAGTTTGCATTTCGATTACCAGCAGATTTTGCCTATGGCAAGAAAGACGAAAGTCTTATCAAGTCGATTCCAATTGAAGAATTTACAGAAAAAGAGGGCTATACCAAAGAAACCTTGGAAGTAGGCGCTTTCATTCGCTTTGAAAATGCCGATGAATCGCAGAGTGGTAAAATTATAGATAAAAGCAGGAAATTTGTTAAAGTAGATTTCAATCATCCATTGGCCGGTCAAGATCTGTTTTTTAAGGGGAATATAATTTCGGTGAGAAAAGCATCATTTGAAGAGATTGAAAGACAGCATCACATTGAACCTGATGGTATTAGGTTTCAATAGGTGGTATCTTTCATAACTATTGTAGTTCTTAGACGTATTCCTCGGAAGATTTATTATTTTTACATCATGGCAAAAGACGCATTTACCGAAGAAGAAAAGCAGACAATAGTCAAAGCAGTGAAAGCTGCTGAACTTGAAACATCCGGAGAAATTCAAGTGCACTTAGAAAACCACTGTAAGGAAGACGTAATGGATCATGCGGCACATATTTTCAAGACCTTAAAAATGCATAAAACGGAATTACGTAACGGTGTTTTATTTTACATGGCTGTAAAAGATCATAAGTTTGCTATTTTAGGGGATGCTGGCATTAATAATAAAGTGCCTGAAAATTTCTGGGATGATATTAAAGAGCACATGCTAGCTCATTTCAAAAAAGGAAATTTAACTGCAGGATTGAGTGAAGGAATCAAAATGGCGGGTCAACAATTAGCTGAGCATTTTCCATACAAAAAAGATGATCAGAACGAATTACCAGACCAGATTTCATTTGGCAAAAATTGATTATACATCTTGAGGAATAATACTGATTAAAAGTTTTACAAAATCCAAGCTTAGATATTCACTCAGATCCTACTTTTCTATTTTCCAATCTCTCCTAAGTGAGTAAACTTGAAACCTTTCTCATACTTCAATCCATATCCAAATATTCTGTCCATACTGGCATGACCAAATAAAATGATTCCTCCACATATCATAAAGTCATTGCTGAGCCACCATCCTAAAGAATAGATTAAAATAGCGATTCCTTTATGATGAAAAAGGTTATAGGCAAAGGCTCCGGCTTTGTTTCCAAATGCATAACCAATCATACCTATATCAGGTGCTAGAAGTAAAACGAGAAACCACCACCAAGCAAAGGGTAGATTAGCAAAAAGCAATATGGATAAAGCAAACATTGCCAGTTCTTCAAGTCGGATTAGGTTTTTCATGTAATTAAAATAATGATTTTTATCCAATCAATCGCATCAATTCCCTCCTACTTTTATAGTATGCATCTTTAAACCTAGAAATAATGAGTGCATAACTCGCCAATAATATAATAAGTGGAAAAATGATGGTTAGAATGTCATCATTTTGAACAATAGAGATGGTAGAGAACAAAAGCATCAGAAGAATCCAGAAGATCAAGAAATATTTAATACTTGGGAATAGTCCAAATTCTAAATTAACCAAGCTGCCCGAATCTCCACCTTCAATTCGTCCTTTAATAAGTGGAAGGAAGTTATTTGGCCGGCTAACTACTTGAGAAATTGCAAAACCATTCGCACTTACTTTCCCATTAAAAAGAAAAGCATCTTCTTCAGTGCTTTCAAGAGAACGGTTCTGAAAAGATTGAAATTTGACCGGTTTTACGGCCAGCCTCATGCGTCTTATAATTTCTTCTTGCCCATGTGGGCTTAAAAACATTTCCGATTTGGCTGGCCAAAGATGCATTACTTAGTTGCGATACAACTGATTTCCACATTTACATCTTTAGGCAGCCTAGCTACTTCCACTGTTTCCCGTGCAGGTGGGTTTTCCTTAAAGTACATACCATAGGCTTCATTTATGGTGGCAAAATTGCCCATGTCTTTCACGAAAATACTGCATTTTACTACATCCGAAAAGCCCAAACCAGCCTCCGAAAGAATGGCTTCTAAATTTTTCATGACCTGATGGGTTTCCTCTGTTATATTTTCATTGATCAATTCTCCGGATTGCGCGTCCAAGGCTATTTGGCCTGAAACATATAATGTATTGCCTGCTAAAATGGCCTGATTATAAGGCCCAATTGGTGCTGGTGCTGCTTTTGTTTGAATGATTTGTTTACTCATCTCGCTTTTTATAATTAGTTCCTTAACTTTGGTTCAAAACTAACAAATTATGAATATACTTGTTGTCGGAGACCCAAAAAACCAAGAGGAAATCACAGCAAAATTTGGAAAGAAGCACCAAATCATTTCTTTTGATGATCTTACTGAGATCACCAAAGAGGCTTTTTTCGCAGCAGATGTGGTTTTTGATTTTTTTATAGCAGAAGAACCCGAAGCACTTGAATTTTACGAGCAGCGACCAGACCTGACAGTTTTTACGAATATGGCCATGAGTTCATTTGGAAAGCTGAAAATCTATCAGCATAAAACACAGAACACGGTGTTCGGCTTTAATGGCTTGCCCACTTTCATCAATAGAAGTATTTTAGAATGCACGCTTCAGGATGAAAATGAAAAGGAAAAATTAAACCTAATTTGTGGTAAACTAGGGACTGAATTCGAGATTGTAGAAGACAGAGTAGGCATGGTGACTCCAAGAATTATTTGCATGATTATCAATGAGGCCTTCTACACAGTCCAAGAAGGAACAGCTTCGAGTGAAGATATCGATTTAGGTATGAAGTTAGGTACCAATTATCCCTTTGGGCCATTTGAATGGAGTGAAAAAATCGGTCTGGAAAATGTCTATGAACTATTGGAATTCGTTTACGATGATACTAAGGAAGAAAGATATAAAATCTGTCCTAGGTTAAAGAAAGAATATTTAGCTTTAACGTAGATGGAAGAATTAATTAAATTTTCAAAATATAATTGATACATATATGTCACAAAATCAAGAGTATAGCTTGTTCGAGGATGTTTGTAGTTTCGTAGATGATGCAGCTCAGCACATGGAACTTCACCCTGGATTATTAGAACAAATCAAACAGTGTAACAGTATTTATAAATTTCACTTTCCAATCCGGATGGAAGATGGTTCCTACGAAGTAGTGAAAGGCTATAGGGTACAGCATTCACATCATAAGCTCCCGACCAAAGGAGGTATCCGATTTAGTGAGATGGTAAATGAACAAGAGGTGATGGGCTTATCTGCCTTGATGACCTATAAATGTGCCATGGTTAATATCCCGTTTGGCGGGGCCAAAGGAGGTGTGAACATAGACCCATTAAAGTATAATGCTCGTCAGTTAGAAAAAGTAACGAGAAGATATACTTCTGAATTAATCAAAAAGAAATTTATTGGCCCTGCAATTGATGTACCTGCTCCTGATTATGGAACAGGAGCTCGAGAAATGGCCTGGATAGTGGATACGTATGAAGCTTTTAATCCGGAGGCCATTAATGCCAAGGCATGTGTAACAGGTAAGCCACTTTCACAGCATGGAATTGAAGGTAGAACTGAAGCTACAGGAATGGGGGTTTATATAGGAATTCGTGAGGCGGTTAGTGTAGAAGATGATATGAAGGAATTGGGCTTAACCACAGGTTTAAAAGGAAAGAAGATCATCATTCAAGGTTTAGGTAATGTTGGTTTTTACTCAGCCAAATATTTGACTGAAGCTGGAGCCAAAGTTATAGGTATTGCCGAATGGAATGGCGGTATTTGGGATGAAGACGGAATAAATATTGAGGAACTAAAAAAGCATCAGGTTGAGCATAAGACTTTGGAAGGCTATGGGAAAGGGGAGTTTATTAAAAACTCAATTGAAATAATGGAATATCCTTGTGATATTTTAGTTCCTGCTGCATTGGAAAACCAAATCACAAGCGAAAATGCGCCAAAAATACAAGCTAAGATAATAGGGGAGGCCGCCAATGGTCCTATCACAAAGGAAGCAGAAAAAATACTATTGGATAGAGGTATAATGGTTATTCCAGATATGTATTTGAATGCTGGTGGTGTGACTGTTTCTTATTTCGAATGGTTAAAAAACTTATCCAGAGTTTCATTCGGAAAATTGGAAAAGCGGTATGACATGGAAAAGTATAAATTTTTGGTTGATAGTATAGAAAATGCAACTGGGGATGCATTCAACCAAGAGCAAAGAGATGCTATTGTTAGAGGGGCAAGCGAGAGAGATTTAGTGATTTCTGGACTGGAAGAAACGATGGTAACTGCTTATCATGATATGAATAAGATGCGTAAGGATAAAAAAATTAAAAGCTTGAGAACTGCCGCTTTCATCCTGGCAATTGAAAGGATTGCAGTTAGCTACACTGATATGGGAATTTTCCCTTGATATGAGACGATTTTGAAATCTGTCAGGTTAAGTTTAAGTACTCCTGACAGATTTTCCTTTTTTTGACTTGTAATTTTTGACCTCATGTAGTGTAGGAAATAAGTCGAAAATAGCATTCCAAGCTGTCCTAATTTGAGAAGATTTAAGTACAAACTTATTCCATTCCGGGTTGCTTTATCTCATAGCCACTCTTCTTTTTTTCTTCCTTCACCATCTCTTTTACGTCTTCTAAGAGTTTTTGAGCATCATATATTATTCCGTCTTTGATCGTGTATTTTACCCCTCCAACTCTGACTACTTCATTATCTTCGGTCAATTTAATGGCGCCTGTTCCGTACAAAGCTTTTAAGTTCTCCAGAGGGTTTTCTTCCACTATCACAAAGTCAGCCAGTTTTCCGATTTCTACCGTGCCGATTTTGTCTTCCATACCCAAAGCCTCGGCACCGTTCATGGTAGCAGACATCATAATTTCCAAGGGATGGAAACCAGCCTCTCTGAGTAATTCCATTTCTCGGATGTAGGCAAATCCGTAAAGTTGGAATATAAAACCTGAATCCGATCCGGTAGTAACGCGTCCTCCTCTATTTTTATATTCGTTGACAAAAGTCATCCACAATTGGTAGTTTTTTCTCCAGCTCACCTCTTCCTCTGTTCCCCAATAATGCCAATAGGAACCGTGAGAAATTTTGCTAGGCTGATAGAATTCCCATAAAGAAGGAAAGGTATATTCTTCATGCCATTCGGCTCTTCTGGCTCGCATTAAATCCCTACTGGCTTCGTAAATGTTGAAAGTGGGGTCAAGCGTAAAATCCAGAGCCAATAATTTATTCATTACCTCATTCCATTTATCCGAATAAGGGGGAGCTGCCTGTTCCCACAATTTACCAGCCTCTGAGAAACGGTCTTGCTCATTATTATAATTATAGTCTAGCTTGTAGTGTTGAACTGTTCTATCTGTGAATAATGCTTCTGGTAACCTATACCAATGTTCCATGGTCGTTAAACCTGCCTTAGCTGAATTGACCACATTCCATCTTGCAACATCCATCTGCGCATGATGCATGGCAGACCGTAAGCCTAAACTTTTGTTTTCTTCCAAAGCCGCTTGCATAATTTCAGGTCTTGCGCCAAAAAACTTGATGCCATCCGCACCTTTTTTGGCATTTTCTTGCACCCAATCTCTGGCCATTTCAGGACTGCTGATGGCCTCCTCACTTCCTTGTCCGAAAGCAGTATAAGCCAATATTCTTGGGGCAGTAATTTCATTATTGGTACTTTTCATTTTATGCTTTAATACCCAATCTAACCCATTGCCGGCAGATGGGTCCCGAATAGTCGTGATACCATGCCCCATCCATAATTTAAAGACATACTCGGCAGATACGCCTTGTGCTTCCCCACCTATGTGCCCATGCATATCTACAAAACCTGGCATTAAGTACATGCCTGCGGCATCCAGTTCTTTTCCACCTTCTTTTAATTGTGGCCTTTTTTCTTCTTTAATTTCTACTCCGGGATAGCCAACAGTTTTGATTTCCACAATTTTGTTTTGCTCTACCACTATATCCACTGGGCCAGTCGGTGGCGCTCCATTTCCGTTAATTAGGGTAACACCTCGAATAATCAGTTGAGGCCAAGGTCCTTCTCCTTCTGTTCTTTCGGGCGCATCTTTTATTTGAGCCCAAGTGAGAGAGCAAAAAAGCGTTATTATTACTGTAAGTAAAATCTTTCTCATAATTGTAATTTTTCAAAGAAGTTCAATATAAGAAAGATTGTTTGAAGGGCAGTGAAGAATTTGAAGAGTGGATACCCAAATTGGTTCAAGTGTCTCGCTTGGACCAAACACAAAGTCTAACCGTCTCGCTTAGACTAGAGAAGCATTTGTAAAGCGAAATCTACCTAAACATCAAGGATTGTCAGATTTAGCCTTAGCATTGAATATTTATTTTTCCTTAAAAATCTCGATCCCCATTTTCCTCATCAGCGGAACCGCATTAAAAGTATGGCATGGACCATCATGCAATTTATAATCAAATAAAATTTCCTCTCCACTGACATCACTATTGAAACTGTTGTTTTGGAAATTCTCTAATTCATCTACCAATTTCGCCAATGATAAATCATGGGTAGAAATTAAGCCCATGCTGTTGGTTTTCATGAGTTGCCTGATTAAGCTTTCGGCTCCAATATTTCTGTCTTCAGAATTAGTGCCTTTCAATATCTCATCTAATAAATAGAATATAGGTCTCTCCTGTGGAACTTTGGTCATGTCTACCAACTGTTTCAATCTTTTTAATTCGGCATAAAAAGAAGAAGTATTTTCTTCAAGGTTATCTTGCGTTCTCATGCTGGTGAACAATTGCAAAGGACTAATTTCTAAACTTTCCACACAGCATACAGCTCCCATTTGTGCCAATATCATATTGACTCCTAATGATCTCTCAAAAGTACTTTTTCCACTCATATTGGCTCCAGTTATTAAGGTAACTGCACCCGGTCCTTTCATTTCAAAATCATTACAAACCCTTTCTTCATGAGGCAATAATGGATGTCCTAAATCTTTGGCTTTGAGTTCACATTTTGCATCGGAGATTTTAGCAGGTTTATAATTCTCATGAGCAAAAGAAAAATCTGCCATACTCATGATGGCTTCCCAATCACCAATGGCATTAAACCAGCCTTCAATATCCTTTCCGTACTGGTTTTTCCATTTCACAACATTGTTTAAGACCCAATAGTCGATCAGTAAAAATGGATTAATGACCCAGTACATCATACCCGCCCGAGAATGCATCCAATTCAAAATTTTTGACAACGAATTGATTTTTTGAGAAGCTTTAGGGTTTTGAAAATGGCTTTGTAAATCCTTTAAAAATGCCGAAGCAACTGGCTTCTCTTCCGCCATCTTAAATAGATTCTTATGCTGTTCCAAGTGGACTGCAATATGCTCTGTTTCTGACTGCAGACGCATAATTATTTTCTGAATAGGGACTAATAGCAATATGTTTATTAAAAAGCCTAATCCGACAAAAGACCAGGGTAGATAACTTGCTAAGGATAAAACAAAAAATACTACTAACTGAAAAATGGCAATGAAGGGAATGAATTTAAATATCGGCTTAATTTTCTCTTCTTTCGATTTGGAGAAAAAATCAAAAAGACCAGTGAAATCATCGTCTTTTTTTGTGCTTTCTTTTATTCGGCTTTCTGCCCACCATTCTAAACGCCAGTCGAAGTCATGTTTAATTTCTTCCACTGCTTGCTGTCTGTCTGAAATCTCTTCTTTAGTTGCCGGTGACTTAAACCATTTTGCTAAGCTTTCTTGCCCAAAGTTTAATACGCTTCGGTTTACCAAGGAAAATACTGAATGTCTGCCAAAAATATCCATATCCGGAGCATATTCATGTAGCCCGTCTATAAACCTATCTCCATTAGGAAGGCAATCTAATTTTAAATTTAAACGCCCAATTTCTTCATCTAAAATTAATATTCTATTTCTGGCCAGGATTAAAAGTCTCTTTTTTGATTTATGTTTGTTGACTAACCAGCCGAAAATTAATGGAAAGGGTAACAGTACTAGAGTAGTTGCAAAACCATTTCTTTCATTTATGAAATATACTGATGAAATTACGGTCGCTAGGAAATATAAGACCCTTATTGTGCCGAATTGATTGGTAAGCTTTCTATTTTTCTCAACTTCATTTTGAAATTGATTAATCTTTTGACGGTAGTATTCAGATTTTGTGGCAATACTCATTTTTATGGCTTTTACTTAGGGCTGTAAAGGTAAGTGAAGTAGCTTGTTATTAATGAATAATTCGAAAGGTTTCTCAAAGGAGAAAAAAAATAAGAAATCAATTAATTACTTTCTTTGCATCTTTTTATACCAATTATCCATCACCACGCTATGGGGAAGCGTTAAAACAGATAAAAAGATAATGGTCAAAAAGAAAGGAGAGATAGAGAATTGAAAATATGAAAATGCAAATAATAAAATTAGGACACCCGCCACACTCATTAAAGTAAAAGGCAATAGCTCTTTGATAAAATGATTGAATTTAAATTTCTTCCTTTTGGTACCTAGGTATTTGTATTCTTCATACAACACCTTCAATGAATGCCAGACCGCAAAATAAAGTGCAAAAGCCAATAATGGTGGCAGAGTGTAGAATGCTAAGTGTAATAGAAGAAAAACACCTATTTCGCTAAAAAACCTATTTTTTGAATTGACTTTAAATAAAAGTAAATAAGCCATCAAAATGAATGTAGCAATAGAAGTAATCACAAAAAAGTAAGATAGGCTAGTAGGAGTAATGATGGTTGCCGTTTGATTGAAGTGAGAGGTTTCCAAAAAGAATTCAATTAGCCTATCGTAATGATGATAAAACAAACCACTGATAATGGAACCTCCCCATGACAGGTACAATAATTTTTTACCTTTACTGCTCTCCTCAATTTTTACATCACTAAATTGCGATTGTCCAAAATGGAAAAATGAAATTAAGAAAAATACTACCAAACTAAAGTAGGGGAAAACAATCCAAGTAATTACATAGGCCCCAATTAAACCTAAATAAAAAGCATAAAATTGAATTTGCTGTTTAGTGCTTTGTTTCTTTTTTCTCAATAAAATGTGATCAATCGCTCCATGTGGAATCCCCAAAAGGAAAATTAGAGCGAGTGTGATTTTTAATTGCGTATCAAATGCCAAAGTTTCTAACCACGGATAGATGGAAATAACCAAAATGGTGATGAAAATATGTAAGAAATTGGTTTTAAGCATGATAAAATATAAAACCTGAATTCCCCAGTTTTGTTTAAAGCTCAGGAATGCTGTTCAATTACAATTTCTTTTCCATTGAAAATAATCTTATCTCCTGCTGTTTTACCTATCATAAGCTGAGCCAAAGGCGTAATTGCAGAAATCAAAAAGACATCTTCACCATCTATAGACATTTTCCCATATGAAATAGAAATGAAGTATTTTGCTAATTCAGTTTTGACCAATGACCCAAATCGTATTTCTAAATTTTCCTCAGAGGGGTTGATTTGGTGAAGGGTTCCCAATTGCCTATTGATATTCACCAATTGTGATTGAAGTTTATCCTTTTCTTGATTCATCATTTCCCTTCCAGTTTCATATTTGTCTCCAGCTGAGCTCTTAGTATCTGAACCAATGGATTCTCTAATTGAGGCTATCTCTTTGGATAATTCCAGCTTTTTATCCTCCAGTTCATTTTTACATTTGTCGATAATCTGTCCCTTCATGTTTATTGATTAATCCTGTCAAACATAGCTTCAAGGTGATTCCTGTTTTTTCTTAAACCACCCATTGTGCATTCGTAACTCTTAAGCGAAAAAATGTTTGGAAAGCTAATATGACCCATTGCAATGGAATAGCTGATCGTAATAGGCACATAATTTAATAGCATGATCAACTTTTGAAAGTTTTTTGTCCTAACCTTTTTGAATCCCAATTTCTCTGCGGTATGTGGATTAATGAAATAAGCATTGGCCTCAATTTTAACTTCATTTTGTTCTTTGGGAAAGCTGTCCAGCATATTCAGTAGTCCTTCCATATAGCTGTAAAGAATCGCTTTTTTATTTCTGGATTCGCTTTTATGCATACTGAGCGTATAATAGTAATCGAATAAAGTGCCGCCATGCAACTGAACTTTATTGTTTTTTAATGCAGAAGAAAGCAACAAAGGAGAGTAGTAAATGATTTGACCTTTTTTTCTCCCTGTCGGTACATCTATAAAAGAAGCATAAATGGAAATCACCGGCTGAATTAATATCAGAATTATCCATAGATTAGTACTCCAAGCCATGAAGACAATCACAGCAATTATTATCAATAAATTGAATATGAAAGACCATAGTTTTCTTTTTTGGTCTCTTTTAGGTAGAATATAATAGCGGTGAATAATTTTCATCTGATATTAAAAATAGACTTAGCTTATCGCAAATAAAAAATTTAGAAAGGTAATTTTTTTAGATCAACATTTCCGCCACATAGAATAACCCCAACTTTTTTGCCTTTAAACTGCTCTTTTATTTTGATCATGGAGGCAAATGGAACAGCACCGGAAGGCTCCACCACTAATTTCAGATAATTGAAAATTAAACGCATTGCTTCAATGATTTCTTGATCACTTACTGTAACAATATCTTTTATATATTTTTGAATAATGGGAAAATTCCTTTGACCAACGGAAGTTCTTAAACCATCTGCAATAGTATCCGGATTGTCCATTGGAATTATTTCTCCCGCTTTCCAAGACCTATAAGCGTCATCTGCTCCCTTTGGCTCTGCACCTATCACAGGAATTTTATTTCCAAAATATTGAGATGACAACAAGGTGCCAGCCATTAATCCCCCTCCGCCAATTGGAGCAAAAATTGCTTTTAAATGATCTGTATCTTCTATCATTTCCTTCGCACAGGTGGCTTGACCAGCTATCACATCATAATCATCGTAGGGATGAATAAAGGTTGCTCCTGTTTTCTCTACCACTTCATTAAGCGTTTCTTCTCTGGCTTTTAAGTTTGACTCACAATATATAACTTCAGCACCATATCGTCTAACTGCCTCCACTTTGACTTCGGGTGCATTTTGAGGCATTACAATATAGGCTGGAATTTTTGAAAGTTTTGCAGCAAGTGCTACAGCTTGCGCATGATTTCCAGAGGAATGAGTAGCCACCCCCTTTTTTAATTGTGATTTACTTAAGGAAAGAATTGCATTAGATGCCCCTCTCATTTTAAAAGCACCTACTTTCTGTAAATTCTCACATTTGAAATATACACTAACCCCTAATATTTCATTCAGAGTTGAAGAAGTAAATACTGGCGTACGGTGTACGTAATCGTGAATTCTTTTTTCAGCGCTCAGGATATCTTCTTTTTTGGGGATTTCTTGAAGGTGCATAAGGTTATGTTGGTTTTAATTTAATATATTGCTTAGCAAAAAATTAGCATGATGATCATCATGCTTCAAATACTATCTATTTATGCAATTTAATAAGTTTCTCCGATTATTATTCGTCCTGTTATCAACTGTTTTTATCATTTCGTGTGATAAAAATGAAATTGAAGATGGATTAGAAGATGATTTTGATTTTCAAAATGTTGTTAGTTATGAGTTTCTAGATTCTATATCTGCAGATGAAATAATTTCCCGTTTCGGTGGAAATAATTTAGCGAGTGGATTTATTAACTTCGATATTACTGCACATAAAATTACCTATATGACCGCAAATTATGACGGCACAGAGGTGGAAGCCTCAGGCTTGGTTTTAATTCCGGTTGTTAGTGGGTCATCTAAATTGACTAGCTTCCAACACAGCACATTAGCGAAAGACCCCGATCCTGAAATAGACCAGGAAGCAAGAGCACCTTCATATTTACCAGATAATAATGACGAAATTTATCTGTCTGCCGCACTTTTCGCTTCAAATGGTTATTTAATTTCCGCTCCCGATTATATTGGTTATGGAAGTACAGGTGACATGTTTCATCCCTATGAACACGCTCAGACAACAGCAACCAGCAGCTACGACATGTTAGTAGCCGCTAGAGAATATGCCGAATTTTTGGAGGTTAAAATGAGAACAGAAGGAGATAGTGAAGTGGAGGAACTGTATTTATTAGGCTACTCTCAAGGAGGGAATTCTACTATGGCCTTGCACAAGTATATTGAAGAGGAACACCCTGGAGAGTTTGAAATTATAAAAAGTGCCATGGGAGCTGGTGCATACCATAAAACTGCAGTTGGTGATTATATTTTTAATAATGAAGGAGATCTTGGATTTTCAATCCGCCTTTACTTATGGGTTTTGGATACATATGATCGGGTATATTTGCAGCGAGGCATGGCATATTATTTAAAGGAGCCTTTTGCAACAGAAGTGATTGACAAGGGTTATTTCGCAATTTCAAGTACTAATCCGCAGGAATTGTTTACCGATGATTTTATCTCTGAAATTAATGATCCCAGTAGTGAGTTTAGTGCTGCATTAGCTGATAATGATATACATAACTGGAAAGCGGAAGCCCCAATTAAGTTATTTCATAGCAGAGATGACGCATTAGTCCCCTACTTCAATTCAGTGGATGCCTTTGAAAGTATGAATGCTATGGGAAGTACCGAAGTCACATTGGAAACTTATGTATTCGGTGGAGATGTAGATCCACAGGATATCCATGGATTAGGGGGAGGAAGGTTTTTTTCTGATGTCATATCTAATTATTTTAGGTTTTAGTATTTTTTAATAAGCAATTGAACCAGACGGAGTCCGAATAATTTATTATGTCAGTACCAAATCAGAATTTTGAAGTATTAATAGTGGATGATGATGAAATGACTGTTTTTTTACATGAGGTATATGTAAAAGATAATGATTTTCACCCCGCCCCAAAAAGTTTTTACAATGGGAAAGATGCGGTGGATTATTTCAATACATATTTCAATGTGGCCAAACATTATTGTATTTTATTGGATATTAATATGCCCATTTTAGATGGTTGGGAGGTGATGGATGAAATCGAAGAAAAAGGTATGGATAAAAACGTCTCCGTAATTATCTTGACCTCTTCAATAAACACAGCCGACAGATTAAAAGCTCGAAAATACAATATGGTTATTGATTATGTAGAAAAGCCACTAAGTACTCAGCATCTTGAAAAGATTAAATTACAAGATAAAATTAAAGATTATTTTTGATTTGATTTTCTGCTCTCTTCATCAAAGAAGAATTTAAGGGTAGCGTTTTGAGGTACAGGTTCTTTTGCATAAATAGTGAAATAGTAGATCCCAGTGTTATCACAATGATATTTGTACAAGCCCTTTTCTCCACTAAAATCAGATAGCATTTGCTGTTCACGATTTGAGTTAGCTACTATAAGATTTAAATTTGTATTTCTTTCCCATAAGAAGTAATAATCAGTATTTCTGGTCAGAACGTAAGAGTATTCTGACATATAAGGGAGATCATCTCTTTTGACTTTTTCGTTGTATTCCTTTAGTAATGCTAGCTCTTTTAAATTAGTGTTTTTGTCTAAACTGGTAGATGGAATATTGATATTCCCGGCTTTATTTCTTTTGAGTAGAGACACGTTCACACAACTACCATCCGGACTTTTTGAGTAAATCACCAGCTTGTAATCACCACTTTGATGTTTTGTTAAAGTGGTCAGAAACTCTCCCGGCCCAATATTAGCTGCAGTTTCAGTTTCGATTTCAGTATTATCCCAATCAAAGACTTTGTATCCTAATTTAGCATCTGGATTAGTTTTCTTGAATAGGAAATATTGAGGATTTTTTGGAGAGGAAGTAAAGCGGATTTCCTTATAATATGGTAAATCTTCGTAGGCTTTAATAAAATGGATAAGATTGACTTCGGCTGTTAAGGAATCAGGATCTAAATTAGCAGTATATTTTATTAATTCTTCTTCACATTTGGATTGTGTATATGCCGAAGCAGTCGCAATAATTGTAAATAGGGCAATGAGTTTAATTGTTTTCATCTTTGTATTGTTATAGGTTCATATAGTTATCAAATATTAACAGCGAATTTTGTCGCTTTTCAGAAGAATTAAGTAAAATTGTTTTTCCATCGTTTTTAAACACTACTTTTTCTCCACTCATCATGCTGATTTCTTCTCCCGAAGAGCTGGGGTTTAACCACCTGATTTTTCCTCTGGACACAAGTACTTTTATGTCGTTATTTTTTAAAGTCTGGATTTGAAGGCTGGATTTACCCTCCATTATCAAGTATCCACTTTGCGTTTCTACTAAAAGGTGAGTCTCTTGTGGAGTTCTGATTTGTGCAGTTCCATTAATTTTAATCCATTTCGTTTTGCTAAAGCTTAAGGAGTCAAATTCAAATTGAGTATTTTTAGCTAAAACGAGCTCACTTCCATCAACCAAGCTTATATCTCGTAGTGCATCCTTGGTTGGAACTGATTTAAACAAAATTATGGAGACAGATATGATTACTAGCAAACTAGCGGCTGCCCAATACCATTTTAAATTGGGTTTTTGGGCAGGAGAAAGCTGGTTGAACTGATTAAAATCTTGAACCGTTTGATCAAAAAACACAGTGTTTCTTTCAGATTCACCTATCCAATCCATCAACTCATCCTCCTCCTTTGTTGATAGTTTACCCTCTAAGTAGTTCCATATTTGTTTATATGTATGATTCATTTTATCGATTCTTATTACTAGAGTACCTCAAATGGCTTTGCCCCTAATTTTTATCTAAATATTTTCTAATTTTCTTAAACGCTATGGTTACCTGATTTTCCACAGTCTTCTCACTGAGCTGCAAGTATTCTGAAATTTCAGCATGTGTTAATCCGTCATCAAGCTTTAGTCGCATGATTTTTTGGCATTTGGGTGGCAATGAATCAATAGCTTTTGGAATTAATGGAAAAAAGTCTTCTCGTGACTGAAAATGAGGAATATCTTCAGTTTGATTTTTGTAAAAGTGATAATTGACTTCTTGCACATTCTTTTCTTTCGCCATCATCGCATAGGCTTCATGTTTTGCGCATTGAATAAGATAGGAATAAGGATTTTTAATTGCTGTTAGCTTTTCAGAATCCCAAAGTTTGCGAAATACATTATGGACTGCTTCTTCAGCATCCATTTGTGAATGCAATATTGCTTTTGCGAAACTTATTAGTCGCTTGTGATAGTCTTCGTAAAATTGCTGAATTAGGTCTGGGTTCAATTCACTTTTTTCCTTAAGGAGTATTTTTTTCCTATGCCCCCCTAAAATTTTTGGAAGAGTTTTGAGAATATCATTAAAAAAATAGTGGTCTTACAGGACTGGACTGGTGAACAATCTAAAAAGCAACTTAATTCGATCTATATTTACCCCTATAAAGATTGTACAATTTCCTTTTTTAAAAACTTCAGACTCCACATTCCTCTTAAATCTCCCAGCTCGTATCCTGTAGCTTTATCATTAGGATATTCATCCTTTAGAATAGCCTGTACCTCTTCTGAAATCTGATCTTGAGAACCATGGCAGTTTAAACAAAATTCAGAAGGTATTCGAATAGGATTGTTATATAATATTGTGTCTCCTGGTCTAATAAATTGCACGTTTGAGCCTAGTTTATCTCCCTGTTCGATAGAATATTCGTAAGCTTCTAAAATCCCTTTTTCCATTTCTGAAGGAGCATTATTAGGATTTCTATATTTGTTACTAACTCTTTTGAGAAATACTTTATACTCCTTAGCTAAGCTGTCAGTCAAAGGGTAGGCGTTCATGCTACAAAACTTGGCAGCAGCCTTGAAACCGCCATCAGCATATTCTTCAGATATCTTGGCCATAAAAACTCCACCGACTTTTTGGCTAATAGAGTCGCCTAAGTATTTGGTTTTGTTAATGATGTCTGCCTCCGACACTTTTTTTACTGCTCGTTCTTCTTGGCTCTCTTGAATTTCTTGAGGCCTTCTTTTTTCAGTAGAGAAACCGCATGACCACACTAAAATTGCAAAAAAGACATATGAAAATCGGAAAATTAGTTTCATGCTAAATCAATTCATCATTCGAAATTATGGAGCCAATCATTAAATAACTACTTCCACCAGATTCTTGACCGCTTAATGGTCCGCAAGAGAATTGCGAATTAACAATTGATCCATCTTTATGCTTTAATTGAATTATTCCAGACCATGTTTTATTTGCTTCTAAAGCACTTTTCATTGTTTTATAAGCATCTTTAGACTCAATGATTTTGGTGATTTCTGTTCCACTTAAGTCAGAAGAAGAATACCCCAGTTTATCAGAAGTAATATTATTTATGCTGTTTATGTAAAAAGACTTATCCAATTCTACCATCATATTGGTATAATTAATGATCTTCTCTTTATCTTCTCGCTCACGTTGACCTCTCTCCATTTCCTCTTGTGTGGCTTGGAGTTCTTCCATGTTTTGCCGCATTTCCTCCTCTTGGGAGCGCATCTGTTCGGTCATTTCTCTTGATTCTTCAAGTAATTTAGAAGTTCTCTCATTGATTTTTACAGATGAAATAGTTGAGGCAATATTCTCAGCAATTTTTTCAACAAATTCTCTTTCGTGCTCTGCAAACTCGTTGAATGAAGCCAATTCAATAATTCCGTAAATCTCTTCATTTACTTTCAGAGGAACTATTAAGATACTGTTCGGATTCGCTTCCCCTAGACCAGAAGTAATCATTACATAGTCTTGAGGAACTTCCGTCATATAAATGGTCTCAGCCTCTAGCCAAGCTTGACCAGTTAAGCCTTCGCCTTCATAAATTTTTTGTTCTAAATACTTCTTTTTGTCCCAAGCATAACAAGCAGTTAGTTCCAGAAATGGGTCGTCATCATCCTCTCTATTGATAACAAAAATACCACCTTGATTGGATTTAGTATACTTTACCAAGTTCGAAATAATGTCATCGGATAGAAGAGAAATATTGTCATTATTCTTCCTTAGGATATCTCCAAACATGGCTAAACCTTCAGTTGTCCAGTTTCTCTTTTTATCTTCTTCAGCCACTTTTCTGAGGTTGCCTCGCATGTTAATAAGGGCATTTCCTAGGACATCTTCCTCACTCAATGGCTGATAGTCTGAATCGTATTTTCCGTTACCAATATTTTCAGCGAAATATGAGGTTTCTTTAAGGCCATCAACTAATTGACCAACTGCTACGGCCATTTCACCAATTTCATCATTACCAAACTTCCTTTCATTGTCTTCAGGCAGTATTCCTTGGCCTAATTTAACAATAATGTCTTTAATGTAATTAACAGGCCGTGTTATGGATGAAGCCAACCAGAATGCGCCAATTAATCCTAGAATCACGAATACTACTCCCAAAATAATCGAAGTGTTTTTCAGGCTTTGGGAAGAGTCCAAAACTTCTGCTTCGTATTGTTCTGACTCCTTCTGCTTTTCATCTAATATGATATTCAAGTGAGATATAACAGAGTCAGTTTGAGGAATCACTTCCCCGTCTATTGATTCAGAAGCCATGAATTTAACAATCGGGTCTTCATAATCTTCAAAAGTCATTAAACTTTCCATTATTCCTTTTTGAACATCCATTAACTGTTCAAATTCAGTAAAAATAGTATCCATCTCCAGCCTCTGCTCCTCATTATCCCATTTTTCCTTCAAGGCTGTTATTTCTTCTTTCAGAGCCGGATATTGTTCAGAATGAATTGACCGTAAACTATCTTTATTTGTCTCGTTGCCCTGAAGATATACCCAGTTGGTCACAAACATTTTTGATTTTACAATCAGAAGGTTAAAATCCTTAATGCTCGATAGTGAAGGCTTTATAACATTAGAATTGGTTTGGGTTAAATTACTATTCTGAGTAACTGTGAAAATTGTGATTCCGGCATATACTATAAAAATTAATATAAGGGTGATAAACCCACCGAGTATTTTATTACCAATCGTAAATCGAAAGTTTTTCATCTTTTGGCTTTTAAAAAATTATTCTTTTTTAAACTTAATGAAATTAATTGAAATATAAATTTAATCCAATAATTCCGTACGCGCTTATATATGTAATATTTAATTTATTTCTTCCCCAAAACGGGTCAGTTCTTGAGACATTTTTAATCCTGACTTTTCCAATGTCGTGGTATTCACTTCAAATCTCAATTTTCCATCTACATCTTTAAAATTAATCATAGATCCGTTGCGTGCCATCCCTTCTGATTCAGTAACCAACAAACAGGGCTGTCCATTGAGGTTGGTTTTTATACTGGCAAAATTTTGAGCTTTTTCCGATGGCACAAATACGATATGATAAAACTCCCCTTTATTGACTTTATCAAGCTTAACTATCTTTATATTTCTCTCTCCCACTTTCTTGATTTCTGCCATTTCTTCCAATAAGGGGATAATCTCTGAGTCTCCTATTACTGCGATCACAAAATCCCCTTTCTTTTTTTCCTCAGGCCAATCAATATATTTTGTAAAACTGTAGAAAAATACCTTGTGGAACCGATAGTTTTTTTCTTGACCAATGCTATCCTTTGCAACAAAAAGGAAAACGAAAAATATGAAAACGATTTTTAAGTGGTGCATTCGTAAATGAATTTTCTAATAGAGTATTTTATATTTATCTTAATCTTAAGCTACACGTAACCCCAGCTATTTTATTTTAAAGTGAAAAAGTAGTCATTTTTAAGTGAAAAAAGAAGTATTTATCGCTTAACCCCCGGGAAAAATCTTTGAATTAAAGGTCGAGCAATATACAAACATATAATATCAAGTATTTTGTGCTTTAATCTATTGATTAATATTTAGTAGTTTTGTATTAATAAATAGAATAATTGATGTTAGACAGATTAGAAAGAATGAAGGAACGCTTTCAGGAAGTGGGCCAATTAATGGTGCAACCTGATGCTATGGCGGACATGAAAAAGTTTACCGAGCTCAGCAAAGAGTATGCTGATTTGGAAAAAGTAGTGGAGGTGTATGATCAGTATACCAAAGTGCTGGACGACATCAAACAAGCTAAGAACATTTTGGAGACCGAAAAGGAGCCGGAGTTTAGGGAAATGGCCAAAATGGAATTAGAGGAACTAAAACCTGAGAAGGAAAAGCTCGAAGATGAACTGAAAAAAATACTGATTCCTAAAGACCCTAATGATTCAAAAAATGCTGTTTTGGAAATTAGAGCTGGAACGGGTGGAGACGAAGCGGCCATTTTTGCAGGCGATTTATATAAAATGTACCAACGATTTTGCGATAAAAATGGATTGAATTTGACCGTTTTGGATTTGACCTTTGGGACTGCCGGTGGTTATAAGGAAATTATCAGTACGGTTACAGGCAAAAATGCTTATGGAACCTTAAAATATGAGTCAGGTGTGCATCGGGTTCAAAGAGTGCCCCAAACCGAAACTCAAGGTAGAGTTCATACTTCTGCGGCCACCGTAGCAGTATTGCCTGAAATTGATGATGTGGAAGTTGAAATTGACATGAATGATGTAAGAAAAGATACTTATTGTTCTTCCGGACCGGGTGGACAATCTGTAAATACGACTTATTCTGCCGTGCGATTGACACACGAACCGACTGGATTGGTGGTCACATGTCAAGACCAAAAATCTCAAATTAAAAACTTCGAAAAAGCACTAAAAGTATTGCGTTCTCGTTTGTACGAAATTGAGCTTGCAAAGCAAAATGAAGAAGTTGGTGCTCAAAGAAGAAGCATTGTAAGAAGCGGTGACAGATCTGACAAAATCAGAACTTACAACTACCCACAAGGACGGGTGACCGATCATAGAATAAATTATACAGTTCATAATTTACCCAATATCATGAATGGTGAAATCGAAGACCTTGTTGAAAATTTACAGATTGCCGAAAATGCCAGCAAAATGGATGAAACGGCTTAATAAGGCCTTTATATTGATTTTTTTTGGAGTTTTGTTTACTGGATTGGCCTCGTGTTCATATGAACCTGAGCCAACAACAGATCCCGTAGATCTCACATTTTCTACAGACACTTTACAGTTTGACACTCTGTTTGCCGAAAGACTGAGCATTACAAAAAGGCTTAAAATCAAAAACCCCTCTAAAGAGGCGGTCACGATTTCTTCCATTGGGCTGAGAAATCAGAACACTGCTTTTCAACTTACCTTGAACGGAAGAACGCAATCTTCATTTTCCGATCAGCTGTTATTGGCGGAAGATAGTCTTCTACTGTTGATTTCCGCCAATATTGATCAAGGAGATGAAAACAACCCCTTTGTGATAAGAGATTATTTAGAAGTAGTTAATCAAGAAAATTCTCAATCTGTAGTTTTTGAAGCCTGGGGTCAGAATGCACATTATTTATCCGACACAATTTTGGATTGTAGTGCTCGATGGAATGCGGAAAAGCCTTATGTATTATCAGGCACCATCCAAGTTGATTCTTCATGTATGTTGAGTATTGAACCGGGAACTAGAATTTATAGTGCTACACAAACCTTTATTGTTGTAAATGGAAGTTTACAAGCCGAGGGAAGTATAGAAGAACCCATTGTATTCACTAACGATAGGTTGGACGAGCCTTTTGCCACTGCTGCAGGCCAATGGGGTGGCATTGTGTTTTTGGAGGATAGTAAAGATAATTATTTCAAACACACTACAATTAAAAATGCTCTTTTTGGTGTAAACCTAAACATATTCAATCCGGATAACGAGCCAGATTTAATCATGGAGAATTGCTTTGTAGGTAATATGGCCTTATCATCAGTCATTTCCTTAAACAGTGATTTTGAAGCGATTAATTCTGTTTTTTACAATACTGCTTCAGGAACGGTTTCCCATACTGGCGGAGGGAGTGCCTATTACACTCATTGTACCATTGCTAATTACTTTAATGTAGCCCGCGAAGATCCGGCCGCTTTCTTTTCTGATTTGGCTTTTGATAATGATGATAATGAAATTTTAGCCCCATTGGAAGTTCAATTGTTAAACAACATTATTTACGGCCGAATAACAGACGAAATCCAATTTTTCGAACAGCAAGAAGGGAACTTGAATTTTTCTTTTTCGCATAATTTATTCAGAAGTAGTATATCAGTTTTAAGTGAGAATAATTCAATCCGCAACCAAGTGCCCGAATTTGTGGAAGTAAATGACGCGGATTTCCGTTTGCAAGAGAATTCACCTGCCATTGATGGCGCTTTACCGACTAATATTACTACCGATATCCAAGGTGAAAGTAGAGGTGCTACTCCAGATATTGGGGCTTATGAGTTTGTTGAAATTGAGGAGTAAACAAGCGCTTTAGGTTAATTAATCCAAAATTAAAGGCTAGTCGAAAAATCCTTGGTTTTCTAAGGATTTAGGATTGAATTTTTTATATTTCCTAATAATATGTATCCGCAACGCTGATAGCCAATTGTTAGCGAATTACAGCAACCAATAGTGAAATTACAGGCCAGATGTGATAATTGTAAAGCGTACCTATTATTTCATGCAAATGTTTCGGACAGATTTGAGCTAGCCAGAAAAAGAAGTGATAATATTGAATTAAAATGTTCAAACTGCGGGACTAACAAAACATATAAGGTAAATGAAATCAGAGCAGTAGAAAACAAAATTTTATCACTTTTGGACGTTCTGATTTTCCTGGCTGGGACAATTGGATTGTTTGCTTATTTGTGGCCTTTCTTTTTCAAAATATTATACATTTATACAATAGCAGGACTTGTGGGAGCATTGACTATTCCTTTTTTAATATATCAAGCAATTAATCATGGAAGAGAGAATAAGGTAAAGTATTTCAACTCTAAGAGATACGGCTGAAAACTATATAATCTAGCTATCACAATGTAAAACAATGCGCTTCAGCAGTTTCAAGCAAGTTTAGTACTTAATCTCCGTAATTTTTGGCAATTAGAGCAAATG